>CALWUW010000001.1 GCA_944384815.1 uncultured Clostridia bacterium
CTCATCCTTACCAAGGATGTGCTCTACCTACTGAGCCATAGCAGCAAATGGCGACCCGGAACGGGCTCGAACCGTCGACCTCTAGCGTGACAGGCTAGCGTTCTAACCAACTGAACTACCGGGCCATGTGGCAGGGGCAGAAGGACTTGAACCCTCGGCACGTGGTTTTGGAGACCACTGCTCTACCAACTGAGCTATACCCCTATCCTCGCATCAGGAAAGTTCCTTTCCTCGAGCGCGAGTATCATTCTACCATCTAAAGAATCGGATGTCAATACTTTTTTCGCACTTTTTCCTCTTTCTTTTAGTAGGATACATTCGGTGGATTTTCCGTTTCTCCATCTTCTCTTATGTATCAAAAGCAAAAAAGGCTGCCGTATAAACGGCAGCCTTTTCTTTCACAAAAAATCAAATAGAAATCTTCAGCGCAATATCATAAAGCTCTTTATTGAAAGGACGCTTCATCTGCAAGGCTTCTGTAATATCCAGATTCGTTACCAAACCGCCCCGGACTACCAATACACGGTTGCTCTTTCCTTCGCACAGCAAAGAAACCGCTTTCGCACCCATTTCGCTGGCAACCACCCGATCCCGCAAAGTGGGAGAGCCGCCTCTCTGAACGTGCCCCAAAACCGTAGCCCGGCTTTCAATGCCCGTCTGCTTCTGGATCTCCTTGGCCAAAACATCCACGCCGCCTACACCTTCGGCCACCACAATAATGAAATGCTTTTTCCCGGTCTTCTGGGTAAACTGCATTCTTTGGATAACATCCCGGTCAAAATCATACGGAACTTCCGGAACCAAAATGGTTGTGGCACCTACGGCAATACCGGTTTGCAGCGCCAAATCACCACAGCGTCGGCCCATAACCTCTACCACGCTGCAGCGGTCGTGAGACTCCGTTGTGTCCCGCAAACGGTCCACCATTTGAACAGCCGTATTCATGGCTGTATCAAAGCCAATGGTATACTCACTGCTGGCAATATCGTTATCAATGGTTCCGGGAATTCCAATACAGGGAATCCCCGCGTTGGTCAGATCCCGGGCACCTCGGAAGGAACCGTCTCCTCCGATCACTACCACTCCATCAATTCCCAGCTTCCGGCAGCAATCCGCCGCCTTCTGCACGCCCTCCGGCGAATTGAATTCAGGGCTGCGAGCCGTATACAAAACCGTACCGCCTCTGTGAATTATATCCGACACACTGCGGAGATTCATTTCATATACATCACCGTTAAGCAGACCGTTATATCCTCTGCGCACGGCCAAGACACGAAGCCCGGAAGTAATACCCGCTCTGGCCACAGCACGAACTGCGGCGTTCATGCCGGGAGCATCTCCTCCGCTGGTAAGAACGGCAATCGTCTTTGCATTCATCATAAAATCCCCCTACCGTTGTGTAATTTACACCGCCTATATTATAATACAGTGCCCCTTGATTTATCAACCGTTAAATATGGACTTTCTTCCCTGTAATATGGATTATTGTTTCATTTTCTCTATGAAAACTACATTGGCATGTCCCAAAACTCGACTTAATTCTTCTAAAAGAACCCGGTTTACGTCCACGCGCATGCCGGCAGGCGCCTTAAACAGTTTTCCTGAGTCACTCATATAAATATATACATCTTCTGCTCCGTCGAACACGGCAAGGAGTTTTTTTACCCTCTCATAGGCCGCTGTTTTTTCACCTGGAACTTTCAGATATAATCCCGGTTTTTTTCCTGAGGAAGAAGATTTTTTGGCCGGTTCGTGCTTTTTTACCGGAGAGATGATTGCTATACTCTCCCCCGGTTTAGGAAGGACCGATGCCTTTTCGCACACCAGCTTTGTCTCCTCATCTTCCTGGCGGCTAATGCGCCCATGAAGATACAGCAACTTTCCCTCCTGGAACAAGTCCGCATACTGGCCCAGCAGCGCCGGAAACAAAAGCACCTCCAAGCTGCCGAACAGGTCTTCCAAGGTCAAAAAGGCCATGGTGGCGTTGCTTTTGGTAACCTTTTTCTTAAGCGAGCTGACAAAGCCCATGCAGCTCACCCGCATTCCGTCCGGATAGAGATCTTCCTTTTCCGGATCCAGCAAATCTCCAATGGGTACGGCTTTCAGCGCTTCATAGGATTGTACGTACTCCGCCATGGGATGTCCGGAAAGGAACATTCCCGTTACTTCTTTTTCCATAGCCAGTAAATCCGCCTGAGAATACTCTGGCAAATGTGCAATGGAAATCGTATCCTCCTGGGTGTCCGCCGATTGCAGATTGGAAAAGAATCCCAGCTGCCCTTCCAAATTTCGTTTTTTATCTGCTTCTATGGAATCCAAAACACTTCCGGCATTTTCCAGCATCTCTCTGCGATTAAGTCCCAAGCCATCCAAAGCGCCGCATTGGACCAGACTTTCCAGAGCTCGGCGATTGATAAGCCCAAACATACGCCGGCAAAATCCGTAAAAGGACGGAAACGCTCCGTTTTTCTCCCGCTCCTCGATCAATCCGGTAATAAGGGAACGCCCCAAATTGCGCACTGCCAACAAACCGAACCGTATGTTTTTCCCCGACACTGCAAAATCGTCCCGGCTCTCGTTGACGTGGGGCGGCAGCACCCGAATTCCCAGCCGCAGGCATTCCGCGATATAAACGGAAAGCTTGTTATTATCGTTCAGCACCCCGGTCATCAGGGACGCCAGATATTCCCGGGGATATTGGCATTTCAGCCATGCCGTTTGATACGCTACTACAGCATACGCCGCCGCATGGGATTTGTTGAAAGCATAAGATGCGAAGCTTTCCATCTCCTCAAAAATGGAAAGGGCCGTTTTTTCATCCACACCTCTGCGAATGCAGCCTTCCACTTCTACGGAGCCATTCTCTCTTTCCAATCCATAAAGGAACACCTGTTTCTCCTGCTCCATGACCTGTGCCTTCTTTTTGGCCATGGCCCGCCGGACAATGTCCGCTCTTCCCAGGGAATAGCCGGCCAATGTGCGGAAAATCTGCATTACCTGCTCCTGGTATACAATACAACCATAGGTGACTTCCAGGATCTCCTTCAAAAGGGGATGCTTGTACGTGACCATAGCCGGATTATGCCGGCACTGAATGTACTTGGGGATGGACTGCATGGGTCCGGGGCGATACAGGGAAATTACAGCGATCAGATCCTCCAGGCTCTCCGGCTTCAGCTGCATCAGCACGCTGCGCATGCCGGCGGATTCAAACTGAAACACGCCTTCCACATTTCCCTGGGACAGCATGGAGAACACTTTGGCGTCCCCGTAATCCAGATTCTCCAAAGAAAAATCCGGATTATGCCTCTGGATCATCTGGCAAGTTCTTTGAATCACGGAAAGGTTTCGCAGACCCAGAAAATCCATTTTCAAAAGCCCCAGCTCTTCCATAATGGTCATGGTGTACTGGGTAACTACAGCGTCTCCGTTTTTGGCCAAAGGAACGTAGGTGTATACCGGCCGGTCGGTAATTACCACCGCCGCCGCGTGGGTGGAGGCGTTCCGAGGCATCCCCTCCACCTTCCGCGCCATGTCGATCAGTTCCCGGATTTGGAGATCGGTTTCATAGCGCTGGCGCAGTTCCTGGGATTTTTGCAGCGCCGCATCCAAAGTAATGTTCAGCTCTCGGGGAACCAGCTTAGCCACGCTGTCCACTGCCGCGTAAGGCATGGCCATGGCTCTGCCTACATCCCGGATGGAGCCCCTGGCGGCCATGGTGCCGAAGGTGATGATCTGAGCCACATAATCCTCCCCGTATTTCCGGGTCACATAGTCGATCATTTCCTGACGGCGCTCGTCGCTGAAATCAATGTCAAAATCCGGCATGCTGACCCGCTCCGGATTTAAAAACCGTTCAAACAGCAAATCATAGCGGATGGGATCAATATTGGTGATCCCAATACAGTAAGCCGCCAGACTTCCGGCTCCGGAGCCTCGTCCTGGCCCTACGGGAATATCCACACTTTTGGCGTACCGGATAAAATCATACACGATTAGGTAATAGTTTACATATCCCATCTTTTCGATGGTTTCCAGCTCATATTCCAGGCGCTTTACCACTGCCGGATCCGGATTCTCTCCATACCGCTCATAAAGCCCCTGATAACATTTTTTCCGGAAAAACTCCCGGTTATCGGAGCCGTCCGGTGTTTCAAAACGCGGAAGCTTTGTCTTTCCAAACTCAAACTCCACCTGGCATCTTTCCGCGATTTTAACGGTGTTATCCGCCGCTTCGGGAAGCTGCGGGAACAGAGCCCGCATTTCCTCTTCCGTCTTATAGTAAAACGCATCCGATCCAAATTCCATACCGTCCGTATCTTCCACGGTGTGGTTGGTTTGAATACATAAAAGAATATGGTGCATTTTACTGTCTTCCTGGGTGAGATAATGGCAGTCGTTGGTAAGGACCAAGGGAATGCCGGTTTCCTGGGAAAGACGAATGATTTGGGGATTGATACGTTTTTGCTCCGGAAGGCCGTGATCCTGCAGCTCCAAATAGAAATGATCCGACCCGAACAGGGAAGCGTATCGGAGAGCGGCCTTCTTAGCCTCCTGGTAATCCCCGGCCGTCAAAGCCCGGGGGACTTCCCCCGCCAAACAAGCCGAAAGGGCAATCAGCCCCTGATGATATTTTTCCAAAAGCTCAAAGTCCACCCGGGGTTTCCGGTAAAACCCTTCCGTCCAGGAAGCAGAAACCATCCGGATCAAATTTTCATATCCCTGTTGATTTTCGCACAGCAGCACCAAATGACGGCTTTCCGAGTCCAACTCATTAGTCTTATCAAAGCGGGTGCGCTGCGCCACATACACTTCGCAGCCAATGATTGGGCGGATGCCTCTTTTCTTTGCTTCCTTGTAAAACTGCACCGCCCCATACATCACGCCATGATCGGTAATGGCCACAGCCGTATCTCCCCGGGCTGCAGCCAGATCCAAAAGCTGCTGGATCCGGCAGGCGCCGTCCAGCAAGCTGTATTCTGTATGCAAATGCAGATGTACAAACATAGCTATCCTCCGTTTTTAAGGTTCCTCTTGAAGCGTTTCCTCCGTCTGCCCTGATTTTTCTGCCAGTTCCAGGATCCTTTTTAGCCTGTGGTTGACACCGGAGCGGCTGATAGGCGGCTCCAGACTTTGCCCCAGCTCCCGAAGGGAATACTCCGGATGTTCGTACCGCAGCTGCGCCAGCTGCCGCAGCGGCTCCGGCAAAGAAGAAAATCCTACGGTCTCTCCGATCCTGCGGATAGCCAGCATTTGCCTGGCTGCCGCATCCGCGGTCTTATCCTGATTGGCAGACTCAAAGTTCAGCTTTCGGTTCACATTGTTCCGAACTTCCTTCAGCATTTTGGCCTGGATCAATTCCAGGGAAGCGCCGGACGCCCCCATATAAGCCAAAAGGTCCCCTACCTTTTCCGCTTCGTTTACGTATACCACAAAGGTTCCCCTTCTGGAAGAGACACCGGGCTCCAGCTCCAAACCGATCCCCTGTAAAAGCTCCTGAAGGTCCCTGGCCAGATGCTGATGGGGAACGGCAAATTCCAAACGATACTCCTTTTCCGGGCGCACCACCGTTCCGCAGCTTAAAAAAGCTCCCCGCAAAAACGCAGGATAGCAGCAGTCCTGGGGCAGATTCTCTTTGCGGATCCGCAAATGGGCCTCCTGGGGCGTATGACCAAAAAACTCCAACACGCGCAGCCGTTCTTCCCAGGCATTTACAGAAACCGTCACCCAGGAGCGATCCGCTCCCTGGCGATACATTCCCGCTGTAAGTTCCGTAATACTGCCGGAAAGCTCAGCCAGTTGCCGGCTGGCTCTTCGGGCCGCAGGAATACTTTCCGTTGTGACAGAAATTTCCCGGGCCGAAAACATTTTTCCAAATAAAAAAAAGCCGTACACCTCCGCCTTTTGGCAGCATGGCTGCGCATTGGGGCAGCGGCACAGCTCTTTTTTGGTATCCGATGCAAACGACATAGTCTTTCCTTTCTTACAGCTTCCGAATATCCCTATGGTTTACGCTGACCCGCATCTTTTTCTCCTGAAGATGATTATACAAAAGCTGGGCTAAAGTCACGGAGCGATGCTTTCCTCCGGTGCAGCCCACAGCGATCACCAGCTGGCTTTTTCCTTCATCGCAATACAGAGGGATCATATAATCGATCATATCCAGAAACCGCTTCACAAACCCTTGTGTCTGTTCCCATTTCAGCACATAACTGCTCACCGGCTCGTCCAATCCGGTAAGAGGTTTCAGCTCCTCCACATAATAAGGGTTAGGCAGACAGCGAACGTCAAACACCAGATCCGCTTCCGAAGGAATGCCGTACTTAAAGCCGAAAGAGACACAGTGGATCATCAAAGCCTGCTGCATATCTCCCAAAAATAAATTAGTGATCCGCTCCTTCAGCTGTGCCGGAGAAAGCAGAGATGTATCCACAATATAATCGGCGCATTCTTTCACCGGACGGAGAATCTCCCGTTCCAGTTTTACCGCCTGCTCCAGGGCGCCCCCATGAAGCTCTGCCAAAGGATGGCGGCGGCGGGTCTCTTTATAGCGGTTCACCAGCACATAGTCCGCAGCATCCAGAAACAAAATCTTATAGTTTCGCCCTTCCCGCTTCAACTCTTCCAGGGAGTTGGAAAGTGTGCCGAACAGATCTCCCCCGCGTATATCCGTTACCACAGCCACCCGTTCCATTTTTTTCCGGGCATTTTGGCAGAGGGTGTAAAATGTAGGGATCAGATCCGGCGGAATATTGTCCACACAATAAAATCCAATATCTTCCAGGGCGTCTACTGCCCGGGATTTCCCCGCACCGGACAAACCGGTTACAACCAGGAACTCCATGCCTATCTCCCCTTTATTCTTCTCCCAAAATACGAACTTCGCATTCCAGCTCCACTCCGGTTTCTTTCCGCACCGCATCCTGAATCTGCCGGATCAGCGTCTGTACATCTTTGCAGGTGGCGCCTCCTGTGTTTACAATAAAGCCCGCATGTTTCTCACTGACAGCAGCGCCGCCTACATGGCATCCTTTTAAACCGCATTGCTCAATCAGCGCCCCCGCAAAATGCCCTTCCGGCCGCTTGAACACACTGCCGGCACTGGGCTTGTTCAAGGGCTGTTTCTGCTTGCGGCGCTGGTAAAAATCTTCCATGGAAAGGGCGATCACGTCCCGATTCCCCGGTTTCAAAGACAGAAGGGCGCTGCAAACGACTCCGCCGTTTTCCATGAAAACACTATGTCTGTATCCATACTGCAGCTCCTGGCCGGAAAACTCCCGGAACGTTCCGTCCGGCAAAAGAGCTTCCACCGATTCCACCACTTGGCTCATTTCGCCGCCGTAGGCTCCCGCATTCATATATACCGCGCCCCCTAAGGAAGCCGGGATCCCCCAGGCAAATTCCAGACCTGTCAATGTATATTTTTTGGCAAAATTACAAACTCCCGCCAAAGATGCCGCCGCTCCGCAGGAAATTTCCGTGTCACTCTTCCGGCTCACCTGGGTAAACTCGCCGCCCAGGGCGATCACACAGCCACGGATTCCTCCGTCCCGCACCAGGAGATTGGAACCATTTCCCAACACCATCCACGGAAGAGACAGCTTTCCGGCACACTCTACCACTTTCACCAATGCTTCCCGGTTCATAACTGTCACCAGCAGATCCGCCGGGCCGCCGATCCGGAATGTGGTATGCCGGCTCATGGGTTCCTCCCGTACGGCCAGGCAGCCCTCGGCCACCGCAATACGCTCCAATTCCTCAATGGGTCTCATATGCATCCTCCGGTTTTCATATTTTGCCGATTTCTCCGGCAAGCTTCGTATATTTCAGCAAGTATTCCTCCAGCCTCTCCCGGCTGGAATTGATAACCAATTCCCGGGGAAAATCCAATTCCGAAAGCATTGAAATGCTTTCCGGGAAAACGCCTACACTGGCAGAAAAATGCGCGTCGGAATTCACCACGATGGGGACTTTATATTGTTTGCAAAGCTTCATGATTTCCACACAGTTGGGAATGGAACGAGGCCGCATCCGAAAGGTAGCTTCATTGAGTTCCACCAGTTTTCCTGCTTCCCCGAAAACAGGGATCACCCTTTTGTAATCGAAGGGAAAATCCGCGCCTCCGCAATGGCCGATCACCCGAACCACGGGGTTTTCCGCCACACGCAGCCAAGCCCGGGTAATATCTTGCTCTTTATGAGGCCCGGGCCCCATGGTGGGACCATGCATGGAAGCCACGATCCAATCCAAACATTCAGCATCCCTGGGAAGAAGATCCAGCGTTCCTTCGGCATCCAGCACATTGCTTTCCTGGCCGCGGAGAACCAATACGCCCTGGTAAATTCTGGGGATAACCCTAAGGTTTTCAAAGTACCAGGTGCCCGGCGCACCGGGCATGGCATAGCCATGGTCCGTAACAGCCAAAGCCCACAGACCTTTTTCCTTGGCCGCCCTGATCATCTCTTCCCACGTGGAATATGCGTGAGTGGATGCCACCGTATGGGTATGCAGATCCGCTATAAAATTCAATCCGCCGCGCCTCCTGTGTTTGCTTTACTATACTATTCTGGGAACTCCCTTGTTTTTACAAATAAAACGATTTTTAACCGTCTTTTTTCAGAGATCCAGCTTCAAAGGTTTATTTTCTTCCTGAAGCAGGGAAATATCCATTCCCAGGCCTGTAAGCAGCTCCGCCGCCGCATTATAGCCCATTTTCTTCTGCCGGTTGTTCATAGCGGCTACTTCGATGATAACCGCCAGATTTCGTCCGGGTTTTACGGGGATGGTCAAAACCGGAACCTTGTTGCCCAAAATTTCCGTATACTCGTTGTCGATTCCCATGCGGTCGTATACTTTTTGACTATCCCAAATTTCCAGATTGATCACCATATCGATCTTTTCCGTAAGCTTTACGGCGCCCATACCGAAAATCCGCCGGGCGTTGATGATGCCGATACCCCGCAGCTCAATAAAGTGCCGGATATTTTCCGGAGCCTGCCCCACCAGAGACTTGGCGGAAACCCTGCGGATCTCCACCGCGTCATCGGCGATCAACCGATGTCCTCTTTTGATCAGCTCAATAGCCGTTTCGCTTTTGCCTACACCGCTGTCCCCCACCAGAAGGATGCCCTCGCCGTAAACTTCCACCAAAACACCATGGCGGGTGATTCTGGGCGCCAGCTCCGTATTCATAAACGCAACCAGAGCCGCCACCAAGCTGGACGTGGTGTCCTGCGTTCCCAAAAGAGGGATTCCATTGTTTTTGACCGCTTCCAAAAGCTCCGGAGCCGGTTCCAGGCCACGAGCCACAATGGCGGCGGGAGGCTTCTGAGAAAAGATCTCCTCCAAAACTCTGGAACGTTCTTCCGGCGTTCTGGAACGGAGGAACGCTGTTTCCGCATTTCCGAAAATAATGATACGGCTGGTATCATAGTAATCATAAAAACGATTCAATTCCAAACCGGGGCGATTAACATCCCGAGAAGAAATCAAAACCTGAGAGGGATCTCCAGGCATGTAGATGGGAGATAACGAAAGCTCCTTCATCACTTTTTCCAACGAAACCGTATACACGTTTGCCATACCACACCTGCTTTCCTATGTAATCTTTTACCCTGTATTTTTATTATATCCTATAACCGGAAAACTTTAAAGAGAAAATCCCAGAAAATCCCGGTTAAGTAAAAACAGGAACCACGGAAAACCATGGTTCCTGTTTAAAAACTTCTTTCAGCGGGCTTCCTTCGCCTTTTCGGTTTTCTTTGCTTTGTGGTTCTGCCACATTACATACAGAGGACCTGCAATGCAAACCGAAGAATAGCAGCCGGTAATTACACCAACCATCATGGGGAAGGCAAAAGCCGTAACGCTGCTGAGCCCATAAATCATACCCACCACATAGACTACCGCAATGGCGATGAATGTGCAGATGGATGTATTTACGGAACGGGTAAAGGTTTGATTGATGCTGGTATTCACCAAAACGGAAGTTTCCGTCTTGGGCCCCAAAATCTTACGATTTTCCCGGATACGGTCATAGATAACGATGGTATCGTTCAGGGAGTAACCCAAAATCGTAAGCACAACGGCGATAAAGCTGTCGTTGATAGGCATCTGGAAAATAACGAATGCAAAGTAAATCACCAACACGTCATGCAGCAAAGCAATGATGGCCATAACGCCGGCGGAAGCACCGCCGATCTTCCGGAACCGGAACGCCACATACGCTACCAGGAGAAGAAACGTAATCGCTACGGAAATCAAGCATTTCGCAAAGAATTGCTGCCCCATGGTGGGGTTTACGGAGCTGGTTTCCACAACCGTAACCGCCGCGTCCGGATATGTTTTTTCTACCGCTTCCGTCAAAGCTTTCTGCTGTTCCAGAGAAAGGGACTGGCTGCCTGCAAAGGAAATGGAGATTTGATTCTGCGTTTTGTCCGCAGAAACCTTCACATCATTATACAGACGCACATCGGCGCTGATGCCTGTCACTTCTTCCGCAGCGGAAGCAATCACCTGGGGATCCACCTGGCCGCTGTAGGAGTACTTTAAAATGGCGCCGCCGCGGAACTGAATATCCAGATTGGTTCCCATAAACACATTGCAGAGAATTCCGATAAGAAAAATAACAAGAGAAATGGTAAAGTAAATCTTCCTGTTTTCAAAAAAATGAATATTGTATTTTTTCATCCTCTGGCACCTCCGAACAACCATTTTTTACGCAACGGCTTAAACCCGGAGAGAGATTTGGTCATCAGACGGGTGGTGCCTACACCGAAGATAAAGTTACCGAAGTTTCCTACCAAGAGGGTATATCCGAAGGAGTAAATAGAACCTGTGGTGGAAGGCCCGAAAATTCCGGAGAGAATATTGGTAGGCCCAAATACCAGCATCAGAATCAGGGAAACAATAATAGTGGTCACGTTTCCATCAAAAATAGCCCAAAAGCTGCTTTCGTCACCCTTCTGAATGGCACTATCCAGCGTTTTCCCTGCCCAAAGTTCTTCCTTAATACGGGTAGCGGTAATGATATTAGCGTCCACGCCCATACCAATGGAAAGGATGATACCGGCAATACCGGGCAATGTCAGCGTAAAGCTGCTGATTCCCGGGAAATATCCGGAAACGGCTGCGATACAAAGAGCAGCCTGGCCGACCAAAGAAATCACAGCTACAAATCCCGTCAACCGGAAAACCAGAATCATAAACAACGCTACCAGAATAAAGGCGATCACCCCGGCCACCATCATAGCATTCAGAGAAGAGCTTCCCAACGTGGGGCTCAAGGTGCTGAAATTGGTAGTGGTCAGTTTAAAGGGAAGGGCGCCGGCGTTAATTTTGGACGCCAAAGCCACCGCTTCGCTGGCAGTGAAGGAGGAAGAAGAAATCATAGCTGTGCCATTGGTAATTTCGCTCTGCACTACCGGGTTGGAGATCATCACATCATCCATCCAGATGGAGATCACTTCTCCCTTGTAGGTTTTTGTAGCCTCGGCAAATTTGGCTTTTCCACCTTCCGTAAGGGTCAGCTCTACCTCATACTGGATCTCATTGGTGGTGGAATCTTTATACGTTACAGGACGGGCGGATTCAATATCGCTGCCGCTGAGCAGCACCTTTTCCGCTGTTTCATCCTTGGGCATTTTATAAATGGTGCTTCCGTCTTCAGCTGTTTCCGTGGAGGTGTAACTATCTCCGGCGCGGAAAGTCAGCTCTGCTGTAGCAGCCAGCTCCTCAATAGCGGACTCCGGATCAAAATTTTCCTCACCGTTCTTCCAGGGGAAGCGAACAATGATCCTTTTGTTGCCGTAATCCGTATACAGCTCATAGTCTGTAATGTGGTTGCTGGTCATGCGCAGTTCGATAATAGATTTTGCAGAAGACATCTGCTCGTCCGTTACCGCTTCGTCGGTATCCGGGGTGAAGGTCACTTCTACACCGCCGTTGATGTCAATTCCCCAGCGAATGTCGCTGGCACCTTTTATGTAGGTGACTCTGTTATCGCCGTTTTGTCCATGTATTCCCACAAGGGAAGTAGCACCGAAAAACAGGATAAGGAGAGCGACGATGAAAAACACAGGTTTTGCTACTCGTTTCAATTCGTATCTCCTCCGTTTGGGATTCTTTACCGTAAAACGCAATATGCGAAAAACGTAACAGACTCATTATATGGGCATTGCGCTGAAAAGTCAATGCGTTTCATATAATAAGTCTGTCTATCTTTTCTCTTTTTTTGTGAAAGGCGCAAAGGAAATCAAATAAAATCCGCTTTCCTCTGGATTGGAAACAGGGTCTTTACGCTTTCAGAAGCTTTTCCACCGCCGCCAGCTGCACGGAGAGGCAGAAAAGGTCCATAGCCACTTCCAGTTCCTCCACCGGAGGATAAGTAGGCGCTACCCGGATATTGCTGTCCGCCGGATCCTTTCCATAGGGATAGGTGGCTCCCGCTCCCGTGAGGACTACTCCCGCGTTCTTGCAAAGCTCCACCACCCGTTTTGCGCAGCCTTCCAGCACATCCACGCTGACAAAATACCCGCCTTTGGGATTGGTCCACGAGGCAATGCCCGTTCCTCCCAACTGGGATTCCAGCTTAGAGATCACCGTGGCAAATTTGGGCTCCAGAATCTGGCGATGCCGTTCCATCTGCAAATGAACACCATCCATATCAGCCAGATAGTAAATATGCCGCAGCTGGTTCAGCTTATCGGGGCCAATGGTCTGGAAAGACAAATGCTCCCGAATCACTTTCAGGTTGGCTTCACTGGCCGCCAGGGCCGCTACGCCTGCTCCGGGGAAAGTGATTTTGCTGGTGGAAGCAAAGAAAATCGCCAGATCTTCGTGGTGAACTTTCTTGCATTCATCCCAAAGGCTCAGCAGCACATCCGGCGTATCCGTCAGCTCGTGGACGCAGTATGCATTATCCCAAAAAATCCGGAAATCCGCTGCCGCAGGCTCCAAAGCCGCAAAACGCCGCACGGTTTCGTCGGAATACGTATACCCCTGGGGATTGCTGTACTTGGGAACACACCAAATTCCCTTGACTTGGGGATCTTTAACCCACTTTTCCACAGCATCCATGTCCGGCCCCTGAGGCGTCATTTCAATGGGAATCATTTCCATCCCAAAATACTGGCTCACGGCAAAATGGCGGTCATATCCCGGCGCCGGGCACAAAAACTTAATGGTCGCCTGCTTGCCCCAGGGAGTGCATCCCCCAAAGCCATGGGTCATAGCGCAGGAAACGGTATCAAACATCATATTCAGGCTGGAATTGCCGCCTACGATCACGTTCTCCGGTTCTACTTCCATCATCTGCGCAAACAGAGCTTTCATCTCCGGCAAACCATCGGTCAAACCGTAGTTGCGGCAATCTTCTCCTGTAGATGCCGTCATTCCGGCTTTAGAATGCAGGATCTCCAGCATGGGCATGCTTAAATCCAACTGCTCCTTACAGGGCTTGCCCCTGGCCATATTCAGCTGAAGGCCTCTGGCCTTAAATCCGTCGTACTCTTTCTGCAGCTGCTCTTTTTTCTGCAGCAATTCATCTTTTCCCAAGGAAAGGTAGTTCAAAATGAGCATCTCCCTTTGTAAAATTGCAAAACCATAGAAGGCTGTGGTATTATTCTATCCTAATCGGGCGTAAAATGCAACCTTTGTAAAGATTTCCTGCATTTTAACTTAGGAAACCTTAGTCAGGGACCGGCTTTCTGTACGAACTGGACAAATCCATTTTCTTCCTTCCGGGAAGGTCCCTGCATTCACAGGATTTTAAACCTAATAGAGAAAATTACAAAACCCCTTCTCTTCGCAGCGTATGCGAAAAAGAAGGGGTTTGTGTATCGCAAAAACTTAAAACTCAGCGGTTCCGGTGGTTCTCGGGAAGGGAAGAACATCCCGGATATTGGAAAGACCGGTCAAATACATAATCAAACGCTCAAATCCCAGACCAAAACCTGCATGAGGCGCTCCGCCGTAACGGCGCAGATCCAGATACCACCAGTAGTCTTCTTTCTGCAGTCCGATCTCCTTCATTCGATCCAGCAAAAGATCCAGCCGTTCTTCACGCTGGCTTCCGCCTACGATCTCGCCGATTCCCGGCACCAAAAGGTCCACGGCCGCCACCGTTTTCCCATCGTCGTTCAGGCGCATATAAAAGGCCTTGATCTCTTTGGGATAATCCGTTACAAATACGGGCCGGCCAAATACTTTCTCCGTGAGATATTTTTCATGCTCCGTCTGCAGATCGCAGCCCCAAGATACTTTATACTCAAAGGAATCGTTGTTCTTTTGCAGGATATCCACCGCTTCCGTATATGTCACATGGGCAAACTCCGAATTCACTACGTTCTCCAGACGCTCCAAAAGGCCCTTATCCACAAATTGATTGAAAAATTCCAAATCCGCAGGGCAGGTTTCCATTACGTAACGGATCACATATTTCATCATGGCTTCGGCCAGTTCCATGTCGTCCTGCAGATCCGCAAAGGCGATTTCCGGCTCGATCATCCAGAATTCCGCAGCATGCCGGGGCGTAAAGGAACGTTCCGCGCGGAAGGTGGGGCCAAAGGTATAAATCTTTCCAAATGCCATGGCCATACATTCCCCTTCCAGCTGACCGGATACGGTAAGGGACGTGTGTTTCTGGAAAAAGTCCTGGGAAAAATCCACTTTTCCCTGCTCATCCCGGGGCGGATTTTCCAGATCCAACGTGGTCACATGGAACATCTCTCCAGCGCCTTCGCAGTCGCTTCCGGTGATCAGAGGCGTATGGGCATATACAAAGCCATTCTCCTGGAAAAAGCGATGAATGGCATAAGACGCCGCCGAACGAATCCGAAACGCCGCGCTGAACGTATTGGTTCTGGGGCGAAGGTGTGCAATGGTGCGCAGATATTCCAAAGAATGCCGCTTTTTCTGCAAAGGATATTCCGGTGAAGAGGCTCCCTCCACTATCACCGCCGACGCGTGGATCTCAAAAGGCTGCTTCATTTCCGGCGTAAGCACTACCTGCCCTTCCACACGAAGCGCAGCCCCCACGTTGGTTTTCACAATATCTTTGAAATTCGGCAGCTTGCTTTCTTCCAGCACCACCTGAACTCCCTTAAAGCAGCTTCCGTCGTTCAGCTCCACAAATCCCAGGGATTTGGAATCCCGGATGGTACGGACCCATCCGCAAACCGTCAGAGAACGGCCGGCCAATTCCTGCGCGTGCGCATGTAACTCTCTGATCTCTGTTCTTTTCATTCTGTATCCTCCAGATCCAACTTTATTTTCCGTCTGCAAAACGGTATTCCTCTAAAAAGTGAATTTTACGTTCCTTATATTATAGTATACCCCATGGCAAAAAGCAAGCTGTTCTCTCCTTAGGATTCCGCCGAAAACAAACCACACAGCGCTCATTTTCTTTTGCTTCCCCCATGGCAGCACATTTGCCTATCAAAAGAAATCTGCACCGCTGGGAAGAGAAAAACCTGCCAACCTATTTTCGTATTTTCATATTTCCTTATTTTCATATTTTCATATTTCCAGACATTCCTTCTTATAGATTTGCCGTTTTTCGTTTTGACGATTTTCCGTATCATTCCCTGTCATCGAACTCCGGAAGCGTATTTCCTCCCTGGTTTTGACAAAAGGAAAAAGAAAACGGGTATCCGAATTTCGGATACCCGTCTACGATGGCGGAGAGGATGCGACTCGAACGCACAATGCCTTGCGGCACACCACATTTCCAATGTGGCTCCTTACCATTAGAATACCTCTCCATGGCAAGTGCTATCTTCACCTGACAAGTTCGTATTATACCGAATCCTTTTAAAAAAATCAAGTATTTTTTTAAAAAAAGCTTAGATTCTTGAAAATTGCTCTCTTTCTTTAAATATCTGTTAAATTTAGGAAAAACAATGTGAATAAGTGCCAATAAACCTCCTTTTTCTTTCTCTTTTAAGTTGTAAGAAAATAAAACAATTGCTATAATATATTTGTTTTCAGAACTTTTTTGTTTTCTTTTTCTCCCTGATAGGGAGAAATTTGTGTTTTGTACAGCAAAGGTGGTGCATATTTTGACAAAGAAAAAAGGCGGCAAAACCGCTGCCGTTATCAACATTGGTTCCAATCGGGTGCGCATGCTGGTCTCTCAACTAAAAAAGGGAGAAGTCTCTCCCGTTGATCTGCTGGAACATCCCATTGCACTGGGGCATGAAGTCTTTTCCACCGGAAAAGTCAGTTTCGAAACGCTCCGAGAGCTTTCCTCCATTCTGCGGGGCTTTTCCAATGTTTTGAAAGAATACAATGTGGATTCCTATTGCGCTGTAGCCACAACGGCTCTCCGGGAAGCGCAAAACAAAGCTTTTGTCTTGGATCAACTAAAACTCCAAAACAATCTTACCGTAAAAATTCTGGAAGACAATCAGGAAAAGGCCTTGATCTTCTCTGATATTTTTGAGTCCCTCCGCAGCACAGACGCTTTCCAGCAGGGTAACTCTCTGGTCACCCATATCGGAACGGGAACCATCGGTTTTTCCCTGTACGACGGAGTCCGGGTCACCTTTTCCCAAAACATCCCGCTGGGCGTTTTAAAGCTTTACGATAAACTGGGCGGCCTTCAGGATGAGACGGAATCTTTCTACACAGTAGCGGCGGAATATGTGGACCTGATCATTCAGCATATTTCCACAGCCTTCCCCCAAAACAGTTTCCCGGTTAAAAATCTGGTTCTTACAGGAAACGAGATCCGGGCCATTGCGGCTCTTTGCGGGGTAAAGGAAGAGAACGAAACCTTTTTGCTTTCTTCTAAACAGGTGAAAGCTTTATTTAAAGAGCTCCGGGCATTGTCCGCGGAAAAGATCAGCCTGAAATTGGGAATTACAGAGGAAAGCGCCAAGCTGCTGTATTCTTCCCTGGCTATTTACGTGCAGCTGATTCGTTTTACCAAAGCGGAAACCATTATTGCCCCGAAGTCCGATCTGTGCAGCACGCTGGTGCGCTCCATGCTGCTTCCCAAAAGCCAGGAGGATTTTCACAGCCAGGTGCGTATCAACGCGCTTTCCTGCGCCCGCTCCATTGCCGCCGGATATAAATGCAATCTGGCCCATTCCGATCAGGTGGGGCGGTTTGCCTGCCGTATCTTTGACAAAATGAAAAAAGCTCACGGCTTGGATCTGCAGGGCCGCCTGATTCTGGAGCTGGCTGCCATTCTTCACGACTGTGGCTATTATGTCAATTCCAAAGAACATCTTTCCAGCACCTTCAACCTGATCCAAAATATGGACATTTATGGCATAACCGATGAGGAAATGAGCTATGTAGCCTATGCGGTCCGCTGCAGCAGCTATGAACCGTACCACTCGGAAGATTACGATGAAAACCTGTATGAACTCAGCGACGAAACCCAGCTGCTGGTTTCCAAAATCACCGCTATGTTCCGGTTGGCGGATGCACTGGATAAATCCCAAAAGCAAAAACTTTCCGATATTCGGGTAAAACTGGATGAACACCGGCTGATCATTACAGCCGAAAGCAATGAAAACACACTTTTGGAAAAATGGGCTTTTCAGCATTGCGCGTCTTTCTTCACCGATGTGTTCGGCATCGCTCCGGAACTGCTGATCAAACCCCTCTCTCTGAAAGTGCATTAAGAAAGGCGAAACGAGTATGAACGAGAAAACATCCTTTCCTTACATCAACCGTGAACTAAGCTGGCTGGATTTTAACGCCAGGGTTTTGGAAGAAGCTCTGAAAAAAGAAAACCCCATGATGGAGCGTGTTCGCTTTCTGGCTATCACTGCTTCCAATCTGGACGAGTTTTTTATGGTCCGAGTGGCAGGCGTTATGGAGCAAGTCCATTCCAAATACACCGCCTGTGATTCTTCCGGCCTTACACCGGCCGAACTTCTCCCCAAGCTTACGGAAAAAATCCGCATTTTCATGGACAAACAATATTCCTGCCTGAACCGCTCCATTCTCCCGGCTTTGAAGCGAAACGGCCTTCTGTTTTTGGAGCCGGAGGAAATGACGGAGGAGCAGCTGGACTTTATCTCCCAGTATTTCCGGAAGGTCCTCTTCCCGGTGCTCACACCTTTAGCGGTGGACCGCAGCCGCCCCTTCCCCCACCTGGCCAACAAAAGCCTGAACCTGGCCGTTCGGCTGGAGGGCGGAGACGGAGAGCCTTGCTTTGCTGTGGTGCAGGTTCCCGGGATCCTTTCCCGTTTTCTGGAGATCCCCTCTTCTCAAAAAGAGCAGCGCTGCTTCGTCCTGCTGGAGGACGTGATCGCCTACAAGCTTTCGGAGCTGTTTGAGCTGCTGCAAATCAAAGCGGTCTGCCCCTTCCGGATCACCCGAAATTCCGATCTGGACATTGACGAAGAAGCGGAAGACTTGATGATCGAAATTCAAAAATCCATTAAAAAGAGAAAACGGGGCCGCCCGGTTCGGCTGGAAGTGCTGCAGAAGTGCGACCCGGAGATCCTGGATTTCCTGAAAGAAATGCTGGATATGGAATCCCAGGAAATTTTTCAGCTCCCCGGTGCGTTGGATCTTACCTTCCTCTCCAAATTCGCGGGGATTCCCGGCTGTGAAAACCTGTGCTTCCAGCCCATCAAGCCCGTGTATCCGCCGGCTGAATTCTGGGGGTATACGGATATTTTCCAGGCTATCCGGGAAAAAGACCGCATGGTGCACCATCCCTATGAAAGCTTTGAGTGTGTGGTGGATTTCGTCCGGCAGGCGGCGGAAGACCCGTCGGTTCTGGCCATTAAGCAAACGCTATACCGTGTCAGCGGACATTCTCCCATTGTGGCCGCACTGATCCGAGCCGCGGAAAACGGAAAGCAGGTTACCGTCCTTGTAGAGCTGAAGGCCCGGTTTGATGAAGAAAACAACATCCAGTGGGCTAAAAAGCTGGAAGAAGCGGGGTGCCACGTAATTTACGGATTGGCCGGCTTAAAAACCCACTGCAAAATTCTGCTGGTAGTGCGGCAGGACGAAGACGGGATCCGCCGGTATTTGCATATGGGAACCGGAAACTATAACGACTCCACCGCAAAAATCTACACGGACATCGGCGTTTTCACCTGCCGGGAGCCTTTCGGCCGGGACGCCTCTTCCCTGTTTAACGTCCTTACCGGATATTCCCGCCCGCCGGAGTATAACCGATTTATTGTCGCTCCCCATGGTATGCGGATTTTCTTTGAGCAGCGCATTCAAAGAGAAATTGAATATGCCCGCCAGGGGCTGCCCAGCGGAATCACCGCCAAGGTAAACTCTCTGGTGGATCCGGAAATTATCGCGCTGCTGTATAAGGCTTCCCAAGCAGGGGTTCCCATCAAGCTGATCGTGCGGGGAATTTGCTGCCTGATCCCAGGGCTTCCCGGTATCAGTGAAAACATCACCGTTCACAGCATCGTAGGGCAGCTTTTGGAACACAGCCGGATCTTCCGTTTCGAAAACGGAGGTTCTCCCAAGATTTATATGGGAAGCGCCGACTGGATGCCCCGCAACCTGGATCGCCGGGTAGAGCTGGTCTTCCCCATCGAAGACGAGGATCTTCGGCAGAGAGCTTTCTCCATTCTGGATGAAATGCTCAGCGACACCATCAACGCCAGGATCATGCAGCCAGACACCTCCTATGAGCACATTGACCGAAGAGGAAAAGCGGCTGTCAATTGCCACAGAGAGTTTTCCAAAATGGCTATACAAGCGCTGAAGGCCGTTTCCGATCCGGATGAAAGCAAGCCTTATACGCCCATTGTCCATACACCGGACTCTGACCGAGCTTAACACATATACGGAAAATGAAAAGAAAGAGGGCATCATTATGAAACGAGTGGGTATTTTGACCAGCGGCGGAGATTGCCAGGGACTAAACGCGGCTATTCGCGGCGTCAGCAAAGCGTTATACGAAGAATTCGGAAATGATGTGGAAATCTACGGCATCGCAGACGGATACAGAGGCCTGATCGAAGGGGATTACAAAAAGATGAAGCCGGAAAACTTTTCCGGTATCCTCACGCTGGGAGGAACCATCCTGGGAACTTCCCGCCAACCCTTTAAAATGATGCGAGTCATTGAAGAGGACAGTGTGGACAAAGTTCAGGCCATGAAAGATCACTATAAAAAAATGCGGCTGGATTCTCTGGTAGTCCTGGGCGGAAACGGAACGCATAAAACCGCCAATCTGCTCAGCGAAGAAGGTCTGAACGTGGTATCTCTCCCCAAAACCATTGACAACGATGTGTGGGGAACAGACATGACCTTTGGTTTCCATTCCGCTGTGGAAGTAGCTACCAACGTGCTGGACTGCATCCACACTACAGCGACTTCCCACGGACGGGTCTTTATTGTGGAGATTATGGGGCACAAGGTGGGCTGGCTTCCTTTATACGCTGGCATTGCCGGTGGGGCGGATGTGATCCTTCTTCCGGAAATCCCCTATTCGGTAAATTCCATTGCCAAAACCCTGGAAAGCCGGAATAAGGAAGGAAAGCGTTTCTCCATTCTGGCCGTGGCGGAAGGCGCGCTTTCCAAGCAGGAAGCCAAAATGAGCAAAAAGGAATTCAAGGCGGCTCGGGCCGCTATGACGGAGCCTTCCATCTCCTACCGCCTGGCAAAAGAAATCGGAGAAAAAACCGGTCAGGAGATCCGCGTAACTGTTCCCGGGCATTTCCAGAGAGGCGGAAGCCCCTGTGCGTATGACCGGGTTCTTTCCACCCGATTCGGCGCGGCGGCAGCCAAGCTAATCAAAGAAAAGAACTACGGCAACATGGTGGCTCTGCAAAACGGTGCCATTGTTCCTGTCCCGCTTTCCCAGGTGGCCGGCAAGCTCAAAACCGTCCCTACGGATTGTGAGGAAATTTTGGCGGCTAGGGAGATCGGCATCGCTTTCGGAGATTAAAAAATCATTTTCCTGTAGAAACTATGTCCTAGAAAAGGAGCACAGTACGCAATGCTAAGCATTGCGTACTGTGCTCCTTTTGCCGCTCATCTTAAATTTGACCCAGATCGCCAACAAGATCACCAACACGAGAATCGGTAAAACGAAATTTTTCTATTGCTTTTTAATGATTATAAAAATCTTTTCCAAACAACGAAAAAACCACTTGGCAAGCCAAGTGGTTTCTGTAAGGTGTGGTCGAGGTGACTGGATTCGAACCAGCGGCCTCTACGTCCCGAACGTAGCGCTCTACCAAGCTGAGCCACACCTCGTGATGGCTGGGGAAGAAGGATTCGAACCCTCACAAACAGAGTCAG
>CALWUW010000002.1 GCA_944384815.1 uncultured Clostridia bacterium
GTTCCTGATGAGAATCCAAAGGAGTGGGAACGCAGATGGCGATAAAGTCCACATCCTTAATGAAGGAAAAGTCGGTTGTGGCGCTGAGCATTCCTTTCTCTACCAGATCGGAAAGCTCCGAATCCACCACGTCGCCGATGTAATTCTTTCCCTGGTTTACCATTTCTACTTTCTGCGCCTGCACGTCAAAGCCGATGGTCTTAAAGCCGGCTTTGGCCTTTTCCACTGCCAGCGGAAGGCCTACATACCCGAGGCCTACTACGCCTACCACAATGGACCGCTCGTCTATTTTTTTCAGCAAGGATTCTTTCATGGTCATTTTAAACTCTCCTTAACTTTAAACTTTGCAATGAAATAAGAAATATATTTTTTAGGCAAAAGGAAAACCTCTGCCTTAAAATCTACACGGAACTGCGCCAAAACAAAAACGAAACATCTTAGTGCAAAACAGCCCAAACGGTTTGCCACATCAGTTTCAGATCCCGCATAAAACTGAATTGCAAGAGATACTCCAAATTGTACTTCATCTTTTCCGGAAGGACCTGCTCTACATAAATATCATCCACATTTCCTTCTCCGGAAAGCAGCCGGTCTTCGTCTTTATAAGCGATGCTGGCTTGGGACGTTACACCGGCAGGCAGCAGAAGCGTGGCCCACATGGAGCCGGAATACCGCTCCACATACCGGGGAACTTCGGGCCGTGTGCCTACAAATGTCATTTTGCCGGACAAGATATTAAAAAGCTGGGGAAGCTCGTCCAAACGGCATTTCCGGAGCAGTTTGCCCATTCGGGTGATTCGGCGGTCTCCGTCTGTAGTGACCTGTGCTCCCAGTTTTTCTGCATCCTTTACCATGGTTCGGAACTTCCAGATCCGAAAGGAACGTCCGTATTGGGTGATCCGGACCTGCCGAAAAAGGATGGGGCCGGGGGAATCTATACGGATCGCTATGGCCAGAAACAGAAGCACAGGGGAGAGAAGCACCAAAAGAAGCAGCGACACAAAAATGTCGAAACACCGTTTCACAAAAAGGCTCCCCTTCTTTTTCTGCAAAGCTTCATAGTATGGTCGGACCTCCGCTGTTTGCAGAGAGGGGGGCAATTTTTCAAAGGCGCGAACGATCATTGGGTTTCCTCCAAAATAGAACGCAACGTGGATGCTACAAAATGTGCGTCCTGGTCTGTCAGCAATGTATGCAGAGGCAGGGTGATCTCATTATGATACATCTGGTATGCGTTGGGGTAATCCTCGATTCGGAACCCAAGATTCTTATACGCAGTGTGCATGGGAAGGGGTTTATAATGAACGTTGGTAGCGATCCCCGCTTGGGCCATTTTGGTAATGATCTGGTTGCGCTGCTGCTCTGTTTTGCCAGTCAGGCGCACAAGGAACAAATGCTTGCTGGAAATGTATGCGGGGCTTTCATGAACCAGAATCTCTACCGGAAGTCCCTGAAGCTCCTGGGTATAGATCTGGATGATCTCTCTCCGGCGAGCCAAAAGAGAAGAATACCGTTCCAGCTGCACCAATCCCAATGAAGCCATGATGTCCGTCATATTACATTTATAATAGGGAGCCACAATGTCATACTCCCAGGCGCCTAACTGCGTTTTGGCCAGAGCGTCCTTGGACTGCCCGTGCAGGGAAAGCAGCATATATAAACGATAGAGATCTTCGCTGTCGATCCCTTCTCTTTCTTTCCACACAACGGCGCCGCCTTCCGCTGTAGTCAGATTCTTAACGGCATGGAAAGAAAAACAGGTGAAATCCGCCAAAGAACCGCTGGGGATCCCGTTTCGGGAAGCACCGAAAGAGTGGGCGCCGTCCGCTTGGACGATGATGCGTCCGAATGCTTTTTGAAGGGGATTCTCCGAAGGCCGGAACAGACCTTTTTTACGTTCCACGATTTGAAAAATCTTTTCGTAATCGCAGGGAACACCAGCAATATCCACCGGGATGATTACTTTCGTCTTTTCGGTAATAGCTTCTTCCAGCTTACAGTAATCCATTTCGTAGGATCCGGGAGCGGTATCGATCAGCACTGGAGTAGCGCCTACATGGCAGATCACGCTGGCGGAGGCTGTATAGGTATACGCGCTGGTGATCACTTCATCGCCGGCTCCCACACCCAGGGCGCGGAGGGTCATTTCAGCACAGGCTGTCTGAGAATTCAGGCAGACAGCTTTCTCTGTGCCGCAAAAAGCAGCAATTTTCCGCTCAAATTCCTTTGTCTTAGGGCCGGTGGTGATCCAGCCGGACCGTAAAGCTTCTGTAACAGCTTGTATCTCTTGTTCACCAATGTCCGGCGGAGAAAAGGGAATTTTCATAAAAAGACCTCACAGTACAATGAAGTATGCAAAAACGGATAGAAACAGCCAAAGCACTCCAGGTGTATTCCAAAAGGAAGAAACCATCTGGCGGACCCGGTGCAGCGCAAAACGGAGAAAAGCATCAAAAAATCAAAGTTCCCCAATAAAGTGGCTGTCCGTAAGAATACCCTTTTGAAACACAACTGGATATCGACTGTTCCGGGCGAAAAGCATAGGAAAAAGGAATCTCCTTCTTATGATTTTCAAACACAGGCAATGGCACAGCTCAGTTTATCAAAAGGGCACAAAAAGGCATACTTATAATTTTTCTGCCATTATACACCGTTTTTTTAAAAAAGTAAAGGAGTGAAAGGAGTTTTATCCGTCTTGCTTGTATTTCTACAATCAAAAGGGACAACTTTATCAAATATTTACGTATCCTTACGTATTTAGCGTGATTACGTGCAATAAAATTTGTGGAAGCTGGATGTTATCTTTAAGAGTATATTTGTAGGGAATACAAAAACACACTTGCGCTAAAACGAAGATTTCAGAGAGCGGAACAATTTGAGAAAATGAACCGGGATTTTGAAAGTTTTCAAAGAGATTTCGTTCTCTCTATTAGAATTTACGGATTTGTGGGGAAAAATAACTGAAAATTTTAAAATGCTGTTGCCAAAAGACCAAATAGCGACTATAGTAATATTGCGTCTTGATCGTATTTTGTGGTGGGAAAATCAATAAATCGCCCCATCTTTGTATCCATGGGATCGATGGAACGAGGAAACGTTTTTCTTCTTTCGCATGATACTCATGTTGACAAATGTCTTTTCCTTGGCTATCATGGAAAGAAGTTGCCTGTTGGCAGCAATGGTAAATTGTGTAGAAGTGAGTTGAGAATATACCATGAAGTCCGTTTTGTTTCGTGGCTTGCGTAAAACATTCCAGAAATGTAAAAGTAAATATCGCAGTTTGTTTTTAATGTTGGCGGATTTTTTGATGATTTCCGCCTGCTATATTCTAACCTGGCTGATGTTGGCGGGGCGAATCAGTATTCGGCTGTATATGCCCACCCTGCTTTTAAGCTGGGGGATTTTTGTGGTTATTTTTTTGGTTGTTTTTTGGCTGTTCGGTATGTACCAAAGTCTGTGGCGGTATGCCAGTTCGTATGAATTTTTTAAATGCTGCCTGGCCACGCTGCTTTCGTCTGCGATCTTTGGCGTCGTATGCTTTTTGATGCCGATGCCCGATATTGTAAAGATGCGAGTTCCCATTTCCGCCTATTTTATTTCTTCTTTGCTGGCAGGAATGACGACGCTGTATTTCCGGATGCTGTATCGTACCTTCCGGGATTCCACCCTAGGAAACCGGCTGCATCACCGGCAAAAGAAGGTTCTTCTTGTAGGGGCGGGTCATACGGGGGATTCCGTTTTGCAGGATCTTCGCCGGGAAAAGGAGAATCAATATTATGTAGTATGCGCGGTGGATGACGATCCCAATAAATTAGGGCGTTACATCCAGCGGGTAAAAGTAGCCGGGCGGACAAAGGATATCCCGAAGCTGGTGGAAAAGCACGGGATCGACGTGATTATTTTTGCGATTCCCGCCGCAACCAATGCGGAAAAACGCCGCATTCTGAATATTTGTGCAAAGACCAAGTGTCAGCTGAAAAAGGTGCCGGATCTGTATGCCTTTGTGACAGATACCACGGCGATTTCTTCCCAGATTCATGATGTGCATGTGGAGGACCTTTTAGGCCGAAGCGTTGTCACCATTGAAAATGACGATAGAGCCTATTTGAAAGGAAAGACAGTTTTAGTGACCGGTGGTGGCGGTTCCATCGGTTCGGAGCTGTGCAGGCAGATTGCCGCCCAGAATCCCAAGTGCCTTGTCCTGCTGGATATTTACGAAAACAACGCATATGATGTGCAGCAGGAATTGGTTCGGAAATATGGGGATGCCTTGAATCTGCACGTGGAGATTGCTTCTGTTCGGGACTCCAAAAAAATGGAATTGCTGTTTTCTCGTTATCAGCCGGAAATCGTTTATCATGCCGCGGCCCATAAACATGTTCCGCTGATGGAAACCAATCCGGAAGAGGCGGTAAAAAACAACATTTACGGTACATGGAATGTGGCGAAATGCGCGGACAAGTATCGCGCGAAACGCTTTGTGATGATTTCCACGGATAAAGCGGTGAACCCCACCAGCATCATGGGAACTACTAAGCGGGTTTGCGAGATGATCGTGCAAAGCATGAATCAGATCAGCAAAACGGAATTCGTAGCGGTTCGTTTCGGAAATGTTCTGGGTTCCAATGGGTCCGTAATCCCTCTGTTTAAAGAGCAGATCGCTGCCGGCGGTCCTGTAACCGTAACCCACCCGGATATTATCCGTTATTTCATGACCATTCCGGAAGCGGTCAGTTTGGTGCTGAAAGCAGGGGAAATGGCAAAAGGCGGCGAGATTTTTGTTCTGGATATGGGTGAGCCTGTACGGATTCTGGATCTGGCGGAAAATTTGATTCGCCTTTCCGGTTATGAACCTTACAAAGACATCCAGATCGAATTTACCGGTCTGCGTCCCGGAGAAAAATTATACGAAGAACTGCTGATGAGCGAAGAAGGACTGCAGAAAACCGAAAATCAAAAGATTTATGTGGGAGAGCCCATTGATATCAATCCTTCTTACTTGTTTGGCTTTTTGAATAAATTCAAAGAGGTTGCCTATTCCAACGATTCTCAGCAGGTTTTGAATATGCTGCATGAATTGGTTCCCACCTTTGTGGAGCCGGAAAAACGCAATCAGGAGGAAGAAGAAAAAAGGCGTTGTCAGGAAGCGAAGCAAAGCAGCGAATCATAAGCGAACAATAGAATAATAGAAGAATTACAGCGTCTGCCTTTTGGCAGACGCTGTTTTTATGGGCAAATATGTAGTTTTCCCAAATAAAGAGAATAAACTTTGTCTATTTTGCCTTTGAATTTATAGCGAATATTTGGGACAAATCTCCGTTTCAATTTGTTTTATAAGTAGAAAATGTTTTCACAGAAGGGTTCCTAATGAGATGACAGATTTATTCTCTATATGGGTTTTAACAAAGAGATTTTATAAAAATGCGGTTTAGATAAAATATAGAATTCCTTTTCGCTAATTAATAATTTTTTGTTGACAATAAAAATTATATATATATAATAAAAATAGATAATATATAAAATAAAAATTAGAAAAGATGTGATTCCCGTGCAGAAGATGGAAAGATTCCAGTGGTTTTCGTTATAAAAAATAAAGGAGGATGCAAAATGAAAAAGAAAATCGTTGCTTTGCTGTTTTGCGTGCTGTTTTCCCTTTCTGCTTCCGGCTCTGTTTTCGCAACCGGTTATACCCTTACCTTTTCTCCGCCGTATGCCGGTTCCTTCCGAAACAGCGGCACGGGAGCAGAGGCGGACGGGCAGTTAACGCCCTGGATTCAGCCTTCTGTTGCCACAACGCCCACCACTTATTTTCTGGTTGTGGATCCCAGAACAGAGGGGGATTATTCGCAAATTACCGGCGAAAAAGTACCGGCTACAGGAGTGGTTTCCAACGTATATAACACTGTGAGAAGATCCTTAACCTATTATCCCAATTATGGAGGGGAAGGTCATAGATACTGTGTGGGAGCTTACCCCTCCTATACGGATTTTCTTGCTTACACAGCCATCGGAAACTGGGAGCCGTAGTTTTTGAGTGTGTCGGCAGAAGCTTCCGGAGCTTCTGCCGGCCTTCAGCTCTGTGCAACGCGAAATATGAAAAAGGAGGCGTATGTTATGAACAGAAAGGTTCGCGCGCGAAGCTGCGGAGCGTTAGCTGCGTTGCTTTTGGTATTGCCGGCCTGCGCCCCGGTGGAAAAAGAGCAGATGGACCTTCCCAGAAATCTGTATATTCAGCTTCCTTCCGAAACGGAGGTTCCTTCCAAGGCGGCGCAGTATAAAGTTTCCCTTTGGTTTGGAGACGCCGCTCAAATAGAAGCGGATCTTATGCATGCGCCTGTGATAAAAACCAAACTTTCGCCTACGGGAGGGCAATCTTTTCTGGCGGAAAACGGGGAATGTATTTATTTTGCATACAGCAATGCTTCGCCGGCGCCGGATGGAAATCCCACATACTTTGGTTATTCCCTGGCACTTGGTAAAAAAGACCGTGTGACGGATTATTATGCTTATTTTGCGTATGGAGCGGGGCCCTATCTTTCAGATTCGCCCTTTGACAGCAAACTGAGTTATGGCCGGGAGGACCTTTCCTTCCTTCCCATGCAGGAAGCCCAGCAGACGATTGTAAATTTGCTGGCCTCCTGGGGCGTTTCCGTGGTTCCTTGGGAGGCCTACAGCGTGGACCTGCAGGGGCTTCGGGAGCACCGTCAAATTCAACTGGATTTTTTGTCGGCCGTAAACAACGAGGAAGAGAAGAAGGAAGTAGAGAAGTTGGGAGACTTTACGGCGGAGGACGAAGCGTATTATTTATTTTTCCGCCAGGTGGTGGATGAGCTGACCGTTCTGGATGCCAGTTGGAGACCGCTGGACAAACGTTTGGGGCCGCAATCCGGAGCGCAGGTGAAGTGGTCTTCCAGAGGCATTGAAAATTTCGAGGGAGGCCCTTTCTTCCAGGTGGAGGAAGCGGAAGAGGAGTATTCGCTGCTTTCCCGGGAACAGGCGCTGGAAAAGCTCCTGGAGCCCTATATGGGCCTTGAACGACTGGACCAGGAAACGACGATTCTTTCCGCCGAGCTTTGCTATGTGCCGATATATGAGGCGGCAGACAGGCTGCTTCTGATGCCGGCCTGGGTGTTTATTGCGGAAGTCTTGTTTGAGTTTTCCGCCTCACCCCCTCTCGATACACAAGCACAGTATGAGTACTTTGCGGTGCATGCAGGGACCGGTGAACTTCTTCACATGAGGGGGAATGAAACATGATGTTCCTTAGGGTTTTTCGCCAGGATCTGAAACGCGCGATTTTTTCCAAAGCATTTTTGTTTTCCGTTCTGGGGCTGGTGGTTGTGTTTGGAATCTCGTCTTTTCCGGAAGTGATGCGGATGAAGGAAAATGGAAGCTCCCAAACGGTGGCGCAGATTTTTGAATTGATTTTTGACGGAAGCATGCTGGAAGTGTTGGGAATGGGGCTGCTGGCGCTGTTTCCCTATGCGGCGCAGTATGCTGTGGATGTGGAAGAACGGGCGGTTCCGTTTTGGATCATTCGGTGCGGCGTGAGAGTCTATTCCATTTCCAAGTATGTAGTGGGAATTCTTTCCTCCATGGCGGCGATCATGCTGGCGCTGCTGCTTTACGGCGCTGCGTTGCTTCCCTTTGTTTCCCTGACCCCTGTGGAAATTACTTTTTTCAGTGGGAATGCCAATTCTTCCCTTTGGGAATCCGGAAACTTTTTTCTCTACTACGTTTTTGTTTTTCTGGAGCATGGAATCCAGACGGCTTTTTACGCGGGCCTGTGCGGATTGACGGCGGCACTGATTCCCAACCGTCTGGCGGCGCTTTCAGCGCCTACCGTGTTTTATCTTTTGGTGCTGATGTGGCTTTCTTATCTGAACATTCCCTCCCCCTGGAAATTGAATTTCTGGGTGGCATGGAGCGTGCCCGTTGGTTCACCGGAGCTTACCCTGCTTCTTCGCTTTTTGGTAATTGGCGGTCTTTGCGCGGCCATGGGAGCGGGGACAGCGGCTTTGGTAAAAAGGAGGGTTTTGAATGACTAAGCTGAAAACCGTTCTTTTTTGTGCCCATTTGCAATTTCGCAAGTGGAGGGTTTCCCCCAGAATCTACATTATAGGTATTCTTCTTTTCGCTTTTGCTTTTGGGGAATACAGAGGTGCGGCGGAGCTGGCTAAAAGCCAGGGAATGAGCGTTTCCTGCTGGATGTTTCCCTTCTACCTTTCCTCCGCTACCGTACGCGGCACATTTGGATGCATCACCGTACTTCTGTTTTGTAATGCACCCTTTGAAGACGGGCATACACCTTTTGTGCTGATCCGCACCGGACGGAAGGTTTGGGCTCTGGGGCAGATTCTCTATATACTGGAGGCATCCTTCTTCTATACGCTGCTGCATGTGGTTCTCAGCGTGGTGACGGCGGTTCCCCATGTTTGGTTTTCTGCCGGATGGGGCAGCGTTATGAAAATTTTGGCAAGCGGGACGATCCAGTCGGTAAACGGAATGCCGCTGTTATATTGGGTGGATCCTTCCATTCTGGAGAATTTTACGCCTTTTACCGCAATGCTCCTGGCTTTTATCTCTATGTGGCTGGTGTCGGTTTTTTTTGGTACGATGATCTTTTGCCTGAATCTTCTCAGCGGACGGGGCGCGGGAATTTTCGCAGCGGGCATTCTGATTTTTATTTCTTATTTTTCCATGGTAGCCGGAATGATTCGGTACGGGTTTATCCTGCAGTATTTTTCCCCCCTGAACTGGGCTTCCGTTTCCGGAGTGGATTGGTGTCGGACCGGCCAGTTTCCTCCCCCGGAGTATGCTATGAGTCTGCTTTTGGCAGGAAGTATACTCTTTTCTGTGATTTCTGTCATAGCTTTTTGCAAAAAAGACCCTGTGTTCCGGAAAGGAGAATTGTAATATGGAAAAATGGATTGTACAAGTGGAAGACGCCGTGAAAACCTTCGGGGAAACCGTGGCGCTGAGTCATGTTTCGGTATCCTTTGAGCGGGGACGGATTCACGGGCTGATTGGCCGGAACGGATCGGGGAAGACTGTTCTGCTGAAATGTATCTGCGGATTTATGGGCCTGACGTCCGGAACTGTTTATCGGGATGGGCAGCTTGTCCGCCCTTCCCAGCCGCAGGATGTGGGAGTGATTATTGAGGATCCCGGATTTGTGGGCTCTGTCAGCGGCTTTAAAAATTTGAAGTACCTGGCTTCCATTCGGGGCGGGCTAAGTGACGAAGAACTTCGGGCTGTTTTGGAGCAGGTGGGGCTGGACCCGGAGAGCAAGAAGCAGGTGCGGAAATATTCCCTGGGAATGCGGCATCGTTTGGGAATTGCCCAAGCTATTATGGAAAAACCGAAGCTTCTTTTGTTGGACGAGCCCATGAACGGCCTGGATAAACAGGGTGTTTTGGAAATTCGTGCACTTTTAAGGCGGCTGAAGGAAGAAGGTGCCACCATTATCCTTTCTTCCCATTATGTGGAAGATATTGAAAGCCTGTGCGACACGGTATGCGAAATGGAAAACGGGACGCTGACGCAGTTGGAATGGCCGCCGAAGCAGCCGTAGAGGTAAAATAGGAAAGCAAGAGGAGCGGACAGTGAAATTTAGACGGTTAGAGGGTAAAATTCAGATGGTAAAAGGTGTGATTTCCATACAGCGAATGGAAAAACTCCAACGGCTTTCGTTATAAAAAATAAAGGAGGATTCAAAATGAAAAAGAAAATCATCGCGCTGCTAACCTGTGTGTTGCTTTTCCTTTCTGTTTCCGCCCCTGCCTTTGCGATGGACTACACTCTGCTTTTTACGCAGCCCTTCTCTGATTCTTTCCGAAGCAGCACGGGAGTGAGGGCGGACGGGGAATTAACGCCCTGGATCCAGCCTTCCCATACCACAACGCCCACCACCTATTTTCTGGTTGTGGATCCCAGGGAAGATGATGACTATTCGAAAATTACCGGTGAACTTGTACCGGTTACAAATATTATTTCCGGTGTGTGTGACACTGTGAGAAGGTCTTTAACCTATGCTCCCAATTATGGAGGGCGTGGCCAAAAGTACTGTGTGGGAGCCTACCCTTCCTATACGGATTTTCTTGCTTACCCGATCATCGGAAGTTGGGAGCCATAATTTTCTGCCGGTTTTATTTCCGTGAAAAACAAATTTAAAAGGGGGCGATATGATGAAAAGAAGGATTCACGCAGGGAATAGCAGAATATTGTCTGTGTTGACTGCGTTGGCCGTATCAATTGCTTTTCTTTTGGTGCTGCCGGCCTGCGGCTCGGTGGAAAAAGAGCAGATGGATCTTCCCAGAAATCTGTATATTCAGCTTCCTCCAGAAACGGAGGTTCCTTCTAAGGCAGTGCAGTATAAAGTTTCCCTTTGGTTTGGAGACGCTGCTCAAATAGAAGAGGATCTTATGCATGCGCCTGTGGTGAAAACGGAGCTTTCACCCACGGGAGGGCAATCCTTTCTGGCGGAAAACGGGGAAGGCATTTATTTTGGATACAGCGATGCTTCGCCGGCACCGGATGGAAATCCCACAACCTTTGGTTATTTTCAGCCATATCATGAAAAAACCCGGATAACGGATTCTTATGCTTATTTTACCTACGGGGCGGGGCCTTATCTTTCAAACTCGCCTTCCTTTGCGCCCTATAACAGCAAACTGAGTTATGGCCAGGATGACCTTTCTTTCCTTCCCATGAAGGAAGCCCAACAGGCGATTGTTGATTTTCTGGCCTCCTGGGGTGTTTCCGTGGTGCCATGGGAAGCCTACAGCGTGGATCTGCAAGGACTGCGGGAGCACCGTCAAATTCAACTGGATTATTTCTCCGATACAAACAAAAGCCTGAAGCAGGAAATAGAGAAGTTGGGAGACTTTACGGCGGAGGACGAAGCGTATTATCTGTTTTTCCGCCAGGTGGTGGATGAGCTGACCGTTTTGGACGCTAATTGGAGACCGCTGGACAAACGTTTGGGACCTCAATCCGGAGCACAGGTGAAATGGTCCTCCAGAGGAATCGAAGATTTTGAGGGAGGCTGTTTCTTTCAGGTGGAGGAAGCGGAGGAAGAGTATTCGCTGCTTTCCCGGGAGCAGGCGCTGGAAGAGCTCCTGGAGCCCTATGTGGGTCTTGAACGGCTGAATCGGGAAACGACGATTCTTTCCGCCGAGCTTTGTTATGTGCCCATATATGAAGCGGAAGACAGGCTGCTTCTGATGCCGGCCTGGGTGTTTATTACGGAAACCTGGGTAAGTTTGCCCGGCCAACCTATCGCGCAGTATGATTATCTTGCGGTGCATGCAGGGACCGGCGAGCTCCTTCATCTGAGAGAGTTGGAATGACATTCCTCAGGAATTTTCGCCAGGATCTGAAGCGTGTTCCTTTGAAGTGAATAACGGAAACTTCCCTGAAGCTATTTGTCCGCTTCAGGGAAGTTTTTTATGGGAAAAGAGGATGCGAATTTTTCCCGGGAGAACAGGCGAAACAATTGACAAAATAAATGTTCCGCAGTAATATGAATACGACAAACATTTGTGCGATAAAATACAGGATGGAAGGGCACCAATTCTTTTTGTAAAGGAAAATTCAGGCGCTTTCTGCCTTTTTATGTTTACGGAGGGGAATTATGAGCCAACAGGACCAGATGGGAACCTTTCGGTTGGTTTCTTCCTATAAACCTACCGGGGATCAGCCGGAAGCCATTGCCAAACTGGTGGAAGGTGTTAACCGGGGGGATCGGGAACAGACTTTGCTGGGGGTTACAGGCTCCGGCAAGACATTTACCATGGCCAATATTATTGCCCAGGTGCAGAAACCTACTCTGGTTTTAGCACATAATAAGACGCTGGCGGCACAGCTCTGCAGTGAGTTTAGGGAATTTTTTCCGGATTCGGCTGTGGAATATTTTGTGTCGTACTATGACTACTATCAGCCGGAGGCTTACATTGCCACAACGGACACGTATATTGAAAAGGATTCGGCCATCAATGATGAAATTGATAAATTGCGCCATTCCGCTACCAGCGCTCTTTCCGAGCGGCGGGACGTGATCATCGTAGCCAGTGTATCCTGCATTTATAGCTTGGGTAATCCTATTGATTACCGCACCATGGTAATTTCTTTGCGTCCCGGGATGCAGAAAAGCCGGGATGAAGTTCTGAAAAAATTAGTGGAGCTGCAGTATGAGCGAAATGACGTGAATTTTATTCGCAATAAATTTCGGGTGCGGGGAGACACCGTGGAAATTTTTCCGGCCCAGAGCAGTGAAAATATTATCCGCGTGGAATTTTTTGGAGATGAAGTGGACCGGATCACCGAGTTGAACGCGCTTACCGGTGAGTTCCGGGCGGAACTGAAACATGTGGCCATCTATCCGGCTTCTCATTATATTGTTCCCCGGGAAAAAATGCAGAAAGCCATTGCGGACATTGAAGCGGAAATGGAAGAGCGGGTGAAGTTCTTTGAAGAAAAAGGCCGGCTGATCGAAGCGCAGAGGATTCGGGAACGAACCCGGTATGACGTGGAGATGCTGGGGGAAATAGGATTCTGCAAAGGGATTGAAAACTATTCCCGGGTTTTGTCCGGCCGGGAGCCGGGCAGTGCCCCTTATACTTTGCTGGACTATTTCCCTAAGGATTACCTTTTGTTTGTGGATGAATCCCATGTGACTCTGCCCCAGGTGCGGGCCATGTACGCCGGGGATAAAGCCCGGAAAGAATCTCTCATCGATTTTGGATTCCGGCTACCCTCCGCTTTGGACAATCGTCCGCTGAATTTTGATGAGTTTTATGACCGGGTGAATCAGGTAGTATTTGTCAGCGCCACGCCGGGAGATTTTGAAAAGGAGCATTCCGCCCAGACGGTGGAGCAGGTGATCCGCCCCACAGGCCTGGTGGATCCGGAAATTACCGTAAAGCCCACGGAAGGGCAGATCGACGATCTGATCTCCCAGATTCATCTTTGTACGGAGAAAGAGCAACGAGTTTTGATAACCACCCTTACCAAGAAAATGGCGGAAGACCTTACGGATTATTTGGAAAACATGGGAATTCGTGTGCGGTATATGCACCACGATGTAGACACTTTGGAACGTATGGAGATCATTCGGGATTTACGGCTGGGAGAATTCGATGTTTTAGTGGGCATCAATCTTTTGCGGGAAGGATTGGATATTCCGGAAGTTTCTTTGGTGGCCATTCTGGATGCCGATAAGGAAGGATTCCTGCGTTCGGAACGCTCGTTGATCCAGACCATTGGCCGCGCCGCCAGAAACGCGGAAGGCCGGGTGATTATGTACGCGGATGAAGTGACGCCAAGCATGGAGGCCGCCATTCGGGAAACCAACCGTCGCCGGGAGATCCAGATGGAGTATAATAAGAAACACGGGATCATTCCCAAAACCATTATCAAAAAAGTGCAGGATATTTTGGAAATCTCCTCCAGAAAAGAAGAAAAAGCGTCGGGTAAAAAGCGCAGGCTGACGGCGGAAGAGCGCCGCAGGATGATTGAACAGCTGACAAAAGAAATGAAGGCTGCAGCCAAACTACTGGAATTCGAGCATGCGGCGTATCTTCGGGATGAAATTAAAAAGCTTCAGGACGGAAACGGATAAAATTAAGAAAGAGGAACGATATGAGCATATCCAAATTGATTGTAAAGGGCGCCCGGGAACACAATTTGAAAAATATAGATGTAGAGATCCCCAGAGATCAACTGGTGGTATTTACAGGGCTTTCCGGCTCCGGTAAAAGCTCCCTGGCGTTTGATACCATTTATGCGGAAGGGCAGAGAAGGTATGTAGAATCCCTTTCTTCCTATGCCCGCCAGTTTTTGGGGCAGATGGAAAAGCCGGATGTGGATTCCATCGAGGGGCTTTCACCTGCTATTTCCATCGATCAAAAAACTACATCTAAGAACCCTCGGTCCACGGTGGGGACTGTTACCGAAATTTACGACTATCTGCGCCTTCTGTATGCCCGTATCGGTATTCCGCATTGCCCTATATGCGGGCGGGAGATCCAGCAGCAAACGGTGGATCAGATCGTAGATCAGGTGTTGGCGCTGCAGGAAGGAGCCCGTATTTTGGTTTTGGCGCCGGTTGTTCGGGGGCGGAAAGGCGAGCATGTTAAGGAATTCGAGTCTGCCCAGAGAAGCGGTTACGCCCGCGTTCGGGTGGATGGGGCCATTTACGATCTTTCGGAAAAAATCCAGTTGGAAAAGAATAAAAAGCATACCATAGAGATTGTAGTGGATCGTTTGGTAATTCGTTCGGATATTCGTTCCCGGTTGGCGGATTCGGTGGAAACAGCGGCAGCGCTTTCCGGAGGGACGATCGTCGTCAGCGTGGTAGGGGGAGAAGACATTTCTTTCTCCCAAAGTTACGCTTGTCCGGAACATGGGATCAGCGTAGAAGAACTGTCTCCCCGGATGTTTTCTTTTAACAATCCTTTTGGCGCCTGCCCTAAATGCACTGGCCTGGGTGTATTTATGAAAATCGATCCGGATTTGGTTGTTCCCAATAAAAGCTTGTCTATTAACCAGGGAGGGCTGAAGGCCAGCGGCTGGGCTATGGAGGGAAATACCATTGCGGCCATGTATATGAAGGCTCTGGCGAAAAAATATCAGTTTTCCCTGGATACCCCTATTGAGGAACTGCCGGAGAAGATCGTGGATATTTTGCTTTACGGCACGAAAGGTGAAAAAATCGAAGTGGTTCGGGAAAGCGGAAGCGGCGTAGGGCGGTACACCGTGGAGTTTGAAGGGATCATCAATAATCTAGAACGGCGTTTCCGGGATACGCAAAGCAGCTGGATCAAAGAGGAAATCGAACACTATATGAGTGCCATTCCCTGCGATGCCTGCCACGGAAAGCGATTGTCCCCTGTGAGCCTTTCGGTTACGGTGGGCGGAATGAATATAGCGGATTTCTGCGACCTTTCGGTTACACAGGCACTTAATTTCCTGGATGCGTTGCAATTGACCGAGAGAGAAAAGATGATTTCCCGGTTGATTCTGAAGGAAATCAAGAATCGCCTGGGATTTTTGCGCAGTGTAGGATTGGAATACCTTACCCTTTCCCGGGCTTCGGGAACGCTTTCCGGCGGGGAAAGCCAGCGGATCCGCCTGGCCACGCAGATTGGTTCTTCTTTAACAGGCGTGTTGTATATTCTGGATGAGCCCAGCATCGGACTGCACCAGCGGGACAACGATAAGCTTCTGGATACTTTAAAGCATTTGCGGGATTTGGGAAACACAGTTATTGTGGTAGAGCATGATGAGGACACGGTCCGTTCCGCGGACTATGTGCTGGATATCGGCCCGGGAGCGGGGATTCACGGCGGTGAAGTGATCTATGGCGGCGATGTAAAAGGACTTCTGAGGTGCGAGAAAAGCCTTACAGGGCAATATCTCAGCGGGAGAAAAAAGGTGGAAGTGCCGGAAACCCGCCGTAAAGGCAATGGGAAAACGCTGAAAATACTGGGAGCAAAGCAGAATAACCTGAAAAATATTGATGTGCAGATTCCTTTAGGAAAATTTGTTTGTGTAACAGGTGTTTCCGGTTCCGGAAAGTCTTCTTTGATCAACGAAATCCTGTATAAATATCTGGCGGCTGTTTTAAACGGCGCCAAAAGCCGCCCCGGCCTTTTTCGGCAGATTAAGGGGATTGAGGAACTGGATAAAGTCATTGAAATCAATCAGGCGCCTATCGGCCGGACGCCTCGGTCCAATCCGGCCACTTATACCGGTGTATTTACGGACATTCGAGAACTGTATGCTTCCACCCAGGATGCCAAGATCCGCGGCTTCTCTTCCAGCCGGTTTTCCTTCAACGTGAAAGGCGGGCGGTGTGAGGCTTGCCAGGGAGATGGAATTCTGAAGATTGAAATGCACTTTCTTCCGGATATCTATGTTCCTTGCGATGTATGTAAAGGAAAACGATACAATCGTGAAACGTTGGAAGTAAAATACAAAGGAAAAAGCATCTATGATGTGCTGGAAATGACGGTAGAAGAAGGTGTGGAATTTTTCGGAAGCTTCCCCAAAATTTCCCGGAAGCTGAAAACCTTGCAGGACGTGGGGCTGGGATATATCAAAATCGGGCAGCCGGCCACAACCTTATCCGGCGGAGAGGCGCAGCGGGTAAAGCTGGCGGCGGAGCTGGGAAAACGTTCCACAGGAAAGACGATTTATATCCTGGATGAGCCCACTACCGGTCTTCACATCGCGGATGTGCACCGTTTGATTGATGTTCTGCAGAAACTGGTGGACGCAGGAAACACCGTGGTGGTTATCGAGCATAATTTGGATCTGATCAAAACGGCGGATCATATTATTGACCTTGGTCCGGAAGGCGGAGATGCCGGTGGAACTGTGGTTGCGCAAGGAACACCGGAGCAGGTTGCGCAGGTGCCCCAGTCGTATACCGGCCAGTATCTGAAACGGATGTTGAAATAAACTTTTTTTCGGCAGACAAGGTAAACTATCCCGTCCGGGCATGGGCATACGCAGGAAAACGATGGAAACAGACCGCATTATATGCTGCGGAGTGTTTGAAGATGAGCTCCTGGATATATGGAGCCTGCTGTTTTTAGAAAGTGGGAAAGATATGAACCGATGCAAACTCTACGGAAAGCTTTTCCTTTCCACCTTTAGCCTGAGCGCTTTTACATTTGGAGGAGGATATGTAATTGTTCCGTTAATGAAACGGAAGTTTGTGGATCGTTTTCACTGGCTGGAGGAGCAGGAAATGATGGATCTTACGGCTCTGGCTCAGTCCTGCCCCGGAGCCGTAGCCGTCAATGCGTCTATTATCGTGGGGTATCGGGTGTCGGGTATACTGGGAGCCTTGGTTTCAATTTTAGGCACGGTTTTGCCTCCTCTTTTGATTCTTTCCGTGCTGTCTTTGTTTTACGCGGCGTTTCAGTCGGATCCGGTAGTGAACGCGGTGCTGAAAGGAATGCAATCCGGTGTGGCGGCTGTTATTGCGGATGTAGTCGTATCCATGGGAGGTCAGATCGCCAAAGAGAAAAGTGTCCTTTCCTGGATAATTTTAGTGGGAAGCTTTTTTGCATCTTACTTTCTGGAAATCAATGTGGTTTGGATCCTTTTGGTATGTGGAGCGCTGGGTGTACTTCAGCTGTTATTTCACCGGAAGGGGGAGGGAAACCTTTGATCTATCTGGAGCTTTTTTGGAGCTTTTTTCAAATCGGGCTTTTTAGTATCGGCGGCGGATATGCGGCTATGCCTCTGATTCAGGAGCAGGTGGTGCAGGTGCATCCCTGGCTCAGTGCAACGGAATTTATTGATCTTATCACCATTTCTCAGATGACCCCCGGCCCTATTGCCATTAACTCCGCAACGTTTGTGGGTATGCGAATTGCCGGTTTAGGGGGAGCGCTGGTAGCCACGGCGGGATGTGTATTTCCTTCCTGTATCCTGATGTTGATTTTGGCAAAACTTTATCTTCGCTATAAGAATATGACAGCGTTTCAGGGTGTCCTAAAAGGGCTTCGGCCAACAGTAGTAGCGCTGATCGCCTCCGCAGGCCTGACCATTCTCCTAACGGCGTTGTGGGGGGAAGAGATCTTATCTTCTCTTAGGGCGCCGGACTGGATAGCGGTAGTTTTGTTTGGGATTTCCTTTTTTGTTTTAAGGCGATATAAAGTGAATCCTATTTGGGTAATGGCAGGCAGCGGAATTTTAGGGGGAGCGTTATACTTGCTTCTGTGAAAAAAATCAAGAAAAGAATGGCGATAAAAGGCTGGTATTGCTTTTTACCAGCTGCGCCAAAAAAGAAATCGAGGAGAAAGGCAACAAAACTTTTGTTGCCTTTCTCCTCGATTAGGAAAGAAAAGGTATCAGGTATTGCTCTGTTTGTTTTGTAAGAAATGGTTTGCCAATCCTACAGCAGACAGTACGATAATGGCAGCACTGCAAAGAGCGGAGAGGATCCCCAGAACGAAAGACGCTACAGCAAAGCCTTTTTTCATTTTCCACACTTCTTTTTGCCCGGAAAAGTGCGTTTGGGAGACAAATCATCTCCCCGGGCAGGTTTATCACAAAAATACTGAGAATAGTATACACGTTATTAAGCGGCTTATAAAGATACCTTGCGAATAAAAAAGAGGATGTATTTTACGGAAAGAAAATTTACAATTCGTTCATTTAAGAGAAGGGAAACTATTGTAGAATGAATTGAAACGGTTGGCTGGAGGAATCGGTTTGTTCGGGTATATTCGGCCGCATAAAGCGGAATTGCGATTGCGAGAGTTTGAAGAATACCGGGGGATTTATTGCGGGCTTTGCAGAGATCTGGGGAAACGGTATGGTTTATTTGCTCGTATGACTCTTAGTTACGATTGTACGTTTTATGCGCTGCTGCTTTTGGGAGAATCGTTGAGGTGCGGCGGTTTTTACCAGGGGCGATGCCGGGTAAATCCGCTGAAGAAATGCACATATTGCGGAAATGAACAAAAACCGGTACAAATGGCAGCGGCTGTTTCCGTGATTTTAGCTTACGAGAAACTTCTGGATGATTTTCAGGATGGGGGGCTGGGCAGAAAAACTCTCAGCCTTTTGCTGCGTCCTTTGGCTTCCAGAGGGGCAAACAAAGCAGGAAAAGAATATCCCCGCTTTATGGAGGCAGCCCAACGTATGCGGCAGGCCCAGAAAGAAGCGGAGGAAGATCCTTTATCCGGATTAGATGCGTGCGCACATCCCACAGCGCAATTGCTGCAGGAACTCTTTTCTGCCGGGCAATGTTTGCTGGAGGTGGAAAATTCCGGAACAGAAGTACCGGTGTCTCCGAAGCAAAGAATTATAGGCCAATTGGGTTACCATCTCGGACGGTGGGTGTACCTGATGGATGCCTGTGACGATTTGCAGAAAGATATAAAGAAGAAACGTTTTAACCCCTTGATCCGGCGGTTCGGCCTTACAGAGCAGGAAATTTCGCCGGAAAAGGAAAAAGAAGTTTTTTCCGGTGTAAATGAGATCCTGAATATGTCTATAGCACGAATGTCGGCAGCATTTGAATTGTTGGAACATTCCAATGCTGAATTTGAGCCGATTTTGCGTAATATAATTTTGCAGGGGCTTCCCCAAATGCAGAAGGAAATTTTGTTTCAGAAAAAGGAGCAGAAAGATGGCAGATCCGTATAAGGTGTTGGGAGTTTCTCCCAGCGCAACCGATGAAGAAATTAAAACCGCGTATCGTGAGCTTGCGAAAAAATATCATCCGGATAATTACGCCGATAGTCCTCTGGCTGATCTGGCAGGGGAAAAGATGAAGGAGATCAACGAAGCCTACGACCAGATTATGACGGAACGAAAGCAAGGCGCTTCCGGGTATGGCCGGCAGACAGGAGGAACATCTTCTTACGGTTATGGATCCGCAGGGAGCTCGTATGCGGATGTTCGTAGTCTGATTATGACCGGACGGATCGCCGATGCGGAACAGATCTTAAATGGTGTACCTTCCGCATCCAGAAATGCAGAGTGGTACTTTTTAAAAGGCATGGTGCTCTATAAAAGAGGTTGGATGGACGAGGCAACCAACCATATTTCCCGGGCAATACAGATGGATCCGGGAAACGCAGAATACAGAGCGGCCATGAACCAAATTTCCAGCCAGCGCAACGGGGCCTATGGCGGATATAATCCCAATATGCGCCCTGTAGGCGGATGCACAGGGTGCGATATTTGCTCCAATTTGATCTGTGCGGACTGCTGCTGTGAATGCATGGGTGGTGACTTGATCCCATGTTGCTAAACAAAAGCGCCGGCGTGGCGTTTTCCGGAATGCTGGCGGCTTTGTGCGTAGGGCTTATGCTGTGCACCGGTTTGCTGCCTGTGGCGACCTACGCGCTGCCGGCTCTTTCCGGCGTTCTGCTGATTTCAGCCGCTGTGGAATTAGGCAAGGGTTGGGCTTTATCCGTGTATGCGGCGGTTTCTCTGCTGTCCGTTGTCTTGGCCGCGGATAAGGAAGCTGTGCTGCTGTTTATCCTGTTTTTTGGATATTATCCTGTGGTGAAAGCTGTTTTGGAGAGCTTAAAACAACGCTGGATGGGTTGGCTGCTGAAATTTTTGATATTTAATGCAGCTATGATCGCTTGTTTCTTTGCGTCTATTTATATCTTAGGAATTCCGGAAGAAGAATTTACCATATATGGTGTGTATATTCCATGGATTCTTCTTTTGCTGGGCAATGGTGTTTTTTTGTTATACGATTATGCGATTTCAGGAATCGTGGTTTTTTATTTTCAGCGGTTCCATAAATTGTTTGCCGGATGGCTCAAACGAAAATGATCTGTATATCCGCGGGGAACCCCCTGCGGATATTTTTGTGACAGAAAAAAGACAGAAAAAAGCGTTCTTATGCAGAAGTTTCCTTAAATTTCCCTTATTTTCACAAAGAAATGAATTTATTCAAAAGATTTCCTGCAAAATACAAGGAAAGAGACTTGATTTTTTCCAGTGCAAGCTTTAATATGAAACAAGTGTAGGTGTTTTCCGGAAGTGAAAAGAAGGAAATGCACCGAAAAACGGAGGAGTTATCATACAGGATGTATGGAGACTGGCGGATGCTTTCTTGGAGGATTCGCGAAAGAAATATCATACGGGGATAGGCGGTAGACGGAATGAACAATTTGCTGACTATACGTATTCAGGAAAAAATGAATACCTTTTCCAAAGGGCAAAGACTGATTGCAAAATATATTAGTGAGCATTATGACAAGGTAGCGTTTATGACGGCTTCCAAACTGGGGGCGACTGTAGGTGTCAGTGAATCTACGGTGGTGCGTTTTGCTATGGAGATCGGATATTCCGGCTATCCGGAGCTGCAGAAAGCCATGCAGGAAATGATCCGGAACAAGTTGACTTCTGTGCAGCGTATGGAAGTGACAGCCAGCCGGATCGGAACAAATGATATTCTGGATTCTATTTTTATGCAGGATATGGACATCATTCGCCGGACAATGGAAGAAACTTCCCACGAAAATTTCTACCGCGCAGCGGAGGCCATTTCTTCCGGAAAGAAGATTTATATTCTGGGGGCCAGAAGCTCGCTTGCGTTGGCGACATTTTTAAACTATTATCTGAGTCTTTTGTTTGACCAAGTGGTTCTGGTTCGCTGCACCAGTGAAGCTGAAATTTTTGAACAGATGATACGGGTGGACAAGCAGGATGTTGTGATTGGAATCAGTTTTCCCCGTTATTCCAGAAAAGCCGTTAAGGCAATGGGATTTGCCCATAAACAGGGGGCAAAGGTGGTTGCCATTACAGACAGTGCTTTGTCGCCTTTAGCAGAGGCGTCGGATTTTCTTTTGTTGGCACGGAGCGATATTGCTTCCGTGGTGGATTCCCTTTGCGCGCCGTTAAGCCTGATCAATGCATTGATCGTAGCGATTGGTTTTTATCGGAGAAAGGAAGCGGAAGAAATTTTCACGCGTCTTGAAAATATTTGGGATGAATACGGAGTGTACGAAAAAGTGGATGAGAAAAAAGAATGAAAACGGATCTGATTGTAGTAGGAGGAGGGCCTGCAGGGCTGATGGCAGCGGGGTACGCGGCGGAGCATGGATGCCGTGTTTGCCTCCTGGAGAAAAATGAACGTCCAGGAAAAAAACTGCTGATTACCGGAAAAGGCCGCTGTAACGTAACCAATGCCTGTGATGTGGAAACTTTGATTGCATCCGTCCCTGCAAATGGACGGTTTCTATATGGTGCGTTTTCTTCTTTTTCTTCTGCGGATACCATGGCTTTTTTTGAAAACCATGGGCTAAAACTGAAAGTGGAGAGAGGAAACCGGGTTTTTCCCCAATCCGATCGAGCATCGGATGTGGTGGAAACGCTGCTTCGCTATGTGAAAAAAAACGGCGTACAGCTGCGAAAAGGAAGAGCTTCGGCTTTGTGGATAGAAAACGGGGAGCTGAAGGGCGTCCGTCTGGAGGATGGAAGCAATTTAGCAGCCCAACGGGTTCTTTTGGCCTGTGGAGGTGCCTCGTATCCCGGAACCGGTTCCACCGGGGATGGGTATGCGCTGGCAAAGGAAGCCGGGCACACGATCATGCCGCTGCGTCCCTCATTGGTGCCTTTGGTGGTTCAGGGAACGGAATGCAGGGATATGATGGGGCTTTCTTTGCGGAATATTGCTATTTCCGTGTGGGATACTTTGAAAAAGAAAGAGATTTATAAGGATTTCGGGGAACTTTTATTTACGCACTTTGGACTTTCTGGCCCAGTGATTCTCAGTGCCAGCAGTCATATGCGGGATATGGAGCCGGGGCGTTATGAAATCCGTGTGGATCTAAAACCGGCTTTGCGCCCGGAGCAGCTGGATGCCCGGCTGCAAAGGGATTTTGACAAAAATCAAAACCGTGATTTTATCAATTCACTGGGAGAACTGTTGCCCAGAAAAATGATCCCCGTTGTAGTGGCACAATCCGGGATCCCGGCTACGGCCAAATGCAATGGGATCACTCGGGAGCAGCGGCGGAATCTTGGGTTTCTGTTGAAAAATTTTACTTTGACAGTAAATGGTTTTCGGCCTATCGAGGAAGCGATTGTAACTTCCGGCGGGGTGTGCGTCAAGGAAGTTTACCCAAAAACCATGGAGTCCAGAAAACTTCCGGGGCTTTATTTTGCCGGTGAGATTTTGGATGTGGATGCGTATACAGGTGGATTCAATCTACAGATTGCGTTTGCTACAGGGCGTGCGGCGGCTCTTGCCGTTTCGCAGTGGGTAGAGTCTGCCGAAAAGGAGGAGATCTTATGATCGCGATTGCAATAGACGGCCCTGCCGGTGCAGGAAAAAGTACAATGGCTCGCGCGGCCGCAGCGGCTCTTGGATTTATTTATGTGGATACTGGTGCCTTATATCGGGCTGTTGGGCTTCATATGCTTGAAAAAGGTATTGTTCCCAGGGATGCGGATGCCGTGAAACAGGAGCTGGGAAATGTACAGGTATCTTTGGAATTTCAGCAAGGTGAACAGCATGTTTTCTTATGTGGGAAAGACGTTTCTCAGGAGATACGAACTCCGGAGGTTTCCATGGCAGCATCCGCTGTTTCGGCGATCCCGGAAGTAAGAGCTTTTTTATTTGATCTTCAAAAAAACATGGCAAAAACACATTCTGTGATTATGGATGGAAGGGATATCGGCACCGTTGTTCTTCCTCAGGCACAGGTGAAGATTTTTTTAACGGCTTCGGACGAAGAGCGGGCAAACCGGCGCTATCGAGAACTTTTGGAAAAAGGGAAAGCTCCCTCCTATGAGGAAGTGCTCAGCGATCTGCGAAAGAGAGATTATGACGATTCCCATCGGGCGGCGGCGCCGCTGAAACCGGCGGAAGACGCCGTGCTGGTGGATACCACAGGAATGAGCCTGGAAGAGTCCATAGAGAAAATTTTGGCTGTCATTCGGCAGAAGCTTTCGGATAAAACAAAAGAAATTAACTGATGTTTCCGAAATTTTCAATTAAAATATTACGGCCCGGTTGGTGGCACACATTTTTGGATGCTGAAAACGGGAGAACGGCAGGTTGTATATGAGAACATTTTTGTACACATTTGGAAAAACATGTGTGGGGCCTTTTGCCCGGCCTTTTATTCCCACGATTTTAAAAGGGAAGGAACATATTCCGGCAGATGGAAAGCTGATTATTTGTGCCAATCATCTGGGCATTTCGGATGCACTTCGGCTGGTTATCCATACCAAACGGCAGATTTTTTTTATGTCGAAAAGCGAGCTTTTTGAATGCAAACCGTTGGGATGGTTACTGCGGAGCTTGGGATGCTTTCCGGTTCAGCGGGGGAAGCGGGATGTGGAAGCCATTGATCATGGCGGAGAAATTTTGAACCGCGGAGATACAATGGGCATTTTTATCGAAGGCACTCGCTCCAAAGATGGAAGCTTTGGTCAGCCCAAGGCCGGCGCGGTGATGATTGCCCATAAAAATCAGGCACCTATTTTGCCTGTGTGTCTTACGCCGGTGGGCAGCCCTTTGCCCAGAATGTTTCATAAAGTGGTTGTCTCTTTTGGCCCCCTGATCCAGCCGGAAGAACTGGGTATTCAGGAAGGTACAGGAAAGGAATACCGGGACGCTTGCAGAATGGTTATGGGAAAGATTCAGGAAATGCGTGAGCGGGATTTGAGAGAATTAAAAAAATGAAACTTTACTTTTTTCTTTTACGACTGGCAACGCCTTTTGCGCATATGGCGTTTCATATTCGGTATGTGGGAAAAGAAAATATTCCTAAGGACGGAAGCTTGATTGTTTGCAGCAATCACCGCTCGGTGATCGATCCGTTCCTGGTTGCGGTTCCGTTTCGCAGGCAGCTGCATTTTATGGCGAAATCCGAACTTTTTACCGATCACGGGAAGATAGCAGCCTGGTTTCTTCGGAAAGCAGGAGCGTTTCCTGTTCATCGAGACAAGGGAGATACGGAATCTATCCGCACAGCCGAAGACATCTTGCAGAAGGGCGGGGTTTTGGGTATTTTTCCTCAAGGACGGGTGGTGTTTGATTTATCTCCTTTTCGTCCCAAGGCAGGGTTTGCCTTATTGTCGGAGAGGACAGGGGCTCCCATCCTTCCTGTCAGCATCTACATGGAAGGGGCGCTGCGGTTTCGCCGTCGGATCACCATCCGTTTTGGAGAAGTGATCCCCCAGGAACGATTGGGGTTAAAAGAACACTCCAGAGAAGGTTTGAAACAAGCCTGCGCATGTCTGGCGGAACAGATCAACAGGCAGCTTGAGGAAAAGGATGACAGATCATGAGTAAAATTGTTGTGGCCAAAACAGCCGGTTTTTGTTTCGGCGTCAATCGGGCAGTAGAAATGGTACACTCCTTGTTATCCCAGGGAAAAAACGTATGGACACTGGGCCCCATTATCCACAACCCTCAAACGTTAGCGGAGCTGGAACAAAAGGGTGTCCGGATCGCATCTTCACCGGAGGAAGTTCCTTTGGGGGATACGCTGGTAATCCGTTCCCATGGTGTTTCGGAAGCGACCTATGAAGCAATTCGGGCGAAAGGGCTGGATTTTGTGGATGCCACGTGTCCTTTTGTGGCAAAGATCCATGGGATCGTACGGGAGGCATCTCGTCAGGGAAAGGAAATTTTGATTGCCGGAGATCCCTGCCATCCGGAAGTGCAGGGAATTGTAGGACATTGTCAAAATGGCGCCTTTGTCTTTGAAAACGCGGCAAAACTGGAAGAGTATACAAATAATAATCCTGAAAAGAAAAATAAGGCGGTTTGTGTCGTTTCTCAAACAACTTTTTCCGTGGATGAATGGAAAAATAGTCTGAAAATCTTGAAAAGGGTATATACAAACGCCGCAATTTTTGATACAATATGTAATGCTACTGCGAATCGTCAATCTGAAGCGGTTGACTTGTCCCGTCATTGCGATGTGATGGTAATTATCGGCGGGAGGCAAAGTTCCAATACGGCCAAGCTCTATAACGTGTGCAAACAGAATTGCGCTGCGTTTTTGGTGGAGTCTGCGGATGAACTTCCGTTGGACGTGCTTCGGGAGGCAGAGTCAGCAGGCATCACTGCCGGTGCATCGACCCCGGCAAGCATAATAAAGGAGGTACTTGTTACCATGTCAGAAACTATGGAAAAAAATCCTGTCATTGTGGAAGATGACGCCGATTCCAGCTTTGAGGCAATGCTTGAGGAGTCCCTCAAAAGTTTAAATACAGATGAGAAGGTACACGGTGTGGTTGTTGGCATTGCCCCCAACGAGATCTACGTGGATGTGGGACGGAAACAGGCTGGCTTTGTTCCGGCTTCCGAGCTTTCCGCGGATCCTAATGCGAAGCCGGAAGATCTGGTAAAGATCGGAGACGAATTGGATCTGTTGATCATGCGCACCAATGATCAGGAAGGCACCATTATGCTTTCCAAGAAGCGTCTGGACGCAGCAAAAGGCTGGGAGACTATTTCCGCCGCTTTGGAGGACGAGTCCGTTCTTACGGGTGTGGTTTCCGAGGTCATTAAGGGCGGCTTGATCGTTGTTTCCAACGGCGTTCGGGTGTTTATTCCTGCTTCTCAGGCCACCGCTTCCCGCGGAGAGCCCCTGGAAGATCTGCTGAAGACGGAAGTAAAATTCCGTGTGATCGAAGTGAATCGCGGCCGTCGTCGTGCGGTAGGTTCCATTCGTTCCGTTCTGAAGGATGAGCGCAAAGCTCAGGCAGAGAAATTCTGGGAGACTGCGGAGGAAGGAAAGGAATATACCGGCGTTGTTAAGAGCCTGACTTCTTACGGCGCATTTGTGGATCTGGGCGGCATTGACGGCATGATCCATATTTCCGAGCTTTCTTGGTCCCGCGTAAAGCATCCCAGCGAGGTTGTGAATGTGGGAGACACTGTGACCGTTTACATCAAGGGTCTGGACCGCGAGAAGGGAAAAATCTCTTTGGGCTATAAGCGTGCGGAAGATAATCCGTGGAGCATTCTGGAGAGAGATTATCCTGTGGGCACTGTGACGGATGTTACCATTGCGGGTATGACGGCTTTCGGCGCCTTTGCTCGGATTATCCCCGGTATCGACGGTTTGATCCATATTTCTCAGATTGCCGATCACCGCATTGAGAAACCTCAGGACGTCCTGAAGGTAGGCGAGGTTGTAAAGGCTAAGATCACGGATATCGATTTTGATAAGAAGCGTGTAAGCCTTTCCATCCGGGCTTTGCTTTCCGAAGAAGCGCCTGTAGAGGCTGCCGAGGAAACAGAAGAAGCAGCCGAGTAATTTTTGTGCTGGTACGCGACGGCGGGTACGGGGAAGAGCCCCCGTACCCGCTTTTTTCGTGAGGAACACTTTTTCCTTTTTTGCGTATGATGGTAAAAAAGGCAGGTGGGATCCGTATGTATCGGCGATGTGGACTTAGCCGGCGTCCGCCAGGCTCCGGCAAACGGAAGTTTGGTTTGCTTTTCGTTCTTTCGTTGGCAGTGGGGATTGTTTTCCTGGAATTCCGTTTGAAGCCTGTTGCCAGAGAATTGGCCGCCCATGAAGCGTCCGTTCTTTTCATTGAGGCAGTGGGTGAGGCCGTTGACTGTGTACTGCAGGAAGAAAATATTACCTATGAAAATTTGGTTCATATCCTTCGGGATGACGGTGGCTCGGTTTTGTCCGTAAGCTCCGATGTAGTTCAAATGAATCGTTTAAAGGCAGAAGTCTTGCAACGCACGCAGGAAAACTTAGACCAAATGGGCGGAAGGGAAATTTGGATTCCTCTGGGTACTTTATGCGGCGGAGAGCTGTTTCGGGGAAGAGGGCCGAAGATCCCCTTGCGGATCACTCTTTCAGGGGCAGTGACTGCTGATTTTTCTAATACATATACATCCGCGGGAATCAATCAGACTTGCCATCGAATATCCCTTCAAGTCAATGGGGAGATATATACATACATTTCCGGCACGCAGGCTACTGTTCCGGTGGATTGGGATATTGCTGTAGCAGAAACCATTATTGTAGGCGAGACGCCGCAGTTCTTTGCCGGAACATCCCTGGAAAACTCATAGTCAACCTAAAGAAGGAAAGAATAAAGTTACCGGTTATAGGAATTCGTAAGGCGGAGGAATTATATGACATTGTCAGAAGCTCAACTTTTGCATCAGGATCTGAAACAAAAAATTGAATATCATAACCGAAAGTACTATGTGGAGGATGCTCCGGAAATTGATGATTATGAGTATGATATGCTGTATCTCCGTCTTCAGAACCTGGAAGCGGAATTTCCGGAACTGATCACGCCGGATTCTCCTACGCAGAAGGTAGGAGGGCCCGCGCTGAATACTTTTGCGCCTGTGGAGCATGCGGTGCCTATGGAAAGCCTGCACGATGCTTTTTCCACCCAGGAGCTTTTGGATTTTGATAAACGCGTACGTGGGATGATTGAGAACCCGCTCTATGTAGTGGAACCCAAATTTGATGGTCTTTCTGTTTCTTTGGAGTATCGGGATGGCGTGTTCTTTCGAGGTTCTACCCGGGGAGACGGCCTTGTGGGCGAGGATGTTACAGAAAATTTGCGGACGATTCGTTCCATCCCTAAAGAGTTGAATCGGGCTTTGCCTTTTTTGGAGGTTCGGGGCGAGGTGTATATGGGGCATGAAAGCTTTTTTGAGCTATGCAGCCGCCAGGAACTGAAAAATGAAAAGCCTTTCAAAAACCCCAGAAATGCCGCAGCCGGTTCCTTGCGGCAAAAGGACCCCAAAGTGACAGCTTCCCGTAAACTGGATATGTTTGCGTTTAATATTCAGCAGATCACAGGGGCAGAGATCCGTTCCCATAAGGAATCACTGGACCTTCTGAAAGAATTGGGCTTTGCGGTTTCTCCTTTGAATTGTCTTTGTACCTCTATAGAAGAAGCCGTGGAGCAAATTGAAAAAATCGGAAATATGCGGGGAGAGTTAGGCTATTCCATCGACGGAGCGGTTGTAAAGGTAGATTCCTTTGCGGATCGTGCCGTTCTCGGCAGCACGGCGAAATTTCCCCGTTGGGCGGAGGCTTTTAAATATCCGCCGGAAGAAAAAGAAACCACATTGCTTTCCATTGAAGTTAATGTTGGACGTACAGGTGTTTTGACGCCTACCGGTGTGTTTCAGCCGGTTTCTCTGGCGGGTACCACAGTAAGCCGGGCCACCCTGCATAACCAGGATTTTATTTCGGAAAAGGATATTCGCATCGGATCAAAAGTGGTGCTGCGTAAAGCAGGAGAGATCATTCCGGAAGTGGTAAAAGTGGTGCAAAATCCGGAAGACTCTGTGCCGTATCATTTGCCGGAATCGTGCCCTTCCTGTGGATCGGCAGTTTCCCGGGAAGAAGGAGAAGCGGCCGTTCGGTGTCAGAATCCGGAATGTCCGGCGCAGCTTTTACGGCATTTAATCCATTTTGTCAGCCGGGATGCTATGGACATTGAAGGATTGGGGCCGGCTTTGTTGGAGCAGCTGGTGGCGCAAGATTATATCCATTCTCCGGCGGATTTGTACCGTCTGACCATGGAACAGCTGATCTCTTTGGAGCGAATGGGAGAGAAAAGCTCTCAGAACGTTTTAAATGCCATTGCCGGCAGTAAGGAAAGAGAGCTGTACCGTTTTCTGTTTGCTTTGGGCATTCCTCATATCGGTCTAAAAGCCGGAAAGCTGTTGGCTGCCCGATTCGGTTCCCTGGAAAAAGTCGTATCCGCATCTTCTGAGGATATTTCTTCCATAGAAGGGTTCGGCGAGATCATGGCGGAAAGTTTGGTTCGGTTTTTATCTTTGCCTGGAACCAAACATTTGCTGAAACAGCTGGAGGAAGTAGGATTGCGCCCGAAAGAAGAAACTGCTATAGCGGAAAGTTTGGACCTGCAGGGGAAGGTCTTTGTTCTTACAGGGACGCTGCCCACCATGAGCCGGAAAGAAGCGTCGGATTTGATTGAAAAATACGGAGGAAAGACTAGTTCTTCGGTTTCCAAGAAAACGTCTTTTGTTTTGGCGGGAGAAGAGGCAGGAAGCAAACTTACAAAAGCAAATCAGCTGGGAATCCCGGTTATCACAGAGGAAGAGTTTTTGCGTATGCTTCCCTCGTCCGGGGAAATGGATACTTGACAAAATTCCAGGAAGTTTTTATAATTTTTTCGAAATTTTTCTTTAGAAGTTTAAGGTTCCCAATTATAAAACAGCCGAAAATCATACAAGGAAAAGGAATGTGCTATGAAAACGACGTTTGTAACCAAAGAACAGCTGGAAAAAATTACCCAGAAATTTCCTACCCCGTTTCACCTTTATGATGAGAAACAGATTCGTGAGCGAGCCAGAGCGCTGAAGTCTGCTTTTGCCTGGAATCCGGGCTTTAAGGAATATTTTGCAGTAAAAGCTACGCCCAACCCCTTTATTCTGAAAATTCTCCAGGAGGAAGGATGTGGAGTGGACTGTTCTTCCCTGACAGAATTGATGATGGCGGAAGCTTGCGGATTTTCAGGGGAAGAGATCATGTTTTCCTCCAATGTGACCCCTGCAGAAGATTTTGTTTTGGCTAAGAAGCTGGGGGCTTTTATCAATCTGGATGATCGCACTCATGTGGAATTTTTACAGAAAACAGCTGGTATTCCGGAAACGATTTGCTGCCGTTACAATCCGGGTGGTTATTTCTCTATCTCCAATGCGATTATGGACAATCCCGGAGATGCAAAATATGGGATGACCAAGGAGCAAATGATCGACGCTTATAAAACCTTGCAGAAAATGGGAGCGAAGCGCTTTGGCATTCATGCGTTTTTAGCCAGTAATACCACCACGGGAGAATATTATCCCACTTTGGCTCGAATTCTGTTTGAGCTGGCCGTAGAGCTTCATCAGGAGACCGGTGCGGAAATTGCCTTTGTTAATTTGTCCGGAGGCGTGGGGATCCCTTACCGTCCGGAGCAACCGGAGGTGGACATTGCCGCTGTTGGAGAAGGCGTGCGCAAAGCTTATGAGGAAGTTCTGATTCCGGCGGGAATGGACCAGGTAGCTATTTTTACGGAATTGGGACGATATATGCTTGCGCCGGCTGGATGCTTGGTTTCTCGGGTGCTGCATCAAAAACATATCTATAAAGAATACATTGGTCTGGACGCTTGTGCGGCCAACTTGATGCGGCCGGCTATGTATGGAGCATATCACCATATTACCGTGGCGGGAAAAGAAAACGCCCCCTGCGACCATCTCTATGATGTAACAGGTGGTCTTTGTGAAAATAACGATAAATTTGCTATTGACCGTTCTCTTCCGGAAATCGAAATCGGAGATCTTCTGATTCTTCATGATACAGGCGCTCACGGTTTTGCCATGGGATATAATTACAACGGCAAGCTTCGGTCTGCGGAGCTGCTGCTTTGCCAGGATGGAGAGGTTCAGTTGATTCGCCGCGCAGAGACGCCGCAGGACTATTTTGCCACGTTTGATTTCTCGGGCTTTTTCTCGGAGAAGTAAAAATTTAATTAGGCCGTTTTGCTGAAAACCGAAGGCGAGATTTCAGTCATGCCTTTGCTCAGACCTATTCAATATTTTTAGGATTCAACCAGCCGCAGCTGCTTAGCAGCTGCGGCTGGTTTTTTATAACTATGTCTGTTAAAAACTTTTAAGAAATGGCTAGTCCGGTTCTATTTCAGCGGGATTGTCCATATGTATGGGACAGAAAGGAAGGGACAAACCATATGGAATACATAACAGATGCACGCTTTGATTCCGCAGCTGCTCTTTTACCGGCTCCTATAGGAGGACTGCTTCTTTCTGTACCGGCGGCAATCAAGCGGAAAACACAGGAAATACGGCTGCGAACAGGGAAGCCCTTAGCTATCGGATGCCGGAAAGCCGTCTATTTTATAGGAAAAAACGGAAGATTGCTTACGGTTCCGGGAAAAGAGGCTTATATTGCAGACAAAGATAGCGTACAGGCATGTTTTCAGTTTCTTTGCGAATATTCGGTATACAGCCATGAAAATGAAATCCGTCAGGGATTTCTTTCCCTTCGAGGAGGGCATAGGGCGGGGGTGTGCGGAACAGCTGTTTATCGGGATGGTCATTTTTCAGGTGTTTGTGATATTTCTTCCATCTGCCTGCGGATCTCGCGACAAATGACCGGTTGTTCCGAAGAAATTTTGAAAGAAATCGGCTCCGAACTTTCCCGGGGATTGCTTTTAGCCGGAGCACCATCCAGTGGAAAAACAACCGTTTTGCGGGATCTGGCCAGAGCGATTTCTTCCGGAGAGGCAGGAGAAATTCAAAGGATCGCTATTGTGGACGAGCGGGGAGAATTGGCGGGAACCTATGCAGGAATGGCGGAAAATGATCTGGGGTACTGCTGCGATGTTTTAAACGGATACCAAAAGGCAGAAGGAATTTTGCAAGCAGTACGCGCTTTGTCTCCGGATTATATTTTGTGTGATGAGATCGGAGGAACGGAAGAGGCCAAATCCCTCCTTCAATGTCTTCATGCAGGCGTATCTATCATAGCCAGCATTCATGCAGGGTCTCCGGAAGAGTTTTTACACAGGCAGCAAGCTTTGCTTTTGCTTCGGGGAGGAGCGTTTGGTCATGTGGCATTTTTAGCAGGAAAACAGGAACCGGGGACAATAGACAGGATTTATAAAGCGGGGGATCTACTTGCTCAAATACATGGGAATGCTGCTGCTGATAGTAGCGGGGGTTTTGGTCGGGCAGTGGGAATCGCTTAAGCTTTCCTTGCGGGTTCGCCATTTGGAAGAGCTTTTGGTTTTTATAAAGAATATGGAAACGGAAATTCGTTTTTCTTCCGTTCCATTACTGCCCCTTCTAAAAAAGTATAGCAAAACCATTCCATGGATGCGGATTTGCGTGAAACATATGGAATCCGGTGAAGATTTTTCCGGCAGTTGGAAAAAAGCCGTTGGGCAAGCTTCCGGGGTATGGGAGAAGGAACGCGATCTGTTGCTCCGATTGGGAGAGGGGTTGGGAAAAACGGACCTTCAGGGGCAGATTTCCCACTGTGAAATGATTTTTAAGCTGCTGGAAGAGGTTTTGGAAAAAGCAAAAGAAGAACAGAAAAATAAATCCAGGATCTATCAAACTTTAGGGGCTTTTGGTGGAATAGCCATTGCTTTGTTGATTGGCTGAGGTGTAAATTCTACCCCGTACACGGGAAAGTTTCAAAGAAAGGATTTTGTGAGCGATGAATGTGGATTTGATTTTTAAAATTGCGGCCATAGGGATTATTGTGGCCGTGCTCAACCAGCTTTTGATCCGTTCCGGACGGGAAGAGCAGGCAATGATGACCACTCTGGCGGGATTGATCGTTGTGCTGATGATGGTCATTCAGCAAATCGATGCCCTCTTTCAAGCTATAAAATCCATTTTTGGATTATAGCCCGGAGGTTTTGCAATGGATATCACCGCTTTTGCCGCGTTGGCAGTGATTGCAGCGATCTTTTCCGTTATACTGAGACGGTACCATGCGGAATATGGTGTTTTTATTTCCGTAGCCTGCGGAGGAATGCTTTTGGCGGTTTTGCTGCAGCAGCTGATTCCGGCGATTCAACAAATCAATTCCTTTTTTCAGTCTTCCGGCATGCCGGAGGAATATGTAATTATCCTTTTTAAATCTTTGGGAATCTGCTATATCACCCAGTTTGCCGCGGATACCTGCCGGGATGCAGGGGAATCTGCATTGGCCGCAAAAGCGGAAGTAGCCGGCAGGATCTCTATTCTTTTGCTTTCTCTTCCTTTGTTTGAGGAAATTTCGCAAATTGTCAGCGGATTGGCGGGTGGTTGACGTGAAAAAAAGGATACTGGTGTTCCTTGTTTTAGGAAGTCTCTTTTGTATGGGAAAAGTAAATATGGTTTGGGCAGAAGAAGAAAAAGAACCGTCGGCGGAAGAGTATTATTCACAGCAGGTGGAAGAAAGCGGAGCGGAAGATCTTCCCGGGTATCTGGATGAAGAAACCCGGCGTCAGCTTGCGGCTTTGGGCGTGGAGGATGTAAACCCGGAAAACTTTATGAACCTTTTTCCGGAGACGATATTTGAGTCTCTGGGAAATGCGGCGGAGCAAGCATCCCGGCAGCCTTTTCAGGTTCTGACCATGCTTCTTTCCGTGATTTTGCTTTCTGCCTTATTAAGCGGTTTGAAGACCGGGCTGGGAACTTCTGTGGCAACTACCGCTTCTTTGGTAGGGGTGTTGTGCGTTTGCCTTATATTGGTGCAGCCGGTACTTTCTTTTTTGCATCAGGCGGAGACGGTAGTTAAGGCAGGGGCAGGATTTATGCTGGCATGTATTCCTGTGCTGGCAGGCATTTTGCTGGCGGCGGGGCAGCCTATGGCATCCTCCTCCTTTCAAATTTTAATGACGGCCGCGGGAAACGCGGTTTCCTTTTTATGCGCCGGAGTCCTCATTCCTTTAATGAATTCCTATCTGGGAATTTCTGTTGTTTCTGCAGTGTCTCCGGAGACGAAATTAAATGGCGTCTGTAATGCGTTCAGTAAAACCGTGAAATGGATTTTAGGGCTTTGTATGACGGTTTTTACCGGGCTTTTAACTATTCAAAGTATTGTAACCACTGCTGCCGATTCCGCCGGAGGAAGGGCGGCCCGGTTTGTGGTCAGCAGCTTTGTTCCCATCGTAGGCGGAACTTTAGGGGAAGCTTTGGGGACGGTAGCCGGATGTGTAAAAACTTTGAAATCCGGCGTAACGGCCTTTCTGATTTTGGCGGAAGGAGTGCTTTTTTTACCTGTTCTTCTGCAATGTATTTTGTGGAGGATTACAATTGCTTTTTGCGCAGGCGTGAGCCAAATGTTCGGTTTGTCGGCTATCACGGATTTATTAGAGTCCGTAGGAAAGGTGACAGAGACGCTGCAGGCGATTTTGCTTTGTTCCATGGCTGTTATGACGGTGACGTCCACTATCCTTTTGATGTTGGGGGGAGGAGGAACATGAATGCGGTGCAGACATGGACATTAGCGGTTTGTTTTTCTGTGTTGGCAGTTTCACTTCTGCAATACTTATTGCCTAAAGGGTCTATGGAAAAAATGATGCGGTTTCTTGTGGGAACGTTTCTGGTTTGTGCTTTTCTTTATCCTGTGAAAGAATGGATCCCCCAGATCCCCCAGTGGGTGCAGTTCCCAACCTATCAGGATAATTACGAGGATTTTTCCTCTTTAGTGGAAGAGCAGCAAATGCAGGCGGCTGAGATGAGTATAAAAAATCTGGTAAGCGTGGAAATGAACGATTTAGGAATTCCCTATAAAAATATTGGGGTAGATATGGATATAGAGGAAAACGGCAGCATAGGTATTAACAGGATTTCCATTGAACTGGAAGACGGATATCAAGGATACGGATTGCGGGTATGCTCGCTTTTATCCGAAAAATTAGGGGTGGAAGTGGAGGTGGAAGGAAATGAGTGAATCCGGCAGGAGTGAAATAAAAGGGGTCTTTTCCAAATTAGCAGAAAATCCATTGGGACGAAAAATCGCATTGGGAATCGGAATAGGCGGAATATTTCTGATCTTTATTTCCGGCTTTTTCTCTCCGGGAGAAACGGATACTCCCAATACGGAGGCTCTTTCAGAAAGTATATCTACACAGCAGTACACAGAAAATCTCAAAACAGAGCTTCTGAAAATTCTTACAAAAATTAACGGAGCACAGGATGCTTCTGTATTGATCACATTGGAGAAGGATGCGCAGCAGGTGTATGCTTCCCAGGAGAAAAAGAGTGTACAGGCAGACGGAGAAGCTACGGATGAGCAGGAAGAGACTTCATATATTTTGGTGAAAGATTCAGATGGATCACAAAAGGCTTTGAAAATCACGGAAGTGCAGCCCATGGTAAAAGGGGTGGTGGTGATTTGTGAAAAAGGAGATGATCCGCAGGTGCAGCAAAAAATAATAAATGCTGTAACCACGGCGTTTCATATTTCGTCCGCAAGAGTTTGCGTGATCGGTTCTTAAAAAAGGTAAAACAGAAATAGGAGGAGAAGACAATTATGGCATTTGGAAAAAGACAACTGGTGCTGGCAGCTTTGGTGGTGGCGTTAGGCGCGGCAGTATACTTGAATTGGCAGTTCAGTGGAGATACAGCTGTTTTAACAGGTACAGAATCCGTAGAGTCTGAAAAAAACATAGGAGAAGCACAGCTGGTAAATGGGTCTGCGGTGTCGGACTCTGCTTCTGCCTCATCCGATACAGAGGCAGGAACGGACGATTGGTACACGCAAGCCAGACTTTCCAGACAAAAAGCCAGGGATGAAGCTACGGAGCTTCTGAAGGATATACTGGCGGACGCCAGTGCTAACGATCAGGCCAAAGAGGAAGCGGTAGAAAAAGCGGCCCAGCTGGCACAAAATGTCCTTCAGGAGAATAATATTGAAAGCTTGATCCGGGCAAAAGGATTTGGGGACTGCGTGGTATATATCCAAAACGGAGAATGCAGCGTAGTGATTTCCGGAAGTGAAGAGGTGGAGAACAGCACGGTTATTATCAAAGATATTGTGTCCGGTCAGGCGGCGGTAGAATACGGTAAAATAAAAATCATCGAAAATAGTTGAATTCACTTGCTCCACGAAATGTTTGTTGGTATAATAAACATGTGGAAGTTTGAAAACAGAATGTGTGCTTTTGCAGAAATTCAAAGGCATAAACCAACATACAACCCTCCACACCTGTGGAGGGTATTTTTTTCGATTCAGGAGGAAAAAATGAAACGACGTGAAGCGAGAGAACAGGCATTTATTCTTCTTTTTCAGCACAGCATCAGCCGGGAACCTGTGGAGCAGGTAATTGAGGATGCGGAAGTATGCGGGGAAGGAACGTATATTGTGGATCCTTTTGCAGAAGCCATCGCCTTAAAGTCCGAAGAACATGAAGCGCAGCTGGATGAGATCATCGCAGCCAACATTCGGGGGTGGACGATGAATCGCCTGTCCAAAGTATCTTTGGCTTTGCTTCGGCTAGCGTTGTGTGAGATGCTGTATGAACCGGACATCCCTGTAAGCGTATCCATCAACGAAGCGGTGGAATTGGCAAAGAAATACGGAGCAGATGAGGATGCCTCCTTTGTAAATGGGCTTTTGGGAACGGTAGCCAGAAAAAACGGTGAAGGAAATGTGTGAATATCTGGGAATAGATACCAGCAATTACACAACCTCTGTTGCGTTGCTTCGCAGCGGAACCATTGTGCAGGAAAAGAAGCTTCTTCCTGTTCGCGCAGGAGAGCTGGGGCTGCGGCAGAGTGATGCGGTTTTTCATCATACGCAGCAGCTTCCGGACCTAGTAGAAAAGCTTCTTGAAAAGTCCGTGGAGCCCATTGGAGGGATTGGCTGCTCTTTGCGCCCCCGAACCCAGGAAGGCTCTTATATGCCTTGTTTTACCGTAGGTGTCTCGGCGGCTCGGATGCTTTCCGCGGCGCTTTCGGTTCCCTGCCGTTTTTTTTCCCATCAGGAAGGGCATATTGCCGCTGCGCTGTTCTCTTCCGGAAAACTGCATTGGCTGGATGAAAGGCGGAAATTTTTAGCGTTCCATGTTTCCGGAGGAACCACGGAGGCGGTTTGGGTGCAGCCGGAAAAAGACGGTTCTCTGGATATACAGCCGGCGGCCGCTTCTTTGGATTTGAAAGCCGGACAAGCCATTGACCGAGTAGGCGGAATGCTGGGGCTTCCTTTTCCGTCCGGTAAGTTTTTAGAAAAACTAGCCCTGGATTCCCAGGCTTCCTTTCGGATTCGTCCGTCCATGAAAGGAGCCGATTGTTCCCTTTCCGGAATTCAAAACCAATGTGAAGCCCGTCTGCGTCGGGGAGAAAGCCGGGAGGACGTAGCTTTGTTTTGTCTTTTGTCCATAGAGGCGGCTTTGTGCGCCATGGCGGAAGCGCTGCTGGCGGATGAACCGAAAACGCCCATCCTGTTTGCAGGCGGAGTGATGGGGAATTCTATTTTGCGGAAACATTTGGAAGAACGATTCCATGGCGCTTTTGCAGAACCGGAGTTTTCTTCTGACAATGCGGCGGGAATTGCTGTGTTAGCGGCAAGGACGTTAAAAAATGATTGAATAAGAGGGCGGACACTTTGAATGCATTGCAAGTGACAGTTTCCCAACTGAATACGTATATTCAAGCCCGATTCCAGGAAGATTCCCGTTTGTCGGATGTGTTTGTCATCGGCGAAATATCCAATTTTACAGACCATTACCGTTCCGGTCATTTGTACCTGTCTTTAAAAGATGACCGTTCGGTGATCCGGGCGGTGATGTTTTCCACATATGCCAAACGTCTTCGGTTTCAGCCCCAGGATGGGATGAAGGTTATTGCCCATGGCTCTGTGACAGTCTATCCCCCCAATGGGCAATATCAGTTGGTTATCAATGATATGCAGCCGGACGGGTTGGGGGCTTTGAACCTTGCTTATGAACAGCTGAAAGAAAAACTTTCCAGGGAGGGCCTTTTTTCACAGGAGCGGAAAAAGCGCCTCCCGCCATTTCCGGAACGAATCGGAATCGTCACGTCTCCTACCGGAGCCGCTTTGCAGGACATGCTTTCCATTTTGGGAAGGCGATTTCCCTTGGCGGAAATTTTCCTGTTTCCTGTTTTGGTGCAGGGAGAAATGGCTTCCGGGCAGATCGCGGAAGCTGTAGAACGCGCGAATCGACAAAAAGCCGTTGATGTATTAGTGGTAGGCCGGGGAGGAGGCTCTCTGGAAGATCTATGGGCTTTTAATGAAGAAAGAGTGGTTCGGGCGGTAGCTGCTTCTCACATTCCGGTTGTTTCTGCTGTAGGGCATGAAACGGATTTTACACTTTGTGATTTTGCTGCAGACCTTCGGGCCCCCACGCCTTCTGCGGCGGCGGAGTTGATGGTCCCGGATGGAAAAGATCTTCTTTTGGAATTACAAAGCGTTAAAAAGCATATGGAAGATCTTATGGAAAGACGGATACAGAATCACCGGCAGCAGGTGGATTCGGCCGTCCAGCGTGCTTCATTATTTAAGTTCACGGATTTTTTTGAAAAATACAAGAAAGAGCTTTCTCAGTGGCAGCATAGGCTTACGCTTTCCGCGGAAAACGCTTTATTGCGGGCAAAGTCCGAACTGGCGAAAGAGGGGGAAAAGCTGAATACGCTGAGCCCTCTCGCCGTTCTCTCCAGAGGATTTATTTTGGCGGAAAATGAAGAGGGGGCCCTTTATAAAAAGGCGAAGGATGTGCCTTCCGGTGGAAGAATCCAGCTCCGTTTTTCAGATGGGGTAGTGGTTTGCAGGGAAGAGTCGACTTCTCTGGGGCCAGTTTCTTTTGAGAAGAAAACAAAAAGAAACGGAATTTCGAAATCTTCCAAGGAGCGTGGCGTGAAATGCTGTACGTTGGAAGAGGAATCGGTTTATAAAACGGAAAAGGAAGAGGAATGACCAATGGCTGCAAAAGCAATGAGTTTCGAAGAATCTATGGATAAACTTTCCAAAATTGTGGCACAATTGGAAAAAGGGGAAACGTCTCTGGAAGAATCTTTGAAGTTGTTCGAAGAAGGGACGATCTTGGTAGGGCAGTGCTATAAAAAATTGGAAAAAGCGGAGCAGAAAATCCGCACCGTTTCTGAAAAAGAATCCTTGGGCGGGGAGGAATAAAAATGGATTTTGTTCAAAGACAGCAGAAGTATCAGGGAATGGTGGAACAGGCGCTGGATGCTTGTTTGCAGGAAAGTGCCGGAGCGCAGCCTGATGTGCTGCACGCTATGCGGTATAGTTTGTTGGATGGGGGAAAAAGGATCCGCCCTATACTTTTGCTGGAATTTTGCCGGTTATGCGGCGGGAATGTAGAAGCAGCACTTCCGTATGCTTGTGCTGTGGAAATGATTCATACGTACTCTCTCATTCACGACGATCTTCCCTGCATGGATAACGATACAATGCGAAGGGGAAGGCCTTCCAATCACGTTATGTTCGGAGAAGCAGCTGCACTTCTGGCAGGAGATGCACTGCTGACCATGGCGTTTGAGGTGATGACCCGGGAAGAGGCCGTGGAAAAAACAGGCGCAGAAAAGGCAGCAAAAGCGGTTTTGACGCTGGCGTCCAAAGCGGGAGTCGGCGGAATGGTGGGTGGCCAGCAAATCGATCTGATGAGCGAGGGGAGAGGTATTGAGCTTTATACCCTTCGGAAAATGGATGAATATAAAACAGGTGCTTTGATTTGTGCTGCCGCTCAGATCGGCTGTATTATAGCAGGAGCAACGGAAAAGCAGGTAAAGGCCGCTGAAAAATATGCTTCTTCCTTGGGCTTGGCTTTTCAGATTGTAGATGACATTCTGGACGTGACCGGAACAGAAGAAGAACTGGGAAAACCGGTTCGCAGCGATTCGCAGCGGGATAAATGCACATACGTTTCCCTTATGGGGTTGGAAGAGGCCCGCTGTGAGGCGGAACGACTGACGAATCTGGCCTTATCCGAATTGGAACTATTTGGAGAAGAAGGAGAATTCCTTCGGCAGTTAACGCTGCGCCTGTGTCACCGGAAAAAATAAAGTGAAAAACATGAATTTACGACAGCTTTTTTAATGTGTATATTTGTCAAAAGTAAGTGTTTTAACAAATGAATTTTTAAGGCTGTTAGGAATATTAAGACGATTCAACAAAAATGTGTTTTGAAAAACGAAGTGAAGATGGAAAAAATTGTATGAGTTCACAAAATGTCTTTCGCTCTTTTTGTTAGGTTGACATTTATGCGTTCCTGTATTATCATTTATGCGTGTATTGATGTTTGCATTTAAGTTTGATTTTTATGCCTCTCTGCAAGAGAGTTGTTTTATATCGTCTGAAAACAGGCCATACTAGTTAGGAAAAAATAAGATTGGAGCGTGCCGTTTTGGATAAATTCATTGTTCACGGTGGCAATCGCCTAGTGGGTGAAGTATCTGTCAGCGGAGCTAAGAATGCTGCTGTTGCGATTATTCCGGCTGCTGTCCTTTGCGATGAAGTTTGCCGGATTGAAAATATTCCACAAATTACCGATGTAGCGGATATGCTGCATATTTTACAGGAAATGGGAGCCAAAATTCGGCGGATCAATCGTTCAACCATCGAGATTGACCCCCGTCCTATTCAAACGTATGTGGCGCCGTATGAGCTGGTACGGCGTATGCGTGCGTCTTCTTATTTAATGGGCGTGCTGTTGGGGCGTTTTCACCGAGCTGTGGTAGCCATGCCGGGCGGATGCTATTTTGGCGTGCGCCCTATTGATCAGCATTTAAAGGGATTTTCTGCTTTGGGAGCTACCTACAATCTGGAAGGCGGCATGGTGGATATTTCTGCGGAAAAACTTCAAGGAAACAGCATATACTTGGACGTGGTTTCGGTAGGATCCACGGTGAACATTATGTTGGCTGCGGTAAAAGCAGAAGGAACAACCATAATCGAGAATGCAGCCAGAGAGCCGCATATTGTAGATTTGGCCAATTTCCTGAATTCTATGGGTGCGGATATTCGGGGAGCGGGTACGGACGAGATTAAGATCCGCGGCTGCAGTTATCTGCACGGAACATCGTATTCCATTATTCCCGATCAGATCGAGGCGGGAACGTATATGGTGGCAGCCGCTGCCACCGGTGGGGACGTTCTTATTAAAAACGTGATCCCAAAACATTTGGAAGCCATTACAGCCAAGTTGGAAGAAGTGGGCGCATCGGTAGAAGAATACGACGATTCTGTGCGGGTTTCTCGCACCGGTGGGCTGAATAAGTGTACGGTGAAAACCATGGCGCACCCAGGATTCCCCACGGATATGCATCCGCAGATGGCTGTTTTGCTTTCTATTGCTTCCGGCACCAGCATTATCAACGAGAGCGTTTGGGATAATCGTTTTCAGTATGTGGATGAACTGCGGCGGTTGGGCGCCCAGATTTCGGTGGATGGCCGGCTGGCTGTCATTGAGGGTGTGGACCATTTGACAGCTGCCCCTGTTAAGGCTACGGATTTGCGAGCCGGTGTGGCCATGCTGATTGCCGGTCTTTGCGCTCGTGGGACAACCCAGGTAGAAGAAATCCAGTATATTGAGCGGGGATATGAAGATATTGTAGAAAAACTGAGAAGCTTGGGAGCGGACATTGAGAGGGTTTCTGTAACGGAAGTGCCTTCTGTACCCAAGGTGATCTAAAGACTTGTAATTGATTGTAATTCTGAAAATACACAAAAAGGGATGAGGGAGAACTTTATCCCTTTTTTATTTTGACCCGGTGGTGGAAAGGTAACGTATGGCCAGATTTTGTCCTTTGTTTAGCGGAAGCAGCGGAAATTCCTATTATTTTGGGACAGCGGAGCATGGAATCTTAATTGATGCCGGACGAAGCGCCAAACAGCTGGTAAAAGCTATGGAGCTTTCGGGGATCTCTCCCAAGGGAATACAGGGGATTTTTGTTACTCATGAGCACAGCGATCATGTCAGCGGGTTGCGGGTTTTGGCTTCTAGATATGGAATTCCTGTGTATGCGTCTCAGGGAACGGTAAACGCCTTGGAGGAAATGAACTGCCTTTCGGAAAAGTTTTCCTGCTGTCCGTTGTCCCAGGAGGGAATGGAATGCGCGGGAATTTACATACAGCCCTTTCATACATCCCACGATTGTGCGGAAAGTTACGGTTACCGGATGGTGTTTGAGGACGGACGGGAAGCGGCAGTGGCCACAGATTTAGGCCATATGTCCCAACAAGTGCGGCAGGCTCTTTTAGGAGTAGACTTAATGGTGATTGAATCCAATCACGATTTGGCAATGCTGCAGGCCGGGCCTTACCCATATCCGCTGAAACGGAGAATTTTATCAGACCGAGGGCATTTAAGCAACATTGCTTGTGCAGAAGAACTGTGTTCTTTTGCGCAGTCGGGCACCACTCGCTTTTGGCTTGCTCATTTAAGTGAAGAAAACAATACGCCGGTGTTGGCTTATCAAACTTCTCGCTGCAGTTTGGAAATGGCAGGGCTTAAGGAGAATTTGGATTACCAGCTGAATGTAGCTCCCAGAGCCAATGAGACAGGATATTTTATGGTATTTTAGGAGGCGTTTTTTTGCTTTCGGTTAAAATTGTTTGTGTAGGGAAATTGAAGGAATCCTGGTGGCGGGAAGCCTGTAAAGAATATGAAAAACGGTTGGGAGCTTTCTGTAAATTTTCTGTGGTGGAATTACCGGAAAGCCGACTTCCGGAAAATCCTTCCCAGGCACAGATTCAAAATGCGTTGCAGGAAGAGGGGAAGGCGATATTGCACGCTTCTCAGAATTCCTATCGTGTGGCACTTTGTATCGAAGGAAAACTTATTTCTTCTCCGGACCTTGCAGAATGGATGCATAAAATTTCCATTCAAGGCATCAGTACGATTTCCTTTTTGATCGGAAGCTCCTTCGGACTTTCAGACTCTGTTAAGCAGGCTGCTGATGGTTCTCTTTCCATGAGCAAAATGACTTTTCCTCATCAACTGGCTCGGGTGATGCTTTGCGAACAGATCTACAGAGGATTCCAGATTCAAAATCATGGAAAATATCACAAATAAAGTAAAACAAAAGCCGCGGAACCTTTCGGGTTCCGCGGCTTTTATACAGAAAAATATTGGAATTAGAAAACGCCTTCTGCCATCATTGCTTCCGCAACTTTGACAAATCCGGCAATATTGGCACCGGCTACATAGTTTTTGCCGAAACCGTATTTCTCAGCGGCCTGCGCAGCCTGCTGGAAGATATTGTTCATGATGTCTTTGAGCTTTGCGTCTACTTCTTCAAAAGTCCAGGAAAGACGCATGCTGTTCTGGCTCATTTCCAATGCGGAAGTGGCAACGCCGCCGGCATTGCTGGCCTTTCCGGGAGCGAACAGAACGCCATGCTCCTGAAGATATTCCGTAGCCTCAATGGTAGTAGGCATGTTTGCGCCTTCTGCCACAGCAAGCACACCATTGGCTACCAGCGTTTTGGCGTCTTCCAGAAGCAGCTCGTTCTGCGTAGCGCAGGGGAGAGCTACGTCGCACTTTACGCTCCAAACGCCTTTGCCTTCATGGTACTGGGCGTTGGGACGATAGGAGGTATATTCAGACAAACGAGCGCGGCGAATTTCCTTGATCTCCTTAATAGCGCTCAGATCCAATCCTTCCGGATCGTAGATCCAGCCAGTGGAATCGCTCATGGTAACCGGTTTTGCGCCCAGCTGATAAGCTTTTTCAGCGGCGTAGATAGCAACGTTTCCGGCACCGGAGATGACGACTGTTTTTCCGGACAAATCATGGCCGTTTGCTTTCAGCATAGCTTCGGTAAAATAAAGCAGACCGTAGCCGGTAGCTTCGGTTCTGGCCAAAGAACCACCATAGGTGAGGCCTTTGCCGGTAAGTACGCCTTCATACTGATTGCGAATGCGCTTATACTGCCCGAACAGATATCCGATTTCACGGCCGCCTACACCGATATCCCCGGCGGGAACGTCCGTATCTGCGCCGATATGGCGATACAGCTCCGTCATAAAGCTCTGGCAGAAAGCCATGATCTCTCTGTCGGATTTGCCTTTAGGATCAAAATCGGAACCGCCTTTGCCGCCGCCGATAGGGAGGCCGGTCAAAGAGTTCTTGAAGATTTGCTCAAATCCCAGAAATTTGATGATTCCCAGGTTTACGGAAGGATGGAAGCGAAGGCCGCCTTTATACGGACCGATGGCGGAATTGAACTGCACCCGATATCCGCGGTTGACCTGCACCTTGCCGTTATCATCCACCCATGCCACGCGGAATTTGATCTGGCGCTCCGGCTCCGTGATGCGCTCCAGAATACCTGCTTTTTCGTAGGCGGGGTTCTGCTCGATTACAGGCTCCAAAGACTGAAGCACTTCTGTGGCAGCCTGAATAAATTCCGGCTCGCTGGCATTGCGCTGAACAAGCTGTTCCAATTGTTCGCTGACATAAGACATTTGTCATACCTCCTAAACAGATCGCCAATCCACATGGCAATTTTGACTTTACAAGTTTATCATAAAATTATTCTTAAAACAATAGTCAAAACTAAAAAATATAAACGTTTTTCAAAAAAAAATGCAGGAAAAAATTTTTTTGTTGCACGAAAATTCTGCGAAAATAGTTTCTGTTTAGTATTTTTTCCATTTTTATATCAATTTTTGTGCATGTGACTAAAAAAATCGGAAACCCCTTTTTTTGTAGTAAGATGATTGACACGTTGGAATAAATATACTAGAATATTAAAGACGTTTGGCGGGGCTTTTTCGTTCCGTTTGCAATCATAATAAAGTTTTTTAACAAGGAGGTTCTGTCAAAAGAGCGGCCTTGTTATTTTTATTTGTAGGAGGATATACATGGCAAAGTATACAAAAGAGGACATCCTGCGGATTCTGGACGAAAACGACGTAAAATTTATTCGGCTGCAATTCAGTGATATTTTTGGTGCTTTAAAAAATGTAGCTATCACCAAAAGTCAGGCACAGAAGGCACTGAACAATCAGTGTATGTTTGATGGGTCATCTATTGAAGGCTTTGTCCGGATCGAAGAGTCGGACATGTATCTGCGTCCGGATCTGGATACCTTCTGCATCCTTCCTTGGCATAGCCGTCATGGGAAGATTGCCCGGTTGATCTGCGACGTTTATAAGACGGATGGAACGCCTTTTGAGGGAGATCCCCGCTACATCCTTCGCCGTACTCTTCAGGAAGCAGCGGAAATGGGCTATACTTTCAATGTAGGTCCTGAATGTGAATTTTTCCTTTTCAACACGGACGAATGCGGGCATCCTACAACGGTTACCCACGACACGGCCGGTTATTTCGACATGGGTCCCTCCGATGTGGGAGAAAGCTGCCGGAGAGAGATTTGCCTGACTTTGGAAGAGATGGGCTTTGAAATCGAAGCTTCTCACCATGAATGCGCGATTGCACAGCACGAAATTGATTTTAAATACGGCGAAGCTTTGGAGGCGGCCGATAATCTCCATACTTTTAAGATGGTAGTAAAATCTGCGGCAGATGCCCATGGGCTGTGTGCCACCTTTATGCCCAAGCCTCTTTTTGGGCAGGCTGGATCCGGCATGCATACCAATATGAGCTTGTTCAAAGACGGTAAAAACGCATTCTATGATCCGGAGTCTCCCTTGGGTCTCAGCCGGATTGCTTTGAACTTTATTGCAGGTATTCTGCATCATGTGAAAGGCGTATCGGCTATCACCAATCCGCTGGTTAACTCCTATAAGCGGTTAGTCCCGGGTTATGAAGCGCCCTGCTACATTGCCTGGACAGCCAGCAACCGCAGTGCTTTGGTGCGTGTGCCTGCTTCCCGGGGAATGGGAACGCGGGTAGAGCTTCGTTCTCCGGATCCTTCCTGCAACCCCTATCTTGTTTTTGCTATTTTGTTGGCAGCTGGATTGGAAGGTATTCGGGAAGATCGCATGCCTCCTGCCGCTGTTTCCGCCAATATCTATGAAATGAGTGAAGCAGACCGTGCGGAGCAAGGCATCGAGAACTTGCCGGCTACGCTGAATGAAGCCATTCATTATATGAAGGCAGATCCTTTTGTCCGCCAGGCTTTAGGCGAGCACGTATACGAAAAGTATGTGGAAGCCAAGACCCAGGAGTGGAAGGAATATTCCACCCGTGTTTCCCAGTGGGAACTGGAGCGTTATCTGAATAAATTTTGACCTGCATGGCCATCCTGAACTCTTTGCAGGATGGCCAGAATGCTGTCTGTTACAAAAAAAGAAGGGAGACGCTGGCTGTGAAATTTACAAAGATGCAGGGCTTGGGAAATGACTATATCTATGTAAATTGTTTTGAGGAAACGGTTGATAATCCGGCGGAGTTGGCTGTTCGCCTCAGCGACCGCCATTTCGGCGTGGGTTCGGATGGCTTGATTCTGATTTGTCCTACGCCTAACGGAGACGCCATGATGGATCTCTACAATGCAGACGGTTCCCGGGCTATGATGTGTGGAAACGGGATTCGCTGTGTGGGGAAATATGTGTATGAAAAAGGAATTGCTTCAAAAGATGTTCTAAAAATTGATACGCTCAGTGGTGTGAAAACTTTGCATCTTTCTGTAAAAGATGGTGCGGTTTATTCCGTTGGCGTGGATATGGGAGCGCCGGAATTTCAGCCGGAAAAAATCCCGGTTTCCGGGCAGGAAGGGCCGGTAATTCAGAAAAACCTTTCCCTTCAGGGGCAAGATATAACGATGACTTGTGTCTCTATGGGAAACCCGCACTGTGTTTTGTTTGTGGAAGATACCAAAACGGCTCCGGTTCACACACTGGGCCCTGTTTTGGAACACAGTGAGCTTTTCCCTGCCGGTGTAAATGTAGAATTTATCCGCGTGATCAACGAAAAAGAGCTGGAAATGCGAGTCTGGGAACGGGGTTCCGGGGAAACGATGGCTTGCGGAACCGGAGCTTGTGCCGCAGTAGTTGCTGCTATTGCTTCCGGGAAAACAGAGCGTACCGTGACAGTCCATCTTTTGGGAGGCGATCTTTCCATCTCCTGGCCGGAGGATTCCTCCAATGTATTTATGGAAGGGCCGGCGGAATTTGTATTTGAAGGTTCTGTGGAGTTGTAAATGGATTTTGGCAGAAAAAAGAAGACATAGCGTTTACAATGCGGTTTTAACTGCTTAGCGTGTCTTTCTGCTGTCATTTTACAGCTGGGCAGGGAAGCAAAAGCAATGGGGCTTTTGCTTTGCATAAAACATCTCTGAAAGTTCGGTACTTTTGGATTGTTTGAGAAGGTAAAATGTCAGCGATGGGGCGAAGGTGCTTTATCGGTGGCATTTTTTCTGTATAAACCCGTATGCAGGTACGGTGGATTTTAACGGAGAAGGTGGTTTAAAGTGAAAGCAGTTTTGGTTTTAGAGAACGGTATGTGTTTTGAAGGAAACGGGTTTGGGTATCAGCAGGATACTTTTTGCGAAGTTGTATTTAACTCCGCCATGTGTGGTTACACGGAATTATTGACAGATCCTTCCTACGCAGGGCAGGGTGTGGTGATGACCTATCCCATGATCGGAAATTACGGTATTTGCTATGATGATGCGGAATCGGTACACCCTTGGCTAAAGGCGTTTATTGTACACTCTTTAACGGAGAAGGCCAGTAATTTCCGCTGTGATGTAGAGTTGGATGCGTATTTGCAATATAATAAAGTGCCCGGTATGGAAGGTGTAGATACCCGGCATTTGACAAAAGTACTTCGGGAAAGCGGAACCATGCGCGGAAAGCTTTGTTATGGGGAAAACGTTGATCCGGAAGAGGTACGAAAAGAAATTTTGGAATACCAACCGATTTCCTGCGTGCCGCTGGTCAGTTCTCCGGAAAGCAAGCAGTACGGAGACGGCCCGGTGAAGATCGCGTTGATGGATTACGGCGTAAAGCTGAACATTGTTCGCTCTTTGGTAAAACGGGGCTGCACGGTGCGCTGTTTCCCGCACACGGCAACTTTTGAGGACTTGATGGCTTTCCGTCCGGATGGAATTATGCTGAGCAACGGCCCTGGGGATCCTCAGGACTGTGTACAGCAGATTCAGGAACTGAAAAAAGTGTATGCTTATGGGATCCCCACCTTTGCCATCTGCTTAGGGCATCAGCTGATGGCTCTGGCGCAAGGGGCTGAGACCTACAAGCTGACATATGGCCATCGGGGCATCAATCATCCTGTAAAGGATCTTTCTTCTGGGCGGGTGTATATCACCTCCCAGAACCACGGTTATGTTGTGGATGAAAAAACCGTGGATCCTTCCGTGGCGGAAATCAGCTTTGTTAGCATGAACGATGGCAGCGTGGAGGGGCTTCGGTATAAAAACGGAAAAGTCTTTTCCGTTCAGTTCCACCCGGAAGCCGCTTCCGGCCCAAAGGATACCGGATTTTTATTTGATATGTTTTTGAAAGGAATCGGAGGGAGTCAGCTGTGAGCAGAAGAAAAGAAATTCAAAAAGTTATCCTTATCGGTTCGGGGCCTATTGTAATTGGGCAAGCGGCCGAATTTGATTATGCAGGAACCCAGGCTTGCCGGGCGCTTCGGGAAGAAGGAATCGAAGTTATCCTTATCAATTCCAACCCTGCCACTATTATGACGGATGGAAAAATTGCTGATAAAGTGTATATCGAACCACTGACGGCGGAGACTGTGAAAAAGGTTATCTTAAAAGAAAAACCGGATAGTATTTTACCTACCCTAGGTGGGCAAAACGCTTTGAATTTGGCGGTGGAGCTGGAAGAGAGCGGGTTTTTAAGAGAGCATAACGTGGAAATGATTGGCACCAGCGCTGATACGATCCGCATGGCAGAAGACCGGGAACTCTTTAAAGAAGCGATGGATCGAATCCATCAGCCCTGCGCGGAAAGCGAAGTTGCGGAAACACTGGAAGATTCCCTGCGTATTGCAGAACGGATCGGATACCCGGTTGTGGTGCGTCCTGCTTATACTTTGGGAGGAAGCGGCGGCGGTATTGCCCATGATGAGGACCAGCTGCGCGCCATTGCGTCTCTTGGCCTGCAAAGAAGCCGCGTGCATCAGGTTTTGATTGAAAAGAGCATTGCCGGATGGAAAGAAATCGAATATGAAGTCATGCGGGATAAAAACGGAAACTGCATCGCTGTATGCAACATGGAAAATTTTGATCCTGTAGGAATTCATACCGGAGATTCCATTGTAGTAGCGCCCTGTCAGACTTTGGCAGATAAGGAGACACAAATGCTTCGCACAGCGGCGTTGGACATTATCACGGAACTGAAAGTGGAAGGCGGCTGTAATGTGCAGTTTGCCCTGAACCCCAAAAGCTTTGAATATTGCGTTATTGAAGTGAATCCCCGGGTAAGCCGTTCCTCGGCTCTGGCTTCAAAGGCAACCGGTTACCCCATTGCAAAGGTGGCTTCCAAAATCGCTTTGGGCTACACCTTGGACGAAATTCCCAATGCGATCACCCAAAAGACCTTTGCCTGTTTTGAGCCGACTTTAGATTATTGCGTGGTCAAAATCCCCAAATGGCCCTTTGATAAATTCGTGTACGCCAAACGTCGTTTGGGAACACAGATGAAAGCAACCGGCGAAGTAATGGGAATTGCTCCTACTTTCGAGCAAGCGCTGATGAAATCGGTCCGCTCCTTGGAGCAAAACATGGATAGTCTGATGGACGCCACGCTGAAAGAGTTCAGCCGGGAGGAAATTGCAGAGAAGCTCCACGAGCCGGATGACCGTCGGTTGTTTGTTATCGCAGAGGCTTTGCGCAGGGGGATCACTATAGAGGAGATCCATCATATTACGGCCATTGATCTGTGGTTTTTGGATAAGGTCCGCAGAATTGTGGATATGGAAAAGGAAATTTCCGGCGAGGAAATGAACAGAGAACTTCTTTACCGGGCAAAGGAAATGGGCTTCCTGGATAAAACCATCGGGCAATTAACAGGGAAAACCCTGGAAGAAATCAGAGAATTGCAGCGTAAATGGGAAATTGCTCCCGTGTATAAAATGGTGGACACCTGCGCCGCAGAATTTGACGCAGAGACACCGTACTACTATTCTCGTTACGGAAGCCAGAATGAATCCAATCCGGCTTCGGACCGAAAGAAGATCATGGTTATCGGCTCAGGTCCTATCCGCATTGGGCAGGGCATTGAATTTGATTTTTGTTCGGTGCACAGTGTATGGGCTTTACGGGATCTGGGATTTGAAACCATTATCGTAAATAATAACCCAGAGACGGTAAGTACAGACTTTGACATTGCGGATAAGCTGTATTTTGAACCGCTGACGGAAGAAGACGTGCTGCACATTGTACAGCTGGAAAAACCGGACGGCGCGGTGGTGCAGTTTGGCGGACAAACAGCAATTAAGTTGGCCAGAGCCATTGAGTCTATGGGTGTTCCGCTGTTGGGAACGTCCTTTGACAGCATTGATGAAGCGGAGGATCGAGAGCGCTTTGATCAGATTCTTCATCAGTGTGGGATTCCCAGAGCGGAGGGAAGAATGGTCTATACCTGCGCCCAGGCCATCCAGGCAGCCAATGAGCTTGGTTATCCGGTTCTGGTTCGGCCCTCCTATGTATTGGGCGGACAGGGGATGCAGATCGCTTATTCGGATGAGGATGTCATCGAGCATATCGGAATTATCAACCGGGTGACCCAGGAGCATCCGATCTTGGTGGATAAGTATATTATGGGCACGGAAGTGGAAGTGGATGCGGTTTGCGATGGGACCGACACGTTGATTCCGGGAATCATGCAGCATATTGAGCGTGCAGGCGTTCACTCCGGAGACAGCATTTCCGTTTACCCGGCCATTGGCGTCTCCCAGGAAATGCAGGAGAAAATCGTGGATTATACCCGTAAATTGGCAAAGGCGCTGCATGTTAAAGGACTTTTGAATATACAGTTTATTGTGAAAGACAATACGGTATATGTGATCGAAGCCAATCCTCGCTCTTCCCGTACAGTGCCTTATATTACAAAGGTAACAGACATTCCCATTGTTTCTCTGGCTGTGGGAACCTTTTTCGGCAAAACGTTGCCGGAGATGGGATATTCTTACGGGCTGCAGTCGCAGAAAGATCTGATCGCCATTAAAATGCCGGTATTCTCTTTTGAGAAACTTTATGGTGCGGATGTAAACCTGGGGCCGGAAATGAAATCTACCGGTGAAGTTTTAGGTATTGCTCATACCTACGGTGAGGCTTTGCTGAAATCGTTTTACGGGGCAGGATTCCATAAAATTCAGAAAGGCCGTGCCATGCTGACGGTTCGCAATTCAGATAAAGCTGAGGTTTTACCCATCGCCAAAGGGCTTTTCGAACAAGGATGGACGATTTATGCCACCAAAGGCACATCGGAGTTTTTAAATGAGCATGATATTCCTACGGTTCGGGTCAATAAGATCGATGAAGGAAAACCAGATATTTTGGATCAGATCACTTCCGGGAAAATTCATCTGGTGATCAATACCCCGTCTGGTGGAAATGCCAGAAACAAGGATGGATATCTGATCCGCCGTTATGCGGTGGAATGCGGGATCCCTTGTCTCACATCTTTGGATACGGCAGCCGCGTTCCTTACCTGTGTACAAAATGCAGAAACAACGCAACTTTCCGTGGTAGATATCACAAAAGTCTCCTCTTTTCTCAATATTATCTAAATATATCCGCTTGAAAGGCATATCTTTTTATCATTTTATAGTTGTCATTTTGTCGATTTTCTTTTACAATGAGAGTATCAAAATATTCGGAGGTAAAAAACGTATGAAGAAATGCGAAATGCTTTACGAGGGAAAAGCAAAGAAGGTATTTGCTACCGAGGATCCGGATTACTGTATTGTGGATTATAAAGATGATGCTACAGCTTTCAACGGCCTGAAGAAAGGAACCATTGCCGGCAAGGGCGTTGTGAACAATAAAATGTCCAATTTCATGTTCAAGCTTCTGGAAAAGCATGGGATCCCCACTCACCTGGTGGAAGAACTCAGCGACAGAGAGACGCTGGTGAAAAAAGTGGAGATCGTTCCGCTGGAGGTTATTGTCCGTAATAAAGCAGCCGGAAGCCTTGCCAAACGTTTGGGCATGGAAGAAGGGGCAGAGCTGAAGTCCACGGTTTTGGAATTCTGCTATAAAGATGACGCGTTGGGCGATCCGATGGTAAACGAATATCATATCCTGGCGGCAGGCTTTGCCAGCAAGGAAGATGTGGACACCATCGCTGCTATGGCGCTGAAGGTTAACGAAGTCCTCTGCGAATTCTTTAAGCAGGTTGACGTAGAGCTGATCGACTTTAAACTGGAATTTGGCCGCTTCCACGGGCAGATCCTGCTGGCGGACGAAATTTCTCCGGATACCTGCCGTTTCTGGGATATCCATACTCATGAGAAACTGGATAAGGACCGTTTCCGTCGGGATATGGGCGGAGTAGAAGAAGCTTACGCGGAAATGATGAAGCGTATCGGCCTCTAAAATCTTGTGAATACAATCTTTTCAGCCCGGCGCTGGTATCTTGCCGGGCTGATTGGCGTGTTTTACCTGAATGACTAAAAAACGGAGAGAGTGCAATGGAAAATACAAGCTATCAATCCCCGCTTTCGGCTCGTTATGCAGATCCGGAGATGAAATTTCTTTTTTCTCCCGACAAGAAGTTTCGTACTTGGCGTCGGCTTTGGATCGCATTGGCGCAGGCGGAAAAAGATCTGGGCCTTCCCATCACGCAGGAACAAATCGATGAAATGATTGCTCATCAGGATGAGATCAATTATGATGTGGCACAGGAAAGAGAAAAAATTGTTCGGCACGATGTAATGTCCCATGTATATGCCTTTGGCCAGCAATGTCCTAAAGCTATGCCGATCATTCATTTAGGGGCCACTTCCTGTTATGTTGGAGATAATACGGATATTATCATCATGACGGACGCTTTAAAACTGGTCCGCAAAAAGCTGGTGCTGGTGATTCGAGCATTGGCTCGTTTTGCCATGGAGTATAAGGATCTTCCTACTTTGGCCTTTACACATTTTCAGCCGGCTCAGCCTACTACGGTGGGGAAAAGGGCTTCTCTTTGGCTTCAGGACCTTCTGATGGATCTGGAAGATGTGGAATACCAGCTTTCCAAAGCTAAATTGTTAGGTTCCAAGGGAACAACAGGAACGCAGGCCAGCTTTTTGGAACTGTTTGACGGAGATCACGAAAAGGTCAAACAGTTGGATCATTTGATTGCGGAAAAAATGGGGTATTCGGCTTGTTTTGCAGTTTCGGGGCAAACGTATTCCCGGAAGCTGGATAGCCAAATTCTCTCTGTTTTGAGCGGCATTGCGCAGAGTGCAGCTAAATTCTCCAACGATATCCGCCTTTTGCAGCACCTGAAAGAAGTTGAAGAGCCCTTTGAAAAGAATCAGATCGGATCTTCGGCTATGGCCTATAAACGGAATCCCATGCGGACGGAGAGAATGGCTTCCTTGGCGCGGTATGTTATGGTGGATAGCTTGAATCCTGCTATTACGGCAGCTACCCAGTGGTTTGAAAGGACCCTGGATGATTCGGCCAACAAACGAATCAGTGTTCCGGAAGCTTTCTTAGCGGTGGATGGAATTTTGAACCTCTATTTGAATGTAACCGATGGCTTGGTGGTGTATCCGAAAGTAATCGAGCAGCGGCTGCGGAAGGAACTTCCGTTTATGGCTACGGAAAACATTATGATGGATGCCGTAAAACGGGGAGCAGACCGGCAGCAGCTTCATGAACGGATTCGGGTGCATTCCATGGCAGCCTCTAAGGTGATCAAGGAGGATGGCGGAGAAAACGATCTGCTTTCCCGTATTGCCGGCGATGAAATCTTCGGCGTGACTTTGGAAGAGCTGAACGCAATTGTAAGCCCTGAAAAATATGTGGGCCGAGCTCCGCAGCAGACAGAAGAATTCCTTCGGGATGTGGTTTCTCCCATTTTAGAGAAATATGGAGAAATCCAAGACGAAAAAGCAGAGATTCATGTATAACGCGCGTTTTGTACGAATATGAGTTAGAATACGATAAACAGAAAGAGGAGGATTTCCTGCTCTTTCTGTTTTCGGGTTTTCGGAACAAAAAAGAAAGATGTAGGTGTGATCGGATATGGTAAAAGCAATTGTAGGCGCTTGCTGGGGAGATGAAGGAAAGGGCAAGATCACGGACGCGGAAGCCGCTCGTTCGGATATTGTCGTGCGTTTCCAAGGCGGCAGCAACGCGGGGCATACGATTATCAACCATTATGGAAAATTTGCTCTTCACCAGCTTCCTTCCGGCGTGTTTTATGACCACATTACCAATGTGATCGGTAACGGTGTAGCTTTCAGCGTAGAGAATTTTATTAAGGAAATCAGCAGTTTAGAGGAGCGGGGGGTTCCCAAGCCGCACATTGTTGTTAGTGATCGTGCGCAGATTGTAATGCCTTACCATGTAGCTCAGGACACGTATGAGGAAGCTCGTCTTTCTTCTAAGTCTTTTGGCTCCACTAAGTCGGGGATTGCACCGTTTTATTCCGATAAGTACGCGAAAATCGGTTTTCAGGTCAGCGATCTTTTCTCCGATAAGGAGGAATTGTATGAAAAAATTGACCATGTCTTGGGAATTAAAAATGTATTGTTCCGGGAGCTGTATCATCAACCTGAGCTGAAAGCGGACGATGTGTACAATAAACTGATGGAATACAAAGAGGCCATTGCGCCCTACGTGGCAGATACCTTTACCTTGCTTCATACAGCTGTGAAGGAAGGGAAAAATATTTTGCTGGAAGGCCAGTTGGGCTCTTTGAAGGATCCGGATTTCGGTATTTATCCCATGGTGACATCCAGTTCCACTTTGGCCGGTTACGGTGCAGTAGGCGCCGGAATCCCGCCTTATGAGATCAAGGAAGTCATCACCGTGGTAAAGGCGTATTCCAGCGCAGTAGGCGCCGGCGAATTCGTCAGTGAGATTTTCGGAAGCGAAGCAGATGAACTGCGGCGCAGAGGAGGAGACGGCGGCGAATTTGGTGCCACCACCGGGAGGCCCCGCCGTATGGGCTGGTTGGATCTGGTGGCCAGCCGTTATGGTTGCCAGGCTCAGGGAGCGACTTGCGTGGCATTCACCGTGCTGGATGTGTTGGGTTATCTGGATGAAATTCCGGTCTGTGTTGCGTATGAACTGGATGGAAAGAGAATTGATTATTTCCCGCCCACCAGTCAGTTAAAGCGCTGCAAGCCCATTTTGGAAGTTCTTCCCGGCTGGAAATGCGATATTCGGGGCATTCGCCGGTATGAGGATTTGCCGGAAAATGCCAGAAAGTATGTAGAGTTTGCGGAAAAGGCAATTGGAGTACATTTTGGCATTGTTTCCAATGGCCCGGCTCGAGATGAAGTTATTTATCGCTGATTGGGTGTACTGAGTTTTTATTTTCCATCAAGGTACAACCATAAATATTTTTAAGAAGAGAGGTGCATACCCCATGTGTGGTATTGTAGGATATATTGGAGGCGACCAGGCAGCGCCTGTGTTGCTCAGTGGATTGGAAAAACTGGAGTATCGTGGTTATGATTCTGCCGGTGTAGCTGTATATGACGGAACATCTTTGAAGGTTGTAAAGGCGAAAGGCCGCCTTAAAGTTCTTAGTGACTTAATTGACGGCGGAAAGAAAACCCCGGGTACCATCGGAATCGGTCATACACGGTGGGCGACCCATGGCGCTCCTTCCGATATTAACTCTCATCCCCAGGTGAGTGATTCCGGTCGTTTTGCCGTGGTGCACAACGGTATTATCGAAAACTATATGGCTCTTAAGGAAATGCTTGTGCGCAAAGGAAAAACGTTTGTATCGGAGACGGATACAGAGGTAGTGGCGCAGCTTTTGGAATATTACTACCAAGGTGATATTTTGGATGCGATGATCCGCGTACTGCAGAAAGTAGAAGGATCCTATGCTTTGGGTGTGATTTCTCAGGATAACCCTGATGAGCTGGTGGCGGTCCGGAAGGATAGTCCGTTGATCGTAGGCTTGGGAGAAGGCGAGAACTATATTGCTTCCGACGTGCCGGCTATTTTGAATAAGACTCGCGATATCTACCGTTTGAACGACCGGGAAATCGTGGTTTTGCGCCGGGATTCCGTGAAAATTTACAATATGGATAAAGAACTGGTATCCAAAGAAGTGTGCCACATCGACTGGGACGTATCCGCAGCAGAAAAGGGCGGGTACGAACACTTCATGGCTAAGGAGATCATGGAGCAGCCCAAAGTGTTGCGGGATACCATTTCTCCTCGTCTGAAGGACGGAAAAATTGTTTTGGATTCCATTTCTCTTACAGCAGAAGATCTTAAGAGTTTTTCCAAGATCTGCATCGTCGCTTGCGGCTCGGCGTATCATGTAGGGGTGGTAGCCAAATATGTATTTGAAAAAGTGATGCGGATCCCTGTAGATGTGGATCTGGCTTCTGAATTCCGTTATAGAGATCCTATGGTGGATAAAAGCACATTGGTGCTTGTGATCAGCCAGTCCGGTGAAACAGCGGACACTTTGGCCGCTCTTCGGGAGGCCAAGCGCAGAGGAGCCAGAACCCTTTCCATTGTCAATGTGGTAGGCAGCTCCATTGCCAATGAGTCCGACGACGTGATCTACACCTGGGCGGGTCCGGAAATCGCTGTGGCCACTACGAAGGCGTACAGCGCCCAGTTGGCGGTTGTGTATCTGCTGGCTATTTATATGGGGCAGCTGAACGGCAAACTGGATTCCCAGCAGGTAGCTTCTTACATTGCGGCTCTGGAAAAGCTGCCGGAGCAGGTTGAAGAAGTTCTGCAGGATAAAGAGAATGTGCAGTACTTGGCTTCTCTCTTCTTCAACGCCAGAGATGTATTCTTTATTGGCCGGAATTTGGATTATGCCATGTCTTTGGAAGGGTCTTTGAAGCTGAAGGAAATTTCTTATATTCATTCTGACGCGTATGCAGCTGGAGAATTGAAACATGGTACTATCAGCTTAATTGAAAATGGCACGCTGGTGATTGCTTTGGCGACTCAGAATCCCCTTTTCGATAAGATGATGAGCAACGTGAAAGAAGTAAAGGCCAGAGGCGCAATAGTTTTAGGCATGGCCGTTCAAGGGAATACACAGATTGAAAACTTTGCCGATCATGTGATTTACATTCCGGAGACCTGTGATATTATGCTTCCGTCTTTGGCGGTCATTCCGTTGCAGCTGTTTTCTTATTACGTTTCTTCCATGAAAGGATGCGACATTGATAAGCCCCGCAATTTGGCTAAGTCTGTAACGGTAGAATAAGAGAGACACCTGGAGGTAGAAATGTATGGAGCATGAAGCAGTTTTAGTTTTGGATTTCGGCGCACAGTATAGTCAGCTGATCGCCAGAAGAGTGCGGGATTTAAACGTATATTGTGAAATAAAACCTTTTTCCACGCCGGCAGAAGAGATCGCAAAATGTGGGTATAAAGGAATCATTTTTTCCGGTGGCCCCAATTCCGTATATGCGGAGAAGGCGTTGCTTTGCGATGCCGGAATCTTTGATTTGGGAATCCCCGTTTTAGGAATATGCTATGGCGCACAGTTGATGACCCATCTTTTGGGTGGTAAGGTAACAGCCAGCGAAGTGCGTGAATATGGAAAAACGCCGGTATCGTTTAAGGAAAGCGCTTTGTTTGATGGTTTGAAAAAGGAATCAATTTGCTGGATGAGCCATACGGACTATATTTCGCAAGTTCCTCAAGGTTTTCAGATCACAGCCGTGACGGCGGATTGCCCGGTGGCAGCGATGGAAAACGCCGAAAAGCGTTTGTATGCGTTCCAATATCATCCGGAAGTAGAACACACAGAAGAAGGGCAGGCAATGCTGCGGGCATTTTTGTATACAGCCTGCGGCTGCACAGGAGATTGGGAAATGTCCTCTTTTGCTTCCTCTGCTATTGAAGCTATCCGGGAGAAAGTAGGAGGAAAAAAGGTTCTTTGCGCGCTTTCCGGCGGTGTGGATTCTTCCGTAGCGGCTGTGTTGGTACACAAAGCCATTGGAAAGAATCTGACCTGCATTTTTGTGGATCATGGACTGCTTCGAAAAGATGAAGGGGATCAGGTAGAATCCATTTTCAAAAAGCAGTTTGATATGAACTTGATTCGTGTGAATGCGCAGCAGCGGTTTTTAGGTCGATTGAAAGGCGTTTCAGATCCGGAGACAAAGAGAAAAATTATTGGTGAAGAATTTATTCGGGTGTTTGAAGAGGAATCCAGAAAATTGGGCCAGGTAGAATTCCTTTGCCAGGGAACCATTTATCCCGATGTGGTGGAAAGCGGAGCTGGAGAAGCGGCTGTCATTAAGAGCCATCACAATGTAGGCGGTTTGCCTGAAAATGTAGGATTCGAGGGGATCATAGAGCCTCTGCGGGATCTGTTTAAAGACGAAGTTCGCCGAGTAGGCAGTGAGCTTGGGATTCCGGATTTCCTGGTTTGGAGACAGCCGTTCCCCGGGCCGGGCTTGGCCATTCGTGTTATGGGGGATATTACGGAAGAAAAGCTGACGATCCTGAAAGACGCGGATGCCATTTTCCGGGAAGAAATTGCAGAAGCCGGTCTCTCCGGTAAAATTCATCAATATTTTGCTGTGCTTACCAATATGCGCAGCGTAGGCGTAATGGGAGACGGACGGACATACGATTATACCATTGCTTTGCGCGGCGTGACTACTCACGACTTTATGACAGCTGATTGGGCCAGAATCCCTTACGACGTGCTGGAGAAAGTCAGCAGTCGGATTGTCAATGAGGTAGACCATGTAAATCGTGTGGTTTACGATATCACCAGTAAACCGCCGGCCACTATTGAATATGAATAATTTGCGCGGTTCACGGCCAATCGAAAAATCCCTTGCTTTTGCAGGGGGTTTTTCTCCTTATTTGGGCTTGTAAAAGGATACCAATATAGTCCCATACAGACTTTACAAAAAAAGAAGTGTTGGATATAATGGGGATGTCAGGCATGAGGCGGGGAAACAGAGGAGGGACTTTATGAAAGTTTTGTTTGTTTCAGATTATGTCTGCCCGTATTGTTTGGTTGCAAAGGAAGCATTGCATCAGGCGTTGGAGGCAGCGGGCATGAAGGCAGAGATTCAATATCATCCTTTCGAATTAACGCCGGAATCTAAGCCGCAAGTGGATACGTACCATGATGAAACCAGAAAAGCCCATTATCAAGTTCTTGTGGAACCTTGCCGGGAATTGGGGCTTGCGATGAAACTGCCGCCTTGCGTAGTTCCTCGTCCGTATACACGAATGGCTTTTGAAGGTTATTTCTATGCCCAGGAGCAGGGTAAAGGGGAGGTTTACAACGATCTTCTTTATCGTGCGTATTTTATTGAAGAAAAGGACATTGGCAAGCTGGATGTTTTATGTGATCTTGCAGAAGCTTCCGGTTTAGATCCCCAGGAATTTCGTCAGGCGCTGGAAGAAAGAAAATACAAGGAGCAGCTTCAGGAGGCGAATCGGTATGCCAGAGAAGTGCTCCAGGTGCAGTATGTTCCGACGATTTATGTGGACGGAAAAAAAGTAGAAGTTACGCAGTATACCAAAGAGGAATTTCTATCGATTCTGGGTGTAACACCAAGCATACAGGAAACCGGAGATGGATTAGGCGTCTGCGGTGAAGATGGGTGCAGTTTGGCAGCACATAGAAGATAAGGAAACTACATTGGAGCTGCTGTAGGCAATAAAGAATGCTGACACTCAGGGCAAAAGTTTGTAAAGCAATATGGCTTTGCAAAAGTGAACCACTTTACTTGATTTGTTGGTTCTGTAACGGCAAGATGATTGCTCTGAAGATCACTTGACGGATTTGCCAATTTGGTGTAACTCAACAATTGGGGTCGGTGTGTTTTTATAGGCACCAGATGTATAAGCATGGATAATTGAAAACGGGAGATGCGATATGGAGAAAAAAATTATCAATCAGGTTTTTGATGAAGAGCGAGCCCTTTATCATTTGGAAAACGGAGAGGTAGAGGACTGTACATTTGCAGGACCTAAAGATGGAGAGTCTGCACTTAAAGAAGCGAGAAATGTTCGACTTTTGAATTGTTCCTTTTCTCTTCGCTATCCTTTGTGGCATGCAAAAGGATACACCCTTTTACATTCTTCAATGGATGAGAAAACCAGAGCCCCTATTTGGTATGCAGAAAATGGGGAGATCCAGGATTGTACAATCCATGGTGTAAAATGTTTGCGGGAGTGCCAGAACACAACTCTTCGGCAATGTAAAGTTGTTTCTCCCGAATTTGGCTGGAGATGCCGCAATGTACATATCATTGACTGTGATATGGAGTCGGAATATTTTCTCTTTGAATGTGAAAATGTGGATATTGAACGTTTGAAGATGCGTGGAAAATACTCCTTCCAGTACATTCGGAATATGAAGATTCGTGATTCTGTGCTGGATACGAAAGACGCATTTTGGCATAGTGAAAATGTTACGGTGGAGAATTCCGTAGTGAAAGGTGAATATTTGGGATGGTTCTCCAAAGGGCTGACGTTGATCAACTGCAAAATTATCGGCACCCAGCCTCTTTGCTACTGTGAGAATTTAAAACTGATCAACTGCACTATGGAAGGAACTGACCTTTCTTTTGAATATTCGGACGTGGAAGCAGATATTCAAGGAGATATTCTTTCTGTAAAAAATCCCAGGTCCGGGAAAATTGTGGCAGACAGTGTGGGAGAGATCATTCACGAAGATCCTGTAATGGAATGTACAGGGGAAGTGATCCTTCGAAATAAGGAGTAATTTCCCAACTTGTCGATATACGGTAAAAACTACCGACGGAGCTAAGGCTCCGTCGGTAGTTTTATACCTTATAGGCTGATTGTTTCTTCGGTTAAGATACTGTACGCCGTCAGATTTTCCCATGAATACATGACTGCATTCTGCCATTGTGCCACCTCTTTCTTAAAAATAGGCATGAAGAAACCACCCTGTTTGGGTGGCGAAGTTTAATATAAAAAGGCACGTGACATCTTTTCGCCAGCCATCGCCAGCCTTTCACCCTGAATACGACACTTAGCTTCTTGCGCTTCAATGTCCGCCGCCTTTTCGACTATAACAATTCTATTTTTGCAATTTCGCTTTCTAATATTTCATAATCGCCAATATAAATACAAGCTTCTTCCGGTTCGTTGTCAAGTTCTGAAGTATACTGATACGCTGTCCCTGATATTTCTTCTCCATCTGCAAGTGTGATTTTTACTTTTTTACCTTCTGCTTCCCACAAATTCATGTATCTTTCCTCCTTGCCGGAACAATGTGAGTTCCTTTTTTACTATAATGAATAGACACGGTATTAGTTGAAAATGTTTCGCCAGTATGATTATTGATGTAAACTCCAATATCGTCGGGTAATGTTATGAATTCTTTGTTATTCCATTCCCACTGACCTGTTTTTTTATTTAATCGGATTTCTCCTGTTCCGTGATATTTATCAACAAGTTCCTGAGCGGTATTAGAATCACCATAAATATAGCTTTTGCCTTTCTTGTAGTCTTTTGATTCTTTAATATGTTAATTTTGCTTGCCAGCATTTTTTTTTGGGCGTTGCGTCTGACTTTATTAGTTCCCGAGTTTCAGCAATCTTTTCCTGTTTCTGCTTTTCTAGTTCCAATACCTGTAAGCGTTTTGCTTCTTCTTGTACCGCTTTCGCTGCTTCCGCCTGTTTTACCGCCGCTGCAGCCTTACTGCTTACGCTTTTATTATACGCATACACCTGCGTTCTATCAAGCCGTTTTGTGCGGCCTGTTTCTTTGCAAAAGGCATTATAGTTTGCTTGCTTTTCCTTGATTTTTGCTGCTTCTTTGGCAAAGCCTTCTTTATCGCCGGCAGCGTCCAGCATAGCGGCTTTTTGCTTGGTATAACGAATCTCTCTTTCCAGTCTGCGCTGTTCCTGGGATTCCCGGTATATGCGGTCGTTTTCTTCTTTATTTTCTTCCGGTGGATCCCGAGGAATGGAGACGCCGGGAATAATTGTAATAGGATGGTGCCCGCAGCTAATTCCAAACAAACCAGCCGGCTTTCCGTAACTGGTAGAAAAAATAGGGGAGTAGCGATGCCGCTTTCCTTCACCGTCTGTAAAAGTGCCGCTTTTAATTTTTCTTACTTGCGTTTATAGGGAAAATGTGGTATGCTTTACTCATTTAAATCATCGAAGGTTTAAATGAGTAAAAGAAACGAGGGAAGAACATGGGAAAAGCGGAAACTTTATGGCTGGTAATCGCGGTATACGTTCTATTTATGTTGGCTGTGGGCATTCTAAATTCCAAAAACACAAAGGGAATGGCGGCCTTTACAGTAGGTGGACGGAATGCGGGAGCATGGATCTCGGCCCTATCTTACGGAACGGCTTATTTTTCGGCTGTGATGTTTATTGGATATTCCGGAGGCTCCGGGTGGAGTTTTGGCCTTTGGTCTGTTTTAGTAGGAATCGGGAATGCTGTTTTTGGTTCACTGTTGGCTTGGCTTGTTTTAGCCGGAAGAACAAGAGAGATCACTCGGAGGCTTCATATTAAGTCCATGCCCCAATTTTTTTCCATGCGATACAGAAGCAAGGGGATGAAATCATTTTCCTGTGTGGTGATCTTCCTTTTTTTGCTTCCGTATTCCGCATCGGTTTATAAGGGACTGACCAGCATTTGTGCGTTGTTGCTGGGGATAGACGAAACCGTGTGTATGATTATGATTGCGGCTGCCTCTGCGGTAGTATTGGTGCTGGGAGGTTATATGGCGGCGCTTAAAGCCGACTTTATGCAGGGAATCGTAATGATGTTCGGTGTTGCCCTCTTGATCATTAAAGTGATCACCAGCCCTACGGTGGGCGGATTTTCGCAAGGCATCCAGAAAATGGGGGAGTATATGCAAACCCATCAAATGCTTCCTTTAACACCGGAAGCAACGGTTTCTTTGCTGGCAACACTGCTGATGACCAGTTTCGGTACTTGGGGACTGCCGCAGATGGTCCATAAATATTATGGAATTCGGGATGAAAAGGAAGTGCGTCGGGGAACAGTTATCTCCACATTGTTTGCGCTTTTGGTAGCCGGAGGCGGATACTGGATCGGTTCTTATTCTCACCTGTTTTTTGGAGAGACTATGCCGGAAGGGGGAAAAGATTACATTATCCCCAACATGCTGCTGCAAGCCAATCTGCCGGATATTTTGGTGGGAATTGTTCTGGTTTTGTTGATTTCCGCCTCGGTTTCTACCTTATCCAGCATTACTCTGACAGCATGCTCTACGGTGTCTATGGATTTGATCCGGGAGCGGGCTAAAGGGAAAATAACAGATGAGCAAACGGCCACAGTGACACGGTTGTTATGCTTGGTTTTTGTGGTGGGATCTTATCTCATCGCCAATTATCCCACACCTATTTTGGAGATGATGTCCTATTCCTGGGGAATTTTATCCGGAACTTTTTTAGCTCCTTATGCTTTGGCTTTGTATTGGAAAGGAATCAATCGAGCCGGGGCATGGGCAGGAATGATCAGCGGATTTTTAACCGCCTTTTTACCTGCGGCGCTTTCCGGATTTAAAACACCCAACGGTCCTTTGTATGCTTGCGCAGCCATGGGGATTTCTTTATTGGCATGTATATTGGTAAGTAAATTGGCGGAGAAGAAAAAGTGGAAGAGCGGAGAAAGGGAAACAGATTTCTATACGGCATCTTTAGAAGAATGGAAAATGAAGCAATAAAGGAAGAAAAAAGGATCGCAGAAACAACCTGCGATCCTTTTGTGGTGGAAGGGATTGAAGCGAATTTACAAAATGTGCTATAGTAACGAAAGATACATATTGTTTTTCATAGTCGATATGGGGGAGTTCTATGCTAAAAGACGATTTTGAAAAAATCAAAAATTATATGGAGCTTTGTATGAAAGACAGTGCTCACGATCAGGAGCATGTTTTTCGTGTTTTGTCTATAGCCTTGGATATTGCTGCAACGGAGGAAAGTACGGAAAAAGATATCTTAATCGCAGCTTGTCTTCTGCACGACATTGGCAGAGCGGAAGAAATGGAAGATCTTGCAAAGGATCACGCTTTAGTGGGAGGGGAAAAAGCCTATAATTTTTTACTGGAGAACGGCTGGCAGAAAGAGTTTGCGCAAAAAGTTCGGCAATGTATAGAGACACATCGTTTTCGGGCAGATCGTTTTCCTGCGTCTTTGGAAGCCAAGATTCTGTTTGATGCCGATAAAGTCGACGTGACAGGAGCTATGGGGATTTGTCGGACTTTGCTGTATGAAGGAAAGATGGGGACTCCTTTATATACCCGGGATGAAGAAGGAGAAATCCTGCTTTCCGGAGAGAGAGCCAGTTTTTTGGCAGAATATGAACGAAAACTGAAAACGATTTACGATGTGTTTTATACTTCCCGGGGAAGGAAACTGGCGCTGCAGCGCCAAAAGGCGGCTGCTGCGTTTTACAATTCGCTGAAAGATGAAATTTTAAGTATGGATCAGCGGGGGAAAGAGTTTTTGAAGCTCTACGACTTTTGGAAATGTGGGGAGGAAAAATAAGTGGAGCTATATGGAACTGTCATGGAAACTCCTGTTGGGAAAATTACTTTAGGGTCGGACGGGATCTATCTTACTTGTCTACATTTTGGTGAAAAACAGGACCTTTATAGCAGAGAAGAATGCAATACAATCCTTGCCCAAGCCCAAAAACAGATTCGGGAATATTTTGAAGGGACTCGTCGGATCTTCGATATTCCGCTTAAAACCAACGGGACTGTTTTTCAAAAACAAGTTTGGCAAGCCTTACAGAAAATTCCGTACGGAGAAACAAGAAGCTACCAACAAATTGCCCAGGAAATCGGAAATCAAAATGCATGCCGAGCGGTTGGAATGGCGAACCATCGTAATCCTATTGCCATCATTATTCCTTGTCATAGAGTGATTGGAAAATCCGGAATTCCTTTAGGATTTGGGGGAGGAATTTCCGTACAGAAAAAACTATTGGAGTTGGAAAGAAGAATTCAGAAATAAAGATTTACAGATAAGAAGTGCATATGGTATGATACAAAGGTGGAGGTGTTTGGAATGCGTTATCGTAATTTAGGAAAATGGGGTTTGAAAGTCAGTGAAATTGCCTTGGGAAGTTGGATGACAGAATTAGGTGATGCTGCAAAGGTTCAAACTGCAAAAGAAACTGTACAATTGGCTTATGAGAACGGCGTTAATTTTTTTGACTGTGCGGATGCGTACAGTGGAGGAGCAGCGGAAGTGTTTTTAGGAAACGCTTTAAAAGAATATCCTCGTAGCTCCCTGGTGCTTTCCAGCAAGGTTTATTTTCCTGTAGGAAAAGGTGTCAATGATCGTGGATTGTCCAGAAAGCATATATTTGAGCAGGTGGAAAAATCGCTTAAAAATATGCAGGTAGAATATCTGGATCTGTATTTCTGTCATCGTTATGATCCCACCACTCCGTTGGAGGAAACACTTCAGGCTATGAGTGATTTGGTGGCGCAGGGTAAAATTCTGTACTATGGTGTTAGCGAATGGACACCGGTGCAGATAACGGAAGCGTTGGGAATGATCAAAACCATGGGGCTGCGGCCTATGTCTGTAATTCAGCCGCAATATAATATGATGGATCGCTATATTGAAGATGAAATTATGGACATTTGTAGAGCTAACGGTTTGGGAATCGTTCCGTTTTCACCGCTTTCTCAGGGATTATTGACTGGGAAATATCGTAAAGGTGAGCCCATTCCGGAAGGATCCAGAGCTACCCACCAGGCAGATAAACAGATCAACGCGCTTCTTACGGAAGAAAATCTGACGAAAGTAGAAAAGCTTTCAAAGATTGCGGATCGGTTGGGAATTTCCATGGCTGTTTTAGCCTTAGCTTGGATCTTGCGCAAACCGGTGATCAGCAGTGTCATTACCGGCGCCAGTAAACCGGCACAGCTGGAAAGCAACCTTGCTGCCAGCGGATATGTCTTACCGGAAGATGTTTTGGAGGAAATTGAGGAAATCCTGCAATACCAGCCTTTCCATAGAGAAATCGGCTGAAGTATTATAAAACGTAGCGAACAAACGACGTTTGTATAAACATATGAGAGAAATTGATAAAACAGGAGTGAAGTAGTTTGAAGCAGGATATGATAGTGGTTTTGGATCTTGGAAGCACTCGAAATACAGATGTAGCTCGTGCGGTCCGCGCCTTGGGTGTTTACAGTGAAATCTGCAACTATGATGTTACAGCGGAAGAACTCCGTGCAATGCCTAACGTTAAAGGCATTATTGCTAACGGCGGCCCCAACGACGTGGTGGATGGTGTCAAAATCGGTCTGAGTCAGGAAGTATACAGCAGTGGCTTTCCTATTTATACTTTTGATTATGAAGAAAGTGGCAGCGTGAATCCCATGCCGGAAAAAGATGAAGCGATTCAGGAAGCGCTGCGTTCCTTTGTGTTTGATACCTGCAAAGCGCAGCCCAACTGGAATATGGAAAACTTCATTGCAGATCAGGTAGAGTTGATCCGTCGTCAGGTAGGCGATCAAAAGGTGTTGCTGGCGCTTTCCGGCGGTGTGGATAGTTCTGTGGTAGCGGCTTTACTGCTGAAAGCTATTGGCGGCCAGCTTACCTGTGTTCATGTGAACCATGGCCTTCTCCGTAAGGGTGAACCAGAGCAGGTGGTCAAAGTGTTCCGTGAAGAGCTGAATGCCAACCTGATATACGTGGATGCCACTGACCGTTTCTTGGACAAGCTGGCCGGTGTTGCCGATCCGGAACAGAAACGTAAAATCATTGGCGCAGAATTTATCCGCGTATTTGAGGAAGAAGCTCGCAAATTGGATGGTATTAAATTCCTGGCACAGGGTACGATTTACCCGGACATTGTGGAGAGCGGTACAAAAACGGCAAAAATGGTAAAAAGTCACCACAATGTAGGTGGCCTGCCGGAGGATCTCCAGTTTGATCTGGTGGAACCCCTCAAGATGCTGTTTAAAGACGAAGTACGTGCCTGCGGTTCTGCACTGGGACTGCCAGATTCCATGGTGTACCGCCAGCCGTTCCCGGGGCCCGGTTTGGGAGTGCGCTGCCTGGGGGCGATTACTCGCGATCGGCTGGAAGCTGTTCGTGAGTCCGACGCTATTCTGCGGGAGGAGTTCGCCAACGCAGGTTTGGAGCGGAAAGTGTGGCAGTATTTTACCATTGTGCCGGACTTTAAGTCTGTTGGCGTGCGGGACAACGCTCGTTGCTTTGACTGGCCGGTTATCATCCGTGCGGTCAATACCATTGATGCCATGACGGCCAGTGTGGAACAATTGGAGTGGCCTGTGCTGCTGAAGATCACAGACCGAATCCTGAAAGAGGTCCCCGGAGTAAACCGCGTATGCTACGATGTTTCTCCGAAACCTACAGCCACTATTGAGTGGGAGTAGTCAAAACGCCGCAAACCCGCATAAATACTGGGTTTTTGAAAGGCAAAATGTCCTCGTGACAACATTTTGACAACATCTGAAAATTATTCATAAATAAAGAGCTAACAGATTTCTGTGTCTGTTAGCTCTTTTTGTTTTACCCAATTACATATTTTTGAGTTTATCTTTGAATGCTTCGACCATTATGTCGCTGAGTTCCTGTGAAGGAACTTTCGCCCAAATCTGTGTTGTATCGAGTTTGGGATATGTATAACGCCATTCGTCATACTGCTCTTTGGTGATTTCGCCGTTTCTGTATTTTTCGGCTTGCTCTGCCCAAGCGGCAAGCATTGCAAATACTGATTTGCTTGCGGTCGGTTTACTTTCATCAAAGCATAAATGTATTTCACCGTTTACGCTCTCTGCTCTCATACCGTAGAGGTCTTCGAGCGT
>CALWUW010000003.1 GCA_944384815.1 uncultured Clostridia bacterium
GGCCTCTACGTCCCGAACGTAGCGCTCTACCAAGCTGAGCCACACCTCGTGATGGCTGGGGAAGAAGGATTCGAACCCTCACAAACAGAGTCAGAGTCTGTCGTGCTACCCTTACACAATTCCCCATTACGCTTGCCCGACGTCACTCACCGGACAACGAAGTTTATTATACCAAATCTTCCGAAAAAGTCAAGAGAGTTTTTTAAATTTTTCCCTTCTTTTTTTCACAAGCACGGCAACACCTCATAAACCGTCACAGTGGCCGCAAAGCTTTCTCGGCGCATCGGATCCCATCCACGGCAGCAGACACAATCCCTCCTGCATATCCGGCGCCCTCACCACAAGGGAAAAGCCCTTTTACGGAAACGCTCTGGCAATCTTCCCCTCGAAGGATCCGAACCGGAGAAGAACTGCGGGTCTCCGGGCCGGTGAGCAACGCTCCGGGAGAGGCAAACCCCCGCAGTCGGCGATCCATGGCCAAAATTCCCTGGCGCATTGCCTGGGTCACATATTCCGGCAGGCAGCTCTCCATGCTTCCTAAGGCTACGCCCGGGCGATATGTGGGAAGCACATCACCAAAACACCGGGAGGGCTTTTGACGAAGAAAATCCCCCACCGTCTGTGCCGGCGCCCGATATTCCCCTCCTGCGGCCTGAAACGCCTTTTCTTCTACCTGCTGCTGCAAAAACATCCCTGCCAGAGGGTGTTCGCTGCCAAAATCCCCAGGGTCCACCCCTACCAGAAGAGCTGCATTGGCATGGGCTCCGTCCCGGGCAAACCGGCTCATCCCATTGGTCACCACACGCCCCGGTTCACTGGCGGCTCCTACCACTTCGCCCCCTGGGCACATACAAAAGGTATATACCCCCCGGCCATTGGGCAGATGCACCGCCAGGCGATAGTCCGCCGCTCCCAGCGCCGGATGCCCGGCAAAGGAACCGTACTGGCTTTTGTCGATCATTTCCTGCATATGTTCAATGCGGGCGCCCATGGAAAACGCCTTTTGCTCCATGAAAATCCCCTGGGCATACAGCGCCTGAAAGGTATCCCGGGCGCTATGGCCGATAGCCAGCAAAACCGTATCGGTTTCTATGGTTTCTCCGTCTTTTATAACCACTCCGGTGACCGAGCCGTCCGCAAAAAGGAGCTTGGTCATAGCCGTATGGAAACGGATCTCCCCGCCCAGACGCAGAATCTCCCGGCGGATCTCCCGAACCACTCCCGGCAGCCGGTCCGTTCCAATATGCGGCTTGGCCTGCCAAAGAATTTCTTCCGGAGCTCCGGCTTTTACAAATTCCCGCAAGACAAACCCGGCTCTGCCATCCTTCGTTCCCGTATTCAGCTTCCCGTCCGAAAAAGTTCCGGCGCCGCCTTCTCCAAACTGCACGTTGCTTTCCGGAGACAGTGCTCCCCCGTTCCAGAACGTTTCCACATCCAGCGCCCGCTCTTCCACCGGCGCCCCCCGCTCTATAACAATGGGGCGGTAACCAGCTCTGGCCAGGATCAGTGCCGCAAACATTCCCGCCGGGCCAAACCCTACCACCAAAGGTCGGCAGGACGCCGGGCGGCAGGGAGGAATCTGGTAAACATACGGCTTAGCCGGGGAAATGGCGGCATCCCGAAAATTCCCCGGAACAGCCGTTTCGCATTCCACTGTACAAATAAAATGCACGCGGTCTTTCCGCCGGGCATCCACTGAACGCTTGACCAATCGCAAAGAAACCACCTGGGAAGCCGGAATTCCCAGCCTTGCGGCGGCCTCCCGCTTCAGCTCTTTTTCTCCTCCATCCAAAGAAAGAGGAATCTGGCCGATTTGATAAACAGGCATATAACGCCCTCCTAGTTCTTTTTGGTCTTTAAGGCAGAGGGAGATTTTAAACTTCTGGCAGCGGAAATTCCCGCCAAGCAGCCGGTGCTCCAAGCCCAGTGGAGATTGAAGCCGCCGCAGTCCCCGTCAATATTCAGCACTTCCCCTGCCAAATATAGTCCTTTGCAGATTTTGGACTCCATGGTTTCCAGATTGATTTGTTTAAGACGGACCCCGCCTGCAGTCACCTGAGCGGCATCCCAGCCCCCTGTGCCAAGCACCGGAAAAGAAAAATTCTTGATTTCCCGGGCGATCGCCGCCAGCTGCTTTTCCGTAAATTCTCCGGGGAAGCCGTCTTTTTCCCCCATCCCCTTGCCGAAACAGCGGCGGAGGATCTCCCGGCCTACCTGCTTTTGCAAAATACTATCCAGCAGACTGCCGGCGGGAAGGGAAGAATCTTTCCCCCGGATCCGCAAAAGGTGAAGCAAATCTCCAAAGGTATACTCGGGCATCAGGTCACAAATTAGCTGCGCTTTGCTTTTCCCATCCCCATAGAGCCGGGAAATCTCAAACACGCAGATCCCCGAAAGGCCGGTTTCCGTAAACTGGATCTCTCCCTGGCTGGAGGCTTCTTTCCCGTTTTCCAGACGCAAAGTCACTCTTCCTTTGCAGCGGGCGCCTTTCAGCGGCGCCGCCAGCTTCTTCTCTGTTTTCAGGGAAACCAGCGCCGGAAAGCCTTTGGCTATATCGTGCCCCATTTTCCCCAGAATGCCCCAGCTCCGCTCACTTCCTCCCAAAGAAGGATACGATAAGCCGCCGCAGGCAAAAATCACCCGCCGGGCATCTATTTTTTCTTCCGCGCCCTGCATCTCGCCTTGAAGACAAAACTCACTTCCGGCCTTTTGACAGGAAAGCACGGAAAAACAGCAGCGGATCTCTCCGCCTGCCCGCTGGATCCGGTGCAGCAAAAGCTCCTGCACGGCGGAAGCCTGCAGGTTATAAGGGTAGATCCGCCCTTCGTCATCCTCCCGGCAAGGAAGTCCCCAGGAAGCAAAGCGCTTTTCTATAGCCTTCACGGAAAACCGTTCCAAGACGGGGAAAATTTTATCCGCGTCCCCATGATAACGCTGAGGGGAAATTCGGCGATTGCTTAAATTGCACCGCCCGTTACCGGTGGCCAACAGCCGTTTCCCCGGTTTTTTCTCTTTTTCCAATACCAGGACCCTCAGCCCCGGCGTATATTCCAAAGCCGCGGCGGCAGCCATCAGTCCGGACGCGCCGGCGCCTACCACCACAAGATCCCAAATCTGTTTCATCCGTTTCACGCCATTCATTTCGGTTTCGGTTTTGTATCAGTATACCATATTTTTCACAAAAGTAACTAGCCAATTCCGCAGAGAAAATGCTATACTGTATACGGAAAGAAAGTTGTATAAAAAGCACAAAAGCAAAGAAACAACTTTGCTTTGTGCAAGGAGGTTTTGAAATTGGATATAAAAGCTCTTTTAGCGAAAATGACACTGGAAGAAAAAGCTTCCCTTTGCTCCGGAATGGACAGCTGGCACACCCAGGCCATTGAAAGACTGGGAATTCCCAGCATTATGGTGGCAGACGGCCCCCACGGTCTGCGGAAGGAACTCCCCCTAGAAAATCCCAACGATCCGGTCAATACGCTGGAGGCGGTATGCTTTCCCACCGGCGGCACCATCGCCTGTTCCTTTGACCGTGACCAAATGCGCGCTATGGGAAAAGCCCTGGCAGCTTCCTGTAAAGCCGAAGGCGTCTCCGTATTGCTGGGTCCTGCCGCCAACATCAAGCGCTCTCCCCTTTGCGGGCGGAATTTTGAGTACCTTTCCGAAGACCCCTATCTTACCGGGGAACTGGCCGCCGAATATATTTCCGCTGTGGAAAGTGAAGGCGTGGGTACCAGCCTGAAGCATTTTGCCGCCAATAACCAGGAGACCCGCCGGATGACAGTCAGCGCGGAGATCGACCCGCGTACCTTCCGGGAAATTTATCTGGCCGGGTTTGAAACAGCCGTTAAAAAAGGAAAGCCCTCCACCCTGATGTGCTCCTACAATAAAATCAACGGCACGTATTCCAGCGAAAACCATCATTTGCTGACGGAGATCCTCCGGGATGAATGGGGGTTTGACGGCCTGGTTATGAGCGACTGGGGCGCGGTCAATCTTCGCCCCAAGGGCGTGCAGGCAGGACTGGACCTGGAAATGCCCACCAGCTATGGGCAAAATGATGCGGAAATCGTGAAAGCGGTCCGCAGCGGCCAGCTGGACGAAAAATATGTGGATCTGGCAGCCGAGCGTGTGCTGCGGCTGGTCTATGATCTGCTGCCTTCTCCGGAGGAAACCGCCGTCTTCCATCGGGAGCAGCAGCATCAGTTAGCCGGGGAACTGGCCAAAGAAAGCTTGGTTCTTCTGAAAAACCAGGACAATATTCTGCCGCTGAACCCCTCCCAGTCCATCGCCTTTATTGGAAAATTCGCTGAATCTCCCCGTTACCAGGGAGGCGGCAGCTCCCACATCAACAGCTTTAAGGTCACCGGCGCTTTACAAGCCGCCCGGGAGATCTGCCAGATCCAATACGCCCAGGGCTATCAAACGGAAGCGGACGAAACCGATGAAGCGCTGCTGCAGGAAGCCATCCGCACGGCGCAGCAGGCGGATGTGGCCGTATTGTTTGTAGGCCTGCCGGACGCCTTTGAAAGCGAAAGCTATGACCGGACGCATATGTCCATGCCCCAATGCCAAAACCGGCTGATTCAGGAGGTCTGCAAAGTGCAGAGCAATGTGGTAATCGTTCTGCATAACGGCGCACCGGTGGAAATGCCCTGGGAGCCTTCTGTCAAAGGAATTCTGGAAGCGTATTTAGGAGGCCAGGCTGTGGGACAAGCGGAAGCGGAGCTGTTATTCGGCTTGGCCAACCCCTGCGGACGCCTGGCGGAAACCATTCCTCTGCAGCTGAGCCACAATCCCTCCTTCCTGAATTTCCCTGGAGAAGGCGATCGGGTAGAATACAAAGAGGGAATCTTCGTGGGGTACCGGTACTACGACAAAAAAGAACTCCCCGTCCGCTATCCTTTCGGTTTCGGCCTTTCCTACACCACCTTTGAGTACAGTAACCTTTCTCTGGACAAAACCCAAATGAAGGATACGGACACTTTGAAGGTCACCGTTCAGGTGAAAAACACCGGAAGCCGGGCCGGCAAAGAAGTGGTGCAGCTCTATACTTCCAGCCTGCCGGGCCATCAGAAAAAAGCTATCCGCCCGGTGCAGGAGCTGAAGGGGTTCCAGAAGATCCATTTGGAACCGGGAGAGGAAAAAACCGTCACCTTCCTTCTGGATAAACGCTCCTTCGCGTATTACGACCCGCAGTTGGCTGATTGGAATGTGGAGACCGGAACCTATCAGATCCGTGTGGGAAAATCCTCCCGGGAGCTACTTCTTTTCCAGAATGTGGAAATCACATCCTCTCCGCGCCCGGCAGATCCTCTGACCATGGAATCCACTGTGGGAGATTTTGTGGAGCATCCCCAGGTAAAGCAGTTGCTCCTGCAGGCCTTTGCCCAGGCGGAACCAGGAAAAACTTTTGAGGAACTCTCCGCCATGCTTTCTTCCTCTTATGTTCTGCAAACGCCCATCCACACACTGTGTAATTTTGACAGCCATATTACGCTGGATCTTTTGCGGCAGCTGGTAGAGAAAGCCAACACACTTCTGTAATTTTTGTTTTATTGATCTTTATTAAAAAGGCTCCGGCAGCTTTGTCCTAAATAAAGCGTACCGGAGTCTTTTTCAAAAAATTTATATTTTTTTGAAAAACCTCTTTACTTTTTTTGCGGTCTATGGTATCCTCTAGTTGTTAAAAATAATAACTATTATTGATTTGAGGCTCTGCCATGAAAAGACAGAATTACAGCCGAAAGAGGGAAGCCATTCTTCAAGCTTTACAGGGAACCAATACCCATCCTACAGCAGAATGGATGTATTTACAGCTTAAATCTCAGTTCCCTGATTTAAGTTTGGGAACGGTGTACCGAAATCTGGCACAATTCAAAACGGAAGGAAGCGCTGTCAGCGTAGGGATCGTAAACGGGCAGGAACGGTTTGATGGTAACACGTCCCCTCACTCCCATTTTATCTGCACCCAGTGCGGCGCCGTTCTGGACATTTTCAAGCCCTTGTATGCCGAAGCTTCTTTTTCTGAGATTTCCCAGGAGCTTTGTGCGCAAGTAGAAAGCTGCGACGTTCTGTTCCGGGGCGTCTGCTCAGATTGTTTAAAAAAGCAATAATGCTTTTATAATTTTAAAACGGAGGTTCACGGATTATGAAAAAGTTTGTTTGTTCGGTTTGCGGATACGTTTATGAAGGAGAAGCTGCTCCTGATTTTTGCCCCCAGTGCAAAGCTCCCAAAGAGAAATTTGTGGAGCAGGCCGGTGAAATGAGCTGGGCTGCCGAGCACGTAGTAGGCGTTGCCCAGGGTTCCAGCGAAGACATTATGGCGGATCTGCGCGCGAATTTCCAGGGCGAGTGCACAGAAGTTGGCATGTACCTGGCCATGGCCAGAGTGGCTCACAGAGAAGGCTATCCGGAGATCGGCCTGTACTGGGAAAAGGCTGCTTGGGAAGAGGCTGAGCATGCTGCCAAGTTTGCAGAGCTGCTGGGCGAAGTTGTAACCGACAGCACCAAGAAGAATCTGGAAATGCGTGTAGAAGCTGAAAACGGCGCCACCGCTGGTAAGTTCGATCTGGCAAAGCGCGCTAAGGCTGCCAACCTGGACGCTATCCACGACACCGTTCATGAGATGGCCCGCGACGAAGCACGGCATGGCAAGGCTTTCGCTGGCCTGCTGGCTCGGTACTTCGGCAAATAAGAAACGGCTTACCGTCTGAATTCAGCCTGAATTTTTGAGACACCTGTCCTTTCGGATAGGTGTCTTTTTTATGAAAAAATCCCCGCCGATCCACAAAAACAGATCCGCGGGGAAATATTTTTTACGAATTATGTTAAGGCATCATACGCGGTGAGCACTTCCCGAATTGCTTCCTTATCGCCGGCAGTCATGGTAAAATCATAATAATAGTCATCACCTTGAAAACGAACGATAGTTTCCGTAGAATCGGCAATGGCCCAAAGCATTTCAATATCGGATGAAGTTGCCTGAAAATCAATATATTCAAAAACCGTGCCGCCGCCTGCGATTTGCCGCACTACATCAAAATACCTGAATGACTTGGTATAGCGCGCATCGTCCACCGCAAATATGACTTCCTTAAAGGAAACCCAATCCTCTTCAGTATAATTGCAAATCAACTGGAGCCAAACGTTATCATTGGCGTCCCTTCCAATGTAAGGAAGTACAAAGCAGCGAACATCTGCGTACCATTGCCCCTGATCATTTCCGTCCAACGCTATGGGATAATAAAAGCGAAATCTTCTCACTTTGTCTTCCTGCAAACGCATATTTGCCAGCAGTTTCTCTGCTTTTTCTATATCCAACGTTGATACAGCCGAAGATGTGGACACGCTTTCACTGGATGCGGCGGAGACATCGCCGGACGCTTCTTCACTTCCACTGGAAGCATCACTGCTTGCTTCCGCAGCACTGGAATCGGCGTCAACGCTGGATGAGCTGGATATTTCCGAACTTTCACTTACAGCACTGCCAGCTTGTTCTACCGGCTCTCCCGAGCAGCCCAGGAGCGAACCGGCAAAAATACAACACATCAACACGCAAAGTAATTTTTTCATTTTCTATCCCCTCTTATATTCCCAACATTCGCTGATTTTTTATTTCGTTGCTTCCCATCATCTATCCCTAGGGAGAAAGGCTTTTTCTTTGCTTTTCAGCCATGGCAAAGCCACACCGGAGAAAACCAGAAACATTCCTAAAAGAAAAATCTTGTGACGGTTTTCTCCTGTCTGGCCCGGCAGCAAATCTTCTTTAAATGAGACTGTCAAAACCGCGTCCCCCGTAAGCGCAGGCAAAAGAAACGAAGAACTCTGTGGGTCCTTCAGAAGCGTTTTGCCGTTATATAGAACCTCTTTCACTTGGTAACCCCGGGCAGGAAAGACGGAAACAGCTATTGGGGTATGGCGATCAGCCCAAATCGTGGTCGTCTTCGAAAAGCGCCTTTCTCCGATTTGTACTTCCCCTTTTCCGTCCATTTCAATTTTCAGCTGAAATTGCGAAGGAACAACGGTGGTCAAAATCGTATCCTGGGCAAACACGGAATGCGGCATACAAAAGGCAATTGCAAATATCAATAGAAACCATCGGCATATGCTTCTTTTTATTTTGTTCCATTTCATCGGGCCACCTTAAATCTCTTTACTCCGAAACAACTACTTCTGCGGTAAAGGTGATAGTAGTGGAATACTCTCCAGCTAATGCTTTGCCCCAATCTTCACTTTTGGCTCTTATAGCCACTCCTTGAATCAGCATATCGGAATCGTCTTTTAAATACGCTTTTTCGGATACCGTACCATCAGCTGTCCCTGCAAATGTTATGTAGCTTCCAGAATCCACAGCGAACCCAACTGCTTTATCGGCTTTAATTCCAAACCTGTATGGAATCGTTGTGCTGGTGCTGTCACATTTAAAATCATCGTATGTAACGGTGACTTTTAAGTTTTTACCATAAGCGAAACCAGCCGATTCTGTAACCGTTACATTTCCGATATCTGTATCAGTCGCCCCAAAAGGAATTTCCTGATTTTCCGGGATATTCAGTGTATAAGTGGCATCGGGAACGGTGGTGGTAATTGTGATGGTATTTTCCGCAAAAGCGGTAATGGAAAAGGTGCATATAGATAGCATTGCAAGTACAACGGCCAACATTTTTTTCATATTTTTTTCTTCCTTTCATTTTTATTTCACCCGAATGGTAAGCTTCATTTCCGCGCCGTTTAATGGTGTTTTTTCTTCATCCATCTTAAAACAGGAACATTTCAAAACGGCGTTGGAGTAGGTCCCTTTTTGCAAAGCCTGCGTCAAAGCCATAGGAGCGGACAGTTCCCCCGGACGAATATAATCGGATTCCCATAATAAGGAACCATCCTCCAGATACAGTTGCATCACAAAATAGCAAGTGTTTTGGGCAGGATTGCGGAATGCTACGTCCTGCTGCAAAGAATCCGCCTTTAAATCTATCCCCTCGTACCCCGGAATGGAAATAGAGTTCTCATTCTTTTCGACAGACACATTTTCCGGCAAACTTTCCATTTCTTTCTCAGGAACATCTGCCCTCTGTCTTAGTGCGACTTGCCAGGCGACAATAAATAAAAGCAGGACAGTAAGGAGTAAAAGCAGCAAAATCGGGACATTCTTTTTCCTTTTCAGATGCTGAGCGGATGTCTTCATCTTAAAAATTCCTTATTCCATTCTTCCGCTTAAATTATCGGTATTTTTAGCAATTTGCCCCAGGCCCAAGAAATGCAGACCCATAAAATAGAAAGGAACGCCAATAACACCTACAAGAATCCCAAAATAGGACAATCCTGTCAGAAAGTTTACAAAAGAAAAGTCACTGTGAAGGGAAAGAATATAAAGCAAGGAGATTGCCCCCCAACCCAGCAGACCAATAAACAAAATCAAAACCAATACTCCGGCACTGATTCCCAGAATTTTAGCCGCTGTCTTTCCGATTCCATAGAATTGTTGGCCTTTCCTTAAAACCAGATCCGACACATTTTTCATAATAAACCTCTCCTTGTTTTTACTTGCGCTAAGCGCTCATTTTTTATTGCTTATTCCTCTTTTAGAGAAATCGCAATTGTTACCGCTTACAGATTTCACGGCAACATGGCCGCATTTTTCAGAAAACACCGGTGCCTTTTACTCTATGTTTGTACACTATTTTCAAACAGACTCTTTAACCATATATGTTTGCTGCGTTTGGTCTGTTGAATGCTTGAATTATATTGACAAGTGAAAGCCTTTCCTTCCGCCTGTAACCTGTAAAAAGAACTTTAGTAACGGAAAACAGCGGACAAAACAAACGTCCTCTACGCAATCGACCCCCACGTTCAAATGCCGTCGTTCTCAATTAATCCTCTTATAAAACAAAAAGAGCTATCACTCATACATTAACCCTGCCCCGCGGCGTAAATTCTTTATACCTGCACTTTAGGAAAACTCTATGTTTTTAAAGCCAAAATCTATAAAGCTTTCATCCTTTGATTGATCAAAACATCTATTAGGAAAAACAAACCGAGTATAAGGTATCATATGCGGTCATAAAAATCACTTAGCTGCCGGCATAGAATTCTTTATTCTTTATTCTTTCTTTTTCTGCATCATCTGTGGTTTGCCATTTTAATAGATTTATGGCCATACTCTTCTGCCATGTTACATCACAGCACAGTATATCCAAAAATAAAACGAGGGAAATCCCGGAGATTTCCCTCGTTTGTGTTTCTTTCTGTTTTTGCCGCTCTTTATGCTTTTCTGTCCCACTAAAATAGAAACGGGCAGCGCCCACGCCCATGATCCCTGCAAACCATACAAGCAACGCCTTCCCAAGCTGTATGCTGCTGGTTTACAACTGTTTATCCTCTTAAATGCAAGCAAGCTTGCGCCAACAAACGGGCGCTCTGATAGCGTTTTTTAGGATCCATTTGGGTACATTTTCGCACAATGTGCCCGGCCCATCCGCCACACATTTTCACAGCCGGATGGTTGCCGGCTGCCATCACATTCAGCAGCACCCCCATGGCAAAAATATCCGCTGGGATCTCTGAAGCAGAGATTCCATATTGCTCCGGCGCTGCATAGCCCGGCGTTCCCAGCGTACGAGTATCTCTTTCTCTTCCGTTCATAATCCGCGCCGCGTCATAGTCAATAAGGCAAACTCTTCCCCGGGCGCCTAAAAGGATGTTTTCGGGCTTAATGTCCCTGTGAACAATGGAAAGGCTATGCAAAGCCCCCAACGCCTGGCAAAGAGACAGCATAATGTGCCGAATTTCTCCTTTAGAAAGGCTTCTTTTTGCTAAAACTTCAGCCAAAGTCACTCCATCCAGGTACTCTTCCAGCACTTCCACTCCTTCTTCAGAGGAACGCACGTCATAGATCTCACGAAGATTGGGATGGAAAACTTCACGAAGGGATTCATACAAAACCTGATTTTCCGGGCCGGTTCGGCGCAGCAGCACCTTTTGATGCAAACAGGTATTTTCCAGCAGCAGCAGTTCCCGCCCTTTCTCTTCCCGCAGGGTTTTGCATACAACATATTCTTCCGGAAATTGGAATAATTGCATTTATATACTCCTCTTGCTATAATGAATTCATTGGGACCGCAATGCATAAGGGAGGCTTTTCCGTGGAGAAAAAATGCAGATCCACCGAAGATTTGATGGATTCATTGGCAGAAAACAGCGATTTGCAATCGTTTATGGACGAAAATCAGTGCAATTTTCGAAAGGAAGACATCGCCGCTTATTTGCAGGCGCTTTTAAAGGAAAAGCATCTTCGAAAAAGCCGGGTGATTCGGGACGCCATGCTCAACGAGGTATACGGCTATCAGATTTTCAGCGGAACCAAAATCCCCCGCCGGGACAAAATGCTCTGCTTGGCGCTGGCCATGAAGCTGACACTGGAAGAAACACAGAAAATGCTGCGGGATTGCGGTTTTTCGCCTTTGTATGTCCGCCATCGGCGGGACTGCGTCATTCTTCATGGCATCTTGCAGAAAAAAAGCGTTATGGAAATTAACAACACCCTGGACGAAATGGGGTTCCCCATTTTCACTTGATCCTGCTCATAAAGGTGCCGTACCCTGATGCGGCACCTTTTCTTTTGCATATCTCTGGCAAAACACCATTGGCGGACCAGGGTTTCCCGCCCCTTCCATCACACAAACTTCCAGAAAAAGCGTTCGTTCCGCTCAAAGCTGCCAAATTCCAAGGGGGATTTTTCTCCACAGGCTGGGAAAGCTTTCCGAATTTCTTCGCAGTTTTTCTCTCTTATCCTCTATCATGCCGGTTTTAAGTAGTAAGAAAAAACAAATTGCCCAAAATCCAAACGGTCGCTTCCCGGATCAATGGGTTCCACACTGGCCAAACGAAAATCAAACCGACACTGGGTATATCCATACTCCGCGATGATTCTATCCATCTCTTCGCAAAGGCTTTGGATCATTTCCTGCTGATTTTTTACAGAACCAGACAGCTCTCCCTTAGAATCCAGCCTTTCCACAAGGATATGGCCCTCATGCTGCTGGGGCAAAGCATTGACCCTCTGGCCGCCGTTCTGCGTAAGATGGGAGCGCACCTGCTTAACGACCTCCAAGGTATTTATTCCATACTGGGTAACAGCAGGATCATCTACTTGCGTTTGTATTTCCACCCGAATGGCATAACATTTTACTCCTGCCGAATTGGTGATGGTTTTGGCTTCCAACAGCTTCCAGCTGTATTTTCCGCTGGTTCCAAAACCGGAGGAGCTTAGTCCCTGGAAAGTATTCCTGGTGTTTTCCACCAGATCCATTCGGTAATCCGGTATCGCTTTATACACACTTTCAAAATCCTGAGAAGAGACGGCCTCATATTCCCCTTCCAACACATCACTTACCGAATACGGACCTAAGTCTTCCCTGGTGCGCGCCGCTCCCGGAAGTTTTGTTTTTAGCTCTGCCTCTTCCAGCTGCGCCATTTTTTCAAAAAACGCCTCCGCAGTCAGCAGTGCCTCTTCTTCCGTTCCTCCATGGGAAGTGGATCCCTGGGAAGACTGGGAAGAGTGGGAAGATTGAGAATGGGAAGAAGATTCCGATTCCTGAGAAGAAAGCGTGCTCTCCTCTCCTGAAGAGAAAGGAATTTCCGAGGACGGTTCTTTTCCTTCCCAGAAGATTCCCAGTCCCAGTGGGCTTTCCTCTTTGGAAACCGCAGAGAAATCCGTAAAAAAACCACCACCGGCTTTCTCTTGTGCGCCTTCATCATCCACATCGCCTGAAGCAATCCCCTTAGATACAGGCCAGGCAGAAAGAGAAAAAGCCAGGAAAACGCCTGCTGCCAGAAATACAGCCAATGCCGCGGCAACTATGGAGTATGGGACTCTATGTATTTTGTAGGACGGCAAAGTAAGAGGTTCTGAAAGCCGCCTCATACAGTGAAGGCAATACCGGTCTCCTTCTTGAAGAAGATTCCCACAATACAGACATTGTTTCACAAAAATCAACCTTTTATAAAACGTTCTTTTTTGTTAGTATAGCATTCCCCATGGAGCTTTGCAATAAAGCGTAACCCCAAGCTGTCGGAAGCCACCTAGAGTTTTTTAAACCGATTAGGCTCTGAAAAATGCATATCTCTTTTATTTATTCCTGCTCCCTGAAAAACTCCCTTTCTCAACCAGTTTCCAGATCCTTCCGCATAAATTTCCTTTCCCCTATCTCTGTTTTCACCTGAACACTCTGAATACTCTGGACACTCTAGACACTCTAAACACTGAATCGTTTCTTTCCTAAAGTTACCTAAAATCAATCGGAAAAGCAAAAATAAAAATTCAAACTTCAATAAAAAAGCATCTTATTTTCGGTATAATTTCACGCCGAAATATATATTCACTATAAAAAAATTATTATTTATTTTGAGCCGTCCTGCCTATACTTTTTCACCTTTTTCTCATAGGTAAACTCTTGACAGGACAAGAATATTTTTATATAATTCCTTAGAATTCTAATGATTTTCCGGAGGTATCCCATGTGGTCTCAACTGGAAGCACAACTGGGGGCTTCCTTACCGGGCTATTACATTCATCAAATTGCCCAGTATTTGAGATACAAGAACAATGAAAAGTTAAAAAACTATGGCATTACCTCTCAACAGGCAAAACTTTTGGCCCATATTGTCTATCATCAGCAGGATGCTTCGTTTTGTCAAAAAACGCTGGAGGAAGAATTGGATTTGCGAGGGTCTTCCATCACCAGCCTGCTGCACGGCCTGGAACGAGGTGGATTTATTCGCCGTGTGGCGGAGACGCAGGACGGACGCAAGAAAAAAATTTTAATTACAGAAAAAGGAAAAGAAATGTTTCACTGCTCCGGTAAAATCCTTTTAGAAGTGGAGCAGGAGCTGACAAAGGACTTAACGCCGGAAGAAGCAGAAGAACTCTACCGGCTTTTAAGAAAAATGGAAAAAACGAAAGGAGATCTTCCCCCACATGTCTGAAACCAACACCATTCCGCAGGAAAATAAAATGGGCGTAATGCCCATCAACCGCCTGCTGATCACCATGTCTTTACCTATGGTGGTATCCATGCTGATCCAGGCGCTTTACAACATCGTGGACAGCGCTTTCGTAGCACAAATCAGCGAGGATGCCCTGACCGCTGTTTCCCTGGCGTTTCCCATTCAAAACCTGATGATCGCCGTAGCCAGCGGCACCAGCGTGGGCGTAAATGCCCTGCTTTCCCGCAGCTTAGGCAGCAAAGAATACGATAAGGTAAATCTTTCTGCTACGAACGGAATATTCCTTGCCTTGGTCAGTTACATAGTATTTGCTGTTTTGGGATTTTTCTTTTCGGATTTCTTTTTCCGCACCCAAACCAGTGATCCTACCATTATACAGTATGGAACTGATTACCTGGTGATCTGCACCACCCTTTCCATCGGTGTATTTTTCCAGATCATGCTGGAGCGGCTGCTGCTTTCCACGGGAAAAACCATTTTCGTTATGATCACCCAGGGAACCGGCGCCATCATCAACCTGATCTTTGACCCCATCTTGATTTTCGGATATCTGGGACTCCCCGCTATGGGCGTAAAAGGCGCTGCTCTGGCAACGGTTTTCGGCCAGATCGTGGCTGCTGCATTGGGAATTTTCTTCAATCATCATTTCAATCACGAAGTTTCTCTCTCTTTCCGCAAGTTCCGCCCTCACGGGAGAACCATCCGAACCATCTACGGAGTGGGCCTTCCCTCCATTATCATGATGTCCGTAGGCTCGGTGATGACCTATGGGATGAACCAGATCCTTCTGATGTTCCCCTCTACGGCTGTTTCTGTTTTCGGTGTATACTTTAAGCTGCAAAGCTTCATTTTCATGCCTGTATTCGGCCTGAACAACGGTATGGTCCCCATTGTGGCTTATAATTTCGGCGCCCGAAAACCCCAGCGTATGGTTCACACCATTCGTCTGAGTATCCTTTACGCATTTATCCTGATGTGTATTGGTCTTGTGATTTTCGAATGTTTCCCCGGGCAGCTTTTGGGAATTTTCAATGCCTCCGAATATATGCTTTCTATCGGCGAACCGGCTTTGCGCATTATCGCCATTCATTTCCCTGTGGCCGCTTTCTGTATTATTGTGGGATCGGTTTTCCAGGCCTTGGGAAATGGAATCTACAGCCTGATCGTTTCCCTTTGCCGCCAGCTGTGTGTACTCCTGCCTGTGGCCTATTTCCTGGCGATCACCTTCGGTCTTAATGCGGTATGGTTTGCTTTCCTTGCGGCGGAAGTAGTTTCTTTGCTTCTCAGTGCCTTCTTTTTCCTACGAATCTACCGCACCAAAATCCAACCTCTGTATAAAGCAAACGACGAATCCAAAGAATGATCTATATTTAAGATTCTCGTTTATAGGAGAGAAGAAAGGGATGACTCCCCTTTCTTCTCTCCTTTTATTTATGGAAAACAAACGAAAAAATAAAAAAATATTCTGCAAATTTTTTAGAGTTTTTTCTTCAATATTCATAATTTTGTCACATCTTTCCCTTATTATAAATTTAGCACTCGAGGAAAAAGAGTGCTAAAAACAGACGGGAGTGTGAAGAATTATGAACGCTCAGAAGTTTACGCAAAAATCACTGGAAGCCATCCAGGAAGCACAAAATATAGCCACCGAACACAGCAACATGCAAATCGAACAGGAACACCTTCTGGATGCCCTTTTGCGGCAGGAGAATGGTTTGATCCCGCAAATGCTGAAAAAAGCGGGCTGCGATGTAAGCGGGCTGCAAAATGAAATCGAAAAACGGATCCAGGCTATGCCGGGAGTTACCGGTCCCGGCCGGGAAGCAGGAAAAATCTATGTTGCCCCGGATGTGGACGCCGCTTTAACCGAAGCCGAAAAAGAAGCCCAACGCATGAAGGACGAATATGTCAGCGTAGAGCACGTTTTCCTGGGAATTTTGGGAAAAGCCAATGCTGCGCTGCGGTCGATTTTTTCCTCTTATCATGTGGATAAAAACCAATTCCTCTCCGCCCTTTCTTCCGTGCGGGGAAATACCCGGGTCACCAGCGATAATCCGGAGGAAACCTACGACGCTCTGGGAAAATACGGGCAGGATCTTGTGGAACTGGCCCGCAATCATAAGCTGGACCCGGTCATCGGCAGGGATTCGGAAATCCGGAACGTGATCCGGATCCTTTCCCGGAAAACCAAAAACAATCCTGTTCTCATCGGCGAACCCGGCGTAGGTAAAACCGCCATCGCGGAAGGTTTGGCTCTTCGAATCGTCCAAGGAGATGTTCCCAACTCTCTGAAAGACCGCCGGCTGTTTTCACTGGATATGGGTGCTTTGATTGCCGGCGCCAAATTCAGAGGGGAATTTGAAGAGCGCCTGAAAGCGGTGCTCAACGAGATCAAAAAATCCCAGGGCCGTATCATTCTCTTTATCGACGAGCTGCATACCATTGTGGGAGCCGGAAAAACCGAAGGCAGCATGGACGCTGGAAATCTTCTGAAGCCTATGCTGGCCAGAGGCGAACTGCATTGCATCGGCGCCACCACTTTGGATGAGTATCACCAGTATATTGAAAAGGATCCGGCTTTGGAGCGGCGATTCCAGCCGGTAATGGTGGAGGAGCCTTCCGTAGGGGACACTATCTCCATTCTTCGGGGACTGAAAGAACGGTATGAAGTTTTCCATGGCGTAAAAATTCAGGACCAGGCACTGATCGCTGCCGCCACTCTCAGCAACCGTTATATCTCCGATCGTTTTCTTCCCGATAAAGCCATCGACTTGATCGATGAAGCCTGCGCCATGGTTCGTACAGAAATCGACTCCATGCCTACAGAGATGGACGAAATCTCCAGAAAGATCATGCAGCACGAGATCGAAGAAGCGGCTTTGAAAAAAGAGACAGATTCCCTGGCTGTGGAACATCTGAAGGAAATTCAAAAAGAACTGGCGGATCTTCGGGCAAAATTTAACGAAATGAAAGCCCGGTGGCAAAATGAAAAAGACGCCATTCAGAAAGTGCAGAATCTTCGCAGTCAGATTGAAGAAGTCAACGCTGAAATCGAAAAGGCTCAGCGAAACTACGATTTGAACAAGGCGGCCGAACTTAAATACGGCAAACTGCCCACCCTGACCAAGGAGTTGCAGGCGGAAGAGAAGATCGCCGAGGAAAACCAAAACGAAAACTCCCTGCTCCGGGACCGGGTAACAGAAGAAGAGATTGCCCGAATCGTGGGAAGATGGACGGGAATTCCCGTAAACCGGCTGATGGAAGGAGAACGGGATAAGCTTCTGCGGCTGGATTCCATTTTGCACCAGCGGGTTATCGGGCAAAACGAAGCCGTGGAAAAGGTAGCGGATGCCATTCTGCGTTCCCGCGCCGGCATTCAGGATCCCAACCGCCCTATCGGTTCCTTCCTGTTTTTAGGGCCTACCGGCGTAGGAAAAACCGAGCTGGCCAAAGCGCTGGCGGAAGCGTTGTTTGACGACGAAAAGAATCTGATCCGCATTGACATGACCGAGTATATGGAGAAATTCTCCGTATCCCGTTTGATCGGAGCGCCTCCCGGGTATGTAGGATACGAGGAAGGCGGCCAGCTGACGGAAGCTGTTCGCCGGCATCCTTACAGCGTGGTTTTGTTTGATGAAGTGGAAAAAGCCCATCCGGACGTATTCAACGTGCTTCTTCAGGTATTGGACGACGGCCGGATCACCGATTCTCAAGGCCGTACAGTGGACTTTAAAAACACCATTCTGATCCTGACTTCCAACCTGGGATCTCAATACATTTTGGAAGGGATCACCGAAAAGGGAGAAATCGGAAGCGAGGCTCGGGAGCAAGTGGAACGGCTGTTAAAACAACAGTTCCGTCCGGAGTTTTTAAACCGTCTGGACGAGATCGTGTTCTATAAGCCTTTGCAAAAAACAGAGATCTTCCGGATCCTGGATCTGCTGATTGCTGATCTGCAGAAACGTCTGGAGGAAAAACAGTTGACCGTCACTTTGTCCGACAGCGCCAAAGAACAGATCGTAGAGGAAGGATTTGATCCGGTTTACGGCGCACGTCCGCTGAAACGGTATCTGCAAAGCCATGTGGAAACCCTCATTGCCCGAATGATGATCGAAAAGGATCCCAAACCGGGCACACATTTGGAAATTGTTTGTCAGGATGGAAAGCTGGCGGTAAATCCTCTTCCTTCCCGCGAAAAAGAAGCGTAAAACACAGGCTGCGTAAATACAGCAAACAATACACAGGCAGGAGTATGTATTTCTACTCCTGCCTGTGTTATACTGATGAAAAAAGGATACGATAATGGAAACTTTTCAAATTTTAGAAGTTTTAGAAGCTGAAAAATCTTTTGTGCAGGAGGCAGCCTGTCTGGCCGCTGAACTCTGGCCAAGCCATACGCCGGAAGAACTGGAAGCTGAATTTTCCGGTCTGCTGCAAAAGGGGTCCTGCGTATTTTTTCTGGCAGTCTTGCAGGGAAAAACCATTGGATTTGCCCAATGTCAACTTCGCACGGACTATGTAGAAGGCACTTCGTCCTCTCCGGTAGGTTATCTGGAAGGGATTTATGTTCGTCCCGCTTTTCGCGGGAACGGCGTTGCCATGCAGCTGCTGGAAGCTTGCCAGGACTGGTGCCGGCAAAAGCGCTGCAGTGAATTTGCCAGCGACTGCACGCTGGAAAACCAGGAAAGCTTTCTCTTTCACAAAAAATGCGGCTTTCAGGAAGCTAACCGAATCATTTGCTTTGTAAAAAAACTGTAACTGTTCCCAAAAAAGGAAACATGGTATACTAAGATGCACCGAGGAGGAATGAGTATGGAGGAAAGAAACCCTGCGCCGAACTTTTCCCGTACCATTCTGCATTGCGACTGCAACGGTTTTTACGCCTCTGTGGAATGCCTGCTACATCCGGAATATAAAGATGTCCCCATGGCGGTCTGCGGCGACCCGAAAAACCGGCATGGCATTATTCTGGCTAAAAATGAGCCCGCCAAAAAGTTTGATATTCGCACTGCCGAAACCGTCTGGCAAGCCCGACAAAAATGCCCTCATCTTGTGCTGACTCCTCCTCACCATGAGCTTTACGCCAAATACTCCCAAATCGTCAATTCCATTTATCTTCGGTATACCGATCTGGTGGAACCTTTCGGAATCGATGAAAGCTGGCTGGACGTTACCGGCAGTCGCCTTCTCTTTGGCAGCGGAGTGGAGATCGCCGATGAACTGCGGGAAACAGTTCGCCGGGAAACCGGCCTGACCATTTCCGTAGGCGTTTCCTTTAACAAAACGTTTGCCAAGCTAGGCAGCGATTATAAAAAGCCGGATGCCACCACGTGGATTTCTCCGGAAAATTACACCGCTATCGTGCACCCTCTGCCAGTGGAAACGCTGCTGTATGTGGGAAAAAGCACCGCCGAAATGCTCCATAAAATGCATATCCACACCATAGGCCAATTGGCCGCCTGCAGCCGGGAAACGCTGTGCCGCTGGATGGGAAAAGCCGGCGGGGAACTGTGGCAATATGCCAATGGGTTGGATTTTTCTCCGGTACGAAGTTATTACGACCCCCGAGAAATCAAATCTGTGGGCAACGGCATGACCTTCCGCCGGGATCTAGCAAACGAAGAGGATATCCGCCTGGGAGTTCTGACGCTTTCCCACTCGGTAGCCCGCCGAATGCGAAAACATGGGCTGAAATGCACCACAGTTCAAATCGCTATCCGCAACCCCAGTTTTAAAACCATCACCCGTCAAAAAAAGCTCACCGCTCCCACCCATCTGGCAAAGGACATTGGCGATGCTTGTATGGAGCTGGTATTTGAGAACTGGAAGATCGGGGCCCCCATTCGTACCCTGACCGTCACCGCTTCCGGGCTGGTGCCGGAAGATTTTTCCGGCCAGCAAATCAGCTTTTTCCAGCAAACGCCCCAGGATAACCAAAAACAGGAAAATCTGGAATCCGCTTTGGATCAGATTCGGGAACGCTTCGGAAATACATCTCTGACATTCGGCGCCGCGTTAAAAAACGATCTGGGAATAGGGCCGGTCCCCCAAGACGATTCCGATCTTTAGTCTTTCCTTATCACGCAAACATGCCCCAGGCAGTTTGATATAAAACGCGCTAAGCGCAGAAAGGAGAACTTATGGTTAAGCATATTGTTTTTTGGAAACTAACCGACGAAGCCAAACGGGAAAATCCCCAAGGTCTGACAGAAGATCTGCAGGGACGCTTTAAAGCGCTCTTAGGTTTGGTGGATGGTCTCACCGCCATCGAATTGGGAACAAATTACAACGGCAGCGAGTATGATCTGGCTCTGGTTTGTGAATTTGAAACACGCCAAGCGGAAGCGGCTTATCAAACACATCCGGCACATCTGGCTATCAAAGACCGGGTGCATCAAGTGGTTTGCGGCCGGGCCTGTGTAGATTATGAGATATAACCCCAGATAAAAAACGGAGGAAGTATTCTTGCTTCCTCCGTTTTTTTGTTTGTTCCTGCCCTTTCCGCCCCATATGCACACCTTGCTTCTTTCCCCATACTATGAAAACAAGAGAAAAACCCATTGTAAGGAGCGATGGTATGCAATATAATTCGTCTGTTTTTCCCATGACCCAGATGCAGCCGGGAATCCGGGCTCGGGTGAAAGCCTTGAATTGTTCCGGCAGCATACGGCGGCGACTTCAGGATATTGGCCTGATTGAAGGGACCCCTATTCGCCTTTTATTTCGCCGTTCTTCCAAAAGCTTAGGAGCTTACAGCATTCGGGGAGCCACTATAGCCCTTCGGCCCTCCGAATCCGATCAAATTCTGGTCACAAAGGAGGAAACGCCATGAGCCGCCTCTTTTCCTCCTTTTCGCCCGAGGCTTCTTCTCCTCCGGATTCGTCCTGCCTGCGCATTGCTTTAGGCGGAAATCCCAATGTAGGCAAAAGCACGGTTTTCAACGCCCTTACAGGCATGAAACAACATACAGGAAACTGGTCCGGCAAAACCGTTTCCACCGCTTCCGGCGAATGTGTGGAAAACGGGAAGCGGTATTGGATCACCGACATTCCCGGAACCTATTCTCTGTTCCCCCACTCCGCCGAGGAAGAAGTTGCCAGAGATTTTTTATGCTTCGGCGGCTCCCAGGCCGCTTTAATGGTTTGCGACGCCACCTGTCTGGAACGAAATCTCAGCGTGGTGCTTCAGACAATGGAAATCACTCCACACGTGGTCCTATGTATAAATTTAATGGATGAAGCACGGAAAAAGAAAATTAAAATTGCGCCGGATATTTTGGAAAAACGGTTGGGAATCCCTGTGGTCACCTGTTCCGCTCGAAAAAAACAGGGGCTGGAGAACATATTGGAAGCCGTGGAAAAAGCGGCCACCCAATCTTTCCGCCCGATTCTCCCCACATATTCTCCCGACGTAGAAGCGGCCATTGCCAGGATACAGCCTCTCTTCCCTAAGGATGCCGTTCCTTCCTCCAGATGGCTCAGTCTTCGTATGCTGGAACCCCCGGAGCAAATGCCGGAAAGCCTTCAGCGCTATCTGGATGCTCTCCCCAACCGATCTTCCATTTTGCAGGAAGCCTCCTTTGCCCGCCGGTTTCTCCTGCATAGAGGAATTACACCTGAAATACTGCAGGATCTGCAATCGCAGACCCTGATCCACACTTCGGAAGAAATTTGCAAAGAGGCCGTAACCTGCTCTTCGCCTTCCCTGGGAACCGAAAAGGCCGATCGGATCCTTACAGGGAAATACACTGCCACTCCCATTATGCTTCTGCTGCTGGCAGGCATTTTCTGGCTTACAATTTTCGGAGCAAACTACCCTTCCCAACTTCTATCCCAATTCTTCGCTTTTTTGGAAGGGAAAATGGTTTCTTTACTGCAAACGGTGGAATCTCCCGCCTGGCTCTCCGGCCTTTTGATCGACGGGGTGTGGCGGGTTCTTTCCTGGGTGGTATCGGTAATGCTTCCCCCCATGGCGATTTTTTTCCCTCTCTTTACCCTATTGGAAGATCTGGGATACCTGCCCCGGATCGCGTTTAATCTGGACCGACATTTTTGTAAGGCCAAAGCCTGCGGAAAACAGGCGCTGACCATGTGTATGGGGTTTGGATGCAACGCCGCCGGGATCACCGGATGCCGCATCATTGATTCTCCCCGGGAACGCCTTTTGGCGATCCTGACCAACAATTTTGTTCCTTGCAACGGACGTTTCCCCGGGCTAATCCTTTTGATCACTCTATTTTTTGCCGGGGCCGGAGCCGCATCCGGTCTGGTTTCGGCTCTTTTTCTTACAGGATTGATCGTGCTGGGGATCGGAATGACTTTTCTGGTTTCCCGGATTTTATCCGCTACTCTTTTAAAAGGAGTCCCCTCTGCCTTCACCCTGGAACTTCCTCCCTACCGAAAGCCTCAATTCGGCCAGATTTTGATTCGTTCCGTTCTGGACAGAACCCTGTTTGTTTTAGGCCGGGCAGCCGCTGTAGCTGCGCCTGCAGGACTGTTTATCTGGATCTTAGCCAATGTGAAAGTACAGGATGCCTATTTGCTGGAACATCTCACTTCCTTCCTGGATCCTTTGGGGCACGCTCTGGGAATGGATGGAACGATTTTGGCCGCCTTTCTGCTGGGATTTCCGGCCAATGAAATTGTCCTTCCCCTGATGATCATGGCCTACACCTCAGCCTCCACTCTTTCCCAAACCGGAGCGCCGGAAGTTTACACGATTCTGGTAGAAAACGGATGGACCTGGGTAACCGCTTTATGCACCCTTTTATTTTTCTTAATGCACTGGCCCTGCTCTACTACTTGCCTTACTATTGCAAAAGAAACTAAAAGCGTAAAATGGACGCTGCTAGCCATGGGAATTCCTACTGTATTGGGTATGGGAATTTGCTTTCTTGTGGCTTCTGCCGCCCGCCTATTGGGAATCGGATAAAAAAACAGCTGCCTTCGTATGAAGGCAGCTGTTTTTCGTTTGCTGTCCGCTATCTGCTGTTTTTCATTCCGTCGAACTTTAAAACATAGCTTATTTCAAATCCTCACAAATGGACTTCAGGTTGAGGAAATTCCGGAGATAATCTGCCGTACCGGTCTTCGCATCCGTGCCGGACATATTAAATCCGCCGAAGGGATGCTGGAGAACCACAGCACCGGTGGACTTCCGATTGATGTACAAGTTTCCTACGTGGAAATCCTTTTTCGCTTTCTGGATATTTTCCCGGTTTTCGCTGTATACCGAACCGGTAAGGCCATACTCGGTATCGTTGGCAATTTCCAAAGCCTCATCAAAGGACTCTACTTTGATTACAGCCAAAACAGGCCCAAAGATTTCCTCATTGGCAATGCGGGCGGTGCGGCTTACGTCACGAATTACGGTAGGCGCGATATAATAGCCCTGGGAATCATCATATGTGCCGCCGGCCACTACCGTTCCTTCCTTGCGGCCGATCTCCACATATTCCACAATGCTATCATAAGCAGCTTTGCCGATTACCGGACCCACAGGCGCATTGCTTCTTCCGCTGCCCTGCTTGGACTGCAGGTCTTTTGCGCAGGCCGCCACCGCTTCTACAAATTCCTCATACACGTCGCTCATAACCAAAGCTCTGGAACAAGCAGAGCACTTCTGCCCCTGGAAGAAGAAGGCCGCACTGGCTACACCGGAGGCTGCCTTTTGAATGTCCGCCGTGGAATCCACGATAATAGCATTCTTTCCACCCATTTCAGCCACTACGCGCTTGATCCACTTCTGGCCGGGAGAAACTTCCGCTGCCATGCGGCTGATCCGCAAACCAACCTCTTTGGAACCGGTAAAGTTAATAAAGCGGGTAAGCGGGTGCTTTACAATAAAGTCACCGATTACAGAGCCGGAACCCGGAATAAAGTTTACAGTCCCTGCAGGGAAACCAGCCTTTTCGCAAAGCTCAATAAACTTATAGGCAACAATCGGTGTCTCAGAAGAAGGCTTGCACACAATGGTGTTACCGGTAACCAGCGCACCGATCACCATGCCGGCAAAAATAGAAAGGGGGAAGTTCCACGGGGGAATGGCAATTCCCACACCGATGGGAATATATATACATTTTGTATATTCTTCCGTAGGCATCAGTTCCAGCCCTTTATCCAGCTCTTCCATATGCATGGAATAGGAATTAAAGAAATCCAGCGCCTCGCAAAGCTCTCCATCCGCTTCGCCCCAGTTCTTGCCGCTTTCTTCCATATTCCAAGCATCCAGGATAAAGCGGTTTTCTTCCAAAAGGGAGACCAGGCGACGCACGCAGCGCACTCTTTCTTCCACCGGCGTCAGGCGCCAAGTTTGAAATGCCTCGTGAGCCGTACGGATAGCACGGTCTGCCAACTCTTGGTCACAGGAAGAAGAATATCCCAGGACTTCTTTTGTAGACGGCGCTACAGACGTGATTTTTTTATCAGTAAAAATGCGTTCTCCGCCAATAATTAAGGGGTACACGGCACCTTTTTCCGCATCCACCTGTTGAAACGCTCTCTCCATAGCCTCTTTATTTACGGCCAAAGAAAAATCCAATTCTGCTGCATTCTGAAACCCTTTGAGCATTCTTGTACCTCCTTATGAATAACGTAATGCGACTTCGTGCATTACTGTTATTGTAGCAACTCTATTCGAAAAAGTCAATGCCTTCTGAATAATTTCTTAAAACCTTGATTTTTTCGATAAAAATTCTACAACCCTTGCATAATTTCAAACTTCAGCGCACTTAAAAAATGAATATTTTGTTACATGTTCCTGCAAAATTTATTTTTTTGCTTTTCTTTTACCGGCTCCTTTCCCTGCCGGATACAAAAGCCGCTTTGCCTTGTGCTCGAACACATCCTTTTCTTTTTCTGAAATTTAATTATTTTATACGTTTCGGTTCTCCTCGTATTTTCGCCTATGCATGCGAGTCCTTTTTCCTTCCTATGCGTTCATTCGTTTTGTGAAATATTTCTCAACTGAAAATATAAACCCTTAAATTTACTACTAAGATTTTTACCCGTTTCCACGATGTTGCCTTTGGCTTATACGGTTTGTAATTTTACCAAAAAAACGTCTGCGAACTTCCAATTCCCGTTCGCAGACGTCTTTTCATTTACGCTGATGTTTCAGCTGACGTTTCAGCAAGAATTTAACCGTTTTTTTTCCACAGGATGAACAGGATTTTCCCTTGCACCCCTCACAGCCGGAGCAGGCGCATCCTCCTTTTCGGATCTGCCAAATGCTTATAATTCCCCACACAGCCAGCAACGCCAGCAGCACATAATCTCCTGTATGCATAGTCCTTTCTCCTTTAAAGCAGCAACAGGGAAGATAGAACCGTATACACCAGGAAAGAAATCACCCAGGCGATCCCTGTCTGAAAAACAACCACTCCCACAGCGCTTTTCCCGCTGTTCATTTCCCGCTTTACAGCGGAAATGGCTGCTACACAAGGGGTATACAAAAGAGTAAAAACCAAAAAGGAAAAGGCGCTGACAGGTGTAAATAATTGCGATAACGCTCCAGGCAACTCGGAAGTGCCTACGCCCATCAGAACAGCCAAAGTGCTGACTACCGCTTCTTTGGCCGTAAATCCGCTGATCAAAGACGTGGACACCCGCCAATCGCTGAAGCCCAACGGCGAAAATACCGGCGCCAACAGGCGGCCAATATCTGCCAGCATACTGGAAGCACTGTCTGTTACCACATTTAATCTTGTATCAAAGGTTTGCAGGAACCAAATAATGATGGTAGCAATAAAAATCACCGTAAAGGCCCGAGTCAGAAAATCCTTGGCTTTATCCCAAATCAAAAGAAGTACACTTTTCCCGCTGGGAAAACGGTAATTGGGCAGTTCCATCACAAACGGTACCGGCTGCCCATGAAAAGCAGTCTTTTTCATCACCAGGCCGCTGAGCACACCGATGAGCATTCCCAATATGTAAAGCCCGATCATCACCAACGCCCGATACTTGGGGAAAAAGGCCATGGTAAATACCCCATAAATCGGCAGCTTTGCGCTGCAGCTCATAAAAGGCGTAAGCAATATGGTCATTTTCCGGTCCCGTTCGCTGGATAGTGTCCTGGTGGCCATAATCGCCGGCACAGAGCATCCAAACCCCATCAGCATAGGGACAAAGCTTCTTCCGGAAAGACCGATTTTACGCAAAAGTTTATCCATTACAAAGGCAACGCGGGCCATGTAACCGCTATCCTCCAAAATAGAAAGAAAGAAGAACAGCACCACGATTACTGGCAAAAACGACAACACGCTGCCCACGCCGGCAAACACGCCGTCGATAATCAAGGAATGCACCACCGGATTGATCCCGTATTGGGATAAACCCCGATCTACAGCTTCCGTTAAAGCGTCGATTCCCTGGGAAAGCAAATCACTGAGGAAACTTCCAATCACCCCAAACGTAAGCCAAAAAACCACCAGCATGATACAAAGAAAAATGGGGATGGCCAAATATTTGTGGGTCAAAACATTATCGATCTTTACAGAGCGAAGATATTCCTTGCTTTCCCCGCAGCGCACCACTGTTGCTTTACACAGTTTTTCAATAAACGAATACCGCATATCGGCCAAAGCGGCTTCCCGGTCGGTCTGCAGCTCCCATTCCATCTCTTTTACGCTGTGTTCCACCATGTCCGTTTCATTTTCAGAAAGCTGCAAAAGGTCCAGCATAGGCTGATCCCCTTCCACAAGCTTCGTTGCGGCAAATCGGCTGGGAACCCCCACCCGCTCCGCGTGATCTTCGATCAAATGCGCTACGGCGTGAATGGCTCGATGCACAGCGCCCGCACAAAAGTCCTGCCTCCGGGGAAGCTGTTTTTCTCTGGCTACCTGTAAAGCTGTATTGACCAATTCGTCAATGCCTTCATTTTTACTGGCAGAGATCGGCACCACCGGAATCCCCAGTTCTTCCTGCAAAGCTTTTACCTTAATGGTTCCGCCATTGTTCCGCACTTCGTCCATCATGTTCAGCGCCAGAACCATGGGAATATTCAATTCGATCAGCTGCATGGTAAGGTACAGGTTTCGTTCAATATTGGTGGCGTCGGCAATATTGATAATGCCATCCGGGTGAGCGTTCATCAAAAAATCACGGGTCACGATTTCTTCGTTGGTATACGGAGACATGGAATAAATCCCGGGAAGATCCACCACCACATGATTTCCGCCCCGGATCACGCCCTCTTTTCGCTCCACTGTTACACCGGGAAAATTTCCAACGTGTTGATTGGAGCCTGTAAGTTGGTTAAATAACGTGGTCTTTCCGCAGTTCTGGTTTCCCGCTAAAGCAAAAATCACTTCCCGGCCACCTCCTCCAACGGCTGGACTTCAATATTCTTTGCGTCCTCCAGCCGCAAAGTCAATTCGTAGCCCCGAAGCTGCAGCTCCACCGGATCCCCCATGGGAGCCATTTTTCGGATCATAACCTGGGTTTTTGGCGTTAACCCCATATCTAAAAGGTGTCGGCGAAGTGCACCTTCGCCATTTACCGCTGTGATTTTTGCTTTTTGTCCAATGGGTAAGCGATCCAATGTCATATAATGTCCTCTTTTCCCTACGTTGATTTCCCGATTCTCCATCTGTTAGTGTATACAAATTTATTGTAGACATTTTCCCCATACTTGTCAACGCAGATCAACAGGTAAAACTTTGCAAAAAAACGCGCCTTTCCTTCAATTTCAGGGAAAGGACGCGTTTATCAATAGTTATTTATTCTTCTTCTAGATTCAAGGTTTCCAAAACCTTGTGCAGCGCTTCTGCGGATTCCCGAAGTCTTCTGCGTTCCTCAATATCCAACGGAATCTCCAGCACTTTCTCTACGCCACCCCGATCCACAATGGACGGCACACCCATACAAAGATCGGAAAGCCCATATTCTCCGGAAAGCAAAGTGGAAACCGGCAGCACGGAGTGCTCGTCCCGCACAATGCATTCAGCGATCCGGCGAACAGCCATGGCAATAGCATAATAGGTGGCGCCTTTTTTGGCAATGATCTCATAAGCACTGTCTCTTACGCTTTCATAGAAGGAAGACTGCTCTGCCCGACGATCCCCTCCGGCCATCTGGAAGAAGTCCGCCAGATCCACACCGGAAATATTGGCGCTGCTCCAAACTGCCAGCTCACTATCGCCGTGCTCTCCAATAATAAAGGCATGCACGCTGCGGCTGTCTACGCCAAAACGCTGCCCCAAAAGATATTTCAGACGAGCTGTATCCAAAACCGTTCCGGATCCCAAAACACGCTCTTTGGGGAAACCGGAAAGCTTTACGGCCGCATAGGTGAGAATATCCACCGGATTGGAAACGATCAGCAAAATACCATCGCAGTTTTGTTTTCCCAATTCCTTAAAGATGGATTTCAAAATTTTAACGTTTTTATGCACCAGATCCATTCGGGTCTCTTCCGGTTTCTGATTGGCACCGGCCGTAACAATAATCAGCCCGCAATCCTTGGTATCCTCCCAGGATCCCGCCCAGATCTTCATAGGCCGTGCAAAAGGAACACCATGGTTCAGATCCATGGCTTCCCCTTCTGCCTTCTCCTTATTCACATCAATCAGCACCAGCTCCGAAAACAGCCCGCTTTCTGTCAAACTAAAGGCAATGGAGGCGCCTACAAATCCGCATCCGATAACCGCACATTTTTGAAGATTCATTATTTTTCCCCTTTCCCGTAGACAAACTGATTTATTTTATTATATCCGAAAAATTCCCAGGAATTCTTTCTTTAAAGAACTCCTATAAATAAAAACTATTTTTCTTTGCAAATAAATTTAAATTTCTTCAAAATTAAGCAAACGCATTTTCTCTATTTTTTCCCCATTCCGCAAAAGGCATCCCTTCCCAAACAAGAGAAGGGATGCCCGTATATTTCTTATTTCTTCCGTTTTTTACTTTTCCTGCCGATTGTCAGCAGGAATGCCCACCTTTATCACAGCCGCAACCACAGCCACCGTCACTTACACGAGGCGGGAAAAACTCATCTGTGGGGAAATCGATATGACTGAACATTTCACAGGGATTATCCGATGTGGTCACACATTCTTTCTCCGGAACACAAAAATCATACGCCGGAATCAACATCTGTACGTTCCGTACAATCTGGACAATGGTAAACAATCCGATGGTCACGTATACAGCGCGGCAATGCCCTGTGTGGAAATCCCCGCCATAGCGTTTGCAGATACATTCCGGAATTCGGCAGCCGCAATCGCATCCGTGAGGCACCGCATCACAAATCCGAGCCATCAACCCAATGGGCTGAGCCACCTGAACCGTTGCTTTGGGAAGAATTTTTCCGCAGGATGTATCCGGTTCCTCGTAAGAACCATCTGAACTGAACATTTTCACATTTCCTTCGCTGCCGTACAAGATCACTTTCTTGTTAAACACAGATACGCCGCTGATAATCACCGGACCGGAAGCCGGAGCACAGAACACTTCTACGCACACGTCAAAGAAGAACGTCAGGTCTACAGAATAAAAGCCCTTATTAAATGCCACAGGCTCCAGTCCCAGATACACGGTAATAACATCCACACTGCGCAAGCGCACATTGGACGCATGCTCAATCAATTCCTGTTTATCCGGGGTAAAATATACCCGCAGATCTTCCAAACAATCTTTGGCGCTGCAGCTATCGTATACCCGTTTCGCATCAATACATACCGCTTCTTTAAAGCAGCCTCCGCCGCTTTCAGCGGATACAAATTTATTTTCCTCCATAGCCAATCCTCCTGTATTCAAAATAAGAAACCACTGTTTCTTATTCCATACTATGGATTTTCCCTTAGGAGGTGACTGCGGAAAACAGAAACTTTCACATTGTTTTTCTTTGCTAGGCAGCTTTCAGCCTGCCTTTTCCATGGCTTTTTGAGCCAGCAGATCTCCCCAAACACAAAAGAAATGAATAGGCTCTACTTGTTCTTGTGTGCAGAGTTTCGCCAGTTCTTCCGCTAACTCTTTTTCTTCCGTAAGATCGGAAATTTCAAAGATCAATTTTTCTTCACTTTTGCAGGATACTCCATACGCAGGTAAATCTATCGTCGCTGAACTCTCTTTTCTGTTTTCAACAACCGTATAAATGTACCGCATGTTCAAATCTGGGCTTTGGTAGATCTAAAAACAAAAAGGATGCCCACCTTTCTTTTGACCTGTACCGATTGATTTCGCCGCAAAACCAATCAAGGATTTTCGGAGCAAAGTATTTTTGCACAAAATTCTCCTCTTTTCCTGCTTGTAAGATTGATGAAGTAACCCTGTGGTTCCTAAATCTTCACTTTGCACTTTCTGAACAAAGTGTGAATAATTGCCACATGAAATATAACACAGGCCACCGTTTGCCGTCAACTGTTTTTCCGGGAAAACAGTTAACTTTGTTAATTATTTACACATTAAATCCTAATTTGAATATCAGTAAATTATGACCTCTCAACAGAGGTTACAGTGTTTTAATAAAATCCTCCAAAAGCCTTGAAAATAAAGGATTTATCGCAATGTGTTCGCCTTATCTCTTTATACGGTTACACACAAGTTTACACTTTCCCTGACTGCTCATAAGGGCAAATGCAAGGGCAAGAAAATC
>CALWUW010000004.1 GCA_944384815.1 uncultured Clostridia bacterium
AAAAGGCGGTACGCTACCCCTCCACGGGGCGCATACCGCCTTTTCTTGTTATCCAGCCCTCCGGCTGTATCGGTTGAGCAAAAGCCAGCGTGGGATTGGTGTGGTATCTTTATCTAAGTGATACCCCCCGTTCCCATTTGCTTATGGATTGAAACGATATGCCTAGGTGAGAAGCTATTTCCTCTTGCGTCAGGTCGCGTTCACGGCGCATTCGCTTAATATTTTCCCCGATTAAAAGCTTCATGGTAACCTCCTGATTCTAATTTTTTGAGGCCTCTGGCTATATTATAAGAAAAGCCCGCCGCATCATCAATAACCGCACAAGAAACTCGTTTCTACGAGGAGTAGAAAATTTCTATTTGACTGTCACCAGAAGAAGAACCAATAAGACTGCAGGCGCATATCAGTAACGAATAGGGAAACTGTAGTGACAGTTCCCAAAAGAAAAACGGTGTTGTATCAATGAAGATGCTTCAATGTTTTCCTTATATGAATACTCCCTTATCGAGCTTTGCCAAAACCTGCCTCCTTTTTTTATTTTTCTTTACAAATAAGGAAAAAATTCCCGTCTAAAAATGGATGAATTTCCCCATTTTTCCCTGTAAGTGGTATTGAATTTTCGGAAATATTCCAGTATACTGAAAAAGAGTGTAATTTCTTGGATTTTGTCGAAGGGGAGGGAGAATGGTTCAGCTATGTCGGAAGCTTTGCACGCAATCAGCGGAAAATTCCCTCTTTCCGTCAGCCAGAGAAATATTTGGAATTTAGAGCAGTTGCATAAGGGCACTTCTATCAATAATATTTGTTCTACTCTGCATATTCGGGGCAGGCTGGATATTGCGGCGATTCAGAAAACACTGAATTTGGTTTTGGCTTCGGATCCTTCTCTTCGAACCTGCATTGTGCTGGAAAATGGGGAGCCTATGCAGTATCATGCGGCGTATACGGAAGAACAGTTTCCGGTATTTGATTTTTCCCTAACCAATCCAGAGGGCATTTCCCATTGGGAGACGGCGGTGGCTCACGAAGCTATGCCTTTATATGAGCACCCGCTGTATTCTTTTGCGATTTTTAAGTCAGGCGAATCCCATGGAGGCGTTTTGCTGAAAACCCACCATATTATTTCCGATGGATGGTCGCAAGTGCTTCTGGGCAATCGGCTCAGCGATACATACCTGGCCTTGTTGGCCGGAAAAGAACCGGAATTGCCGGTTTTGGACAGTTATGAGGATCATGTTAAACGGGAGCAGGAATACTTGCAGTCTCGTATGCACGAAAGGGACCGTAGCTATTGGGCGGAGAAAATGGAAAGCTTTCAGGAGCCCTGCGCACTGAAGGAGTGCAAAAGCGCGGTGGTAAGCCCCGTGGGGCAGCGGCAGACGTATGCGCTTTCTCAGGTGCTCAACCATGCTATTCGGAATTTTTGCGAAAAGAATCGTGTAGCGCCGTTTGCGGTATTGTACATGGCTCTGGCGATCTATTTGCGCCGGATCAGCGGTGTTTCCCAGTTGGGAATTGGTGTGCCGATTTTTAACCGTGTGAATTTCCGGGAAAAGCAAACCACCGGCATGTTTGTCAGCACGCTTCCGTTCCTGAATACGTTGGATGAAAACTGGAGCTTGGAGGAGTTTACCCAGCAGCTGAACACGGAGTGGATGGACCTTCTCCGCCATCAGAAATATCCTTTTTCGGATATTGTGGCTTTGGCGAAAGAAAAGCATCCGGATACAGACCAGCTGTTTCATGTGGTGCTTTCTTATCAGAATAGCCGACTGTTTCAGAGCAAAGAAGCGTCGGCTTTGTTTACAGGACGCTGGCATTACAGCGGATATCAGGCAGAACCGCTGGTGATTCATCTCAGCAGTTTGGAGTATGAACATCGTTATTCTATTGATTATGATTATTTGACCCAGATTTTTTCCGCTGGGGAAATTGAAAGACTGCACCATTATCTCACCAAGATTTTAAAAGAGGCGCTGGCGCACCCGCAAAGACCCATCTGGCAGCTTTCGGTTTTAAGCGATGGGGAAGAAGAAAAGGTGCTGTTTACCTTTAACCAGACAGCGGCCCCTCTTTCGTTCAGCACCATTGGGGAAAAATTTCTGCAGAATGTGAAAGAGTATCCTCAACGGGTGGCGCTGATCTGCAATGGGCGGCGAATCAGCTATGAGGATCTTCAGCAAGAGGCGCTCCGGTATGCCGGCGCCATCCATAACCGCTGCCCGGAAAAAGGGCAGCTTATAGCGGTTTCCGGGCCAAAGGATTTCTCTCTGGTGGCGGCTATGCTGGGTGTTTCTCTGTCTGGAAACGCATGGGTCCTGCTTCCGCTTTCCCTTCCTGAGGAAAGGCGCAGGGAAATTTTGGAGGACAGCGGCGCTTCCCTGCTGATCGGGGAAGGCTTTGCGTCGTGCCCCATTCCGGTGTTGGAAAAAAGGGAACTTTCTCCGCTCTCTCCGGAAGATCTGCAGGCATGCGGTAGTGAAGGCAAGGATTTGGCCTATGTGGTGTATACCTCCGGAAGTACCGGCCGGCCTAAAGGTGTGGAGATCCGGCAGGAAAGCCTTTTGAATTTTGCCTTTGGCATGGAGCCCCTGTATGGCCATGGCGGCGTGCTGTCTTTGTGCAGTATCGGATTTGATGTATTTGTGCTGGAGAGCATGGTTTCCCTGCTCAACGGAAAAACGGTTATTTTGGCGGGAGAAGCGGAGGCGGAAAATCCTTCCGCTCTGGCCAGCCTGATCCGCAGCTATGCTGTGGGTGTTTTGGCGCTGACGCCTTCCCGGCTGCAAGCCTATATGAAAAATCCGGAGTTTCTCCAGGCTCTTAAACGCGTGGAAAGCATTATTTGCGGCGGAGAGCATCTTTCCGGGGATCTGATCCAGCGTCTCCGTTTTTGCAGCGGGGCGGCTATATATAATCAGTACGGCCCTTCGGAAGCGACTATCGGCGTCAGTTATGAAAGAATGAACGACGCGCCGGCAATCACCATTGGTTCTCCCATGCCCAATTGCCGGATGTATGTTTTGGACGGGCACTGTCAGCCCCTGCCCATCGGGGTGTATGGAGATCTGTACATCGGCGGGCTGTGCGTAGGCCAGGGGTACCGGAATGCGCCGGAATTGACGGCGGAAAGCTTTTCTTCCAGCCCCTTTGAGCCGGGAGAGCGGTTATATAGAACCGGAGATGTGGCTTGCTGGACGCAAAACGGCAAACTTTTGCTGGGAGGCCGAAAAGATAACCAGATCAAGCTTCGCGGCCTTCGGATCGAACCCCAGGAAATTGCCGTGCGCCTGATGGAACATCCTTTGGTGGAATCGGCGGCGGTTTGTGTTGCCGGCAATGAAGGGCATCCGTTCCTGGCGGCATATTATACATCCGCTCAGCCGGTGTCCCAAGTGGAGCTTCTTTCCTTCCTTGTGACCTGCCTTCCCGACTATATGCTTCCGGCATATTTGCGGCGTGTGGAAGAAATGCCTTTTACACCCAATGGGAAAATCGATTATAAGCGGCTGCCGGTTCCTGAGCTTTGCGCGGGGCGGCAGGAGGCGGATACTTCTGCCCAAAAGGTTCTTCTGGAAATTTTCCGCAGTGTGCTGAAAAATCCGGAAGTGGGCGTGGAAAGCGACTATTTTCTGTGTGGCGGGGATTCCCTGAATGCCATGGAAACCATTCATAGGATCGAAAACGCCTTTGGAATCTCTCTGAAGGTGGTGGATCTTTATGCCTTCCGGACGGTGCTGCGTCTGGAAAAACTGCTGCAGCATAATGGGCTGAAACAGGAGCCGCGTGCAAAGGCTTCCGATTTTTATATTTCCAAAGCGCCGGCGCTGCAGGCTTATCCTTTAACGCCTACCCAGCAGAGCTTGTATTTTCAGTCTAAAATGGATCCTTCCGGGTTGGCTTACAATATGCCCGGTGTGTTTCGCTTTCAGAAGGAACCGGATATGGAAAGGCTGGAGGAAGCGTTCCGCCGGCTGATTCAGGAGGAAGAGATCTTCCGTACATCGTTTGTTATGGAGGCGGGCGGCGTCTTTCAGAAAATTCAGGATACGGTGCCGTTTTCCATGGATAAAATTCAGGCGAAGGACCTGGATTCTGCTCAAAAGGTGTTTTTAAAGCCCTTTGTGCTGGAACAGGCACCTTTGCTTCGTGTTGCTATTTGGGAAAATTCAGAAAGAGAAAAATTTCTTTTTCTGGACATGCACCATTTGGTCAGCGATGGGATCAGTACGCCTTTGCTGTTAAAACGATTGGACGCATACTACCAGGGAAAGCAGCCGATCCTTCCGGCATTTTCTTTCAAAGACTATGCTTACGATCTGGAAAGATCCCATAGATCGGCTTCTGATGAACAGCAGGAATACTGGAAAAAACGGCTGGAAAATATGGGCGGCCTGCTGGATCTTCCGGTGGATAAGCAGCGGCCCAAACAATTTGACTATAAAGGCGACGTGGTGAATTTTTCCCTGGATGGAGAGACCGCCGCGTTTTGCCAGGAATATTGCGCCCAAAATGACCTTTCGCCGTATATGTTGTTTGCGGCGGTGTTTGCTGTTTTGCTTTCTAAATACACAGGCTGTGAGGAAGTGATTCTGGGAACACCGGTTTCCGGAAGACATCAGCCGGAATTGTGGAAGGTAATGGGGCCGTTCTTAAATACGCTTCCCTTGCGCCTTTTCCCTGGAAAAGAGAAAACCGGAAAAGAATTTTTGCAGGAAGTGCGTTCCGGCGTTTTGGAAATGCTGGATCATCAGGAAATTTCCCTGGAAGAGATTCTTTCTCTGGCCGGGGTGGAACGGGTGATGGGGCAGACAGCCCTGTACAATGTGATGTTTTCTTATCGCCCCATGGAAGAGGATGTGTTCCAGCTGGACGGGAAGCCGATTTCCTGTACTCCTTTGTCTACGGGAACGGCTAAGATGGATCTGAATTTGGAAGCCTACAAAACCGGGGAAGGCTTTGCTTTCCGCTTGGAATATGCTTCCTCCTTGTATTATCGGGACAGTATGGAGCTGCTTAGCCGCTGCTTCTGCGCTTTGGTGCAGGAAATGCTGCGCCATGAGGATGCGGCGCTGTATGATCTTCAGCCGGTTTCCAAGCGGGACCGTTTGGAAATCCTGGAATTGCCCAATCGTCGGAAAGCTCCTTATGTCAATCTCTGTATCGACCAGATGGTGGATCAGATGGCGGATTTGCTGCCGGACGCGCCGGCGATCCGCGCCCATGGGAAAACCATGACCTATCGGCAGCTTAAGGAACGGTCGGACGCTTTGGCAGGGCAGCTTCAGGCGGCCGGCGCCCGAAAGGGAGATTTTATCGCTCTGGCAGGCAAGCGGGATACGGAACTGGTGGCAGGAATGCTGGGAATATTGAAAGCCGGATGTGCGTATGTTCCGGTTTTGGCCAGTTTCCCGGAAGCCAGGCTCTCGGCCATGCTGGAGATTTCAGGAGCCAGATTCTTATTCTGCGACGGGGCCACATTCCCTGCTTTGCCGGAAGAATTGCCTTGCCCCAAGCTGATAATGGGGCCGGAATCGGTTCCGTTTGTTTCTGTAAAAGGGCGCAGCGTCCAGGATGACATTCACGTGCTGTTTACTTCCGGAACAACAGGGGAGCCCAAGGGGACCATCCTGCCCCATAGAGCCATAGCCAACCTGCTGGTGAATGTGGAGCAAATGTTTCAGGGAGCCCAGGGGGATATCCTTTGTGCTTCTGGCGTGATCTTTGATACGTTTATTACAGAGACACTTTTGGCCTTCTGTATGGGGAAATGCTCTGTAATGGCGGATGAAGAAGAAATGATGCTTCCCTGGAAGCTGGCGGAATTGATCCGTCAGGAGAATGTGGAGATTCTGCAGCTGACTCCTTCCCGGCTCCAGATGTGCCTGGTAACGGAGGAGTTTGTGGCGGTTCTTCCTCAAATCAAAGTGCTGTTTTCCTGCGGCGAAGTGCTGACCCGGCAACTTTTGGACCGGCTGAAAGCTGCCGGCGCCGAAAAGATTTTCAATCTTTATGGCCCCACGGAAACGGCAGTATATATTACCGGAATCGATATGACTCACCGGGATAAGATCGTTGTAGGAAAAGCGTTCACCAATTGCCGGCTGTATGTTCTGGACGAAAATCTTCGTCCGGTAATGCCTATGGCCAGAGGCGAGCTTTATATCGGAGGCGAATGCCTCTCCAGAGGATATGTGAATCGGCCGGATCTGACCCGGGCTTCTTATTTGCCGGATCCGTTCTTCCCCCATGAAACCATGTATAAATCCGGGGACATTGTGCGGATGATGCCGGATCGCGGAATTGAATTTGTAGGGCGGAAAGATCTGCAGGTGAAGCTGAACGGGCAGCGGATCGAACTGGATGAGATCACCGGGCAGATCCTTCGCTCCGGAAAAACAGCGGAAGCGGCGGTGGTCGCCGTGTGTAAACCGGATTTTTCCATGGAACTGCGGGCGTTTGTCACCGAATCGGCAGACGGTTCCCCGGCGGACATTCAGGGAATCAAAGCGTATTTGAAGAAACAGCTTCCCGGGTATATGGTTCCTTCCACCATTCTCCAAATTCCCCAGATCCCCAAAACGGCCACCGGAAAGGTGGATCGCCGGAGCCTGGAAAAGCTGGATCCTGTCCGGATTTTCCAGGAAAGCCAGGCGCGGGAGCGGACGCAGGAGATACAGGAGAAGTCGGAAAAGGCAGACGCTTCCTTTGGTAGGGAATCGGCAGGGGAAGAATGCCGGAAACCTGCGGCTTTGGAAGAGATGCCCTCCTCCTGTGCAAACGGCGAAAAAGAGGAGCAGATTCTTAGAAAGCCGTTCCCAGTGCCTCCGGTAGAAAATAGGGTGCTTTTGGAAGCATGGAAAGAGCCTGCAGCGCCAAACAAAGAAATGAGCGAATCCCAGGAGCAGAGTCTCCTTTCTCCCGGAAGGGACTATGCGGAAGAGCAGCATCTTCCGGAAAATCATGAGGAGACTTTCGGCGAAGAGATGATTGCGGCGGAGCCGGAAAGCGAAATTCCTGAAACGGAAGAAAAGGCAGTAGAAACCGCCGGTTCCATAGAAGAAAGAGTCTTGGCTGTTTGGAAAGCGGCTTTGAACCGGGATGAAGTGGATGAAAAGGTTTCTTTCTTTGACCAGGGAGGAACTTCCCTGGCGGCTCTGACAGTGCTGAGTCAGTATTTTAAGCAGGGATGGAGCCTTACCTTATCTCAGTTTTACGATGCCCCCCTGTTAAGCGCTCAAATCCAGCTGATCCGCTCTCTTTCCGGGGAAGAAAATCTGCCTGAGGAAACCCAGAAGAAGCCGGAAAATACCGCAGCCTGCCCCTGGGATCAGAGGCAGTTCATTTTCTCCCAGTGGCATACACCGGAAGAAGACCGGCAGCGAGCGGAAAACAGAAATCTTTCCCGCCCAAAAGAGCGGACGGGAACTCTGCTTACAGGCGCCACGGGTTTTTTAGGAGCCCATCTGGTTCGGGCATTGATAGAAGCGGGGGAAACCCGGATCTTCTGTCTGCTTCGGGATGGCTCCCGGAACCGTTTGCTGCAGATTTTAAGCGGATATTTTGGTGAAGATTGGGTGCGCCAGAACCAGAATTATTTGGAGGTTGTGGCAGGAAATATCGTAGAGGATCGTTTGGGGCTTTCCTCAGAGAAAGAGTTTTGGCTTGCCCATCAAGTAGGGCAGGTGATCCATGCGGCGGCGGATGTACGCCATTACGCAAAAGCGGAAGAATCGCTGCGGACCAATGTAACCGGGACGCAGAATGTTATCTCCTTCGCTGAAATGGCGGACGCGCAATTGCTGCATATTTCCACCATCAGTGTTTCCGGCGAATACCTTCTTCGTTCTCCCCAGGAATATACGGTGTTCACAGAACAGGATCTTGAGATCGGGCAAAACTGGCAGGAGAACCTTTATGTTCGTGGGAAATTTTTAGGGGAAGAAAAAGTTCGCCAGGCAATGCAGAACGGGCTGCAGGCTAAAATATTCCGGATTGGCCGGCTGGTGGGCCGAAGCAGCGACGGAAAGTTTCAGAAAAATCCTGAAACCAATGCGTTTTACCGGGCTGTGCGAGGATTCCTCTGCTTGGATGCCCTTCCTGTAAACGTTATAGGGGAGGCCATAGAATTAACGGCTGTGGATGAATGCGCGCAGGCGCTGGTAAAGCTGCGCAACGGAAGACAAGAGACGTATCACCTGATGAACCCGCAGACCCTTTCTTTGCGGGAGATGCTTCAGGATATAGGCGCTCCTTTACCTGTTGCAGGTGGTGCGGAATTTGAGCGTCGACTCCAGAAACGATTGGAGCTGTTTTCCACAGAATTGGCACCCGTTGTGGAAATCTGGAACCGTGTGCAGGGTTATGGCCAGAAAATCTATGTTTCCGCGGAAAAAACCGTGGAAGAACTGGCGTTGTGCGGATTCCACTGGAAAAAGCCGGATGCCGCAGTGCTGCTGAAAGAATTCAAAGACTGATTTTCATTTTAAAAGAGGGAGAAAGGAGGCGGAAAGCTTGGTTTCGGATAGTATGCTGGTATTGCTGCTGGTTTGCATTGTGGCTATTTTGTCTTTTGTGACTTACAGCATCCGAAAAGGGAATGTTCGTTTGATTCATAAGCTGTATTTTTGCCTTTCTTTCTCCCTGGTAATATGGTTGGGAGCCTGTGTAGGAATTTATTTTACGGATCCCGGAAATACACCCGCTTTGGAGGTATGGGACGCTTTAACCTATTTGGGAGGACCTTTTGCTTGCACTTTAGCCCTTTTGATTTCCATGGTGTTTGTTGCCGGATGGGAAAAATTGCCAAGGAAATGCTTTTTGCTGTTCATTCCTCCTGTAATTACTAATCTTTTGGTTTGGACCAATCCTTTGCACCATCTGATTTACAGAACCTTTTCTGTGGATAATTCTGCAATTGAATTTGGCCCGCTGATGTTTGTTACCGGGCTTTTCAGCTATATCCCTTTGATGGCTTCCATTGTTGTTATGATCACCTTTGCCGTGCGAAGCAAAAATCGTCTTTATATGTGGCAGGCGTTGTTCTTTGTTCTGGGGGATCTTCCTCCTATGGTGGTCAACATTATGGCTACGTTGAAACTAGTAAATGTCAGCTTGGTAGCTACCCCGCTTTCTTTCGCCCTGACCATTGTCTTTCATGGGTTTTCCATTTTTTATTTCCATTTGCTGGATATTAAACCTCTGGCTTTGCAAAGAGTTTTGGAAAGGCTTTCCGATTGTTACCTGGTGCTGAGCGATACCGGGTTGGTAGTGGATTTCAACCGTCCTTTCTACGAAACATTCGGAAAGCAGTATGGGATCCAGGAAAATGTTTTTCTGCAGAACTGTACCAAAAAAGAAGGAGAAATGGGAGGCGCTTTTTATACCCTGCTTTCCTCTGTAGAGGCTTGCAGAAACAGCAAAAGCAACATTTCTTACGAGCAGACGGTTTTGTTGGAAGAAAACCAGGAGACCGTGAAGAAATACTACATGGTAGAAATCACGCCCATTCTGGTGGAAGAGGAAAAATTGGGAGGATTTCTGGCGTTCTTTAAAGATGTGACGAAAGTCAAGGAAAGCATGCAGAAACTGCAAAACAGCCAGGCCAAGCTGATGGAGCAGGAACGCTTGGCTTCTCTGGGGCAGATGGTGGGCGGGATCGCTCACAATTTGAAAACCCCCATTATGAGCATTTCCGGCAGTATGATCGCCCTGGAGAACCTTTTGAATGAATGCGGGGAGAGTTTAGGTGATCCGGACGTAACGGAAGAAGATTACCGGGAGATTTACGAAGAGGCCGCCGGTTGGGTGGAAAAAGTAAGAGAAGCGTGCGCTTATATGTCGGATATTATTTCGGCTGTTAAGGGGCAGGCGGTGAACATGAGTTTGTCTGAAACCGGTGAATTCCGGCTGGAAGATGCGCTGAAAAGAGTTTTCCTTCTGCTTCGTCACGAATTGGTAGGCAATGGCTGCAAACTGGAAGTGGTCAATTCGTTGGGGCAGGATCCGCTGCTTCAGGGAGATATTAACAGTTTGGTGCAGGTGCTGAATAATCTGGTTACTAATGCGGTGGATGCGGAAAAGGCTGTTGGAGGCGGAAGCATTACCATTTGTTTGGAAAAAACGGAAACTGAGCTTCAGATCCAGGTAAAGGATCGGGGCACAGGCGTTCCCGAAGAGATCAAACGAAAGCTATTTCGTCAAATGGTCACTAATAAAGGCGCGCTGGGAACAGGTTTGGGAATCTATATTTCCAATTCCGTTATTCGCGCCCGCTTCAATGGGCGTATGTGGGTAGAAGACAATCCAGGAGGCGGCGCTGTTTTTGGGATTGCCATTCCCCTTCAATATGTAGATCTTGTACCACAGAGAAAGGAGGAGTCTGAATGAGGAAAAATCGTATTGCAGCGGCACAGCAGAAAGAAATTTCCATTTTGGCTTTGGATGATGACGCCATGATGACTGTAACCGTTCAATCTTATTTTCAGTCCTCCGGGTATCAGGTGGATATTGAAAACGATCCTTTCCGAGCGGTAGAACGGATCCGTACGGGAAACTATGATATTTTGCTTTTGGACTTTTTGATGACGCCTATCTGCGGCGATGAAGTGGTGGCGGAGGTCCGAAAATTCAATTCGGATATATGTATTATTTTGCTTACCGGCCATAAAAGCCTGGCTCCGCCCATCAAAACCATCCGCGAGCTGGATATTCAGGGCTATTATGAGAAAAGCGATCGCTTTGATCAATTGGAACTGCTGGTGGAAAGCTGTGTAAAATCCATTCACCAAATGAGAATGATCCGGCAATACAGGGATCAGTTGGGGCAGATCGTAGCGGAAACACCGGAGATCTACGGAATGCGGTCTCTTCCTGGATTGATAGACCGGGTGCTGGAACAAGTCCGGAAGAATTACGGAATGCCGGATGTGTTTTTCTATATTTGCCGGCCACTTTCGGAGGATACGGAAAAAACAGGGGAGACCTTTCAGGAGTATTTTGGTGGAACAGGCCTATATGAAGGGCGTCCGGAGCTGGCGCGTTCTTGTTGGGATGCTTTGCCGGATTCCCAAGATTGCTGGACATTCCCTTTGTCCGATGATCAGGGACATACTGTGGGATTATTTGGGGGTAACTCTTTCGTCAAGGAAAATGCTGCCAACTTCCAGCTTTTGCAAGTGTATCTGCGCCAGGTGGCGGGAGCGGTATCCAATTTGTTTCTGCAGCTTCAGGTTGAAAACGCCAAAGATCAGCTGCAGCAGGCTTATGTGACTCTTCAGGAGAGTTACGAAGAAATGGCCAAGACCGTACGCTCCATGGTGGATGCCAGAGATCTATACACTCGGGGCCATTCGGACAGGGTATCTTACTATGCGGCTCTTCTGGCGGAGAAAATGGGAAAAGATTCGGAATATATCCGGCGGCTTCGGCTGGCGGGACTGTTTCACGATATTGGTAAAGTAGGTGTGTCCGACGATATTCTTCTCAAAGATTCGTCTTTAACAGAAGAGGAAATCCAGGCTATTCGCCGGCATCCTGTCTTAGGGTATCGAATTCTTTCCGCATCTTCTTTGTATAAAGATATTGCTCCCGTTGCTTTGTACCACCATGAACGGGTGGACGGAACCGGATATCCGGAAGGGCTGCGGGGAGAGGAAATCCCGGAGCAGGCACGGATCGTTGCTGTGGCGGACGCGTTTGACGCCATGACGTCTTATCGCCGTTACCAGAAAAATAGAACTTTGGAAGAAGCGGTACAGCAGTTAATAGACGGAAAAGACCGCCAGTTTGATGGGAAAATGGTGGATTTATTTGTGGAAGTCCTGAAGGATTATCAAAAGATCCATCAAGCTTTGGCGTGGACGTATGAAGAAGGAACTCCCGGGAAAAATCCGGAAAAATGGAGGTAGCCCATGAAAAAGCATCCGTTATATCCGGTTGAGTACTACCCTACCTTTGGAAAATTGGTAGAAGGTATTGAGAGAAAATTTGGCACGTCTCCCGCGGTTACTATATACACCCGGGGATCGGAATCCTATACAAAGACGTATAAAGATCTGGCAGAAGATATCCGTGCCTTGGCGCTTGCAATGAAAAAGCAGGGATGTGCCGGGAAACATATCGCCATTGCAGGTGAAAACAGCTATGAGTGGCTGGTAACTTTTTTCGCGGGGGAGATTTTGGGTTCACCGGTGATTTTGGTGGATGTGGACCAGGATCTGCAAACCCTGGAAAAAATGATTTTAGATACAGATACGGAAATTTTATTTTATTCTCCGTCCATAGAAGAGATTTTAAACGCGCATCCTTCTTTCCGGCAGCTTTCCAAGGTTTGCCTGGAAACCGGAGAGGGCGCCAGAGAGAACTCGTTTTTCCCGTTGCTGGAGCGGGGCAGGGAGCTTTTAAGCAGCGGCGAATTTCTGCAGCCGGAAGAAGCGGAGAAAGAGGATTTGGCGGTGATTGCCTTCACATCCGGAACAACGGATTCCGCCAAACCGGTGATGCTATCCAGAAAAGGCCTGCTTCGTAACGCAGGGGATGCCAACTCCATGGTCAATTTGCAAAAGCGGGTTTTTACATCCCTTCCGTTTTACCATACCTACGGCCTTTCTTGCTCTTTGCTGGCGGTTCTGATGGCCGGTGCACATATTTGCGTCAATGGAAATCTCCGAACGACTATGCGGGATTTACAGGCGTTTCTCCCGGAAACGATTATGACCGTTCCTTTGCTTACAGAAGTGATCTTTAAGCAGCTTCTCGCTGCGGCAAAACGGGAAGGCCTGGAAGGAGAAGTGGAGAGAGAACCTCGCCGTACGTTCTTTGCAAAGGAAAAGGAGCCGGTGGTTTCTCCTGCGCTGCAGAAGATCAAGGAAAAAATGTTTGGAAACCTTTCCCAGATGATCAGCGGGGGAGCCCATCTGCCCTGGGAAATCGCCCATAAAATGGAGAAATTCGGCGTTTTGGTTCTTCAAGGCTATGGAATCACGGAATGTTCGCCTCTGATCAGCGTCAACCGGGCGGAAGAAAATCGTCCGGAAAGTGTGGGCTTGGTGCTGCCGGGGATTTCTCTTCGGTTTGAAGACGGAGAAATCTGGGTGCGGGGCGAAAATGTTATGCTGGGGTATTATAAGCGGGAGGAAGAAACCGCGAAAGTGCTTCAGAACGGTTGGTTTAAAACAGGCGATTTGGGGCATATGGATAAGAAGGGTTTTCTGTATATTCAAGGCAGAAAGAAAAACCTGATTGTGCTGAAAAACGGTAAAAAAATCTCTCCGGAAGAAATAGAAGCCCGAGTGGCCGGGCTGCCTATGATTGGAGAGGTTATGGCGTACGGAGCGGCGGCAGGATCATTTGCGGACGATGTGAAAATCGCTATAGCCGTGTATCCGGATCCCCAGCAGACAGAAGAAATGTCTTCCTATGAGATTTTGGATGCGCTCCAGAAGGAAATTGATCGCCTTAATGACGGGTATCCTTCTTATAAGCAAATTCAGATGATCCATCTTCGGGAGAAGGGATTTTCCAAAACGGCTACCAGTAAAATAAAGAGAGAAACCTTCTGAAGATCCACAAAAATAGAGCCGTAGAGTCAGGGGAAGTGAAAATATGTTGAAAATTGTGGAAGAGATTATTTATACGGTAACGGGAAAGCGAAATATAACGGACGATACGGATTTTATAAAAGATCTGGAGCTGAATTCCTTTGACATTATGAATATTGTTTGTGCCTTTGAAGAACGGTTTCAGATCACAATTCCTACAAGAGATGTGTGGAAAATTCATCAGGTAAAGGATGCTGTCCGATATTTGCAGGAGAAGGGAATCTCTTCGTCTTCTGAAAACGGAAGTGAAGACCGGTGAGTATTCTTCTTTGGATCTGCCGGCAGAAAGAGGAAACAAGTGCGGAAGAAAGGGTGCAGCAAGCTGTAGAGGCTTTTTGCTCGAACCAGGGAAAACCTGTGCCGCAGGTGCGGCTTTTTCATGACTCCCGGGGAAAGCCCTGCTTAAATGAGAAGAATCTGCACATTTCCGTTTCCCATAGCGGTGAGCTTTGGGGCTGCGCGGTAAGTTTGTGCCCCGTTGGGCTGGATATCCAGGAGGAACGAAAACAGGAGACCTGCCGTATCGCCCGGCGCTTTTTTCACCCGGCAGAGTGTGCCTATCTGGAGCAGACAGAATTTCGCCCCTTTTTTGCGGTCTGGGCCGCAAAGGAAAGTTACGTGAAATACACAGGGGAAGGAATTACCGATGGTTTCGGAGCCTTCTTCGTAGCAGACCGGAACGGAATGGTATCCGGAATAAACGGAGCGTTTCTTCAGGCGGTTCCCTTCCGATTGGGGTATCAGATTTATATTTGTTCTCCTATGTCCGCGCCTGTTTGGGTGCAGGATTGCACATAAAAGGCTTCCCCAGGGATAACCCTCCGGGGAAGCCTCTTACTTTTTAAAATATTGAAATAAAAATGCTATTCAGATTCGTTTTGGCGGAAAAACTCCAAACCATCATCCTAAGGGCAATTGATGATAGGAAAAGATCTCCCGAGCCTGCCGCAATTGCTGGGAAGAGACAGCAGGGGCCTCCAAAGGAGAAAATTCCAGTTTCCGTTCTTCCCAGTCCGTAAGGTGGGGGCGGCGGTACGTGAAAAATTCTACCCTCTCTATGCAGGAATAGTTTTGAAGAAAGACGGCTGTATCTTCCAGCTGCCGGGGATCCGTGGTTACAGAAGCCACTAATGTATAGCGGATCCATACGGGCTTTCCTGCTTTTTGGCAGTAATCCAGCAAGGAAAGGGTGTTTTCATTGCTTTCTCCGGTTAACTCCCGGGAAAGCCCGGGATCTATGGATTTAAGTTCCAAGAGAATCAGATCCGCCGCATCCACAGTTTTTCCGCAGGTTTCCAGAGGAATGCAGCCGGTAGTTTTTATAGCGGTGTGGATGCCGTTTTCCCGGCAAAGAGAAAGAAGCTCGGCGCAGAAATCCGACTGCAACAGGGGTTCTCCCCCGGAAAGCGTAACGCCGCCGGCGCCCATCAGAGTTTGATACTGGAGAATGTCCCGAAGTAAGCTGGCTGGGGAACGCTCCATCCCGCCCTGCGTACTTCGAACAGCGGGGGCAATGCAGTACGGGCAGCGGAGAGGGCAGCCCTGAAGCTGAATGGTGGTTCGTGCACCGGGGCCGTTTCTGGCGTCCAGATGGTTTATAAAATGAATGGATCCAATATTGGCGGTCATAAATTCCTCCTAAAACTAACGGGAAATTACCGGTATGGGAATGCTTCGGTTGGTTTGCGGCAGCAAAAATGATCTGCGTCAGTATCCAAAGCGCCCCAAAAGGGATTCGTCATTCTCGATCCAATCATTCACAGGGATAACGGAATAGCGGGTCTTGTCCAGCCGGACGATGACCTGAAGAATTCCGGCATTGATGATTTGCCGCTTGCACATAGAGCAGGAAGAGGGATTCTCCACGTAAGCGCCGGAGGTGGCTTCTTTGCCTACCAGATATAGGGTGGACCCCAGCATTTCTTTTCGGGAAGCGCTGATAATGGCGTTGGCTTCCGCATGAACAGAGCGGCACACCTCATATCGCTCCCCTCTGGGAATCTGCAGCTTTTCCCGAATGCAGACGCCGGTATCAATGCAGTTGACGCGCCCTCTGGGGGCGCCGTTATAGCCGGTGGAAACGATTTCATCGTTGGAGACGATAATGGCTCCGAAATTCCGCCGCAGGCAAGTCCCTCTTTCAGCTACGGTTTCAGCAATATCCAGATAATAGTTGATTTTATCCGTGCGGGTCATACTGTTTTCCTCCTATATGTAAGTAGAATTCAGAAATCAAACCCCGATAAGGCTGAATGCAGATAGTATACAGTAAGATCAGAAATGCTACATTCAGATCCTATACGGGAAAACGTTCTATTCTATCATAAAGAGTTTTACAAAAAGAATCAATGGTATTCCCGCATTTTCTGTGGTATAATAAAAGAAATTCAGCCGCAGTTCCGGGCGGCCGGGGGAATGGCCTGTACGGCGAAACAGGCGGATCCTGCAGAACGATGTAAGAAAGGAAGCGGGTATGAGCGAACTTTCCAATATAGCCGTGGTTCGTAATCTCTTGGAAAAACACGGTTTTCATTTTTCAAAAAGTTTAGGGCAGAATTTTCTGATCAATCCTTCGGTTTGCCCCAAAATGGCAGAGCAGTGCGGCGCCGGAAAAGAATGGGGTGTGTTGGAAATCGGCCCCGGGATCGGTGTGCTGACTATGGAACTTTCCAAGGTGGCGGGAAAAGTTGTCAGCATCGAGCTGGATCAGCGGCTTTTTCCCGTTTTGGAAGAGACATTGTCGGAATGCAGCAATGTGAAGATCCTTCCGGGAGATGCAATGAGGCTGGATCTGAAAGAAATTCTGGAAAAGGAATTTCCCGGAATGCCGGTGGCGATTTGCGCCAATTTGCCGTACTACATTACGTCGCCTTTGATCATGCGTTTGCTGGAAGAAAAATTGCCGGTGCAGACCATCACCGTCATGGTGCAAAAAGAAGCGGCAGAACGGTTATGCGCGCCGCCCGGTTCCCGGGCCTGCGGGGCGGTGAGCATGGCAGTGCAGTATTATGCCAGGCCGGAAGTGCTGTTTTCCGTGAGCCGGGGAAGTTTTATGCCTGCCCCTAATGTAGATTCTGCTGTGATCCGGCTGAATATCCGAAAAGAGCCGGCGGTTTCTTTAAAAGATGAAAAGCTGTTTTTTAAAGTGGTAAAAGCAGCATTTGGGCAGAGAAGGAAAACGCTGGGAAATTCACTCTCCGCAGGGCTTTCTCTCCCCAAAGAACAGATTTTGGCGGCTTGCGAAGAAGCGAAGATCGCCCCTACCGCTCGTGCGGAACAATTGACAATGGAAGAAATGGCCAGATTGGCGGATTCTCTTTGCCGGGATACTTAAAATAGAGATTTAAGCCTATGAAATAGGAGGAATCCACATGAGTGACAGCAAATTAGCAGTTTTGTTTTTTGAGATCGGACTGGTTCTCACGTTGTTTTCCTGTGTGCTGGGGCCTGTGGGAATTCAGAATTGGAGTATCGCTTGCGCAGCGGTAGCTTGTTTTTTGGCTTTGGGAGGAATCTATCTGGCATTTGGCGGATGGGATGAGGCGGAGACTACGGAGCAAACGATCCCGGAAGAGCCGGAAAAATCCGCAAATGAAAAGCCGGAAGAAACAAAGTATAAAGGCTGAATGCGCAAGGTGCGGTGTGTGGGGGATTATTTTCTCCCTGTGAACAAAAAATTCAGGTATATATGAGGCCCAGAATCTTGCTGTTTTAGAAAGGTGGGGGCGAAATGAGATCCGGAAAATCTGCAAAATCCGGGAAGAAACCGTTCCCTTGGGAACGCTGTATTTGGCTGATTATTTTCTGGACCCTTCTCCTGTCGGTGGGGATCATTGCGGTGATTATGTCCCGTGCGCCATCGGAAGCAGATCCTTCTCAGCCTTACGCCAGAGTTAAAAGCGATTATGTTTTGATGCTGCTTCAGTGCATTGTGGGCGTTTTAGCGATGCTTTTGCCCAGTGTGCTGCAAAAAAAGCTGAATTTTGAGATTCCTTCCCGGATGATGGTCTTTTTTGCTCTGTTTCTATACGGAGCGATTTATTTGGGAGAGGTCCGGGACTTTTATTACACTGTGCCCCATTGGGACACCATGCTTCATACCTGCAGCGGTGCCATGCTGGGCGCTTTGGGCTTTTCCGTCATTCAGTTTTTGAATAAGGCCGATCGGGTCCCTGTGAATCTCAGCCCGGCATTCGTTGCGTTCTTTACGCTCTGCTTTGCTGTTTTTATGGGGGTCATTTGGGAAATCTACGAATTTTCGGCGGATGCCATTTTGCGGACCAATATGCAGAAATTTGCCTTGGAAGACGGAACACTGCTCACCGGCCGCCGGGCACTTATGGATACCATGAAGGATCTGATCGTTGATACGCTGGGAGCTTCTGTTATGGCTGTGACCGGATATATTTCCCTGAAATATAAAAAAGGGTGGGTGGAAAAATTCTTGCTGCGGAGAAAGAAAAGGTAATAACAGGCAGCTAAAGAATAACAGGCACAAAAAAACGAGCGGAGTTCCGCTCGTTTTTATGGGTAACCGATTTTGGTGTTATGAATCTTTTTATCAGTTTTCCCGTCCCAGCAGCCAGTCCACAGAGACGTTCAAAATGTTTGCCAAAGCAGCCAGTTCATAATCCGTTACATAACGGATCTGCCCCTCCAGCTTGGAAAGGCCGGAAGCATTCATGTCTACACCATTTACCTGCAGCTGAGCCAGAAGCTCCTTCTGCTTCATACCGAGATTTTTCCGGGCCATCTCCACTCTGGCTCCAACCAGATTACGGGTGCCCAAAGCTTGTTTTCTGAGTCGCATACCTTTCATCTCCCTAATTCGATTTTTTGCCGTCCTACGGCGCTTTTTAGATACATCCTCAACTCTAAAAAAGCGAGCCGAACTCTGCAGCATCTGCAAAGTAAATGAGCTCATATTCATTATAGTGCTTATTTCTTTCAATTGCAATAAATAACTCCATTTTTTATTAAGGATTTCCAAATATTATTATTTAATTCATATTTATTACCAATATTGAAAAATAAAAAATTGTTATTTCTTGCTTTGTTTGGTATAATGATTGGTAAATTGAATTCTTTGCGGTTTCAAAGGAAAGAACCAGAAAAACGGAGATGACAGTAAATGAACGTTCAGGGGACAGGATACGAAAATGTGCAGCGAAATTTAACGCTTCTGACAGATTTTTATGAGTTAACGATGGCTAATGGATATTTGGCCAACGGGTATCGGGATACTATCGCTTATTTTGACATGTTTTTCCGAAAAGTGCCCAATGAGGGCGGTTTTGCCATTATGGCAGGTGTGCAGCAGCTGGTAGAATATGTAAGAAACCTTTCTTTCACCAAAGAGGATTTAGATTATCTTCGTTCCACCGGTATTTTTAATGAGGCATTTCTGGAATATTTAAGGACGTTTCGATTTGTCTGTGATATTTGGTGTGTTCCGGAAGGAATGCCCATTTTCCCCGGTGAGCCTATTGTTACAGTGCGTGGGCCGGTGATCCAGGCGCAGCTCATTGAAACTATGCTGCTTCTCTCCATTAATCACCAGAGCCTGATTGCCACAAAGGCCAACCGAATTGTCCGGGCAGCGGAAGGACGAGCGGTTATGGAGTTTGGCTCCCGTCGGGCGCAAGGGCCGGACGGCGCCGTGTACGGCGCCCGAGCGGCATATATCGGCGGCTGTGTGGGAACAGCCTGCACAATCTGTGATCGGGAATACCAGATCCCTGCTTTGGGGACTATGGCTCATTCCTGGGTGCAGTTGTTTGAGAGCGAATTGGATGCTTTCCGTGCTTATGCCCGGGAATATCCTTCCGCGTGCATGTTGCTGGTGGATACGTACAATGTGCTGAAGTCCGGTGTGCCCAATGCTATCCGGATCTTTAATGAAGAGATTCTTCCCAGAGGGTTCCGGCCTGCGGGAATTCGTATTGACAGCGGCGATATTACCTATCTTTCCAAGAAAGCTCGTAAAATGCTGGATGAAGCAGGGTTCCCGGATTGTAAGATTTGTGCCTCCAACTCTCTGGACGAGTATATTATTCGGGATATGCTGATGCAGGGAGCCAAGGTGGACAGCTTTGGCGTAGGCGAAAGGCTGATCACAGCCTCTCCGGAGCCGGTGTTTGGAGGCGTTTACAAGCTGGCCGCGGTGGAAAATGCCAGCGGTGAAGTGATTCCCAAAATTAAAATCAGCGAGAATGTAAGTAAAATCACCACGCCGTGCTTCAAAGGCCTTTGGAGATTGTTCGACCGGGATACGGGAAAAGCCATCGCCGATGTGCTGACTCTTCATGGTGAAGTGATTGATGATACCAAGCCTTATGAAATTTTTGATCCGGAGCACATCTGGAAGCGTAAGACAGTTACCAATTTCAAAGCTGTAGAATTGCGGGAAAAGATTTTTGAAAATGGTGAATGTTTGGCAAAAGAGCGTCCCTTGAAAGAGATCCGGGAATATTGTGCACAGCAGGTGGATACATTGTGGGATGAAGTGACTCGGTTTGAAAATCCTCATCAGTATTATGTAGACCTTTCTCCGGCGCTTTGGGAAGTGAAGAATCGGCTTTTGCAGGAAAACAACCGGTCATCCGGAGAAAAAAGCGTTTGAATGGATTTTACCCGTTCAAAGCAGGGAAAGAAATTTTGTGAAAGTCTTGCATTCTCTTTTCGAATGTGATACACTATGTAAGCATTCGAAAATTGCGGAAGTAGTTCAGTGGTAGAACATCAGCTTCCCAAGCTGAATATGGGGGTTCGATTCCCCTCTTCCGCTCCAATAAAAAACCGCATGAGATGGCCGTTTGAAGGCTGTTTGTGCGGTTTTTATTTTTCTAAAAATGTGGTAAAAAGGTGCAGAAAGGCACGAGAATTAACCAATAATGCAAGTCAACATGCAAGTCAAAAGATGTTAAAACAAAGAATCCCCGCCCGGGAACACCGGACGGGGATTTAACTTGCTGGTAACTTGCAAAGCTTTGTTATTATTTCTTAGGTTCCTGATATGTAAGAGCCTGGGCGGAATCGGTTACCCCTGCCGTGGTGGGATCGTTGACAACGCCCAAAATCGCCAGCAAGGCAAACACGGCGTTGACTACGGCCAGAAGTTTGTTGCCCAGGTCTCCAAAGTCCAAAGAGTAGCCAAATACGGCAGCCACTACCTGCACCAGCAGCAGCACCGCCGGGATCAACGTGAGCCAAAAGGTTTTATTTTTGATTCTTACGAGCCAGTTCATGTTTTTCTCCTTTCAAATTTGCACTGCAAAAAGCAGGCCTAATACAACGC
>CALWUW010000005.1 GCA_944384815.1 uncultured Clostridia bacterium
GTTCCTGATGAGAATCCAAAGGAGTGGGAACGCAGATGGCGATAAAGTCCACATCCTTAATGAAGGAAAAGTCGGTTGTGGCGCTGAGCATTCCTTTCTCTACCAGATCGGAAAGCTCCGAATCCACTACGTCGCCGATGTAATTCTTTCCCTGGTTTACCATTTCTACTTTCTGCGCCTGCACGTCAAAGCCGATGGTCTTAAAGCCGGCTTTGGCCTTTTCCACTGCCAGCGGAAGGCCTACATATCCAAGGCCTACTACGCCTACCACAATGGACCGCTCGTCTATTTTTTTCAGCAAGGATTCTTTCATACTCATTCTTCTACTTCCTCCACTCTACTGTCGGCAAAACGATACGTTTTACCGCAGGCACTGCACACCGCTTTTTCTTGGGAAAACTCCAATTTCTCCCCACACTGGCAAACATATCCGTGAATTTGCGCCGGCGCTCCATACACCAAAGCATAGTCCGGCACATTTTTTGTCACTACAGCGCCGGCGCCCACAAAGGCGTATTTTCCTATATCATGCCCGCAGACAATGGTTGCATTAGCTCCTATGCTGGCACCCTTGCCAATGCGAGTTTTCCGGTACTCGTTCTTGCGCTCAATAAAGGCCCGGGGATTGATCACATTGGTAAACACACAGGAAGGCCCCAAAAATACGCCGTCTTCGCAAGTGACGCCGGTGTATACCGACACATTATTCTGGATCTTTACGCCGTTTCCTAAAACAACTCCCGGCGAAATTACCACGTTCTGCCCGATATTGCAATGCTCTCCCATAACGCTTCCGGACATAACATGGGAAAAGTGCCAGATTTTGGTTCCTTTCCCGATCTGGCACCCTTCGTCTACGTAACTGGACGGATGCACAAAGAAGTCTTTTTTCATTTCAAACCCTCCAGCACCGCGTCGATCACTTTCTGCTGTTCTTCTTCTTTCAGGTAGGGATGCATGGGAAGCGAAAACGTCCGGGCGCAGTAATCATTGGCATTGGGGAAAGTCTCTCCATAGCAAGGCTCGTCCCGGAACACCGGCAAAGCGTGCTGCGGCGTGGGATAATACACCATATTGGGAATCCCCGCTTCCTTCAAGTGAGAAATAACGGCATCTCTCTGGGCCGTACTGTCCGCCAGCAGCGCATACTGCGCCCAAACGCTGACACAGCCTTCCGCCACAAACGGCGTCACAAATTTCCCGGCAAAAGCCTCATTGTAACGCTTTGCCACTTCCTGCCGGGCATCAATTTCGTAGGCTCCCAGCGCTTTCAGCTTGGGCAGCAAAACAGCCGCCTGCAGATTATCCAAACGGGAGTTCACGCCTACCCGGATATTATCGTACTTTCCTCCGGGGCCCTTTCCATGGACACAAAGAGAGCGGCACAGATCATCCACTTCATCCTCATCGGTAAAAATCGCGCCGCCGTCCCCGTAGCATCCCAAGGGCTTAGCCGGGAAGAAGGATGTGGTGGCGATCCGCCCAAAAGCGCCGCAGCGCTTTCCTTTGTAAGAAGCACCAAAGCTCTGGGCCGCATCCTCGATCAGGAAAAGCCCGTATTTTTCACAGATGGCGTCAATGGCGTCATAGTCGCAGGGATTTCCAAGAATATCCACCGCTACCACAGCTTTCGGCGTCAGTTTTCCCTCTGCCAGCACCGCCTGGATCTGCTTTTCCAAGCTTTCCGGAGAAAGCGTGTACGTATCCTTGGTAATGTCGCAGAACACGGATACCGCCCCGAACATCTTCGCCGGCTCAGTGGACGAAATAAATGTCATATCCGGGCAAAATACGGCATCTCCCTCTTTAACGCCTGCCACCATATAGGCGATCTGCAGCGCGTCGGTGCCGTTGGCACAGGTGATGCAATGCTTGCGGCCGCAGAAAGCAGCAAGCTGCTGCTCCAGCTCCTTTACAAAAGAGCCGCCGATAAACTGGGAGGTCTCCAACACGGTATGAATGTTGGCGTCAATTTCCGTTTTCAGAGCCTGATACTGGGCTTGCAGATCGATAAATTGCATATGCGCAATCCTTCCTTTCATTACCAAAATGAAATTAAGATTTTCTATTTGCCTTTTCTGTTCCGGCTTGATACATTCCGGAATCCATCGCTTCTTTTGTCCACCGATGGCTCACAACAGCCACCGTAAATACGCTCCTTTCGCTTTCCGCAAATAGCTGCTGAAAGAAAACATATCTCACTGTATTTTACATCTTTCCCGCAGATTTGTAAAGCAAATGCGGGCTTCTGCCCAGAAAAGAGCAATACCTCTTAAATCCCTTTTAAAAAAAACTTTTTTTCCGATAGATTGGACAAAAGCACGTAACAAATTCGTCATAAAAAATTCTATTTTGGCATAAAATCAAAAAACAAATGGATACCTTTCCTTGTTCATTATTCCCTCAACCTAAAAAGATTTTTTCCACTTTTACCAAAGGATCTTGCTTATAAGCCATTTTACAACAATAAAAACAGGGCTCATCCCGAACAATTTCCGGAACAAGCCCTGTGGTTCTTTCTGCAAACCATTAAAAACTTTGCTTTCTATGCCTCTTATGCCCCTGCGATATAGGTCGCTGACCCTAAAACTTCAAAACTATCCGTGCTGCTCAAAACAAAATTCTGCCGGGTTCTTCCGCCGGCATTCCGAATCTGGATCTCCCCTGTGCTGCCGTCAATATTAGCTGTAAAGGAAACCGTGGGATCTGTTCCCACCAAAAAGAAACATCTGCCCAGAGTAACGGGAGAAGCCATTTGGGGAAGCAACTCACTGGGAAGCCCTTTGATCCCCGCATTCCCATTCCCCAGCTTGGTTATATTTCCTGTGATACTAAAAATAATATGCACAAGATTTCCGATGCGGTAATAATATCCCTTTTGGGAGTTGTAGCTGACAGTAGGATTCGTAGTACCGGCGTATGCAAATAAAGAAGGCGTCCATTCTCCTTGTGAGACGGTAAGCCCTAACTGACTTAACGTAGGAAGCCAGTCATCCGGACGGGCTCCCACATCTCCCCAGGTAAGCACAATGTCCGAAGAAAGCGACTTTCCGTTTACCGTACGGGAAAGGGGCACCGCTCCCGTTTCTTCCGCATTAGGAAGCCAATCCGCAGGGCGGGCTCCCACTTCCTGAGCGGTGGGCATCCAAGTCTCCGGACGAGCGCCCACCTGCTGCGCTGTAGTATGGTGGGGATTTTCCTGATCCTCCACATGGGAGCGATATTGAGCCGTCTGCGCCAGAGCTTCCTCCAAAGCGGTAAATTCTTCCCGGCTTTCCACGGCGTCATCCGTAACACAGGGGGTCACAAAAAACTCCGGCCCCTGCACCCGCAGATCCCGGCCGTCGGGATACACCAGCTGGACCCAGCTTCTGCATTCTCCCGCTTCCGCGCAAACTTGCAAAGTCAACACAAAAGTGGCCTCATCCCCTGTTTCCAAAAACTCCACAGCGCCTGGAAGCATCAGCATATTGCCGTCAGGTTTTTTAACATATAAAACCGCGACGGCGTTTTCCATGGAAACCGGATCGTTGTTTCCGTCAAAAACGGAAACCTTCAGTTCCCGGCTTTGGGCCTCTCCTTGTACCAAAAAAATTGTTTTCTTTTCATTGTTTCCGGTATACAACCGCAATTTTTCCGTAACCAACACAACCATCCTCTCTTCTTACCATGTAGATTTTTCCGCAAAGTTTTGCGTTTCTCTGTTTTCAGTTTAGAACGTTTGTTCTATTTCGTCAAGAGGCTGTTTTCTTCCTTCTCTGCATAGAAAACAGCGAAAGCTGTTTCACACAACCTTCGCTGTTTTTTCAAATAGTTTCGTTGTCATACTAACGGCCAAAAATGGATGAGGGGATCGCCTCTACCAAAACTTCCGCAGATCTTCGTTATATTCATACCCGGCCTGTTCCAATTTGCGGCATAAGGCTTCCTTGGAAACTCCCTTCTCTCTACAAAAGTCTTCCAAGGTCATAGAAGAATCCCGGAGACTGGTGTTTACATAACTTAACAGCACCGCCGGATCCTGGGGAAGGCCTGCTAACGCTTCCGATTCTTCTCCCTGGGAATGTTCCAAAGGAGCAAATTCCGGTTGGCAAGGCTGAAACCGCTGCTTCAGCCACGCAGCCGCCTCCGTTAGATCCTGGGCTATAAAATCCGGCGTATAGGCTTCCCAGAGATGCCGGTCCTGCTCCAATGCTTCCTTTCCTCTCCCGGTAAGCACCAGCAAAAGCCTGCACCCCATTCTTCCCCCTGCCAGCATATCGCTCCAACGATCTCCAATCACCCAGCAGTTTTCCATGGAAAGACCGTACTTTTTCTGGGCTTGCTCCAGCAAAGCCGTACCGGGTTTCCGGCATAAACATCCATCTTCCTGCCGATGGGGACAAATAAACCAGTCGTCAAACCCCAACCGGGAAAACTGACCGGCAAAATCATACCCGCCGTCCTTCCCTTTGGCAATACAGGACTGATTGGAAAACACAAACATTTTGGCTCCGGTTTCCCGAATCTCCCGCAGTGCCTGAGAAAGCCCTTCTAAAGGCTGAAATTCCTGGGGGTATTCCACGTCCGCCCGCTGGCACATAGTGCCGTCCCGGTCAATAAACACTGCTTCTATGGGATTTTCCGGAAGAAAATCCACCTTTGCTCCCGTTTTTTCTTTCTGATCTTCCATTTTATCCGATTCCTCTTTTTTCCAAATTTCACAATATCTAATACACCTTATAAGGATAACAAATTTTTATTTTCCCTGCAATGCGCAACGCATCTACGCATCCTTTATTTTTTTCTGGGGGATTTCTTTCTGCGGAAAGAAATCCCCTTTCACTCTTGACAGGCAAGTCCTTGTGAATCATAATTAGGGTGTGTTGAATCCCGGTATAGCCGGAATGTAATAGAAGAGAGGCTTGATAATATGACAGCAAAAGAAAAACTGGAAATTTTGCGAGAAAAAATGGCCGAAAATCAGGTGGATGGGTATATCATCCCCTCCTCTGATCCTCATATGACCGAGTATCTGGCGGATTGCTACCAGTCCCGTAGCTGGTTCTCCGGCTTCAACGGCTCTGCCGGTACATTAGCCGTCAGCCGGAAAGAAGCCGGCCTGTGGACGGACGGCCGGTATTTCATTCAGGCGGAGCGGCAGCTGGCAGGAAGCGATATCCAGCTGATGCGCATGGCCCAGAAAGAGACGCCGGAAATCCCCCAGTGGCTGGCGCAGCAGTTGCCGGAAGGCGGCGTAATGGGTCTGGACGGCATGGTCATCTCCACTGCCTTGGTAAAAAGCCTGGAAAAGGCTCTTTCCAAAAAGGGCATCACTTTGAAAGACATTGATTTTGTCGCTCCCATCTGGGGGCAGGAGCGTCCGGCGGTTCCGGCCACCAAAGCCTGGATCCAGGACGTAAAATACGCCGGGAAAACTCCCGCGGAAAAACTCACGCTTCTGCGGGAAGCTTTGGCTGAACAGGAAGCGGACTCCGTGCTGGTCACTCGGCTGGACAGCGTGGCCTGGCTTTTGAATCTGCGGGCTGACGACATTGCCTACAACCCCTTTGCTTTGGCTTACTGCCTGGTAACGCCGGAAAGCGCTACCCTGTTCATCACCACCTGCCGTATGCCGAAGGAAGCCGCTTCCTACCTGCGGGAGCAGGGCGTTGCCGTGCGCGAATACAGCCAAGTGGTGGACGCTGTGAAGGAAATCAGCAGCCCCTCCGTATTTCTCTATGAGCCGGCAGGCCTGAACTACACTCTGTACAACGCCATGGAACAGAACCCTGCCATTACGCTTTTGGAAGGAGACGACCCGGTTCAGCTTCTGAAGGGCGTAAAAAATCCTGTGGAAATTGAAAACATCAAAACAGCCCATGCCAGAGACGGCGCCGCAATGGTCCGCTTCGCCATGGAGCTGGAAGAGAAAATGGCCGCCGGAGAACCGCTCACGGAATGCGATATTCCGGACATGCTTCGCCGTCTGCGGGGAGAGCAGCCGGAAAATCTGGGCGAAAGCTTTGACACCATTGCCGCTTACGGCGAAAACGCCGCTATGATGCATTACCATCCCGTGCCAGAGGCCTGCGCCTCTCTGCAGCCCAAGGGCTTCCTGCTGGTGGACAGCGGCGGACAGTACTACGGCGGCACTACGGACATTACCCGCACCTATGCCCTGGGAACCCCCACTCTGGAAGAAAAAGAAGCGTACACCCTGGTTCTGAAATCCCATATTGACCTGGCAATGGCTGTCTTCCTGGAAGGCGTCACCGGAGGAAATCTGGACATTCTGGCCCGCTCCCCCATGTGGAAACGCGGCTTGGATTACCGCTGCGGCACCGGCCACGGCGTAGGCTTTTTGGGAGGCGTTCATGAAGGTCCCCAGAGCCTGCGGGTCACCAACAACGTTCCTTTCCGGGCCGGCATGACCATCACCGATGAGCCCGGCATCTATGAGGAAGGCCAGATCGGCGTGCGCACAGAAAATGAGCTTCTTTGCAAGGAATGGGGCGTTACCGAATACGGACGCTACCTGTGCTTTGAGCCCATCACCTATTGCCCCATCGATCAAAAGGCCATTCTCCCGGAAATGCTTTCTCCGGAAGAGCTGGCTTGGCTTAACGATTACCATGCCCTGGTTCTGAAAACGCTGACTCCGCTTTTGAATTTCCATGAGCAGGAATGGCTGAAAAAGGCCTGCGCTCCCATTCAAGGCTGAGAACGAAACTACGCTCCCCTTTCGGGGAGCGTTTTTCTTTTCGCAACCGCAGAAACAGAGTCTACTTTGCTCTTGCAGGGCTAATGCCTTTGTGCTACAATCGAGGCAAGGAAACTATACTTATGTGTATCCCTTTGGGGAAAAGGAGGATTGTATGAAATTTTCTGAAATACCGTATTCCCGCCCGGATCTCGCCGCCGTCCTGGAGCAATACGACGCCCTGCTGCGCCGCTTCCGGGAAGCAGAGTCCGCCCAGGTGCAAATGGAATGCTTCCGGGAACGGGAGCAGCTGGAATCCCATTTTTACACCATGGCTACCATTTGTGAGATCCGCAATTCCGTGGACACCCGGGACGCTTTCTATGAGAAGGAAAAGGAATTTTTCAATGACAACGGCCCTTCCGTGGACGAAAAACGGACAGAATTCTACAAAGCCATGCTGGCTTCTCCCTTCCGTAAGGAGTTGGAGGAAGAATTGGGTTCTCTGGTATTCTCCAATATGGAGACCCATATCAAGAGCTTTTCTCCGGAGATCATTCCTCTGCTGCAGGAAGAAAACCGGCTGATGACCCAGTATCAGAAGCTTTACGCCAGCGCCCAGGTGGAATGCCAGGGCACGGTATGCACCATCGCCCAGCTGACCCCCTTTAAGCAGCATCCGGACCCGGCTGTCCGCCGGGAAGCCTTTTTGGCGGAAGGACGCTTTTTTGACCAGCATCGGGAAGAATTCGACCAGATTTACGACCAGATGGTGAAAAACCGCACGGAGCAAGCCCACCGCCTGGGATTCAAAAACTTCGTGGAGCTGGGATATGTCCGCCAGAACCGCAACTGCTACGGCCTGAAAGACGTGGCGGAGTTCCGCCGCCGGCTGCTGCGGGATTGGGTGCCCGTGGTATCCAGCATCAAGGAAGACCAGCGGCGCCGGATCAATGGCCCTGTGCCCGGAAAAATGAAATTCTATGACGACACCTTCCTGTTCCCCGACGGAAACCCCGTTCCCCAGGGAAGCACCCAGGATATCCTGGAAGCCGGACGGAAGATCTACACGGAAATGTCCCCGGAAACAGCGGAGTTTATAAAAGTTCTGTTCGACATGGAGCTGTTTGACGTAGAGTCCAAGGAAGGCAAGGCGCCGGGCGGATACTGCGCCGGGCTTCCGGATTATCAATATCCCTATATTTTCTCCAACTTTAACGGCACCGCGGGAGATGTGGAAGTGCTGACCCATGAGGCCGGCCATGCCTTCGCGTTCTACCTTATGGCAAAAGAGATCCCCTGCCATGCCTTGCGGGAAAACACCGCTGAAGTGGCGGAGACTCACTCCATGGCCATGGAGTACCTTACCGCACCCTGGCACTCCCTGTTCTTCGGGCCTCAAACCCAAAAGTATGAGCAGGCGCACACAGAAAACGCCCTTTCCTTTGTGCTTTATGGAACAGAAGTGGATCTGTTCCAGGAAATCATTTACTCCAATCCGGACATGACCCCCGAGGAAAGAAACCAAACCTGGATGGAGATCGACCGGCAGTTCCGCCCGTACCTGGATTATGAAGATCTTCCCTTCTATTCCCGCGGCGCAGGCTGGCAGGAAAAGCTGCATTTCTACATGTGCCCCTTCTACTACCTGGAATACTGCATGGCCGGAATCGCCGCTCTGGAATTCTGGGCGCTTTCTCTGGAAAACTGGCAGGACGCCTGGGATCGGTATGTGGCATTTGTCCGCCAGGGCGGAAAGAAAACATTCACCGGCCTTTTGAAGGCTTCGGGCATGCAGTCCCCTCTGGACGAAGGCTGCCTGAAACATGTGGCGGAAACCGCAAAAGCCTGGTTGGATCAGCATAAGGACTGATGTTCTCCCTTTAAACTTAAAAACCGCTTCTGCAGCTGCAGAAGCGGTTTTTTATTGCACTATATAACAATATAACAGTATAGGGGACGTTTCAGCGGATTCCGCGATAATAGCGATCCGGCAAAAGCCGTTTTTTGCCCCGTTTGCGGGACGGCTGATGGTACCGTTTCCGGCCGCTGCCTCCGGAAGGAGGTCTGCGGTTCATCAGAAGCACCACGGCCACGCCCAAAACAAACACGGCAATGGCACCCCAGGCTAAAAGCCCCATCCAGTTCATTCGGCTGTTATCCACGATCTCCGGGTTCAGCCCCAGATCGCTGCTGACCGAATCCACACTGGGCAACCGGATCCCGGAAGATTCCGGCTCCTTTGCGGAGCTTCCCGGCAAGGATTCCAAGGAACTCAGGCCGCTCTCTCCGCTTTCCAAAAGCCCCGAGCTTTCCTCCCTGGAAGAATTTTCTTGTCCGCTTCCCTGGGAGGAAACCGGTGAAGACGGCTGTGCAGCAGAAGAACTTCCTCCGGCAGGAACAGACGTCACCGGCTGGGAAGGCGGATTGGAGGTTACAGGTTTGGAGGAAGGCTTTGAAGAGGAGGAGGGAGGCGGCGTGCTGGACGACGGTTCTTCCCGGGAGGGCGTCTCTGAAGAAGGCTCCTCCGGAAGGGACGACTGAGAAGAGGAAGGCGCTTCCGAAGAAGGTTCCTCCGGAGAGGAAGATTCCTCCGAAACCTGAGAAAGAGGAACGGCGGATTCGTCCTCTTCCGTGGCTCTTACTCTCACCGGTCCGTAAGATACACACAAAACCATTGCCGCTGCCAGGCTTACACTGAGCACAGCTTTTTTACCCCGAGCCGTCATACTTTTTCTCCTTTACCTGAAAACTCCCCTGCCCATTTCCAAAAAGGCTAAATTCATTCCGCCGCAAAGGCACGCACCTTACAAAAAAACTTTCAATCCGACGGATTCTCTTACTGTCTGTAAGTATAACAAAGGTTTTGGAAGAAATCAAGCGCGGCGATTTGTTCCAAAAGATCGCCTTCCCGGCCTGTCCAGGCGTATAGAAGGGTCTTTTCATCCCCAAACCCGATTTTCCGGCTTTGATAATCCGCCTCTAAAATTCCAATGCCTAAAAGACAAAGGCAAACTGTAGAAAAAAAGGCTGTAAAAAACAATCTTCGGTCTTGCTTCTTTTCTCTTTCCTGCTGCCGTTCCCGGTGTTCCCGTCTCCAGACCTCTTCCCGTTCTTTTGCGGAAGGAAAAGTCTTTTCAGACTTTTCCTTCACCCGATATCGTTTCCCCATACTTTTCCGTTCCTTTCTTTTTTCTGTGTTCCTTTTCCGTCAGGCGGTTTCCGTTAATTCACCGAAAACCTTTGCCAGCGCTTTTCCTAACAATTCCCCGGAGTACTGGGCTTCTTCCAGCGTATTCATATCCGTTCCCACTTCAATCAAAAGAGAACCTTTTGTCATATGCTGGTTGTATTTTCTGGCACAAAAATAAAGCGGTCTTGCCAAAGACGGATATTTCGTCAAAGCTTCCTGGAGACGCATCCCCAAACGCAAATTGTATTCCCAGTTGGGAAACCCTAACGTGCCGTCATCATCACAGCCGGAAACAATCATTACCTGAGCCGCTTTTTTCCCATCCACCACAGCCGTGGGCTTTAATCGTGTTTCTCCGCCCAAAGCATCCCGGTGAATATCCAAAGTGACTTGTATGCCGGGATACGCTTCCAGATTCTTCTGCATGGTTTCGCAGGAGCGAGTGTACGATCCATTATAACTGGGATAATCATGGCAGGTGGTGTCATGGATCACGCCGAATCCTGCCTCTTCCAGTTCCCGGGCTATAATCTCCCCAATGGAAACCATGTTCTGGGAATTATCCTGGGTTCGCGTTACGCCCTGGTAGGCTTCGGTGGTATGGGTGTGATAAATCAGAATTTCCGGCTCCCCGTTTCGTTTCAGGGAAACCGCCGGGGTTTCTTCCAAAATCGCCGGAATATCCACGCTGTGATTGGTTGTGCCGTTTTTCACCCAGATATCGCCATACTGTACCCCTGTGTTGCTAATGGTCATTTCCTGTATGGAGCCGGTAATGGAAACCGGAACGGATCCGTCGGGCAAATCCGTGAGATTTCCCGGTAAAGAAGCCATTTCTCCCGGCGTGGAAGAAAGAAGGGAACCACCGGAAAAATAGGAAGAAGCATTTTGATTTCCTGAAGAAATCCAGCTGCTTGTTTCCATTTCCTCTCCCATTGAATTCTCCTGGGGCCACCCCTCTTTCATAACTTCCATAGCTCCCTCAGGCAACATCAGCCCTGCCGCAGCCAATGCCGTTTCACTGGCGGAACCGGAGATACGATCTGCCACACAGTATACGCCCAACGCAAAAAAAGAAAAGCAAAGCACGGCCGCGCAAACCGCCTGCCCCCTGTTTCCCAGTCGTTTTCTCATTCCCGTCCTCCGTTCTCCCTGTAAAGGTTCTTTCTTTCGTGGACTTTTCTTTTATGCCACGCTGCATTTCCTCTCTCCGTATTTCTATGCAGTTTCTTTGCAGGGCATTCCTGTTTTTACTCCGGGAAAAAATCGTTACGAAAGATAGTCTTGCAGCACTGCGGCAAGACTATGCCCCAAGCATCACTCCAAAAGCATTTGAAAATCGTCCTGTTCCAAGGAGGGATTTAACGCCCGGTTCACCGCCATGGCCAAAGCCCTGGCTCCCCGGCTGATCAAAAGATCAATTTCCCGAGGCGTCACTACCATTGCCTCTCCTCTGGGAGCAACCGCCTCTCCCGCATCCCGACCTAAAAGCTCATAAGCCAAAAGGGAAGCATCCACCACTGTGGGAATCCCCATGGAAATCACCGGGACCCCCAGACTCTGCCGAGTCATATCCGGCCGGGGATTGCCCACTCCTTGCCCAGGAGAAAGGCCTGCCGTGGAAAGCTGCACGGTGCAGCCTAGCCTCTCAAGGCTTCGGGAAGCAAGCGCGTCCGCCGCAATCACCGCACAGGGCTGAATTTGCCGAACCATTGCCTTTACGATCTCCCCGCTTTCCATTCCTGTGCAGCCCAGCACGCCGGGCGCTAGCACAGCTACCGGACGCAAAGATTCCAGCCCTGCCACCCGGGCCAGCTCTCCCCGGATATGCCGTGTAGCCAATACCTGATCGGCCATTTCCGGCCCCAAAGCGTCCGGTGTAATCGCCCGGTTTCCGATTCCCACCACCAGCACCGTACCCTGCTCCGGCAGAAGCTTTCGCAGTTCTTTGGCTGTGAGTTCTTCCAGTGTGCCGGTTCCCGGATGATCGGAAAACGCCGGCACTTCCAAAGTAATATATTGCTCCCCTTGATATTCCAGGCGTGTCAGGGTGCATTCTCCCTGTTTTTCCACCGTATGGGTGCTTTGATCGGTGAATTCCATGGCCAAGTCGGTTCTTCCCAGCATAGATGTCATCCTTTCCCAGTACACTTTCTTTGGTTTCTCTTGTTTTTTTTCGTAAATCCCTTGCTTTTTCCAGCATTTGATGGTAAAATACACCTCATGTGACAATACCCTTTAAGGAGGTGGAACTATGCCCAATATTAAATCTGCTAAGAAGCGCGTAAAGGTGATCGCTACAAAGACTTTGATAAATAAGTCTCTGAAGTCCGATCTGAAAACAGCCCTGAAAAAGGCGGACGCCGCTGTTGCGAAGAACGACGCCGATAAGGCCGAGGCTGTTCGTGTGACCATCAAGAAGATTGATCAGGCCGCCGCAAAGGGAATTCTGCACAAGAATGCAGCTGCCCGGAAAAAGTCTCAGCTGGTTCGCAAGCTGAATGCTTCCAACGCCTGAGTGTGCGTTTAAAAAGCAGAGCAAAAGCTCTGCTTTTTTTATTTGCGGCACCTTGGGGGGAAAAGTTCTTTGAATTCCTTGAATTTCTTGAATTTCTTTTCAATTTTCTCTTCTCTGTTGACTTTTTCAGGCAAATTCGCTATCATAGAAATAGAATTTTTCCCCGGCTTCTATCCATTTTGACCAAGTGCCGGAATTTGCCCAAGGCGGAAGGTTTTTTCGCCGGCGGCCAACGATAAATACATGGAGGTGCCTTCCTTGAAAAAGTCAAACGGATTTGCCATATTCATCGCTGTTCTCTCTGCCATAGCCACTGTGGCTGCGGCCGTTGTGGCGGTTGTGCTGTTCTTTGAAAAAAAGAAAAAGGACGAAGAGGAACTGGAGCACTATTTGGATTGTTCGATTCAATAAACAGGCCGGCAGCAAAGCGGTCATGAAAAGGGCGGAGGATGTCTCCGCTCTTTTTTTTGCTTTTGCCGGGCGCGGTATTTTTGAAAGTCCGCCCATATTTTCCGGCGCAGTCCGTTCAGAAGGCTCCAGAAGGCTACCGCTAAAACCCTTCCTGTTAAAATTCGGAGCGCTTTATAAACCGCGCTTCCCCATCGGTAGATCCTTTTAACTTTTGGCCCTGGATCTGGAAAACACGGCGGCGATCCATCCAAACAGCACAGCCGCGGTAATTCCCGCTGCGGCAGCTTCCACGCCGCCGGAAAGGGCTCCCAAAAAACCTTTTTCCGCCACCGCCTTCTTTACTCCCTGGGCCATTAAATGGCCGAAACCCGTTAAAGGGACCGTCGCTCCCGCTCCGGCCAGTTCGACCAATGGTTCATATACTCCCACGGCGCTGAGGAACACCCCCGAAACCACAAAAGCCACTAAAATTTTCGCCGGTGTCAGTTTGGTAAAATCAATCAGCACCTGCCCAACGGCGCAGATCGCTCCGCCTATAAGAAATGCCCAAAGGTACTGCATTTTGCCTTCCCTCCCTTCTTTTTTCCGGATCTAAAAATGGATTTTCACTTTTTGAAGATTCCATTTTGCTGTTTATTTTTCCCTTTGCCCTTTTTTCTATTCCTGAAACGGTGAAACCGCGTCATGGTTTTTAAACCACTGGCTGATTTTTCATAGAAAAAGCCGCCCGGAAAGGATTTCTCCATCCTTTCCGGGCGGTTCTCTGCTTTTTTAAATGTTTTCAGTCGTTTTTCGGAAGCTTTTTGCCGGAAGACTTTTGGGATGGCTCCTCAGGCTCCTGTTTTTCGGACCCTTCCAAAATTTCTAAGGCTTCTCCAAGGGTCTCCAATGGCGTTCCGGCCAGCTTTACGCTGATATACGGCTTGGCGCCGGCGTTGATCATTACCCTTCGTTTTAAGGCAGATACCAGCCGGTTCACCTGGCGCATATCCATGCTGTCCTTATACAGCAAAAGCGCTTCCCCTTGCTGCTTGACTTCGTAAATTCCCAATGCAGCCGCCCGGTTTCGCAATAACGCCACCTGCACCAATCCTTCCACGCTGGCCGGCGGATCCCCGAAGCGGTCGATGAGCTCATCGGTAACATCCAGCGCGTCTTCCTGGCTGCGAATATCCGCGATCCGGCGGTAGATCTCCAGTCGCTGACGAAGGTCGGAAATATACGATTCGGGAATATGAGCCTGCAGCTGCACATCCACCAGACAATCTTTCTCTTCCGCCGGCGGCAGCCCGTTTTTCTCCCGGTTCACCGCCTCGTTAAGGAGCTTCAGATACAGGTCGTACCCCACCGCCTCCATATGGCCGTGCTGCTCCCCTCCCAGGAGATTTCCCGCTCCTCGCAGTTCCAGATCCCGCATGGCAATTTTGAAACCGGAACCGAATTCCGTAAATTCCCGGATAGCCGCCAGACGCTTCTGGGCTATATCCGAAAGCGCCTTATTCCGGGTAAAGGTGAAATACGCGTAAGCCCGGCGGCTGGAACGGCCCACCCGGCCTCGGATCTGATGAAGCTGAGAAAGACCCAGCCGGTCCGCCTGGTCAATGATCAGCGTGTTGGCATTGGGAACATCCACCCCGGTTTCGATAATGGTGGTGCATACCAAAACATCAATTTCATGGTCGATCAGCTTGCGCCAAACCTCGGAAAGCTCCTGTTCACTCATTTTCCCATGGCCGAAGCCTACCCGGCTTTCCGGTATGGCCGCCTGGATCCGGGCCGCCAACCGCTCAATGGAAGCTACATCGTTATGCAGCCAGTAAACCTGCCCGCCCCGGCGAAGTTCCCGCCGGATGGCTTCATACAAGATCCCGTCTTCATGCTCCAGAACATAGGTCTGCACCGGATGCCTGTCCTGAGGGGCTTCTTCCAGAACGCTCATATCCCGGATCCCGGAAAGAGCCATATTCAGCGTTCGGGGAATGGGCGTAGCGGAAAGCGTCAGAACGTCCACATTTTTGCAAAGCTCCTTCAGCCGCTCCTTCTGTGCTACGCCAAAGCGCTGTTCTTCGTCGATAATCAGCAGCCCCAGATCCCGGAACTGCACGTCCTTGCTCACCAAGCGATGAGTGCCGATCACCATATCCACTTCGCCCCGGCGCATCTGCCGCAGGATCTCCTCCTGCTGCTTGGGCGTGCGGAACCGGGAAAGCAGCTCGATTTTCACAGGGAAGCCTTCCATTCGGCGAAGCACGGTTTGGTAATGCTGCCAGGCCAGAATGGTGGTAGGCACCAAAAGAGCGCACTGTTTTCCCTGGGTGATACATTTGAAAGCCGCCCGCAAAGCCACTTCGGTTTTTCCAAAGCCTACGTCTCCGCACAAAAGCCGGTCCATGGGCGCGGTTTTTTCCATATCGGTTTTGATCTCATCAATGCAGCGCAGCTGATCCTCTGTCTCCTCATACTCGAAATGGCTTTCAAAATCATGCTGCCATTCCGTGTCCTCTCCAAAAGCAAAGCCCTGGGACTGCATCCGGGCGGCATACAAGGCAATCAATTCCTTGGCAATATCCCGCACGGCTTTGCGCACCCGGCTCTTGGCCTTCTGCCACTCCGTTCCTCCCAGGCGGTTCAGTTTTACGCTGCTGTCCTCTCTGGGGCCGATATATTTGCTCACCAGGTCCAGCTGGGTAACGGGAACGTACAGCGTATCGTTTTTAGCATACCGCACTTTGATGTAGTCCTTCACGATCCCGTGGAGATCCAGCTTGTGGATCCCCTCAAAAATTCCTACGCCGTGGGAAGAGTGCACCACATAATCTCCCGGGGTAAGCTCTGCCAGGCTGGTGATCTCCTGGGCGTTTTTCTGTCGGTGGCGTTTTTTGGCCGGAGCGGAGGCAATGCGGCCGTGGGAAATAATCCCGAAGAAAGCTCCGGGAAGCTCCATTCCCGCCGAAAGGGAACCGGGCAGGACCGCTACCGTCCCTCGCTGGACTGTCTCCGGATCTTCCAGATAAGAAGCCGGGAGCCCCTGTGCCGCCAGATCCGCCGCGGTGGTACGGGCCGCCCGCTGGTTTCCTGCCAAAACCACGCAAGCCCATTTATTGTGCAGCATATTTTGCAGATCTTCCTGCAAAAGCTGGGTGCTGCCGCCCCAGGGAGCCAGCTGCCGCACGGAAAACGCCACCGCTTCCTTCAAGGGCGTTTCCGAAGTGCCCCGGGCGAAGGTGTCCAGATAAATTCCCTGGTTTTCCATAACGGAAAGCAGGTCCGTCCAGTCCCCGCTATACTGCGTCAGCCCACGGCAAAGCACCCCCTCTTCCAGAAGGTCTTTCACATCTTCGTTCCATTGCCAGGCGCTTCCCCGGACTCGTTCCTTGCTGCGGGTGGTCTCGCTTAAAAACAGCAAGTCTTCTTTCCCCATGTAGTCCAAAAGGGTGGCTGTTCCTCCCTCATAAAGAAAGGGCAGGAATTTATCGGCGCAATGCAGCCGTACCCCGGTTTCCAGTTTTGTGATTTGGGATTCCAGCATGGACCTGGCTCCGGCGGCGTGCTTGCCCCGCAGGGAAGAAGAAAGCTTTTTCAAAGCCTCCGCCAGTTCCGTCGGCCGGGAGATCAACGCCTCCGCGGAAGGGCCGATCACCAGCTGTTCCGCCGTTTCCGTCCGGCGCTGGGTTTCCGGGTCAAAATACGCCATGGTATCGATCTCGTCTCCCCAAAACTCCACACGCACGGGAAAAGACGCTTCCGGAGCGCACACATCCAGGATCCCGCCCCGCAGGGAATATTGGCCCGGGCCTTCCACCTGAACCGTCCGTTCATAGCCGCAGGCTTCCAGGGTTTTCAAAATGGTTTCTATGGGGATTTCCTGGCCGGGGAGCAGCGTCAGCGTCCGGTTTTTCAGTTCTTCCGGAGGGAGTGTGTGCTGCAGGGCCGCGTCCGGACAGGCCACCACCGCTCTCCATTCTCCGGATACCATTTGGGAAAGAACGGACAGCCGCTGGTGCTCATATTCGTGGGAAACTCCCTCCGTTTCCCGCAGGTTCAGATCCCGCAGGGGATAAAACAAAGCCGGAAGCCCCATGGCGGAAAGATCCTGACACAGGCGCATTCCCTCCGCTTCTTCCGGCACCAGGAATACCCCTCTTTTTTTCTGCCGAAGGCACAAAGCCGCTCCCACTGCCGCTTTATGCACGGAGGAAAGCCCGGAAGCGGCCACCGGAAGGCGTCCTTTGGAAACCGCTGCCTCCATGGTCTGGTATTCCGGAAGCTTACTGATGGCTGACTGTATAAATTTCATTCTGTTCCTCCCGTCCTCCCGAAAACAGCCGGATCCGGCCATTCTTCACTCCTATAGGGTGTCCTTTTCTGCGCCCCTATCCTTTGTACGTTCTTAAATCTTTCAGGAATTATAGCGGTTCATGGCTTCCTGATCCTGCCCGTTCACCATAAGCTTCACAGCTTCCGCCGCCTTTTCCGCTGTTTCCTTTACAAGCTCCATCTCCTGAGAAGAGAACCGGGAAAGCACCCAGTCCGCCAAATCCCATTTTTCCGGCTTCTGCCCCACTCCCAGCTTGATTCGGGGGAAGGCGTCCGTTCCTGCAAGGTATATGATGTTTTTCATGCCGTTATGCCCGCCGGCGCTGCCCTTACGGCGGATCCGCAGCCTGCCGGGCTCCAGGGAAATATCGTCGAACAGGAGGATCACTTTCTCCGGCGGGATATGGTAAAACTGCATGGCTTCCCGGACGCTTTCCCCGGAAAGGTTCATAAACGTGGAAGGCTTTAGCAACAAAGCTTGTTTTCCCCCCACCTCTCCGCGGCCGGTAAGGCCCTTAAAGCGCATCTTATCCACAGAGATCCCCGCCTGCCCGGCCAAAGCATCCAGAGCCATAAAACCGGCGTTATGCCGGGTCCCTTCATATTTGGAGCCGGGATTTCCCAGCCCTACGATCAAATATTCCACCGGGCCCGCCGCAGCGGTTTCCGGGGAACTGGTTTTCTTCCATAACTTCATATAAGTTCCTCCTGAACGGTTGTGAATTTCCGGCATAAACGGCCAAAGAGCCAAATACAGAAAAGTCCCCAAAGCAAGACGAAAGGCCGTCCGAAACAACGGACGGCAATTTTCAGCTTTTTTATTTTTCCTGTTTCCTTTTTCCCGTTTCCCGCTTTCCTTTCCCTGTTCTCCGGCTTTCCGGTTCTCAGGGGGTTCCGGGTTTTCAGCCTTCTCCGGAAAGGTTTTGCGGGCTGCAAAAATCCCCTTGGGGATATTCTGCCCAAGAACATCCTTTTTATCGAGATCCCTGGGATACTCTTGTGTTCAGCATAGCAGAAGTTCGCCGAAAAAGCAAGAAGGCCAAAGGGATTTCCACCGGCGCTTTTTTCTTCCGGCCGGTTTCATGGCACTGTTTTCTGCTCATCAAAAGAGGCACGCCGCTAAGACGTGCCTCTCTCATTTTATACAAACAAAGGACTGACAGGACGATCTCTGTAAATCCGTTCCACGGCTTCGGCGAAATGAGGCGCCACCGGCAGAACAGTGAATTTATCCAGCATCTTTTCCTGGGGAATGGGGATGGTATCCAGCAAAATAACCTCCCGGATGGGGCTTTCCCGGATCCGCTCCACCGCAGGACCGGAAAGCACCCCGTGGGTGGCGCAAGCCGTGACCTCCACTGCTCCCTGCTGCAAAAGAGCCTGCGCAGCGCCGCAAAGGGTTCCAGCTGTGTCGATCATATCATCCACCAAAAGGATTTTCTTTCCTTTCACATCCCCGATAATATTCACCACTTCGCTGACATTGGGGCGGGGGCGGCGTTTATCCACAATAGCCAGCGGGCATCCGATCCTTCCGGCAAACATTCTGGCCCGGCTTACAGAGCCCAGGTCCGGAGAGACCACCACATAATCCTCCACATGCTCTCCCAGCCTTTCCTTCACAAAGGCTGCCAATACCGGCACACCCAGAAGGTGATCCACCGGAATGTTGAAAAAGCCCTGGATCTGGGCGGCGTGAAGGTCTATAGTCAGCACCCGGTCCGCCCCGGAGGCTGTGATCAGATCTGCCACCAGCTTAGCGGAGATCGGGTCTCTGGCACGAGCTTTCCGATCCTGCCTTGCGTACCCGAAATAGGGAATCACCGCGGTGATCTGGGCGGCGGAGGCCCGTTTCATGGCATCCACCATAATCAGAAGCTCCATCAGGTTATCGTTCACAGGGGCACAGGTGGATTGCACAATAAAGCATTCACATCCCCGAACCGTTTCCAAAAGGGAAACCGCTGTTTCTCCGTCGCTGAATTTTCCCACTTCGCTTTTTCCCAAAGGGATCCCCAAGCACTGACAAATTCGTTTCGCCGTTTCTTCTCCGGAGCTGCATGCAAAGATCTTGATTTTCTTTCCGTGAGCTGCCATGGAACCGCTTCCTTCCCTTTATAATACGCCCTGCATTTCCTTGCTTTGCCGGGCTATTTCGATAGAAGCTTTCATAAAAGGCACGCACTTTTTGGACGCAACCTTAAGAAAGCTCTGAATTTTTCATACTTTTATTATGGCAGAACAATTCTTTCCATGCAAGAGTTTCCTTATAAAAATGAAGAGTTTTTTCCTTTCACGCTCTTTTGCCAAACAGCATGACTTCTTTGCCCAGTTTTTTGTCAAAAAAATCGTTTTCTTTCTATGAAAAACCACTGGCAATTCCTGTTTCTTTTTGCTATAATACAAGTTGAACGATCGACAGATTGAATTTGTTTCTGCTGAAGCTCGTAAGGTAAAAATGATTAGGAGGTTTTTTGTTCATGAGCTACAAGTATGTTTACCTGTTCTCTGAAGGCAACAAGGACATGCGTGAGCTTTTGGGCGGCAAAGGCGCCAACCTGGCTGAGATGACCAAGGCCGGCATGCCTGTTCCCCAGGGCTTTACCGTTTCCACGGAGGCCTGCACCCAGTATTACAAGGATGGCCGCAAGATCAACGATGAAATCCAGGCGCAGATCTACGAATATCTGGGCAAAATGGAAGAAATCTGCGGCAAGAAATTCGCCGATCCGGAGAACCCGCTGCTGGTTTCCGTTCGTTCCGGTGCCCGCGCTTCCATGCCCGGCATGATGGACACCATTTTGAACCTGGGTCTTAACGACGTGGTGGTGGAAGGCCTGGCCAAGTTCACCAA
>CALWUW010000006.1 GCA_944384815.1 uncultured Clostridia bacterium
AGGAAGATATCCGGGCGTTGGAAGAGGAATTGACCACCATCACCGGGATGCTGCGCCTGTGCATCGCAGAAAACGCCGCCAACACCATGACCGAAGAAACCTACCGTACCACCCACGCCGAACTGTGTAGCCGCTTTGAAGAAACTGAAGCCAAGCTGGCAGCACTGCAAAAACAGCGGGACAAAATGAAGGCGGACGCCATCACCATCGGCGGCATGATGTTCGAACTGGGTGAGTTGGACACCCTGCCCGTAGTCTTCGACGAAAAACTCTGGCACGGCACTATCGACCACGTCACCGTCCACGCCGACGAGCGAGTGGTGTTCATGTTTAAGGACAGGAAGAATATCGTAACAAGGCTATGAAATATTACAGAAACAAGCCCAGGCTGGCAGGGACAACCCTGCTGACCTGGGTCCATTTTTTGGGGATATCTCGCTTCGGTACAGTTTGATGATCTGCTTGTAAAAAAGAAGAAAATCCAATATAATATTCCTGTACCAAGAAAGAAGGTGAATTCCATGGCTTTTGAATCCATTACATATTCCGGCATATGTAAATATAAGGATATTGACTTCACTTTCATATTTAGTGGTGAGGAGTTGCGATTGGTTCCTCCGGCAGATAAAAGGGAAATCATTCAGACGGACTGGGTACTGACTCCTTTGACGAAAGGTGTATACACAAGAGGGGACCCATTAACCATGGATGAGCCGTATCTAACCGGAAAATGCAATGAAACTGGAACCACTTTCATATTCATAACCAAGCAAGGGGGACATGTTGGAAGCCAAAATTCTGTTTTATTTGTCCCCATTGTAGCCTACATCAGATGTAGGCACGGACGTGACAGTATCGCCAGAATGTCATTTACCAGCCCTGTGATTAATTGTATCCATCCAGTCAATCAAGGCTTTGGCTATGCAATAGATGTGGATAGTTTTAATGAGACGGGAGTATTTACTGTTACAACCCAGAGTTTTGATGAAACTACAACGGAATCCCAAACCTTTATGGTTGACAACATACAGGTTTCTGTGGAATTTAGTATTTCCAGAAAGCTAAGCACAAAGTTGAACGAACCACCCATTACTCTCAGCTCGTCCATGCTTTTTGAATTTGCGCCCACCAATGATTACCGTTTTATTTTTAGGTTGTGGTCTGTTGCAAAACAATTCCTGCAGTATCTTTGCTACAGAAGAAATATTTTTCTTCCCGAAGTTGCATTGTCTGCGCCTGCGGATGGCGGCAAATATGAGGAATTTGCGACTATGTATGTGCTTAATGAAGCTGGCGATGATGAATCGTCTACATTAAAGTCTGGCCGCTATATTCAACAAAAACACCTTGCTGGAACTGAAGGGAAAATCCTGTCAGATATCGCAAGCGGTATGCTCTACCTTCGGCACCTCCCTCAGACCTATCAAAGTGGCAGAACCATTGATGCCGCCCGATTTATTATGATTACCGCAGCATTTGAATGGGAATATAAACGCAATTTCCCGGATGGAGTACCCAAGAAGGAAGCCAGATTAAAGGCAGAAGCTGCTGTAACCGATGAAATTGACGAGAAAATCAAAAGTAGTGCTGGTCAAAAACGAGAAATCTATAAGTTTCTCAAGCGACTGGTGAAATCAGATAGCCTTGAATCCGAAATAATCCATACTGGTAAAGTGATTGATGACATCATTGGTGTTTTTGGCAAACACCTGTATCATTTAAACGGGGAGGAACTGAAATATTCCGAAATGGGAAAGCGTCTTTCTTCCCAAAGAAATCACTATGCCCACGGTGATCTCGATCAGGAATTTATCGGTCTTTCGCTTCTGGACTTGATGTACATGGAATATGTGCTTTATGCTATTCAGTTGAATTATTATGGCATAGATGAGAAAAACATTCGACGGGCCATAAATGATCTATTCCATTTGAATTACGCAATAACATAATCGTAAAACCGCCCATGGTCGAGATCTATATCTTAGCCATGGGCGGTCATTTTTATTTCTCATTTTCCGGTGGCGTTCTCCGTCAGTTCGAGCATCAGCTGCGCTCCCAGTTTCAGTCCAGCGGTAAAGGCGATCCGCTCATACTCGGCGCACAGGCACCCAACCTCTCCAACCACCACATCGCTGTCCTTGATCGGCAGCGAGTCCAGGCAGACCCGGAGATTTTTGAACCCTTTCTTCGCCTGGGAACTGTCCATGTTTTGATACTCCCCATAATGCCACCACAGGGCATCCAGGCATGGCTGTGGGCAGTCCTCCTCAAAAATGATTTTATACTCCCGGACATAAGCCTGGAGCTGCCGGATGTATTCGTCCATTCCATCACCCTCCACAAAAAGTGTGTGTGATGTTAACTCTGGCGGCGGTAAATTACAAGTAGGTGATCTGCCCGAATTTTGACTGTCCTTTTTGTCCTTTCTGTCCCATGGGTATCATTAAAAAACCGTCCATATCCGGGGTTACTCCCAGCCATGGACGGTTCTGTGTATATAGAAAATAATAATTTATCGTTTATATTCTTATAACGATTGTCATTTTACCAACCCCTGTCTTTTCAGACCATGGCCGCATCAAATCCGGGCATACAATTTGCATATGGCTGGAAATGTTCGAAATATCCCCGGTTTCCTTCCAAAAACATCCCCAGAACGGGAATAAATAAAAAAATACCGTTGTTGAAATTGTATCAACAACGGTAACTGATTTGGTTGCGGAGGCAGGATTTGAACCTACGACCTTCGGGTTATGAGCCCGACGAGCTACCGGACTGCTCCACTCCGCGATATATAACTTTCAAGTGCTTATTTATTATACCGCAGATCCTTTGAAAATGCAAGTCTTTTTTTCATTTTCTTTTTTCACAGGCTCTTATCCCCCTTGAATCGGCCAAATACAGCGCTTAAACAGAAAAGCGCAGGAAGGAAATGGATTCCCCTCCTGCGCCCCTGAACCTATACATTACGTATGTTTCGAGCTCTTATTTCGCTTGGGAAACGCCGGTTATCGGGAAGCTTTCAGCGCGTCGCAAACCAGCTGCCCCATCTCGCTGCAGGAAACCTTCCGCACTCCCTGCATTCCCTCTGTGTAAATATCCGCCGTGCGGGCTGTCTGCAGCACTTTGGAAACGGCCGCCTCAATGGCTGCCGCCGCCTCCGGCTGATCCAGAGAATATTTCAGCATCATAGCCCCGGAAAGGATGGTGGCCAACGGATTGGCTTTCCCCGTTCCGGCAATATCCGGCGCGGAACCGTGGATAGGCTCAAAAAGCCCTGCCTTACCGGATCCCAGGCTGGCACTGGCCAGCATTCCGATACTGCCGCTGATCATGGAAGCTTCGTCGGACAAAATATCGCCGAAAATATTGGAGGTAACGATCACGTCAAATTGCCCCGGATTTCGCACCAGCTGCATGGCGCAATTATCCACGTACATATTGGTGATCTCCACATCCGGGTATTCCTGCTGACCAATGCGAGCCACTGTAGCTCTCCACAGCCGAGAGCTTTCCAGCACATTGGCCTTATCCACGCTGCAAAGCCGTTTTCCTCTTTTTCTGGCCATTTCAAAGGCCACTCTGGCGATTCTTTCCACTTCCCCAACGGAATACTTTTCCGTATCGTAAGCCGCTTCCTGTCCGTTTTCGGCAGTTCTTCCCCGCTCTCCGAAATAAATGCCGCCGGTCAACTCCCGGACCACCATAATATCTAGCTTTTCTCCGATAATATCCGCCCGGAGAGGAGAAGCTTCCCTCAGCTCCGGGAAAATAACCGCCGGGCGCAGATTGGCAAACAGTCCTAAAGCTTCCCGGATCCCAAGCAAACCTTTTTCCGGGCGTTTGTCTCCGGAAAGGCCGTCCCATTTGGGGCCGCCCACGGCGCCCAGCAGCGTGGAATCCGCTGCCTTACAGGCATCTATGGTTTTTTGAGGCAAAGGCGTTCCCACAGCGTCAATAGCACTGCCTCCCAAAAGTTCTTCCTGAAACTCTATGGAAAATCCGTAGAGCTCCCCCGCTGTTTCCAGCACGTTTACCGCCTGCTCCACGATCTCCGAACCAATGCCGTCTCCTTTCAGCAGCACCACTTTATACTGGTTCATTTTGCTGTTTCCTCCTTTTCCTTTTGGCTGGTTTCCTTTACAGAACGATTGATAGCACAGATAATACCTTTAATGGAAGCCAGGCTGATGTTGTGATCCATGCCCACGCCAAAGACGGTTTTTCCTTCCGGCGTCTTCAGCTGAATGTAGGAAAGCGCCTGTGTGTCCGCTCCGGACCCCACCGCGTGCTCGCTGTAGGATACAAACAAATAGTCCGTAAGACCTACGGAACGGATGGCGTTAAAGAACGCATCAATGGGGCCGTTGCCTGTGGCGGAAACAGGATGATTCTGATGCCCGAACCGGAGATTTCCTTCAAAATGCACCACGGTCTGGGTTTCACCGGTATTTTCTTCATACAGCTTATACTGCAGCAGATGATAGGGCTCCTTCACTTCCAGATATTCCTGCCGGAAGATGCCGAATACTTCTTCCGACTTCAGCTCCCGGCCGGCATGGTCGCAGGCTGCCTTGACCATGGCGCCGAATTCCGGGTGCATGGCTTTGGGAAGCTCATAGCCAAAATACTGCTGCATAATAAAGGCCGCTCCGCCTTTTCCAGACTGGCTGTTGATCCGGATAATGGGTTCATACTTTCTTCCCACATCCGCCGGATCAATGGGCAGATAGGGAACCTCCCAGTACGGCGTTCCGCTTTCCTGCATATACCGGACGCCCTTATTGATGGCATCCTGATGAGAACCGGAAAACGCCGTGAACACCAGATCTCCCGCGTAAGGATGACGGGGATGCACTGTCATTTTGGTGCAGGATTCGTAGACCTGACGGATATGCCGGATGTCGCTGAAGTCCAGCCCCGGATCCACACCCTGGGAATACATATTCATGGCCACATTCATAATGTCCGCATTTCCGGTACGCTCTCCGTTTCCGAACAGCGTGCCTTCCACACGCTCTGCGCCTGCCAAAAGCCCCAGCTCCGTAGCCGCGGTTCCGCAGCCTCTGTCGTTATGGGGATGCAGGCTGATAATGGCGCAATCCCGGCTTTTCAAGTGGCGGCAGAAATATTCGATCTGGTCGGCATGGGTATTGGGGGTGGACATCTCCACCGTATTGGGCAGGTTCAGGATCACCCTATTTTCGGGAGTGGCTCCCAATGTCTCCAGAACCTTCTGGCAAATCTCCACAGCGTTATCCATTTCTGTTCCGGAAAAGCTTTCCGGAGAATATTCATACCGGATGTTGGCGCCGGTCCGTGCGATTTCCTTTTCCGTCAGCTCCCGTACCAGCTTGGCGCCTTCCACGGCAATGTCAATAACGCCCTGCATATCCGTGCGGAACACCACTTTTCTCTGCAGCGTGGATGTGGAATTATAGAAATGCACGATCACATTCTTGGCGCCGTCGATGGCCTCAAAGGTCTTCTGGATCAGATGGGGCCGGCACTGCACCAGCACCTGAATGGTCACGTCCTCAGGGATCAGGTCCCGCTCGATCAGCGCCCGGCAGATCTCATATTCCGTTTCCGAAGCGGAAGGGAATCCAATCTCGATCTCTTTAAAGCCAACATCCACCAAAAGCTGGAAAAATTTCAGTTTCTCTTCCAAATTCATAGGGTCGATCAATGCCTGGTTGCCGTCCCGAAGATCCACGCTGCACCAAATCGGCGCTTTGGTGATGACCCGATCCGGCCAGGTTCGATCCGGCAGCTTCACCGGCTGAAAGGGGATATATTTCTTACATCCTTCATACATATCTCTTCATCCTCCAACGTAAAATTTCCGGAAAAACAAGCGGCTTCCGGCCCGCTGCATACAAAAAAGCCCCGAACGCTCCTGACGGAACGTTCGGGGCGAATGGATCCATCCGCGGTACCACCCAACTTCAGCGCACAAAAGGCGCCCTTCAGCTTCCTATAAAGCCTTGGCCGTTAACGCTGCCTCTGCGGCTGCCCCTACCTGATCACTGGGATTTCCTGATCTCCTGATTTCCTGATCTTCTGAATCGGAACAGCGGCTCCGGGATGAGCTATCCACACCAACAAAACCACCGGCTCTCACCTTCCGCCGACTCTCTGAAGCGTTCTGAACGTGTCTTATTCCCTTCATTGCCTTTTTTGTATACGCACATCATAATGGGGTTAATGGTTTTATTATATTCTTCTCCCCGGGATTGTCAAGCGGGAAGAAAAATTTTTTGCCGGACTCCTTCTCTTTCAAGGGAAAAACCAGTAAAAATAATTTACAAATCGTAACTATATATAAATATATAACAAATTGTATAACAAAATATGTAGAATCCTCGCGTATCTGAAATACCTTGCATACCTTAAATCCCATGAACGCCCTGTAATCCCTGTACAACTTGTACGCCCTATACGCCTTAAGCAGACTTGCAGGCTTAGCAGATCTAGCAGGTTCCCCGGCTTCTTTACATCAGTTCCGGATCATACACCGCCCGCTGTCCGCCTGTAAAGGGGGGACGGGTTCTGGCACACAGCAGCCCCGCTTCCCCGATTTTGGAAATGGAAAGCCGAACCGGCACCGCTACTCTTTGCAAGTGCATTCCGATCAGCGTTCCTCCAATATCCATTCCGGCAGCGGCTTCCACTTCCTCCACCAAAACCGGCTTTTGAAATGCCTGGTAGGCAGCCGTAGCGAAGGAGCCTCCCGCCTTGGGCTGAGGAATGGCGTTGACGCGTTTCAGCCTGTGCGCTTTGTATGCCTCTTCTTCCACCACCAGCGCCCGGTTCAGATGTTCGCAACACTGGGCCGCCAGGTATAAGCCCTTTTCCTTCACCGCTTTTTCAATGCCTGCAAACACGGCCTGGGCCAATTCCAGGCTGGAACCGGTGCCGATCTTTTCTCCGCCGATCTCGCTGGAGGAACAGCCCACCACGAAAAGATCTCCCGGCTGGGTATACGCCTGCTGCAGCAATTCCCGGGCCGCCGCTTCTCCCTGCTTTTTCAGTTCCTCAAGCCATTCCAGATTCTTCTCCATTTTGAACTCGACCTTTCTTTTCCGCTGTTTTCGGAGTTATTCCTGTTCGCCTGTTCCGTAAGCCCGTTCCGCCGCCTCTCTGGCCAGCTGGATCACGATTTTTTCCGGATCGTTTTCTTTTTGTTCCGCTTGGGGGATCTGAGCGAAAACCTCTACCTTCTGGGCCCGCATCCAAAGATCCGGCATAATTCGAAGAGAATACCCGCTGCCGCTCTCCGTCATCCAGTCGTAAAAACCGGCCTGGGGCAAGCCGTAGGCCGCCAAGATGGTCATAATAACCCCGCCATGGGTCACCAGCACCGCATCTCGTTTTCCACTTTTCACCAATTCCGTCACCAAAGCTTCAAAGCTCTGGCATACCCGGCTCATAAAGGCCCCGCTGCTTTCCCCACCGGGAGGAGAAACCGCGGCTCCTCCTTCCATCCAGCTGGCAAAAGACGAATCTTCCGCTGCGATTTCCTCAGCGGTTTTCCCTTCCCAGGCTCCGAAATCACATTCCCGGAAGTCCTCCCAGATTTCGCCTTTGGCCTCCGGATATAAAATCGCCAATGTCTGCCGGCAGCGCAGCAGGGGACTGGTAAAATACACCTGGGCTTTGGGATATCCTCCCGTACGCCGGAGCTGCTCCAGCTTTTTTCTTCCTTCCGGGGAAAGGGGGGAATCCGTTCGCCCCACATAACGCCCTTCCTGGCTGCCTTTGCACACTCCGTGCCGAATCAAATGAATCACATAGGATTGCATATCGTTCTCCTTCCTTTTTTCAGCCGCTTTCGGCTGTGCCGCTCTGCCGGGATCTCCACATAAGCGGCGCCAAGCCCATAGCATTCCGGTTTCTTCGGTTTGTCTGCTTTCTTCGCTTTCTTCGTATCCTCCGCTTCCTCCGCAACACATTGCGGTTTTCACCGGTTTCGCCACAGTATCTAGCGGCTTTACAAAACGTTATAACTGTATTATACTTTACGATATGTTGATCTGTTTTTTCGCCAAAATGGAACAGAAACAGACAAAGTTCCGGGTAGAAAAGGATGGAAGCAGAGGGAGCTTCCTGCTGGAGGGGTTTGCTTTGAACAGTCATTTTCCAAGAATCATCACGCTGCTGCGGAAAGAGCGGAAGCTCAGCCAAAAATCCGCCGCGGAATCTCTGGGAATTTCTCAGGCGCTGCTTTCCCATTACGAAAAAGGAATTCGGGAATGCGGGCTGGAATTTGTGGTAAAGGTAGCGGATTTTTACGGCGTATCCTGCGACTATCTGCTGGGGCGCTCTCCTAACCGAACCGGGGAGACCATCACTGTGGAAAATATTCCCGAGCCGGATTCCGCCGGAAAGGAAAATGCCTTTAAAGGCAGTCTGCTTCCGGTTCTCAATAAAAAGCTCATCGCCAACTCCCTGAACATTATCTATGATATCCTTCAAACCTGCAAATGTAAAGCCCTGACAACGGAAATCTCCGCTATGTTAAACGCGGAGGTCTATAAAGCGTTCCGGATCTTATATTCCGCTAACAGCAAAAACCCCCAGGGTCTTTTTGCCGTTCCCCAAAAGCTCAGCACCGGTCTTTCCTCCGCCTCCCAGGACACTGCAGAGGCCTATGCCCTCTCCTTAAGCGCAGGGGAGCCGGTGGAAGACATGGAGCCCTTGGACAAAGCGTTGGCGCCCTCTCTTTCTCCGGAACAAATCGCGGAAAAATATCCGCTTTTCTCCTCCTCCCTGTTTAACCTGATCCAAAGCGCCGAAATGCGCATGGGAAAAAAGAAAGAGAAGGAATAAGCGGTAAAGCCCGTGTGCTTGTGCTTATTCCCTTGGTATTTTGTCCCTCGTCCTATGGCAATACCATGGCATACCTGTGAATGATATAAACACCGAAAAAAACACCGTGAAAGCCTTCACGGTGTTTTTCTTTTACTGCTTTATGGGTTCACGGCTCCGTAGCTTCACCGCTCCGAACCTCCGCGATTTTTTTGTTTCGGTGCGCCGAAGCCCCGAAGCCCCAAAGGCTCAGCAGCAAAGGATCTTTTTTCCTTTCCCTGTGACGCCCATATAGCCTTTTCGCAAAGCCGGAATGTCAAACAGACAATCCGGAAGCGCCTGCGCCTCCATAGCCGTCTGGCAAAGCAGCTGATAGATTTGGCTGCGATAATACACGGTATGGTCTCCGCAAACCCAGACCCGGCTCTCAAAATCCACCCAGGCAAGGCCCTTTTCCACCAATCCCTTTAGGGCTTCTCCTCTTTGCTTTACCAGCTCCATAGAGTCTTCCGACTCTGTGATCCGGACAAAATCCAGCGCTGTGGAGACCAGTTCCTCCTCCCGGCTGCTGTGCAGCTCCAGACGAGCCACAGGATACCGCCGGCTCTGCCGCAATTCCAGCAGCATCTGCTTTTCCCGGGGCGTCAGTTCCACAGGTTCTACCCGTTTCAGCTTCATTTTTTCTCTTCCTTTCCGTGTACGTGTATACGATCCGGGAAACCATTCTCCAGATCTGTTTTTCTTCCGAAACCCCCAGAGAAAAGCTTTTCTGCTTTTCCTGCACAGGGTTCAATGCTTCATAGAGCTCATAGGATTCATAGGACTTATAGAATTCATAGAATCCCGTCTTTATAAGATCCCCATAAAAATTTTCCATTCCAGAATGCGCAAAACCGATTCATTTAACCGTTTTTCCGAAATCTCCCCTGCTTCCACCGACCGGTAGAAGGCTTCAAAATTTTCCTCTCCGGAAGAGCACAGCAGCAGATCGTTCCCGGCCAGAAACGCCTGGGTGCAGGGATTTTCTCCCTGGGTATACTGGGTTATGGCTTCCATGCTCAGATCATCCGTAAGGATCAGCCCGCCAAACCCCAGTTCCTCCCGCAATACTTCATGGACCCGGGGAGAAAGGGTGGCAGGATTTTCCGGATCCATACATTCCACAATGGTGTGGTTCACCAAAACCATAGGCGCGCCGGACTGGATCCCTGCCTGAAAGGGCAGAAAGTCCGCCGCAAGAAATTCCGAGTAAGGCCGGGAATCCACAGCCAAGCCTGTGTGGGTGTCTTCATTTCCGCCATAGCCGGGAAAATGTTTTAAAACGCAGGCAATGCCGTTTTCCTTGTAAATTTGGGCGGAAAGCTGCACAAAGGAGGAAACCAGCACCGGATCGCTGCCAAAGCTTCGCCAGTATATAAAATCTTCCGGGTCCCCGGAAAGATCGGCCACCGGCGCCAGATTGGTATTGATCCCCAGCTCCTTTAAAAGCAGGGCTTTATCACGGGTATCTTCCTCCACGGCCGCCATGCCGCCTGCTTCGTACACTTCCCGGGGAGAGACGTAGGGGGTATCCCGCAAAGCCGGGAATCGGCTGATTCGGGTCACCGTGCCTCCTTCCTCATCACAGCAGGTCAAAAGGCCATAAGAGGACGCTTGCTGAAAGCCTTCCATCATGGCGATGACTTCTTCCTTGGAGCGGTCCCGAAAGTTTTCCGCGTTCAGGCAGATTCCCCCGGGCTGGTATTCCCGGATCAGGTCCTCGCCGCCCTGGGCAGGGCATAAAAGAATAAAAACCTGCCCCACCTTTTCCCGCAGGGTCATTTTATCTAAAATGGCCTGGGCTTCTTCCCGGAAGGCCAAAAAGGAATCCTTCCCGGAAATCACCGATTCCTCCTCCGAAGCGGTTTCCGAAGAAACCGCGTCTCCCCCGGAAGGCGTTTCGCTTTCCTCCGTAAGGGAAGAGGACTCGCTTTGCCCCATAGTTTCCAGTAAGCCAGTGTATCGATAAACCAAAAGGCCGGCCAGTACACCGGCGGTTAAAAGGCAGAAAATTGCCGCGGCCCATACGCCTTTTCCTGCTTTTCTTCTCCCTGCTTCCATTCTATCTTTCCTCTTTCCCTATTCCCTTGTTTCCCTGTTTTTCTATATCCTGCCGTGCCGTCCAAAGGGCGATTCCCCAAAAGACACGATCTCCGTATTCTGTTTTCTATTCTCTATTTTCAGTTTTCCGTTTCAGTATACCATATTTTCTCGAAAAAGCACAGACAAGCCGGAAAAACACAAAAAATCCAGCCGAAGCCTTCTTGCGCTGTGGCAAGGCCTCGGCCGGATCAAAAAATTCAGCAAAAAATCAGTTTTCTTTCAGCAGATCCCGATACATCCGGATATAGGTATTGGCGGAATGCCCCCAGGAATTATCACATTCCATGGCGCGCTTCACCAGAATTTCCCATCCTTCGGGATGGGCATAGCCTTCCAAAGCCCGATGAATGGCATACAGCATATCCCCGCCGTTGTAGCTCTGGAACGTGAATCCATTGCCGCAGCCGTCCCCGCTGTCCTGAATGGAATCCTTCAGGCCGCCGGTTTCCCGGACCACGGGAATGGTTCCGTAACGCAGGGCGATCATTTGGGAAAGACCGCAGGGTTCGCTTTTACTGGGCATCAGGAAAATATCCGCTCCGGCGTAAATTTTCCGGGAAAGCTCCGGAACAAATCCAAAGCAGGCACAGACTTTCCCGGGATATTTTTCCTGCATTTCCCGGAAGAACGTCTCATACTCGTATTCCCCGGAACCCAAAATCACAAACTGCAGATCATTCTCCCACAGCAGCTGATCCAGGGTTTCCTTGACCAAATCCAGCCCTTTATGGGAGACCATACGAGTCACCATGCCGATCAGAGGCACATCGGGTCTTTCTTCCAGATTCAGCCGTTTCTGCAGTTCTTTCTTGTTTTCGGCTTTTCCGGAAAGGTCTTCTACGGAATAATTGGCATAAATATCCTTATCCGTTGCGGGATCATAGCTGACGGTATCGATGCCGTTGAGAATGCCCATTAGTTTCCACTCCCGCTGGCGGAGGATACCGTCCATCCCGTGGGAGAACCAGGGATCCAGAATCTCCCGGGCGTAAGTGGGGCTTACAGTGGTCACCCGGTTAGCTGTTTCAATGGCGCCCTTCATCATGTTCACGCAGTTGTCATACTCCAGGATCTGCGCCTGGTTCTGGGGAATCCCCAAAACATCTTCCAGCAGCTCGTGGCCGTACTTGCCCTGATACTGGATGTTGTGGATGGTAAACACCGTTTTGATGCCTTTATACCAGTCGTTATTGGCATAGAAAAGGCTGTAATACACCGGCACCATAGCCGTCTGCCAATCGTTGCAGTTGATCACGTCCGGCCGGAAATCAATGTAAGGCAGCATCTCCAAAACCGCCCGGCTGAAAAAGGCGAAACGCTCCGCGTCGTCATAGTGGCCGTAAAGCCCCTGCCGTTTGAAATAATACTGGTTATCGATCAGATAATAGATCACACCGCCTACCCGGGCCTCAAATACGCCGCAATACTGCCGGCGCCATGCCACGGGGACAGAAAGGCTGGTAACGAACTTCAGATTATCTCGCAGCTCCTGGGGCACATCTTCATACAAAGGCATCACCACCCGGCAGCCAATCAGGCGAAGTCGCAGCGCCTGCGGCAAAGAGCCCGCCACATCTGCCAGACCTCCTGTTGCCGCAAACGGCCGGGCCTCACTGGTACAATATAATACTTTCATGGATCCCATATCCTCCTTTTCCGCAAACGCCGCTCCGGCGTCAAAACGTTAAGCCGCTTCGCTTTCTGACTTCTTGTCTGTTTGGCTGCTTAGCCGTCTATCCGCCAACTGCCAAACCGTTAACTGTCAAGCTGTCAATCCAACAAGCCAACAAGCCAACAAGCTAACAAGCCATCAAGCAAGCCGTCAAACCACGCTTCCCTTGCTGATATACACCGGATAGGACTGATATCCCATCAGCGTGCGCTCCGGATGAATGTTTACATCCTTATCCACGATCACATGGCTCAGCCGGCAATCGGGGCCGATCTCCGTATCCTGCATAATCACGCAGTTTTCCAGGCGTGTTCCTTTTCCTACCTTTACGCCCCGGAACAAAACGCAGTTTTCCACGGAGCCTTCCACCACGCAGCCATCCGCAATGATGGAATTGGAAACGGAAGAGCCCAAGCCGTAACGAGCGGGCATATCATCCCGGACTTTCGTGTAAATGGGACGGCTGGGGGTAAAGAGTTCTTCCCGGATCTTCGGCAGCATCAGAGACATATTGGCCTCAAAATACGAATTCATAGAGCAGATCGCCTTGGCGTATCCTGTAAATTCATAGGCATAGAAGGAATAATTGGAAAGATTTCTCTGAACGAAATCCCGTTTGAAATTATACAGGTTCCGGCTGACGCAGTCGGAGATCATCTGGATCAAAAGATCCCGGCGCAGAAGGTACATATTCATGCCGTAATTGCAGGCGCCTTCCATTTTGGGAGAAACCAGAAGATCCCGGATCCGGCTGTCCGGATCAATGGTATATACCGCCGGATTGCTGGTCCCTTCCGGGATCTCTCCGTAACGGTAGATCACCGTAACATCCGCCTGCTTTTTCAGATGATAGGCCAAAACTTCCGTATAATCAATATTGCATACGATATCACAGTCGGAAAGGACCACATATTCTTCCTTGGAATTCCGCAGGAAATTGTGAATGGAAAAAAGAGATTCCACCCGGCTGTTCAAAAGGGTGCTTTCATTTCCGAAAGGCGGAAGCATGAAAAGCCCCTCCCGTTTCCGGGAAAGATCCCACGCCTTACCAGAACCCAGATGATCCATCAGGGACTGGTAATTATACTTGGTGATAACGCCCACCTTATTGATTCCGGAATTCACCATGTTGGAAAGGGGGAAATCAATCAGGCGGTAGCGCCCTCCGAAGGGCACGGAACCCATGGCCCGTTTCTCAGTCAGCTCCCGGATCTTATCGTCGTGAGCATTGGAAAACAAAATTCCCAGCATATTATTCCCGCGCATTATTTCTCCGCCTCCTTTGTGTATACCGTATCCGCTTCTACCATACATTTAGGCGGCACCTGAGCGCCGGAAACCACCCGGCATCCCGCTCCCAGAACGGCAACGCCCCATTCTTCCTTATCCTGGATCTCCTCCGGGCGGGCGCCGACCTGGGCCCCCTTCTCCACCACGCTGTTCTCGGCTACAATGGCATACTGCACCACGGCGCCTTCCTCTACCCGGCTGCCTGGCATGAGGATGGAATCCCGCACCACGGCGCCCGGCGCTACATAGACGCCTTCAAACAAAACGGAGAAATCGATCTCTCCATACACGTTGCAGCCTTCCGCTACCAAGGAATTCTGCACCACAGCGCCTTTGGCTACATACTGAGGCGGCATGACCGGGTTGCGGGAATAGATCTTCCAGGTTTCTTCGCTGAGATCCAGGGGAACGTTGGGATCCAGCAGATCCATATTGGACTCCCAAAGGCTCTCAATGGTTCCTACATCCTTCCAGTAGCCCTGGAAACGATACGCAAACATCCGCTCCCCTGCGTTCAGCATAGTGGGAAGCACATCTTTACCGAAATCGTTGGAAGATTTGGGATCCTCTTCGTCCTGGATCAGATACTTGCGCAGTTTGCTCCAGGTAAACACGTAAATGCCCATGGAAGCCTGGTTGCTTTTGGGTACTTTGGGCTTCTCGTCAAACTCGTAAATGGAACCGTCTTCCCGGGTATTCAAAATACCGAAGCGGGAAGCTTCCTCCATGGGGACTTCGATCACGGCGATGGTGCAATCCGCTTCCTTTTCCTTATGGTAGGCCACCATTTTGGAATAATCCATTTTGTAGATATGGTCGCCGGAAAGGATCACCACATATTCCGGGTTATACCGGTCGATAAACTGTATGTTCTGGTAAATGGCGTTGGCCGTTCCTTTATACCAATCGGACTTTTTGCTTCTTTGGTACGGCGGAAGCACGTGCACGCCGGCATTCATGCTGTCCAGATCCCAAGGCTGTCCGTTTCCGATATACTCATTGAGCACCAAAGGCTGATACTGGGTAAGCACACCCACGGTCTCAATACCGGAATTCACACAGTTGGAAAGAGGAAAGTCAATGATTCTGTATTTTCCACCGTACGGCACAGCCGGTTTTGCCAGATTTTTTGTCAGCACGCCCAACCGGCTGCCCTGGCCACCGGCCAGCAGCATGGCGACAACTTCTTGCTTGGGCATCATAAAAAAATCCCTCCCTGTAAAATCTATAAAGTAAAATTTAAAAGATCTGCCTGAAAATGAAAGGTACCCTGACGCAGGTTATTTGGAGGTTCCCTGCTTTCTGGGCCGTCCGGGACGTTTTTTCCCGGCCGTTTCTGAAGTTTCCTTGTCCTTGTCCTTGTTCTTGTTCATGTCCTTATCCTTGGGCTTTCGCACCGGCTTTTTCCGCCGGCAACGAAGGTAGATCACCGAAAGAGGCGGCAAATGCAGAGAAATGGACTCCTCGCAGCCGTGCATGGGAACCTTTTCGCTTCGGATGGAATCCCCGTTCCGGATGCCGCTTCCGCCGTACTCTTCCCAGTCCGTGGAGAAAACTTCCGTATAGGTTCCGGGAACGGGAGCGCCAATACGGTAATCCGTTCGTTCTACCGGCACAAAATTGCATACCGCGATGATTTCCTTGCCGGATTTATCCATTCGCCGGAAGGCGATGACGCTCTGGCTGTAATCATCGTTGGAGATCCAGCTGAAGCCCTCCCAGGAATAATCCACTTCCCAGAAGGAGGGGGTCTGCAGATACAGATGATTCAAGGCCCGGAAAAAGTTTTGCAGCTGCTGGTGCGCCGGATACTGCAGCAAAAGCCAGTCCAATTCTTTTTCATAATTCCACTCGATAAACTGACCGAATTCACTGCCCATGAACAAAAGCTTTTTCCCGGGATGGGCCATCATGTAAGCCATAAAGGCTTTCACTCCCGCGAATTTCTGCTCATATTCTCCGGGCATTTTATTCATCAGGGAGCATTTTCCGTGCACCACTTCATCGTGGGAAATGGGCAAAACAAAATTTTCGGAAAACGCGTAGAAAAACGAAAACGTGATATTATCGTGGTTAAACTTCCGATAAATGGGGTCCAGGCTCATGTAGTGAAGCATATCGTTCATCCAGCCCATATTCCATTTGAAGGTAAAGCCCAGGCCGCCGCAAAAAGCCGGCTTGCTGACCATGGGCCAGGCGGTGGATTCCTCGGCGATCATCACCGCGGAAGGGAATTCCGTCAGCACGGATTCATTAAGCTTCTGCAAAAACGCTACCGCTTCCAGGTTTTCCCGGCCTCCGTCCTTATTGGGGACCCATTCGCCGTCTTTTCGGCTGTAATCCAGATACAGCATGGACGCCACCGCGTCCACCCGAAGCCCGTCGATATGGTATTTCTCCAGCCAAAACATGGCGCTGGAAATCAAAAAGCACACCACTTCGTTGCGCCCGTAATCAAAAACCAGGGTGCCCCAATCCTTATGCTCACCTTTTTTAGGGTCCGCATACTCATAGCAGGGCGTGCCGTCAAACTGGGCCAGGCCGTGCTCGTCCCGGGGGAAATGAGCAGGCACCCAGTCCATAAGCACACCGATCCCCGCCTGGTGGCACTGATCCACGAAATACATAAAATCCTTAGGCTCCCCGTAACGAGACGTAGGAGCGAAATAACCGGTAACCTGGTATCCCCAGGAACCGTCGAAGGGATATTCTGTTAAAGGCATCAGCTCGATGTGGGTATATCCCATATCTTTCACATAAGGGATCAGCTCTTCCGCCAACTTCCGGTAGGAGAAAACGTTCCCGTCCGCATACTGCTTCCAGGAACCGGCGTGCACTTCGTAAATGTTCATAGGAGAAGCCAGCCAGTCCGTTTCGTCCCGGCGGCGCATCCAGCCGCCGTCCTGCCAGGCATACCCGGAAAGATCGTAATACAAAGAAGCCGTTCCCGGTCTGGTTTCAAAGTGATAGGCATAGGGGTCACTTTTCAAAACCTGCTTTTCATCCTGCTGGGTAATGCAGTATTTATACGGAGCAAACAAGGGAAGCTCTTCCGAAAGCACATACTCCCAAACGCCCCCGCTGATCTTCTCCATAGGAGCGGCTTCCGGATCCCACTGGTTAAAATCGCCCACCACGGACACGCGCAAAGCGTTGGGCGCCCACACTCGAAAAGCCGTACAGCTTTTTCCTTCTACCTGCAGTTTATGTACACCCAGGAACTCATATGCCTTAACATTGGTTCCCTGATGAAACAAATATAACGGAAATTCATTTTCTTTCCGCACTGCTTCCATAAACCCGCCTCCTTGAAGAATACTCTTCTTTAATAATAGCATAAAACTTTGAAATAGCAAGGGAATTCGTACAATTTCTTAAAAATTTAACGATAGTTTTCATTATGAATTGTTGAAATTGTTATAAAAATGTTTTTTCTTTGCAGCCTGTCCCTCCGATACACTATACCACAGAAGGTTTGTCGTATTTTTGAAAAACCGGAAGCGTTTTTTCGTTGGTTTCCGGAAAAATGCAAAAAATACCGGCAAGGGCGGAATTTCTCCTTCCGTCCTTGCCGGCGCTGTATTCTTCCAGCTATCTAAATTTTATTCCGCCAAAAGCTCCCGAGCCAGCTGCTCCATAGCCGGCCGATCCGATTCCTTCATGGCAGAGCGCAGCGTTACCACCGTTTCGCAGATCTGCAAGTTTTTCATGCCTTCCAAATCGGCTTTCATGGCCTTGGCAGCCATGGGAGCCCATGTTCCGTTTTCCATCAGGCCAATCCGGCGGTTCTGGAAATTCTTCCCTTTCAAATGATGGAGAAACGCGTGCATGCAGGGGAAAACCTCTCCGTTATAGGTAGCGCCTGCCAAAAGAAGGGCGTTATACCGGAAAGCATCCTCCACCGCTTCTGCCATATCATCCCGGGTCAGATCACAGAGGACCACCTTTTTCGCTCCGTTTTTCTCCAAAATCTCAGCCATTTCTTTGGCAGCCTGGGCCGTATGCCCGTGAATGGAGGCGTAGGCCACCAGCACGCCCTGATCTTCCGGCTGGTAGCTGCTCCAAATGGAGTACTTCTCCAGATAGTGCCCCAGATTTTCTTTCAGGATCGGGCCATGCAGCGGGCAGATCATACGAATATCCAGTCCTGCTGCCTTTTTCAGCAGTGCCTGCACCTGCGCGCCGTACTTTCCTACAATGTTAAAATAGTAGCGCCGGGCCTCACAGTCCCAATCTTCCTGGACGGAAAGAGCGCCGAATTTTCCAAACCCGTCCGCGGAGAACAGGATCTTCTCGCTCTTTTCATAGGCCACCATTACTTCCGGCCAATGCACCATAGGCGCCATAACAAACTGAAGGGTATGACTGCCCAGAGAAAGCTCGTCCCCTTCTTTTACCACAACGGAACGTCCGGAAAAATCCAAAGTAAAGAACTGGCCCATCATCTGGAACGTCTTGGCATTTCCCACCACTTTCATTTCCGGATATTTTTCCGCCAGCGCCTGAATGTTGGCGGAATGATCCGGCTCCATATGGGAAACCACCAGATAATCCGGCGTTCTTCCGTTCAAAGCCTGTTCCAGATTGGAAAGCCAGGGATCCCGGGCCCGGGCGTCCACGGTATCCATAACCGCTACCTTTTCATCCAAAATCACATAGGAATTATAGGAAACCCCATTGGGCACCACATACTGACTTTCAAAAAGATCAATGTCCGTATCGTCTACACCGATATACAAAACCGAATCCGTAATTTTATTTTCCATTTTTCTTTCCTCCTGACAATGCCGGGGAAATTCCCATTCCCTGCGCAGATTTTTTCACCCTGTCACTATACCACAAACCACCGGTTTTTTCAATTTCCAAACTGCCGGAAGTTTCCCCGGATCCGAACGGCTTTTTTCCGCTCCTGCACAGAAATTTTACGGTTGGCCCTCCCTTTCTTCACCCAGTCACTTCTACGGAAGCTCCGGGCGCCAATCCGGGGCATATTCCTCCCGGATCAAACAATATGGGCATCCGTACTGCAGGCAAGCTTCCTGATTTTTCCGGTTTTCTTCCAGCATCTTCTCCATGGAGCAGGCCCCGTCCTCCAAACGGTCCTCGATTACATTGGCATATTTCAAAATGTCCCCATACCGGTTCCGAATATACTCCTCATGAAACACCAGGCACAAAAAACGGATCTGCTCCCGGTATTCCGGGGGAAAATCCTCCTTATAAGAAAAAGGAATGTAACAGCCTTCTACAATTAGATTCTGCCCATTTTCCACCGCTGTCTTGACCATTTCCCGGACGATGGGCCAAAGATATGCCGTCAGTTCCTCATCCGGGCTTTCCGGCGTCAAAGGACAATGCCCGCTGCGGATCAGCCCCATTTTCAAATGGTCGATGGAAAAATACGGCCAATGATACCGCTCTAAAAGTTTTTGAGCCAGATTGGTTTTGCCCGTGTGGGTCCCGCCTGCCAACAACAGAACCATATGATTTTCCTCCCCTGTTTTGCTTTGCCGTGAATCCATACGGAAAAAGCGGCCCGCCCGAAGGCAAAGCCGCTTCTCGTTTTCTCTGAAGTCTTATCGCTGTGCTTAGTACTTAGTACTTAACACTTAATACTTAGATCTCAGCGAAATACTTAATGGTGCGAACCATCTGGCTGGTGTAGGAGTTCTCGTTGTCATACCAAGAAACAACCTGTACCTGATACAGGCCATTGCCCATATCGATCACCATGGTCTGGGTGGCATCGAACAGGGAACCCTGGGTGATGCCGATAATGTCGCTGGATACCAGCTGCTCTTCCGTGTAGCCGAAGCTCTCGGAGGAAGCGGCCTTCATAGCGGCATTGATGCCTTCCTTGGTTACGTTCTCGCCCTTAACAACCGCTACCAGAATGGTGGTGGAGCCGGTAGGCACGGGAACACGCTGAGCAGAGCCGATGAGCTTGCCGTTGAGCTCGGGGATTACCAGGCCGATAGCCTTGGCAGCACCGGTGGAGTTGGGAACGATGTTCACAGCAGCAGCGCGGGCACGACGCAGGTCGCCCTTTCTGTGGGGGCCGTCCAGAACCATCTGATCGCCGGTGAAGGCATGGATGGTGGACATGATGCCGCTCTGGATGGGAGCGTAATCGTTCAGAGCCTTAGCCATGGGAGCCAGGCAGTTGGTGGTGCAGGAAGCGGCGGAGATGATCTTGTCCTCAGCGGTCAAGGTCTTCTCATTTACGGAATACACGATGGTGGGCAGGTCGTTTCCGGCAGGAGCGGAAATAACAACCTTCTTGGCGCCGGCATCGATGTGAGCCTGAGCCTTAGCCTTGGAAGTGTAGAAACCGGTGCACTCCAGAACAACGTCAACGCCGATCTCGCCCCAGGGCAGATCCTTAGCGTCTTTTTCGCTGTAGATTTTGATGGTCTTGCCGTCCACTGTGATGGAATCTTCGCCGGCAGTCACTTTATCAGCCAAAGCATAACGGCCCTGGGAAGAGTCGTACTTCAGCAAATGAGCCAGCATTTTGGGATCGGTCAGGTCGTTGATCGCAACGATCTCATATCCCGGAGCGTTGAACATCTGGCGGAATGCCAGGCGGCCAATGCGGCCAAAGCCATTGATGGCAACTTTAATGGACATAAAGCATATACCTCCTGAATGTTGATAAGTCTGGTCTCTACCTGCTATTCTATAGCATTCCCGAAAATTTTACAAGTAGGCTGATATAATTTTAACGGAGTTTTTGAAATTTTTTCCTCTGCCGAAGGATTTTTCCGGCTGTTTTCACGCTTCTTCCCGCGCCCTGCGGTTTTCTTCCAGCCGCACCGCCCATAAAACAGCCAGCGTAAACGGAAGCAATCCCAAGTTCAGCAGATGCAGGCTGGCCGAAAAAGCACTGCTCAGCTCTTTTCCCAGAAGCGTCAGGACAAACGCCGGCAGCGCCGTTACGGAAGCCAGCAGCACCGCCGGAAACCCATAGCGGTAGATTCCCGCCGGGCCCTCCGTTCCCGTGAGATATTTAGCCAGAGAGAAAAGGAACAGAAGAAAGAATACCACCGTGCAGGTATCGTAAAAATTCTCCACACCGTTGACTGCGGCTGTGTATGTGATAAACATGGCGATCAGGCAGATACAGCCCCACAGGGAAGGGATCAGCCCTAAAAGAGGACACGCTCCCAAAAAATTTTTCCCCACAGCCATCCCGTAGGCCAAGCACAGAAATACGCCGCCGGTTGCCAGCCCCACCACGGACAAAACCCGGTTTATGATCTCATTTCCCACACAAGGCTCTCCGAAAAGGCTGTAAAGCCCCTGCCCGGCAAAAAGAAGCCCGGCCAAAACTCCCCCGGCGGCTCCCGGCAGACTTTTCAGCACCGGCAGACTTTCTTCCGGCGTTTTTCTTTCCTTGCGGCAGAGCCAAAAAAACAGCAGGATGCCTACGATCAAAAGCCCTGTAAGCAGATACGAGGTCAGTTTTTCATCCGTGTAAAAGCCCGTTTCTCCGTCCACCAGAAAAATCTGCTGCAAAAGCCGCAGCGGAAAAATCAGCAGCCACGCCGCCCAAAACACCGGCCAGATCCGTTCTTCTTTCATATATCCGCCTCTTTTTCTTTATGTCTTATGCAGATTCCGTTTTCACATCCGGAAAAAAACGGAAACAATTGAATTTCATTATACCGTAAACCCGGAAAAATGTATAGGGTAATAGGGTATCTTTCTCCGTTTCTTGGGGTCTACGGTTTTCCTGTTCTGCAGTTCTCCGGGGCCTCCGGAGAACTCCATCTCTTTTTTACCTCTGAGACAAAGGTACATACGGTTTATTTTTGGAAAGGGAACGGTATGCCGGGCGGATGATCCGATGGCCGGTTTCCAGTTCTTCGATCCGATGGGCACACCAGCCCGCCACCCGGGAAACCGCAAACAATGGCGTATACAGGTCCTCCGGGATTCCCAGCATCCGATACACCAGCCCGGAGTAAAAGTCCACATTGGCACAAACCGCCCTGCCGTCCCCTTTTTCCCGGGCAAACACCTGGGGTGCCAACCGCTCCACCTGCTCAAACAGCCGGAATACGTCCCCCATTCCCCGGCTTTCCGCCATGCTGCGGGCTTCTTCCCGCAGAAGCACCGCCCGGGGATCGGAAAGGGTATACACCGCGTGGCCGATGCCATACAAAAGCCCGCTTCCGTCCCCCGCTTTTCCCCGGAGGATCTTCTCCAGATATGCCCCGATCTCCTCCGGGTCCTGCCAGCATCGCACGTTTTCCATCAAGTCTTCCATCATGGTCATTACCTGGTGATTGGCCCCGCCGTGGAGGGGACCTTTCAGAGAACCGATGGCCGCCGCCATAGCGGAATAAATATCCGTTCCCGTAGAGGTAAGGACCCGGACGGTAAACGTGCTGTTATTTCCTCCTCCATGCTCCGCGTGCAGGATCATGCAAAGATCCAAAAGGCGGGCTTCTTCCGGGGTAAATTGCCGGTCCGGCCGGATGGCGTTCAAAATGGCCTCCGCCGTGGAATGCCGGGGATCCGTAGGATGAAAATACATGCTCTCCCGGTCATAGTGCCGGCGTTTCACCTGATAAGCATAGCTCATGATCAAGGGCAGCCGAGCCAAAAGGCCCACAGACTGCCGCAAATTGTTCTCCAGCGTCTCTTCCTCAGGATTTTCGTCATAGGAGTACAGCGCCAGCACCGAACGGGCCAGTTTATTCATAATGTTCCGGGAAGGCGCTTTGATGATCATATCCTCCGCAAAGTAAGGGGGAAGATCCCGGCTTTCATTGAGCAAACGGGAAAAATCCTCCAGCTGCCGGGCATGGGGCAGCCTCCCGGAAAGCAGCAGCCAGGCTGTTTCTTCATAACCGAAACGGTGTTCCTTTATGCAGCCCTCCACCAAATCCCGCACATCCACGCCCCGGTATGTAAGCTTGCCCTGATCGGGGATCCGCTCCCCGTCGTCGATCAAATAGCCGTGCACGTTGCAGATGCGGGTCAGCCCGGCCATAACGCCGGTGCCGTCGGGATTGCGAAGGCCCCGTTTCACATTGTAAAGATCATATTTTTCCAGAGGAATTCCATTGTGTTCCCGAAATTCCCGGCAAAGCTCCTGAAGGGTTCCTGTTTCCGGAGTTTTTTCATCCATTGGCTGCATACCATTCCTCCTGTTCTGTCAAAAGTCCTTGGCTGTGTCCTATTGTAGCCCCCTTTCCGGCCCAATGTCAACGAAAAGGGGAGAGCTTTCCCGCCGGGGCTTGCAAGGTCTTACATTGTATGGGGAAGCACAATCCGGTATTCTTCCCTTTTTCCTTCCCCTTGGCATACTTTTTGTCCCGTTCCTATACATATGGAAAAAGGATAATCCGTTTTTCTCCATTTTCAGGATAAATCCAAGACCCCGCCGGGGCTCGGCCAGGGGGCCAAAGACATGGAAGGAGAACAAATTATGAAAGAAAAATGTATTCTGGGGATCTCTTTTTTTCTGGCGCTTTTGCTGCTTCCCCTGCTGGCTTTATCCGTTCCCCGGCAGCCTTCTCTCTCTTCTTCGGAAAGCAGCTCCCGGGATGAACCGGCCTCCTCCCAGGAAAGCTCCGCGCCCGCCGGGGAAGGCACGGAAGATGTCTTCCGGATTCTGGACACTTCCACAGACACCGTTCTGGAAGTGAACCGAATGGATTTCCTCCGGGGAGCCGCCGCCGCGGAAATGCCCCTTTCCTTCGAGACCCAAGCGCTTTGCGCACAAATGGTGGCTTCCTACACCTATTACGGCCGTCTGCGGGAAAACGCCCGAAAAAATCCCGATCCGGCGCTGAAGGGGGCAGACTTCTCCGCCAACATTCAGAACTGGGAAAAATACACCACCAAGGAGCAGATGGAAGAACGGTGGGGCGACCAATTTTCGGAATACTTTGAAAAACTTACCCAGGCGGCGGAAGAAGTGCAGGGGCTGGCTCTCACCTATGAAGGGGAATGGATCGACGCCACCTACTATGCCATTTCCGCCGGCACAACAGAAAACGCCAAGGACATCTGGGGCGGAGATCTTCCCTATCTGACAGCGGTGGCCAGCCCGGGAGACGCGCTGGCGCCGGGCTACAGAACTACGGAAGTTTTCTCTTCCCAGGAACTCCAGGAAGCCCTTTCCGCCTCTTTTTCCGATCTTTCTTTTTCCCAATCCCCGGAAGAATGGCTGGGGGATATGACCCGCAGCGCCTCCGGTTCCGTTCTTTCCGCAGAAGTTTGCGGGCAAACTCTCCCCGGAGAACAGCTGCGCTGGGCCCTGGGGCTTCGTTCGCAGAATTTTACCGTCCGTTTTCAGGAAGACAGCTTCACCTTTACTGTGCTGGGATACGGCCACGGGGTGGGCATGAGCCAGACCGGCGCCCAGCAAATGGCCAAGCAGGGCGCTTCCTTCCGGGAAATCCTCAGCTGGTACTATCCCGGCACCCGGCTTTCCCCGGTATAATGCCGGCCCACGAGGGAGCGGATTCCCTTTTCTCCGGCTATTGACAAGGAAATTTTCCCTCGCTACAATGAAGGCAATGACCCCGGCATGGTTTCGGGAAGCACAGGGAGGAACCTATGAAACAGTGTATGGACGAAGCCAACCTTCACAGACGGCTGAAAAAAATCATCGGGCAGGTGCAGGCCATTGACCGTATGGTGGAAGAAGATATTCCCTGTGAGGATATTCTGGCCCAGGTGAACGCCGCCAAATCCGCCTTGCACAAGGTGGGGCAAGTGATCCTGGAAGGGCATATCCGCCACTGCGTGCGGGACGGTATCCAGCATGGCGACGCGGACAAAACCATTGAAAGCTTTACAAAAGCCGTGGAACGGTTTTCCAATCTTTCCTGATGCAGGCAGCCCCTTGGAAAAACAAGGGGCTTTTTCCATGAAAAGCATTGACAAGGCTGGGAAATGTTTCTATTATATACCCATACCCGTATATGTATAAGGAGGCTTGTATGGATCGTTTGGAAAAGCTCCTGGAATGGGGCGGCATAAAAAAAGACATTGTATTGTTGATTGTATCCGGGCTTTGCCTTCTGGTAAGCCTTTTTCCGTTTTCCCCTTTGCCGGTGGATCCCGCCTGGGTAGCGATCCTGCTTTGCGGCATCCCCATTGTGCTGGAAGCCTGTATCGGGCTGATCACCCGGCTGGATATAAAGGCGGACGTATTGGTTTCCCTGGCTCTGATCGCCTCTGTGATCACCGGCGAGATCTTCGCCGCAGGAGAGATCGCCTTCATTATGCAGTTGGGCGCCCTTCTGGAAGATCTTACAGTGGCCAAAGCCCAAGCCGGAATTGAAAAGCTGGTTCGCCTGACGCCGCAAACCGCCCGGATCCTTCGGGACGGCAAGGAGCTTCTTTGCCCGGCGGAGCAGGTAGTGATGGGGGATCGCCTTCGGGTTCTCCCCGGAGAAACCATTCCTGTGGACGGCGTGCTTCTTTCCGGGCAAACCTCCGTGGATCAATCCGTGGTCACTGGGGAATCCCTTCCTGTGGACAAGGAAGCCGGAGATCCGCTGTTCAGCGGAACGGTGAACCAATTCGGAGCTTTCGAAATGCAGGCTACGAAAGTGGGTGCGGACAGCTCCCTGCAGCGGATGATCCGGCTGGTGCAATCCGCCGACGCGGGAAAAGCGAAAATCGTCAGCCTGGCGGACCGCTGGGCCACCTGGATCGTGGTGGCGGCTTTAACAGCGGCGGCGCTGACCTGGCTATTTTCCGGGGAGATTCTCCGGGCTGTGACCATTCTTGTAGTATTCTGCCCCTGCGCTTTGGTGCTGGCCACCCCCACGGCCATTATGGCCGCCATCGGGAACGCCACCCGGCATCACTTTTTAGTGCGCCAGGGAGACGCGCTGGAGCGCTTATCCAAGGTAACCGTGCTGGCTTTTGACAAAACCGGCACATTGACCCGTGGAAAGCCCCGGGTGGAAGCGGTAAAAAGCTGCCTTCCTTCTTTAAGCCGGCAGGAGCTTTTTTCCCTGGCAGCCTGTGGAGAGCTGCTTTCGGAGCACCCTTTGGGGAAAGCCGTGGTGGAGTCTTACCGGGCCGAAGCGCAAGAATCTCCTGAAGAGCCCCAGCAATTCCGAATGCTGCCGGGGCGGGGTGTGGAAGCCCAGGTAGGCAGGCGCCGCATTCTGGCGGGGAACCTTTCCCTTCTGGAGGAATCCGGTGTCTCCTGCCGGGAGGGAGCCAAAGAGGCAGCGCCTTTTGCCCAAACCGGATGCACCCTGATCTATGTAGCCGTAGACGGCGTTTTTGCAGGCTTTTTGGCGCTGGCGGACTCTCTTCGTCCGGAAAGCCCCTCCATGATCCGGCGGCTTTTGGCGAAAGGTCTGCGCCCTGTGCTGCTGACCGGGGATCATACGGACACGGCCCGTACCATTGCTGAAAAACTGGAGATTCCTTCCTTTTATTCCAACTGCCTGCCGGAGGATAAGCTGCTGCACATCCGGCAATGGCAATCTTCCGGAGAAACCGTCTGCATGATCGGAGACGGAATCAACGACGCTCCGGCTTTAAAAGCGGCGGACACAGGAATCGCCATGGGCGGCGTAGGCAGCGACATCGCCATGGATGCGGCGGATATGGTTCTGGTAGGAGACGCCGTGGAAGAGCTGCCCCATCTTTTGGAGCTCTCCCGACATATGATGACCGTGATTCGCTGCAATTTGACCTTTTCCATGGTTCTGAACTTTCTGGCGGTGTTTTTGGCCATGGCCGGTCTTCTGAATCCTGTCATGGGTGCTTTGGTCCACAACGCCGGCTCCGTTTTAGTGATCCTTAACTCCGCTTTTCTCCTTCGTTGGAAACGAAAAGCAAACAAGCAGCCAGAAAATTGACCCTGTAATGAAAAAGAGAAGCGGCAGGATGTCCTGCCGCTTCTCTTTGTATGGCCATATGGGCATATGTATGTAGGCCTGCATATCTGCGTTTTTCGCTTCCTGCCCAGCTGTGAGCCTGTGAGCCTGTGGCCTGTGGGCGACAGGCGGCGGCTTGCGGGCAGCAGCCGGTGGATGGTGGACAGTGGCCGGTGGCCGGTGTTTGGCAGCCTATTTTTCCTCTTCTTCCAAAGGCTGCGGATCCCCAAAATTCTGCAAAGCTTGTAAAGCGCTGCGGATCTCTCCTAGATTGGCCGGGGGCACAGTCAGCGAGGACACACCGCATTCCAGGAAAAACCCCAGCAAACTTACATCCGAAGCCGCTTCTCCGCAGATGCTCACAGGGATCCCGGCCTCCGCGGCAGCCTGGGCCGCTGCCCGGATCAGCTGCAGCACTGCCGGGTGGTGGCAGTCGTGCAGATAAGCCACCCGGAGATTGGCTCGGTCCGCCCCAGTGGCAAACTGGGTAAGATCGCTGGTGCCGATGCTGAAGAAATCCACCTGCCGGGCCAGTGTTCCCGCGATCAGCGCCGCTGCGGGAGTCTCGATCATCACCCCTAAAGGAACGGCGCTGTGAAAAGGTATCTTTTCCGCTTCCAGCTCCCCGCGGACCTGCTGCAGCTGCTCTTTTGCCTGAAGAATTTCCTGCTCTGTAGTCACCATGGGAAGAAGGATACGCAGTTCCCCGTATACGGAGGCCCGAAGAAGCGCCCGCAACTGCACCCGAAACAGTTCCGGATGGTTCAGGGAAAAACGGATGGCTCTGTATCCCATAGCGGGATTTTCTTCCTCCATTACGCCTAAATACGGCAGGTTGATTTCTCCGCTGATGTCCATGGTGCGAATGGTCACAGGCTTTCCCTTCATATGTTCCAAAATGGCTTTATAGGCCAAAAACTGCTCTTCTTCCTGGGGCATCTCCCCTGTGGAAAGACAAAGAAGCTCCGAACGGTAAAGGCCGATTCCCTCCGCGCCGTCCTCCAACGCTTCCTGTGCGTTTTCCGGGGCGGCCGCCGTGGCTAAAAGCCGCAAGGGGCTTTGTTCGTTCCCAAGCGCCGCCGATGGTTCCCCCGCCAGCTTCTGCCGCCGGCGATAACGCCGAAGGGTCTCTTGGTCAGGATCCGCGCAGATCCACCCGGTGGAACCATCCAGAACCACCGTCTCTCCCTCCTGAAGGGCGGAAAAAGACGGCCCTGTGGACACCACCGCCGGGATACCCAGGATCCGTGCCAAAATGGCCGAATGGGATCGCCGGGAGCCGCTTCCGGTAATCACGCCGGAGATCCCGTCCCCTCTAAGTCGCATGATCCGGCTGGGAAGAAGCTGAGGCAAGGCCAGAATGCAGGGTTCTCCTTCTCCCACTGTTCTTGCATGGCAGAGGAACCCTTCCGGATCCAGGCTGCAAAGAAGCCGCAGGCAAATATCCTGCACATCCGCCGCTCTGCCCCGCATATATTGGTCCTCCAGAGAAGAAAACACCGTGGAAAGCTCCTTTCCCGCCTTCCACACCGCATATTCCGCGCAAACCTGCTCCCGGAGGATCTTTCCTGTGACACTTTCCAGAAAGTCCGGGTCTTCTAGCATCATTTCGTGCAGCTGAAATATCATGGAGCATTCTTTCCCCACTTGTTCCACCGCCACCAAATAGAGCTGGGAAAGCTCTTTTTTGGCTTTTTCCAGCGCTTGTTCAAACCGTGCCAACTCAGCGGCACTGTTTTCCGCTTTTTTCTTTTCCACATGGGGAACCGGCGCCTTTTCCAGCACCAGTTTTCCGATGGCCACTCCCCTGGAAGCGGCAATTCCACGAATCTGCTTCATTTGATTTCCCCGTTTCCTTTTTTCTCCGCCCCGGATCCTGTGCTCTTCCAAATCGTTCCCGAAATTTTCCTTGACCAAACATGGCAAATCATTTTTACATTATCGGATTTTTCAGCAATTGTCAACATAAATTTATTAAATTTTATTGAATTTTTGCCTGAAAAAGCGAAAAACCGGCTTTCCTTCACGGAAAGCCGGTTTCATCATCCCTACATGGGTTTTATTGCGATTTTACGGTTTTGTGGTTTTGCGGTTTCAGGAAAACAGCTTATTGGAAATGTCCACATCGCAAAGCTGCTTGATGCTGTATACCGCCGCAGCGGATGTAATATCATTTTCCTGAATATACTCATACACATTCTGGGAATAGTACCGCAGATCAATAATGTGGATCTCGGAAAAATGGGTGCACAAGAATGGCACCAGGCTGTTGGCATAGGAATCCTTCAGCAGAAGAATTTTCTTGCCGTTTGTCTGATCCAGATTTTTCACCACTTCCACACTGTGGTTTCCTCCCAAAAAGGTGGAATACTGGTCCTTTTTCTGGAGATATTCTTCCCAGTACAGACCCTCCCGTTCTTCGCCGCCTACGGACTGCACAATATTCTGGGGCGTTTTCAGCTGAGGAAGATAGATCTCATCCGGCTGCTGGGTAAAATCCACCGCTTTTGAGTACAGCGTTCCCAGGAAATTGGTGCTGGCCAGGCGGAAGGTAAAGGCGTCTTTGGGAAGAGGCTGCAATCCCATTTCCGAAACCAGCTGTTTATAGCCTTCATAGGCGCCGAAGCTGTTCCAGTGGTGATCGGTTTTATAGTAAAAATCCCCGTTCCAGCTGCCTAAAACATCGAAGGTATCCACAATATAGGTTTCCCCCGCGGCGTTTTCCTGGAAATATTCCAGTTCCTCTCTTTGGTCGTGGTTCTCTGCCAAAAGCGGAAGATTTTCCTTTTGCTCCTGGCTGCCGGAAGGCACAGGCATGATCCAAAGGGGAATGCCGGCGTTTTCCGAAAAGTTCAGCAAAGCCTGGGCATTTTTCTGAAAAATGCCGCTTTCATTCTCCAAAAGCACCTCATAGATATGCCCTTTGGCGCCGAAATACACGCCGCCCTCCGCAGGCGTAACGGCATAATTGCCCCCTAAGTCCCGACGGCCCACAGCTTTTTGTGAAAGGGTGTTCAGGCACAAAAACTCCGTGCGCAAAGGGAACTGATCGTTTACAAAACTTTCCGTTTCATCCGCAAAGCTGCCTTTCAGCAAGGCCTCCAGCGTGATCTCCGGCGCTCCCTGCAAAACCCGGTTCTCATTTTCAGAAAAGGTCTGCTTGGGAGCAAGCAAAATATACAGCCCCCCGGCTATGGCAGCTAGAAACAGCACTATCGTCACAGCCAGATCCTCAGGGCGGCAACTTGTTTTCGGCCAATGCATGGCTTTTTTTCCGTTCAAATGACTCATCTTACCGTTCTCCTTCCCTGAAAATCAGAAATTAGCGTATAAAAACGGGGTATACGCGTTGCTGAGCATGGCTCCGATGGAAAGCAACAGCAATACGCCGCAGGCCACCGTCCACAAAATTTTGGCAATGGCCCCAAACTCCCGAACTTTCTTGATAAAATCGCTGACCAGCGGGGAGCTGAACAAGGCCGCCACCACCAGCATAGGGCCGAAGGTCACCAGCAGATAGCCGCCCGAATCGGCTCCATTGGGGGCGATCCCCACCAAAGCCGCCAAAAGCGTGCCGGCCTTTCCCAGGTCCGTGTAGGAGAAAAACACCCAGCCTACAGCCGCGGCCAAAAACGCATACAGCCACTGGAAAAACACCGGAAGCTTATCCAGCACCTTTTGCAAAAACAGCTTCTCGCAGATGATCAAAATGCCGCAGTACACGCCCCACAGAGCAAAATTCCAGCTGGCGCCGTGCCAGATGCCTGTAAGCACCCAAACAACCGCCGTATTCCGGATCAGCTTCAGCTTTCCTACCCGGTTTCCTCCCAGAGGAATGTACACATAGTCCCGGAACCAGCGGCCCAGGGTCATATGCCATCTGCGCCAGAACTCGGCAAAGCTTCTGGAGGCATAGGGATGGTCAAAGTTTTCCGGCAGTTCAAAGCCGAACATCCCGCCCACGCCGATGGCCATATCCGAATACCCGGAAAAATCAAAATAGATCTGGAAGGTAAAGGCCAGCATCCCCAGCCAGGCGGCAAGCGTGGAGGGAGCGTCCATATACTGCACCCTCTGAGCCAGCTCCGCCATGGTATTGGCGATAAGCATTTTCTTGAAAAGGCCCGTTAAAAACCGGCGGCCGCCCCGAGCGAATTTTTCCAAAGTCTCCTGCCGCCCGGTGATCTGCGGATACATCAGCTCATAGCGGGCAATGGGCCCGGAAACGATATTGGCAAAACAGGAGATATAGGAAGCAAAGGAAATGAAATTGATCATAGCCGGAGCCTTTTTCCGGTATACATCCACCGCGTAGGAAATGCTTTGGAAGGTGTAAAAGGAGATGCCCAAAGGCAGCGCGATCTCCGGAACCGGGAGAGAAAGCCCCGCGGCGTTCAGCGTAGTCACCAAAAGACCCGTATACTTAAAATATCCTAAAATGCCTATATTCAGCAGCACATTCACCGCCACTGCCGCCTTCCCTTTTCCCGGGCTTTCCGAGAACCGGGAAATCACCAGGCCGCAAAGGTAATCCACCAAAATCACGGTCAGCAGCAGCAATACATGGGATGGGACCCCCCAGGCATAAAACACCAGGCTGAACAAAAAAAGACACAGGTTTTTCCCTTTTCGCGGCACCAGATAATAGGCTGCCAGGGAAATCGGCAAGAAAAAACACAAAAAGGTCAGATTATTAAAGGACATGAACATACCTCGCTTTACAAATCGGCCCATAGAGCCTTTTCTTTGGGCTTCTTACCCGGGGCTGCCGCAACAGAGCAGCTTTTTAATGGATTACCGCCGGCAAACTGTCGCACAAACAGGCCCGCTCTTTTCCTTCTCCAATCACCCAAATACCGCAGCCGGCTTCTTTTTTCCCGGAAACCAGAGGGCAGCGGATGGTAAGCCCGGCTCCCTCTTTCAAATCGTAGCAGATCCGGATCCGGTTGCAGGAACAGCCGCTGGACACATAAAACGGACATCCCTCCGGATGGGTACAGTGCAGGATTCCCGGAAGCTCCCGGTATTCTTCCGCCACCGCAGCGGCTTCCCCGTCCCGGCTGACAAGGATATGCTGGCAGGAGATCTCTCCCAGCACATGGCTCCAGAATTCCTGCCGGCCCCCTGCCGGCGCTTTTACGATAAAGTAGTTTTCATATAACTGGGAGGAAATCCGATCCAAAGTTTCGGGGGTGGCGTCCCCCATCATCAGGATATCATCCAGGCTGGCCGCGGCGTGACGGGCATTCTGAAAGATCAGCCCCGCGCCGTCCAATTCCTGGGAAAATGCCAGCCGGTTTACCTCCCGGCTGAGGATTTCCCGAAGATCCGGCGCAAAAGGCATGGAACAAAACTCCTCCTTCATGGCAAGGATCTCTTCCAGAAGGTGACCGTACTTCTCTATATTCTCCCGGGTAGGCTCCCCGGCACAAGCCAGGAAAGCTTCTCCCAGCTTCTGCTTTCTTTGGCGGAACAAGGCGGCGGCCTCCGGCAAAAACGGAGAGGAAACGCAAACGTCCAGCGCTTCCGCCGCCTCCCGGAACAAAGGCGAAAAGCTGTAATTTTCCTTTTGCGGCCAAAGCACCTGGTAGGTGATGCCGTCAAAAGAAAAGGAATCCCCCTGCCCCAAAAGCCGAAGCCCTCCAGGGGCCGGCGCGGCGGAACCGGAAAAGAGATCCAGGATTCCTCCTTGGGTCACATCTTCTTCTGGCAGGAACAAACGAAGGAACAAACTGTATTCCAGCAAAAGGGGCCGGCCGTATCGGTCCCGGGGCATGGTGGGAAAGAAAAAGCGGTGAAAAAAGCCTTCCTTGCGTTTTAGAAGGCTTTTCAGGGCGCTGACCCGGTCCCCGTGGTAATGGGTCAGCAAAAAGCTCCGCTCCTTCTCCCTTTCATACCGCTGAAAAAGGGAAGGAAAGACCCTCACCTGCGCCTTCTCCCTTTCTCCGGAAAAGGCCGGGGCTTCCCCGCCGCAATCCACCATCAGGATGCTGCTTTCGCCCCGAAGCACTACACATTCTCCGTTTTCCACTCGGTGCAGTTCCACTGTTTTCAAGGCTGTTTCACCTTCCCCTGCCGGTCACCCAGCACCGGCGTTCCGTTTTCCCAAAGGCCGCTGAAGACGATTTTCCCATGGCTGTACTCCGTGCCGCTTCCATGGCGCTTTCCGTCTTTCCACTGCCCTACATACAAAAGCTCCCCGTTTTCATCAAACAAAGCTCCGGCTCCTTCGGGACGATTGTCCTTCCACTGCCCGGCAAACATGGTGCCTTCCTGATGGCAGAAAGACACTCCCGCTCCCTGCCGGCGGTTTCCTTTCCAGTTGCCCGCATAGCACAGCCGGCCGCTTTTATAGTAATACACTCCCAGGCCATCCTTCTTGTCTTCCCGGAACCCGCCTTCATAAGCGGTATGGCCGCCACGCATGCTGGTGCGTCCGGAGCCGTGGCGCAGAGATTCTTTCATCTCCCCGTAATACGCATAGATCTGGCCGTCTTTTCCTGTTATCAGTTTGTCCGGAATCTGCCGGAACCATCCCATCCATTCCGGCTGGCTTTCTTCCGGCTGCGGCTTTAGGCGGTTTTCAGAGGGCAAAGTCTTTCCGGAATCTGCCTGAAGGGCTTCCGGCTCCGGCAAGTTTTCCTTTTCCACTGCAAGGTCTTCCCTAAAGGAGGAAGAATGCGTTTCCTGGGAAACCTCCGTCGGGGAAGATTCTTCCCTTTCCTGGGAAAGGGCCTGGGGAGAACCTTGTTCCGGAGAAGGCTGCTCCGGTTGCGGTTCCGGTTCCGGCAAAATTTCCGTCTTTTCACAGGCTTCCGGCTGCTCCAAGGAAGAGGACGGCGCCTCTTCTTTCCCGCCGGCTCCCGGAATGCCCGGGGCGCTGACTTTCCCGGAAAGGTGCCGGGCCGCCACGGCGTACCGTGTTACCGTTTTCATGGTTTTTTCCGGTTCTTCTGGCTCCGCCGGCTCCTGAAAATCTTTCAGCTGATGATCGGCGGCATAATCCCGGGGCGTCTCTTCCTCCGGGGGAAAAGGCTGCAGCAGATCCCGGGCAAAGGCCTCCAAAGCCGGGAACGATTCCGATGCCGCCGTTACCGCACCTTCCTGTTCCGGGGCTGCTTCCTTAAAAACAGGCTGCTCCCAGCAAGGCTCCGGAGAAAGCTTTCCGTCCTGAAGATCCTGCAAAACTTCTTCTCTCTTTTTTGCCTTGGAGGGAATACAGGCGCAGAAAAGCCCCTGTTCACACCAGGCGTAGGCCTCCGGTTCCCCGGCCAATTCCTGCGCCAGGCTTCCTTCCGCCCCCTGCGGCGCCGGGGAAAGAAGAAGATCCGCCTTCTTCCAGGTTTCTCCCTCCCGCCAAAGCTTCCGCAGGACCCCTTCCCGGGGCAAAAGGAACGCCTGGGGGTTCTGAACGTCTCCGTTTTCATAATAAGCGGTCTGCATCCACTGAAAATTCCCGTCATATCGGATCTTCCTGCACACCCGGCCGGAAAAATCCCGTACGGTAACGCTCCAGCCGTAGGGCTCTTTGGCGGACTGTTCCAAAATTTTTCCCTGGGCCCGCTTTTCATAGAAAAAATCCTTTTTCGTCAGGCGAAACACCGTGACGGTATCCACCCCGTTTTCCACGGTTTTCTCTTTGCCTTTCTGCTTTTTCTCCCCTTTTTGGAAATTTCCCAGCAAAACGGAAAGAAAGGGCCGTTCCCCCGGCACACATTCCCAAGGGGGCATATGTACGGATAAAAGCACCGGCATTTCCATTGCCAATCCTCCCTGTATCTTCTCCGCCCGGGAAAAAGCCGGCTGCCCAAAACGCCAATGCCCGGCCCACCCCGTCGGTTCCCTGTGTATTCTGTATATTTTCTCTATTATATAGGAAATCTTTTCGGTTGTATACCGTTTTCCCGGCAAAATCCTTCTTTCCTCCGGATTTTTTCCTGGGAATGCAGCCCGCCTGAAACCCTCCGCAAACAGAAAAGCCGGAACCACACGTTCCGGCTTTTCCATACATTCCAATTTATCCGCTGCGGAGCACCCGGAGAAAGTTACCGGAAAAGATTTTCCATACTTCCCATCATGGTGCCGGCTGCCTGCCCTACGGCATGCTTCGCCTTATTTACGCTTTTCCGCAGCCGTTTGTCGCTTTTCACCATTTTGGAACCCACTGCGGCCACTGCTGTCACCGCCAGGATCCCTGTTCCCAGGCCTTTTACAAAGCCCATGGTTTCCTTATACATGCTATACAGCCTCCAAGCTCTCCAGATTTGATACACGGAACACCGTTCCTTTCCTAGCATTTCCCTTCCTCCTGTTCCTATCCCAGAAAATATCTTCCAGCGGTGGGCGGACGTTTTCCCAACGTTTCCCCTTTCTTCCTTTTTGCATCCCCGGATGAAATATGCTATACTGACGTAAAATAAAAACGCCGGATTTTTAAAAATGCGTTTTCCCGCTTCCCGCGGTTAAGAACGCAACAGCCTCTCCGGGAAGGGAAACCATATTCTTCCTTTTCGAAAATAGATCCGGATCGTTTAAGAAAGCGGTGCCTATTATGGAAGAAAACAGGAAAGAAAATACAACCTCTGCGCCTTACACGCTGAATATCGTTTTGGTCGAACCGGAAATTCCGCAGAATACCGGGAATATCGCCCGAACCTGCGCCGCCACCGGCTGCCGGCTGCATCTGGTAGGCCCCATGGGATTTACCATTGACGACCGAAAGCTGAAACGCGCCGGGCTGGACTACTGGCATCTGCTGGATATTACCTACTATGAAAGTCTTTCCGATTTTTTCGCCCGTAATACCGGAAATTTTTTCTTTTTTTCAACCAAAGCCCAAAATATCCATTCCCAGGTTTCCTACCCCCAGGGAGCTTACCTGGTGTTCGGAAAAGAGACCGCCGGGCTGCCGGAAAGCCTTCTCTACGCCCATCCGGAAAGCTGCGTGCGGATCCCCATGATCCAGAACGCCGACGCCAGAAGCCTGAACCTTTCCAACAGCGTGGCCGTAGGGGTATACGAGGTGCTGCGGCAATGGGGGTACCCCTCCCTTTTGTGCAAAGGCCAGCTTCGAGAATACACCTGGTAAGCTTTTTTCAAAGAAAAAGCGGGCAATGGGCCCTATATCCGAAAGGCTCCGTCCGTTCTTCTGCTTATCCCCGGATTTTCACGGGCTTTCCTTGGGAATTGACTTGAAAACACAGGACAACCATTGTATAATGTGAATGGTTTAACAGTTTTACAGCAATGTGTCCGGATCAATAAACTGAAGGAGTGCTTTTTATGAATTACCTCAATAAGAAAACCGTTGAAGACATTGACGTAAGCGGTAAAAGAGTTCTTGTCCGCTGCGACTTCAACGTTCCCTTTGATGCGGAGGGCAACATCTCTGATCCCAAGCGGATCAACGAGGCCCTCAAAACCATCCGTTACCTGATCGATCACAAGGCGAAAGTGATCCTGTGCTCCCACCTGGGCCGTCCCAAGGGCGAATTCAACATGAAATATTCCCTGGCGCCTGTTGCCCAGTATCTCTCCAAGGCTTTGGGCCAGGAAGTGAAAATGGCTTCCGACGTAATCGGCGAAAGCGCAAAGAGCATTGCCGCTTCCTTGAAAGAGGGCGAAGTAGAGCTGATCGAGAACGTCCGCTTCCATAAAGAAGAAGAAAAGAACGATCCCGCTTTTGCCAAGGAGCTGGCTTCTCTGGCGGAGATCTATGTAAACGACGCTTTCGGCACCGCGCACCGCGCTCACGCTTCCACTGCCGGTGTTGCCGATTATCTCCCCGCTGTGTGCGGCTATCTGATCCAGAAGGAAATCACCATTATGGGCGGCGCTCTTTCCAATCCCAAACGTCCCTTCGTGGCCATTTTGGGCGGCGCCAAGGTTTCCGACAAGATCGGCGTAATCACCAACCTGCTGGATAAAGTGGACACTCTGATCATCGGCGGCGGCATGGCTTACACCTTTATGAAGGCTCTGGGCTATTCCATCGGCACCTCCATCTGCGAGAACGATAAAGTGGATCTGGCCAAGGAAATGATGGCCAAAGCCAAGGAAAAGGGCGTTACCTTCCTGATTCCTGTGGATAATGTGGTCGCTACGGAATACGCTGCCGACGCAGAACACAAGGTTGTAAATTCCGATACCATCCCCGACGGCTGGATGGGCCTGGACATCGGGCCCAAGACCTCCGCTATGTTCGCGGAAGCTCTGAAGGGCGCAGGCACCGTGGTTTGGAACGGGCCCATGGGCGTTTCCGAATGGGAAGCTTTCGCTAACGGCACCATCGCCGTGGCCAAGGCTGTGGCAGAAAGCGGCGCTATCTCCATCATCGGCGGCGGCGACTCTGCTGCGGCTGTTGAAAAGCTGGGCTATGCCGATAAGATGACTCACATCTCCACCGGCGGCGGCGCTTCTCTGGAATTCCTGGAGGGTCTGGAGCTGCCCGGCATTGCTTGCCTGAACGAAAAAGAATAAGATTCCATTTGCTGGCGAACCGCCGGTGCAGGGGGCGGAAGGGAAATTCCGCCCCCTTTTCTTGTCTTATAGCGTACTCCCCGTCGGCCGCAGGCTGCAGGCCACAGGCACAAGCCGCAAGCCGTCAACTCCATAGCTGTGTTAAGAATTCTACCGCACCATTCCACCTGCCCTCGGCATAGGCCCCACAGGGCGCAAAATCCCGGGGCATACTATCCGGCAGAACGCATAGGATTCCCTTTTGAAGTTTTCCTTTTTATGCTTCTGCCAAAAAGGAGAGGAACCTGCATGGAAACCGCTAAAAGACCCAACATTGTTCTTTTGCTGGCCGACGACATGGGCTTTTCCGACATTGGCTGCTTTGGCTCGGAGATCTCTACCCCGAACCTGGACGCCATGGCAGAAAACGGCGTCCGCTATACCCATATGTACAACAACGCCCGGTGCTGCCCCAGCCGGGCCTCCCTGCTGACAGGGCTCTATCCCCATCAGGCAGGGATCGGCCTAATGGTAGGCGGCAATGCGCCGGTGAAGGAATACCAGGGCTACCTGAACCAGGAGTGTATCACCCTGGCGGAAGCCGTCAAGCCCGCCGGGTATCAAACAGGCATGGTGGGAAAATGGCATGTAGGCGGCGCTTACGGCCGGGACCGGGCCGCTTTGGAAAAAGCCGGAAAAGAAGGCTACCCCACTCCTATGCAGCGGGGCTTTGACTATTTTTACGGCACCTTGGAAGGGGCAGGAAACTACTATAATCCCCTGACGCTGATGGAAAACGGAAAATGGATCGACATCAAGCCGGAAGACGATTTTTACTATACGGAGAAAATCGGGGAAAAGGCTTGTGAAGCCATGGAACGCTTCCATGAAAAGGGCGACCCCTTCTTCCTGTATGTAGCCTTTAACGCGCCTCACTGGCCTCTCCACGCCAGAGAGAAGGACATTGCCAAATATGAAGGTCGCTATCTTTGCGGCTGGGACGAGATCCGGCAGCGGCGCTACCAAAAGCAGCTGCAGGAAGGCATCGTGGAAGACATTTGGGACGTTTCTCCCAGGGACGCGGAAGCCCCCGCCTGGGACACCGTGAAGGACAAAGAGTGGGAGGACATCAAAATGGCGGTGTATGCCGCGCAGATCGACGCCATGGATCAGGCCATCGGCACCATTCAGGAAAAGCTTCGCCAGCTGCAGATCGCCGATGACACCCTGGTGATTTTCCTTTCCGACAACGGCGCCTGCGAGGAGGTGCTGCCTTCTCAGGGCTGGATCCGGAATTACGCTTCCGATTACACCCTGCAGGGAGAGGAAGTGGAAGTAGGGAATCAGTCCCGCAGACGGCCGGGAAAAGAAGATACCTATATGAGCTACGGCCGCCCCTGGGCCAATGCCAGCAACACCCCCTTCCGGCTGTTCAAGCACTGGATCCACGAAGGCGGGATCTCCACCCCCTGCGTGGTGCAGTGGAAAAACGGCGTAAAGGATCCGGGGCGCATCGTATCCGCTCCCATGCACTTTATCGACCTGATGCCCACCGTGCTGGAACTGGCCGGGGCAGACTATCCCAAAGAAGGGAAAAACGGCCCCCTGCATCCCTTGCCGGGAGAAAGCATGGCACAAAGCCTTCGGGATAACACCTGGCAGCGCAGCCGCCCCATTTTCTGGGAACACGAAGGCAACTGCGGCGTGCGCCTGGGGAAATGCAAGCTGGTCCGGGAATATCCCAAGGATTTCGAGCTGTACGACATGGAAAAGGATCGCACGGAGCTTCACGATCTTTCCCAAACCCTTCCGGAGATCCGGCAGGAGCTGATCGGGCTGTATACCCAGTGGCAGAAGGAAACTGGCGTGCTGGACTGGGACGAATTCCAGGCGCTGTGCCGGAACAACTGATCCTTTCTATATTTCTTTGTTATCTTGTTACCTTGTTATCTATTACATTCACCATAAAAGGAGAACGAATACCATGAACAAAACTCTTCGTAAAGCCGTTATTGCCGGCAACTGGAAAATGAACAAAACCCCCGCGGAGGCCAAAGAGCTTCTGGAAGCCATTGCCCCGCTGGTGAAGGATGCGGACTGCGACGTTGTAGCCTGTGTTCCTTATGTGGATCTTTCCGTGGCTCTGGAAACCACTGCCGGAAGCAATATCCGCATCGGCGCGGAAAACTGCCACTGGGAAGCCTCCGGCGCCTATACCGGAGAAATCTCCGCTCCCATGCTGAAGGCGGTTGGGGTGGATTATGTAATCATCGGCCACAGCGAGCGGCGCACCTATTTCGGGGAAACGGATGTAACCGTTAACAAGCGGGTTCGCGCGGCTCTGGACAACGGCCTCACCGTGATCCTCTGCGTAGGGGAATACCTGGAGCAGAGAGAGCAGGGCATCACCGACGAGATCGTCGCCATGCAGACAAAAGTGGCTTTGCAGGGTGTTTCCGAAGCAGAGCTGAAGCGGATCATCGTTGCCTACGAGCCTGTTTGGGCCATCGGCACCGGAAAGACCGCTACGGCAGAGCAGGCCAATGAAGTCTGCGCCATGATCCGCCGCACCGTAGCCGGGCTCTATAACGCTCAGGCAGCGGATGGGCTTACCATTCAGTACGGCGGCTCCATGAACGCCAAAAACGCCGAAGAACTGCTGGATCAGCCGGACGTGGACGGCGGGCTCATCGGCGGCGCTTCCCTGAAGCCCGAGGATTTTGCCGCCATCGTAAAGGCAGCTTCCCGCTAAAAAATTATAGAAGCCAGATACCCGGAAAATTGCTTCCGGGCTCTCCCGGCTGCTTTTCCCCTGCTTTTGCCAAAAACGGCAAAGCAGGAAGGGAAGAAGCCTGGGAAAGCCGCCCGGCGCAAAAGCGCACCATGGGCAGCAACCGGCAGCAACCGGCAAATGGCAAACAGTAAATCATAAATCGTAAATTGTACGCATACGGTACACGGCACACCGTACACAGTACACCGCATATCGTATGCCGTATGCCGTATGTCTTACACAGATAACAAAAGGAGAACGAAAATTTTATGGCTAAAAAACCTTTGCTTCTTATGATTTTGGACGGCTTCGGCATGGCAGGGCCGGAAGGCAATGCAATCCAGGCCGCCAATAAACCCAACCTGGACCGCTTGTTCCGGGAAAATCCCCTGGTGCAGATCGGCGCCTCCGGCATGGACGTAGGCCTTCCGGACGGACAGATGGGCAACAGTGAGGTAGGGCATACCAATATCGGCGCCGGACGGATCGTATATCAGGAACTGACCCGCATCACCAAATCCATTCAGGACAAAAGCTTTTTCCAGAACGAAGCGCTGTTGAACGCTATGAACAGCGCCGCGGAAAAGGGCACTTCCCTGCATCTTATCGGTCTGCTTTCCGACGGCGGCGTGCACAGCCACAACACCCATCTCTACGCTTTGGTGGAAATGGCCAAGGCGTGCGGCGTGAAAAACATTTATATCCATGCTCTGCTGGACGGGCGGGACGTTCCCCCCTCTTCCGGACGGGATTTTGTGGCCGCCTGCCAGGAAAAGCTGCAAGAGATCGGCGCCGGCTCCATTGCCACAGTCATGGGCCGCTACTATGCTATGGACCGGGATAACCGCTGGGATCGGGTGGAAAAAGCTTATGCCGCCATGGTATACGGCCAGGGCGTTATGGCGGAAAACGCTGTAAAAGCTGTGGAGGATTCCTACGCGGAAGATGTAACGGATGAATTTGTGGTTCCCGCTGTGTGCGATCCCAAAGGCACCATCGGCCCCGACGACTCCGTGGTGTTCTTCAATTTCCGGCCGGATCGGGCCAGAGAGATCACCCGCACCTTTGTGGATCCGCAGTTTGACGGTTTCCAGCGGAAAAAGGGCTTCTTCCCCCTGCAGTATGTGTGCATGACCCAGTATGACGCCACTATGCCCAATGTAGAGGTGGCCTTCAAGCCCCAGTCCCTGACCAACACTCTGGGCGAATACATTTCCCAGAAAGGGCTGCGGCAGCTGCGGATTGCCGAAACCGAGAAGTACGCCCATGTAACCTTCTTCTTTAACGGCGGCGTAGAAAAGCAGTACCAGGGAGAAGATCGGATCCTGGTGAAATCCCCCAAAGTGGCTACCTATGACCTGAAGCCGGAAATGAGCGCTTACGAGGTAACGGATAAGCTGGAAGAGGCCATTGCCTCCGACGCTTACGATGTGATCATCCTGAACTATGCCAACTGCGACATGGTAGGCCATACCGGCGTATTTGACGCCGCCAAGGCCGCTGTGGAAGCGGTGGATGCCTGCGTGGGCAGAATCACAGAAGCGGTTGCCCAGAAGGGCGGCGTTTGCCTGATCACTGCCGACCACGGCAACGCGGACAAAATGTTTGAGGAGGACGGTTCTCCCTTTACCGCCCACACCACCAACCCCGTTCCCTTCTGCGTAGTGGGCTACCCCTGCAAGCTGCGGGAGGGTGGCGTCCTGGCGGACATTGCCCCCACCATGCTGAAGATCCTGGGGCTTCCCCAGCCGGAAGAAATGACGGGAAAGAGCATCATCGAGTAAAAATCCGGATTTCTTGTAATTTCCCAAATCGTTGGCTGAAATCAAAAAAGCAGAAAAGCAGGGCCGCTTGCCGCGGCTCTGCTTTTTTGCCGGAATTTGCCTTTTCTTCCGTTGGTTTTTCCAGCTTAAATCTTACAAAATCATTAAAATTATAACAATCCCGTTGGTTTCATTGAAATGAAAAAAGAACCATGCTACAATATTTTTAAAGGTTTACAGAAAGGAAAATTCCAAAAAGAATTTTCCTTTCCGCATAAAAGAAAGATTTTTCCCCTATTCTATAGAAAGTCCGGATATTTCCATTGTGCTGAATTTTTTTCTTTGGAAACTTTCTCAAAATTTCCGGGCGGCAACATATAAAAGGAGTATTGCAGATATGAGATCCTGCCATCCCATAAAAGTTCATACGGTACAGACGGGTATTTTATACCGGTTTTTATACCGGCTCCTATGTCTGCTTTTATGTTTGCTTTTGGGCGTTCTGCTTCTTACAGCCGGAGGATGCTCTTCCTCCGGTTCCTCCAAAGGAGGGGACAGCTTCCGCTGGAGCCTTTCCGGGGAACCCAAAACGCTGGATCCTCAAATTGCCCAGGGAGAGGACGCTTTTACGGTGATCCTGGCTCTGTATGAGGGGCTGACCCGGATCTCTCCGAAGGGAGAGGCGCTGCCCGGGGTGGCGGAACGATGGGAACACAACGAAAGCTATACGGAGTGGACCTTTTACCTTCGGGAGGACGCCGTGTGGTCCGACAGCGATCGCACCCCGGTAACCGCAGAAGATTTTGCCTTTGCTTTCACCCGGGCGCTGGATCCCGCCACCGGCTCCAACACCTGCACGCCTTTATACTGCATTCAAAACGCCAGAAAGGTCCGGGAAGGTGAACTGCCGACAACGGAGCTGGGAATCCAGGTCGTGGATTCCAAAACCATTCGATTTAACCTGGAAACCTCCTGTGAATCCTTTCCTCTTCTTACCGCCCTGCCGGTAACGATGCCCTGCAACCAGGAATTTTTTGATTCCACCTCCGGCCGGTACGGTCTGGAAAAGAAGCAGCTTCTGGGCAATGGCCCCTTTGTTATTGACGGAGCGTACGGCTGGGAGGCCGGAAAACACATCAATGTAAAAACTTCCTCCACATACAAAGGGGAATCTTCTCCCCTTCCTTCGGATATTTCCTTTGTCTTTACGGAAAAAGAGGCGGATGTTTCCGATCCGCTGAAAGCGCTTACCTCCGGCACGGTAGATGCCATCGCCCTGGGCACTCTGCAGGCACAAAAGGCACAGGAAGCCGGGTGCACCATCGTTCAAATGGAGGACACCACCTGGGGGCTACGCTTTAACCCCCAGCATGAAGCTTTAAAGAATCTTTCCCTGCGGAAATTTTTTGCAGGTGCGCTGGATCTCAAAACCCTGGCGCAAAACCCGTATCTGCCTCTGGGCGCCAATACGGCCCAGGGGGTGATCCCTCCCTGCGTTACTCTGGGGGGAGAATCCTACCGGCAGCAAGCCGGCTCCATTTCCCTGCCTGCCCCCTTCTCCCAGCAAGAGCTTACTTCCCTTCTGGCACAAGGGCTTTCGGAGCTTTCTCTCTCAGAACCTCCGGTGTTCACCGTTTTATGCCCGGAGGATGAAGAAGTGAAAACCATGGTAAATGAAATGCTGAAAGTTTGGAATCAGCACACCGGCCTGTATTACAACATGGAGCCTCTTCCCCGGGAAGAATTGGAAAGCCGGGTGGCCTCCGGGGATTACGCGGCAGCTGTGTGCTGTCTTTCTCCGGAAGCGGACGGCCCCTATGCTTCTCTTGCTCAATTGGAAGGTGTTTCCGACGCCTACAACCAGATTTTGTCCCAGCTGTTTTTGGCGGATGAAACAACAAGCTTAAATCTGGCGAAGCAGGGAGAAACCCTTCTGGTAGACCAGTATCTTTTTCTCCCGCTGTATACGGAAAGCCGCTATTACGGCATGGGCCAGGGCGTTTCGGGGATCTATTTTTCTCCTTACGGCGGGGGAGTGGATTTCTTTTTCGCCTATAAAGACTAATTTGCCGCTGGAACTGTAAAACCGGAAGCCGCTTCTTGGCCTTTTCAAAAGGAAGGGGGATAAAAGCCCCGTGAAACGACAGTGCCTATCATTTTTATCCATAAAGGGAAAGCACAGCAGGAAAATCTCCTTGCTGTGCTTTTTTGTGCTTTCTTATTCAGAAGAGCTGCTGGGCTATGCAGAACGGCGTGAAGCCATAGGAAGATGGGGAGCATCTTTCATACAAGGGAAAATTGTTTTTCTTGTTTCCCTGGGCTATTTCCGGCAATTCCACGGCATTCGGGAAGGCACCATCATTGCCGCCTTTGGCGTGGGAAAAATTCTGAGTTTATATGATCCGCTGAAGCCGTCCCTTCTCCGTTTCCTGCGCAAATCGGAAGCTTAAATATTTCTTGGAGCCCCCTACGAAACGATGGTTTTGCGGGGGGCTTAATTATGGAGGCAGAAGAATCGTTACAGGCCAATAGGAATAACTACAACGCACATAGAGTCTTATATTTTTCTAAGATAACATTTGTATTCTCTGCTAAATTCCTACTGCCATCCAATCTGAGAACTTGGCACGATAAAGAATCCGCCCATTTTTCGTGAACAGCCCTACTGGCAGAGCCTCTCCCATAATCATAACCAGCGATAGGGAGGAATAAAAAGCAAATACAGGAATATATCAAGAGGCAGCTTGAGGAAGATCAGATTGCAGATCAAATGAGCCTCAAAGAGTTTATTGACCCGTTTACGGGTAGCAAGAATACCAAGGCATAAGAAACGCCCCTTAAGGGGCCGCCATGAGTCAGCAATGCAGTTGGCCAACCCATTCGTGGCCCCTTAAGGGGCGTTGTCCGTATTATGCCCTTCTAGGGCTTACTCAAGCCCCCGGCTTCGCCGGGGGTCATGACAATTTTTGTTTTCATACTTTTCAGGTTGAATATTAAAATAACACTGTTCGAAGGCAAATATGATGATAGGAAAATTTTAAATATTGATTGACAAATCCGGCAATAAGTTATATACTTATAACATAATAATAAATATGTAACTAGGTGTTTGCCGTGTCAAAAGCTCCAGCTGTTGATTATGCATTGAAAATTATCGAGTTTCTCGCCAGGTCAAATGGTGAAGTAGGTATTTCGGATATCTGCAACGGTCTTAACATAAATAAAAATGCGATTTCGAGAGTGCTTGATGCGCTTATGGAGCAAAAATGGATTTATTTAAGCAATGTTGGGCAAAAGAAATACCGGCTTACAATGAAACCGTTTTCCGTTATATCAAAAAGTATTGAGAAAAATAATGTTGTAAAAATTTCCAGACCGTATTTAGAGCAAATACACAGTGTATTAGGCGATTCGGTATATCTCGGAATCAAAAAAGATGATAAGGTACTTTATGAGCTTCATTTTGATTCGGTAAAGGATGTCAGAATTAACGGTTGCGTTGGCGGAGAATATCCGCTTCATTGCTCGGCTCCGGGAAAGGTTCTTTTATCTTACGGCGAACGAAGTGAAATTGAAAAATATTTCAGTAGTCCCATAACAAAAAGAACCGAAAAAACCATAGCTACAGCCGACGCCTTTTTTAAAGAGGCGGAAAAAATAAGGGAAAACGGCTATGCCGTTGATGACGAGGAGTTTGCAAAGGGCGTAGTATGCATTTCCTGTCCATTGTTCGACAGTAACGGGCAGACGGTTGCGGCAGTCGGAATTTCAAGCCTTGCTTTATATGATGATATTGATTCGCTCATCAATGAAAAATACCCGATGATTAAAGAGGCCGCGTATAATATTTCGCTTAGTCTCGGCTATAAGGAGGAAGCTTAATTATGCCGCTTTGCAATTATTCGATCGTTGCATGGGAATAAGTATAGCCGGCGAAGAATTTAACAGTTTGTGGGGTATTGTTTTCAGCGTTTCGGCGGCTCTTGAGGCAGCGGTAAACGGAGGAAAGCTTCTGTTAAAAGATTTTACAGTACCTGAAATCGGTTCTGTAAACAATATAGAGGAACTTTATAAAAGCCTTGAAAAAACAGTTGGTTATTTGTTTGCCGTTTGTGAAAAATCGTATAGGCTTAAGGCGAGCATCAGCGAAAAAATAGACCCTGATCCGTTTGTTTCTCTGCTTACAAAAAACTGTATAGAAAAGCACTGCGACAGAATATCGTGAGCTGTTTATCATAATGTTACGGTAGAATGTATGGAAATGACAAATGTCGCGGACGGTATTTGTGCAATCGATAAACTTGTTTTTAAAGATAAAAAATACACGCTAATCGAGCTTTGCGAAGCGGTAAAAATGAATTTCAGCGGTTTTGAAAATTTAAGACAGGATATTCTAGACTGTCCAAAATACGGACAGAATTCTGATGCAGATAAATATGCAATACGTTTTGCGCGAATGCTATTGTAAAGGTACTGCCTGACGGCACAGTCACGAAGCTTTGCCAGAACGGCGATACAGACGGCTTTAACGGCGAGCTTGACGAACCCGGCGAGCCTATAATTTGGAACGGAAAATTGATTGTATCCTGTTTTGACGCGGTAACAAACGATATAGTTGTTAATACAAAATGTGAGTTCCCGGCAACATTGGCACAAATTGAGCTTTGAGGAGGTGGCAATTATGCCAAATCTTGAAAAAATAAAAGAAATGGTATTTGAAACGGATAACGAGGCCTGCTTTATTGAAAGAGAGCGTATTTTGCAAAGACTGGAGTGTGAATTCAAGAATTATGATAAGACGGATAAATACGCGCTTATTTTTTCACGCCTGTTAAGCGAGGTCTCTACTCCGATAGAGGACTGCGATTACTTTGCGGGCAGGGTTAAGGAAGCGCTGCCGGACCCCGGAATGAACGCACCGAATTGCTTGCTTTTTTCTACGGGTCATATGAGCTTTAATTATTCGGAAATTCTTAACTGCGGACTAAAGGGTATGCTTGAAAAAATCAAAAAAGCAAATACCGACGGTGAAACGGCGGTATTTGCTCAAAATGCCGATATTGTGGTTTCGGCTGTCAGGGATTTTGCAAAGCGTTATTCGGCTACAGCTCGTAAGAAAGGCTTTGACAGAATGGCGGACGTGCTTGAAAGGGTGCCGTATGAGCCTGCGTATGATTTTTACTCCGCATTGCAAAGCGTGTGGCTTATACATATGATAGCAAGCTGTTACGTAGGAAGCCGCGATTATGCATTCGGCCGTTTTGACAGCTATATGCTTCCGTTTTATTTAAAGTCGCTTAAAAACGGTATGACAGAAGATGAGGCAACCGAGCTTTTGGCAGGATTTTTAATTAAAACAAATGAAATATGCGGCAGGTCAACCCATAATTATAAGCAAAAGCCGGTGCCTTGTCAGGCTTCAAAGCAATATGTAAATATAGGCGGCGAAGAGCCTAACGCATTTTCAAAAACAGTGCTTAAAGCAGCTATGAAAGCAAATATGGCTCAGCCCGAAATAAACGTTATTTTAAAGCCAGACGCCGATAATGAGTTTACCGACGCTGTTTTTGAAGCAATGAGCGTTCTGACCGACAAGCTTCATATTTATAATTATGACATTATATTTAACGCGCTTACTAATAAAGGTATCGATGAGCCTACGGCAAAGGATTTCACCTTTTCCGCCTGCTGTGCTTTTGACCTCAACTACCACTCCTACCGTCTGGAATATTATGTTCCCGTACCGCAGCTATTTCTTAAAGCCCTTAAAAAGCAAAACTATGCTTCACTCGATGAGCTTGTAAATGCGGTAAAGGAAGAAATACGCGCGGATATTCAAAGAGACGTTGACGAAAAGGAAAACAGTTTTGAAAATAAAGAATTCGCAAGACAGGCATTTGTTTTTGACGGACTGTTTCTAACCGACAGCTCCTACGAGTGCCGCTTTGCCTGTGACGGCAGGGCAAAATATACGGTTTATAACGCTTTTGGTCCCGGTGTGGCAACCATAGGCGACTCGCTTATGGTTTTGGATAAGCTTGTTTTTAAGGAAAAAAGGCTTGAATACGGGGAATTTATTAAGATACTTGAAAATAATTTTGCGGGTAATGAAGAATTAAGACAGGAAATACTGAGCTTTACAAAATTCGGAAACGATACCGAGGTGGACAAATATACAACCTTTGCGGGAAACATTTTCCTTGATGCGGCAGACGGAGTAAGTCTCAAGGAAAACCGATACCTTATCGGAGGATTTTATTCCTTAGAGCGAGATAATTCATGGAGCGGTGAGGTCGGAGCTACGCCCGACGGCAGGCTTAGCGGAGAGCCGTTTTCCGAAAATCAGTCTCCTACCTACGGAGCGGACCGAAACGGTATAACTGCTTTGCTTAAAAGTGTCGCAAAGCTTCCGTTTTACCGCACCGCAACGGGAGGACTTAATCTTACTTTTTCCGGCAGCGTTTCCGCAAAAATACTGAAAGCTCTTATTCTTTCTTACTTTGAAATGGGCGGTCTGCATGTGGGCATAAGCGTTGTAAACCGTGAAATGCTTGAGGACGCAATGGTTAATCCTGATAAATACAAATCTCTTACCGTAAGGCTTTACGGCTTCAGCGAATACTTTATAAGTTTACCCAAGTGGCAGCAAATAGCAGTAATCAACAGAACGATGTACAAATGCTGAGGAAATCAAAATGCAGGGAAATATTTTTAATATACAGCGTTTTTGCGTGAACGATGGTCCCGGAATAAGAACCACTGTATTTTTTAAGGGCTGTCCACTTTCTTGTACGTGGTGTCACAATCCCGAGAGTCAGTCCTTTGAACCGGAAATACTTTTCTACAGAGATAAATGTACCGGCTGCGGCAGATGCAAAAATCTGACCGTGAACAATGCAGATTTTATCTGTTTTAACGGGGCAAAAGAAATTTTCGGAAAAACGGTTGATTCCGACTATGTGATTTCCGAGGTATTAAAGGATAAAATATTTTATGATTCTTCGGACGGAGGAATGACCCTTTCGGGCGGCGAGCCGCTGTCTCAGCCTGAATTTACGCTTGAACTGCTTAAAAAAGCAAAGGAATACAAAATACATACGGCTTTGGAAACCTGCGGCTTTGCAAATACCGAGGTTATGAGAAAAGCCGCTGAACTGACAGACCTGTTTTTATTTGATTACAAGGAAACAGATCCAATACTTCATAAGAAAATTACCGGGCAAGATAACATCCTGATACTTAATAACCTTAATTTGCTTAACGTTCTCGGGAAAAAGGTTATACTGCGCTGTCCGATAATTCCGGGGTTTAATGACAGAGACAATCATTTTTTGGGAATTTCAAAAACTGCAAACTGTTTTGAATGCATAGAGCATATAGAAATAGAGCCTTATCACTCTCTCGGAGCAGAGAAATACGAAGCTCTCGGCAGAAAACATCCGAACATTGCAGTCCCCGAAGCAGCGGCAGTGGAAGGTTGGCTTGAAAAGCTTCGCTCCCTGACAGAAAAAGAAGTGAAAAGGGCATAATCATCAATTTGCAGAGTGAGTATAACTTTTTAGTTTGCCGCTGGTGAGTAGGTTAATATAAAGCACCTTTCTACTGTGTTGTTTGAGATATCGCAAGTGTTGTTGTCCCCATAAGCCGATAGACTGTTGTTCTCCTTCAGATAGCTTCAAACACGGAAGGTAGTAGTCAACTTGAAATTTATACCATAGCCCGTTTTTCTCGTCAAAAATGTACTTTCCCATAATCACGCCTCCTTGAAAATTACCTTAAACTTCTTTTGCTTTGCCCCAATGATTTTATACAGAACTTCATCTATTGTATCGGTGTACTTGCCGCCGGTAATAAGATTGTTCCGCATTTCGTTAAGGCAGTTCACAACCACCCGCCGTTCCAAATCATCAAGTGCAATGTAATATTTCTTATCCAGCATATTGCAATCTCCTTCGAGTTTCTACAATCATTGTATCCGTTGGAATAATAAAAATCGAATGTGTGGATATGAAAAAATGAGCGTACCCATCCTTTTCGGACAAGCACGCTCATTTTTATATTTCTGGGCAGGCGGTTTTTAATTGCAGATACATCTTTCGTGACGGGCGGCGGTTGCCGGATTCCCATTTGGCGTAAATGCTTGGAGCAATGCCTGCTTTCTCAGCAAAATCGCTTTGGTTAAGGTTTTGGCACTTCCTAACTGCCTTCAGTCGTTCAGTATATGGGCAGCTTATAAAGATGCAGAAATCATCAAACATCAGCTTTTCAGATATTTGTAATTCTTCGGATAGCATAACGGCTATATCATACGGTATTGGGAAACGCCCCTGTTCATAGCCGAGAGCTGTTGCCGGTACAATGTTTAACTTCTCTGCAAGCTGCCTTGTGGTCAGCCCCCTCAGTTGGCGATAGTAGCGCATGTATTCTCCGGGACTGTTTAATTCACTCGATGCTTCAAAGATAAATCTCAAATGCATCAGCATCTTGCCGTGTCGGTATTCATACAGTTCTGTGTGATTGAGAACAGTATCGCATTTTCAATATCACAAAAAATACTGTCAATATAATCTCGCAATGGAACACCGGAAAAGACACTATCAATCTTCTCTCCATATAATACAATTCCATACTTGTTTATTATGGTAAAATGAGCAGCAAGGTCTTTATCCGTTCCTTTCATTTTTTTGATGTATTCAGTTGGATTGTCCAAATACCATTGCAGATGCATAGGAGAAAAATGCAGTTCAA
>CALWUW010000007.1 GCA_944384815.1 uncultured Clostridia bacterium
CCAGAAGCTGGTGCAAAGCGACGGAAAGTACCAGGCCCTTTGGAAAGCCCAGGCGCACTATTACACCAAGGCGGAGCAAACTGTGGAAAACTCTGCCAGCTCTTCGGAAGCTCTCTCCCATCCACTCTGACAAAGCAAGACCGCCCCTCTTACGGAGGTCTTGCCTTCGACTAAAGGCAGCAAAAAAGGAAGGAAAGCCGTTTCAGGCTTTCCTTCCCTTTTTCTATGCCAGAGAATCCGATCCAGCGGCGCCGCGCAGCCCGGCAGAGACCACGGCTCTGGATGGGGCTGCACTTTGCCTTTCCCCAGGAGAGAACCGGCTGGGTCAAATGGCAAAATCTCCGTTGCGGAAAATTTCCACCTCTTCCCCGGTCTCCGTGGTCCCCACAATCCGCATGTCCGCCGTGCCGATCATGAAATCGATGTGGATGGTGGAGTCGTTAAACAGGTCCGGATGGCCTTCCGGCGAAGAGTTGAGCCCACGGCCCAATGCCAGGTGGCAGCTGGCGTTTTCGTCGATCAGGGTGGTGTAGTAGACCAGCCCGCTCATGCTGATGGGAGAATGGTATTCCACCAGAGCGGCCTCTCCCAAATACCCGGCGTTTTCATCGGTGGCCACCAAGGCCTCCAGCATCTCCTTGCCCTCGTCCGCCAGGACTTCCACCACCTTGCCCTGGGCAAAGCGGAAGCCGAAGTTTTCGATTTTCTTGCCCCCCAGCACCAGAGGACGGGAAGCGTAGACCACGCCGTTGGTGCCATACTTGGCGGGAGTGGTGCAGATTTCCTCCGTGGGAATGTTGGGAGTGAAGGTCACAGCGGGACGTCCTTCGTAGCCAAACTTGGACCAGGGCGTCAGCTCCACGGTCAGATCGGTGCCGTTGGAGGCAGTGTAGTGCAGCTTTTTCAGCCCCAGAGCATCCACTGCCTTGCCGCGGCTGGCCTTTTGCTCCCGAAGCCTCTCCCAGGTTTCCACCACATCGTTGGTTTCATCAATATAGCACAGCTTTAGGAGGATGTCCCACAGCTCGGTGAGGGCCTCTTCCCCTTTTTTGTCCAGGATGTACTCGGCCCACTCCACCGTAGGCACCATGGCGATCAGCCACTGGCAGTGCTTTTCCCGGCTGGCCCGGCGCATAATATTCCGCACCCCGTCCACGTGGGCAAAGATGGCGTTGGACTGTTTTTCGCTGACGCCTTCCATCAGTTTGGGATTTACACCTTCCAAACGGACATAGCAGGCGCCTTCGTCCAAATACTTCTGGTACATGGAGCTTTCCCACTCCTCCACCCGACGGACAGCCTCGTCGGGACGGTACTGAGCGGCCACCTTCAGGTTGGCCTGGTCCAGGTAGCTGACAACCACATTGCCGGCTCCCAGCTTGTAGCATTCCTCTGCAAAAATGCTGGTGAACTGCCACCCTTCAATGGCGGCTTCCACCAAAACCGTCTGCCCTTTCTGCACGTTTAAGCCCACCCGGGCCAACGTGTACGCGTACTTCCGTTTCATCTGTTCCAGATCCATGGGGAATCCTCCTTCTATTGTGGGATATAGTCGTATTATACTCCACACCGCTCCCTTTGAAAATAGGAAAAGCGCCGGTTTTTGCATCTGCAGGCCATGCAAAAGCAGAGGCTCGTTTCCCCGGAGGAACCCTCCCAAAGGACAGGGGGCTATTTCCGGCAAAAAAAGAAGGAAGCTTTGGCAAACAAAGCGTTCCCTCTCGTTTCCACTGTCAAAACAGCCGGGCAATGGCTGGGACAATGTCTTTAATCACCGTGCGGGTGGTGTTGATGCACAGATCAAAATTGAGCTTATCTCCCCAGGCATGGCCTGTATACAGGCCATAGTATTTGGCCCGGCGCCGGTCAATTCCCAGGATTTTCTGTTTTAGCTCCTTGTCGGAAAGACGCTCTTCTTCCGGCCCTTTCTCCCGGCAGCGTTTGATCTTGCTCTCCATGTCGGCGTAGACAAACAGCCGGAAAGGGTGGCGCTCCCGCAGGATGTAGTCCGCGCACCGGCCTACAATCACACATTCGGACTTGGCGGCCAGCTCCCGGATGATGCGGGTTTGCTCTTCGTAGATTCCCATGGTCTGTTCAAAGGGCTGGTTGACCGAGGGATAAAAACTGTGGCCAATGTGAATGGGGTAGGAGAACGTGGGCTTGCGCTCGGCAATGGCCTGCACGTACTGTTCGGACAGAGACGTCCGCCGGGCAATTTCCCGGATGATTTCCTGGTCGTAATAGGCGATTCCCAGCTCTTCGGAAAGACGGCGTCCCAATTCCCGGCCGCCGCTTCCGAACTCTCTGCCAATGGTAAGAATTTTACTCATGAACGATCTTCCTTTCTGTGGGCAGTTGCCTTGTATATCGAACCAACATGCACACCACAAAAACTGCCACAAGCAGCTCTGTAAGCGGCATGGCAAACCAGATGGAGTTTGCTCCGGCAATGGCCGGCAGCGCCAAAATTAAGATGCCGCTGATCACCAACCCGCGGGCCACAGAAACCACAAAAGCGGCCTGGGGCTTTATGACAGCCTGGAAGTAGTAGGTGGAGAAAATATTTAAGGGCAGCAGCAGGAAAGAAAACCCATAGTCCCGTATGATCCCAGGCGCGATCTGCAGCACCTCTTCGGTGGGAGACATAAACAGGTGGATAGCCATGGTCGATGCCGATGTTCATGGTTTTGTTCATCCTTTCTTAGCTGTTGCCTAAAACTTGGCTTTCTGCTGGTTAAGAGCGAAGTGTATCTTGTTCTTTCCCAGCTGGTAAAGTATTTAGGGGGAGAATGTGAGGGGGGGGAGCGCAAAAAACTCCCCGGGGGGCGAGCCGGTGAGGTCCGGAAAAAGGGCGCACTACCCCCTTGTATTTTGAGGGTTTGATTTTGGGCTTTCGTCAATCTATCTATGAACCTGCCGGAAACTTCTACACTTCCGACAACGGGGAAAAGGGCCGCAGAACGCAAAAAAGTGGGGCCTCCGGCCTGAAAAATCAGGCGGAAGCCCCGCTTGTGGGGTTTCGCTGGGGATTTTGCTCTGGACATCCACGGTAAAACCGTTTTGCGGATTTTCTGTCCGAAAGCCCGCAAACCCGCATGAATACTAAGAAAAAAGGGTTGACATCTTTTTTGTCAACCCTTCATGGTGGAGATGGCGGGAATCGAACCCGCGTCCGAAAATCGCTTGCCAAGGCTTTCTACGAGCGTATCTTTTGCTTTAAGCTTCCCTTGCAGCAGCGCTCAAAAGCAAGCTCTGCCGTTCGGTAGCCTTTCAGTCATGACGCAAATAAAGGCGTTTTTGCGTTCACGTTCACCACTCATCGACGCCTTTGCCCAAGCCGTGGTCCTCCTGGGAAAGACGGCTGCCTAATTAGGCAGCGTACGCAACAGTATTGTTGTCGTTTAATTTTAAGATTGCAGCTTTTATAGCGGGTCCGCGCCGCTGCTCGCTTACCAAGGTTTACAACCCCCGTCGAAACCTTTACATCCCCATATTCAATTACAAGTTTACAAGTTGCCTTTACCGATTCCGTTCCTTCATGGCGCGATCCATATCTCTTTTTGCCGAACGTTCCGCCATATCCGCCCGTTTATCGTAAAGCTTTTTGCCTTTACAAATCCCCAGTTGGACTTTCACCAAGCTTCCCTTAAAATAAACAGACAACGGAATCAGCGCATATCCTTCCTGCTTTGTTTTCCCCAAAAGACGAAGGATTTCCTTCTTATGCAGAAGAAGTTTCCGAACCCGCATGGGGTCCCGATTGAAGAGATTTCCGTGATCATAAGGGCTGATGTGCATTCCGTTTACCAGCATTTCCCCTTTTACAATGGAACACCAGGAATCTTTTAAATTGCACTGCCCTTGCCGGAGAGACTTCACTTCCGTACCGCAAAGTTCAATCCCAGCTTCCAAACTTTCCTCCACAAAGTAATCATGGAAGGCTTTTCGGTTTTGGGTAATGGTTTTCAAAGATGCGGCCACGCAGCCTTCCCCCTTTGCTTTAGAATTCTGATTGGGCTAATAGTATACCACGAAAAGCAAGAAATTGCAATGAAAACCCTTTTCTTTTCCCTCATATCTCATCTTTTTACACACACATCGCCTGATCTGCAAACTTAAATGGTGAAAATTTATCTTCTGTGGTACAATAGAAAACAGGAACCTTTGGAAAGGAGCATGTCTGGGTGCAACAGTCTTCAACAAAAACATCTCTTGGCGAAATGTCTTATACCGAAATAGATACCGTGGGAATTCTGCGTTTTCCCAAGCTGGAACAAATTCCTTTTATCCTTCACGCTTTTTCCACCAGAAAAGGCGGCGTCAGCCCGTCTCCATACGATACGATGAATCTGAATTTCGGCCGGGGAGATAGCGATGGGAACGTAACGGAAAACTTCCGCCGCTTTTGCAACGCTTCCCATATTCCCTACCATTCCCTGGTATCCTCTCACCAAACGCACACGGCCAATGTTCTGCGTGTGTATGCCTCCCACAAAGGCGCCGGTATTTTTAAAGAACGCCCCTGGGAAAATATAGACGGTCTTCTGACAAACGATCCCGGCGTCACACTGGTCACTTACTACGCGGATTGCACACCGCTATTTTTTGTAGACCCTATACATCATGCTATAGGGCTTGCGCATGCCGGTTGGCGGGGAACTGTTGCGGGAATTGGGATCCGTATGGTGGAAGCGATGAAAACAGAATTTGGGAGCGATCCCACAGAACTAGTGGCGGCAATCGGCCCTTCCATCGGCCCCTGCTGCTACGAAGTGGATGAACCGGTAATGAAGCAATTCCAAAACGCCCCACAGGCAGATCTACGTCCGTGCATTCAATCCAAGGAAAACGGGAAATATACCATTGACCTTTGGCAAGCAAACCGCCTTCTCCTCCAAAAGGTCGGTATTCCTGCTGCTTCCATATATGATTCGAAATTGTGCACGGCATGTCATAGTCAGCTCCTTTGGTCCCACCGGGCAACCGGTGGAATCCGGGGTGGAATGGCGGCTATGCTTGGAATTCGGGAGGAATAAATATGGAATTGGAACACTGTATGTGCTGTCCCCGTAAATGCGGCGCCCACCGCTTTGCAGAAACCGGGAACGGTTTCTGTAAAATGGGTGCAGATCCTGTAGTAGCCCGCGCCGCGCTGCATTTCTGGGAAGAACCCTGTATCAGCGGAACCAAAGGCTCCGGTGCGATTTTCTTTGTAGGCTGTTCTCTGCAATGTGTGTTTTGCCAAAATTATGAGATCAGCATGGAACGTGCCGTAGGAAAAAGGCTCTCCCCTCCCCAGCTGGCCCAGGTCTTTAAGCAGCTGGAACAGCAAGGAGCGGAAACCATCAACTTAGTCAATCCCACTCATTTTGCTCCGGCCATCCGGGAAGCTCTTCTTCTTTATAAGCCTTCTGTTCCTGTGGTATACAACTCTGGAGGGTACGATTTGCCTTCTACCTTAAAAACTCTGGAAGGTTTGGTGGATGTCTATCTTCCAGACTGGAAATACGCCTGGGAAGCCCCGGCGAAACTTTACTCCCATGCACCGGATTACCCGCAAGCCGCCCTGGCCGCCATCCGGGAGATGATCCACCAAACCGGAAAACCGGTATTCAGCGAATCTGGCATCCTCTTGAAGGGGACATTGATCCGGCATTTGATCCTTCCCGGAAACACCCGGAATTCCATCGCTGTCTTAGATCAACTGGCGGCTCTTTCCAAAGACTGCCTGGTAAGCCTTATGGCGCAATATACGCCATGCGGAAAAGCAGAAAACTACCCGGAAATCAACCGAAAGATCACCAAACGGGAGTACCAAAAAGTGCAGGATCACCTTTTCGATTTAGGTTTGGAAGGGTTTTTGCAGGAAAGAAGCGCTTCCGGAACCCAATACATTCCTTCTTTTCATCTGGAAGGTCTTTCCTGACAGATTTTCTTCTCCTTCTGTATATTGACAAGAAAAAAGGTAAGTATTATTATATCATATAGTTTTAATTACTATATTTCTTGTTAAAGGAGACGGGAATATGCCCACAGCTGAAATACGTAAAAAAGGACGAACAAAAAAGCAAATCCTTCTTTGCTTACCAAAATACTCCATATGGGAAGAAATCATAAATGCGATTACCCATGGAATGGGGGCAGCGGCTTCTTTTGTTGCGTTGGTGCTTCTACTGATAAACACCCCTCCCGCGTCTTTGGAGCGAATCAGTTCTTTCATCTATGGGGTCAGCATGGTGCTTTTATACTTGGTTTCCTGTCTGTACCACTCCCTGGCCGTGGGAAAATCCAAAAAAGTCTTTCAAGTTCTGGATCACTGCACCGTCTATGTATTGATCGCCGGGACGTATACCCCCATCTCTTTGGTCAGTATCGGAGGGTGGGAGGGCCCCTTCCTAACGGCATTTGTTTGGGTTATTGCTTTGGCTGCCATTGTGCTCAACGCCGTAGACATGCGCAGATTCCGGGTAATTTCTATGGTTTGTTATTTGGCTCTGGGATGGTGTGTCCTCTTTTTCCTGAAGCCTTTGATCCAGGGGTTGGATTCTTCCTCTCTGGTTCTGTTGGTAGCAGGCGGCATTTTGTACACCGTTGGCGCCATTTTATACGGACTAGGGCGCACCTGCCCATATATGCACTCTATTTGGCACTTATTCTGCCTGGGCGGCAGCATCCTGCATTTTCTTGTGGTCTGGAACGTATGCGTTGTCTCCTTTTAACCCAATAAAAATTTACAAATCTTTCAACCATCAAACTTACCAAAATGCTATACTGAAAATGCAAAAAGAAAAAGGTGGGAGGGAAAGAAATGGATGTGATTCAGCGGGATTTATCCTTTGACTCCAGCTTGGGCGAAGAACGAATTTTCACCCGGATCGTAGAACCGGCAGAAAAAAGCGCAACAAAAGGAGTACTGCAAATTGTTCACGGCATGGCGGAGCATAGCCTCCTGTATATGGATTTCGCCCGCTATATGGCAAAAGAAGGGTATGTAGTTGTGGCCAACGATCATCTGGGCCACGGCAGATCCGTTTCTTCCGGAAAAGCGTACGGGTACTTTGGGCCCGGCGGCATGGAAAATGTTTTAAACGATCTTCATAAACTGTATTCTATTATGCACAGAGAGTATCAGGACGTCCCGTACTTTATGATGGGGCACAGCATGGGTTCATTCCTTTGCCGGGAATATACCGCCCGGTATGGCACGGATCTCTCTGCCGCTGTGTATATGGGAACATGCGGGCCGGAAAACCCTGCTCTCTTGAAATCTGAACTGGCTTTGGCGGAACACTTCGTTAAAAAATTAGGAGCCACTGCCCATCATCCTCTGTTCGCTCAATTATCCACCAAGAGATTTAACAAAGCATTCGCTCCTAACCGCACTTCTGCTGACTGGGTCACCCGGGACGAAAAAGAAGCGGACCGATATGTTGCCGATCCTTTGTGCGGATTTGATTTTACGGTTTCCGCATACAGAGATCTGATCAAACTGCAAAAAAGCATTTGCTCAGAAGCGTGGCTGGAAAGGGTCCCTAAAGATCTTCCCTTGCTTCTGATTTCCGGAAGCAAAGACCCATTAGGAAAAAATGGACTGGGAATTCGAAAGCTGAAACAAAAGCTGGAAAAAACCGGACATACCGTGGAAATGATCCTTTACCCGGAAGCACGGCATGCTTTAATTTCCGAAATCAATCGGGAGGAAGTTTTCCGGGATTTGAAAACGTTTTTCGATACCCACCTTCCCCTGTAAATTTTGACACATCACCAATAAAAAACGCAGCCGAGAAATGCAAGATATCCTTAGGGGAGAAAATAAAATAACCGAATAGGATATAAATAAACCGCCTTCAACTTTTTTAGTTGCGGACGGTTTATTTGCATCTGGATTCTTTTCGTTGCATGTACTATATGTTG
>CALWUW010000008.1 GCA_944384815.1 uncultured Clostridia bacterium
CAGCACCTCACTGAGCGTAACAAAGAGAAAACAGCGTAACCACAGGGGTTACACCGTTTCCAAGAACTTATTAAACTGAGATACAAGAGCCACCCCGGGGCACCTTCCTTACGGAGGGTGCCCCAAAGTGGGAGCTTTTCTTGTATGCGGCTATCTGCCTTTGGCACCCCCGGCGAGAATCGAACTCACAACTAACCCTTAGGAGGGGTTTGTTATATCCATTTAACTACGGAGGCATATGGAAACAAAGCGCGGCTTTATGGGTTCCTTTCAAAGGGAAACTTCATAGCCTGCACAATGCTTTGAAACGTACCTATTATACGGGATTTGGAAACGTCTGTCAACTGAAAGCGATTTCCGTAAGTCAGGGGAAAAGATGAAAAGGCAGAAGGAGAAAAGAACAAAAGGACAAAAAACACAAGCCTCCTGAAAATTTCTTGAAAGGCCGGAGATTTTATGCGATAATAAAACAAATATATGCCTGTTTTTAATAACTTTGCAGTTAGATGTAATGGATATAATATAGAAACAAGGCCCACCAAGGAGGTTTCTGCTATGGAAGAACAAAATTTATCTCCAAAAAATCCACCTGCCGCAGGTGAAAACCGGACGGGAGCATCCGGGGAAAAGAGCGGGGAAAGATCCAATTCCCGCAGGCGCAGACCCAATAAAAGAAGAGGAGAATCCTACACGCCCGCTGCTCACAGCGGCGAAAAACCGTCTTCCGGAAAAGAACAGTCGCCTTCTCCGGAAGGAAATGCCTCTGCCCGTCCGGAGGGCCAGGCTGCCAAATCCAATAAGCCGTCCCGCCCGGAAAATCGTTCCCGGCAAAACCGCAGCCAGGATTTTTGCAGAGAAAATCGCCGGCAGGATACCCGGGAGAATCGGGAAGACCGGGAAGGGAAAGAAACAGCCAGAGGGTATGCTTTTCAGGAAGAAGCTTCCCGCACATATGAGCCGGATTGGGGAACCCCGCCTGATCCTGCGGACGTGCTTCCTTCTCTGCGGAATAAGCCGGTGGATCAGCCGCTGTCCGGACGTTCTTTCTCCCGGAGAGGCTGAAACGCGTGAGGAAAACAAAAACAGAAGCAAGCCCGGCCTTGGGAGAACCCTTGGGAAAAGAAAGCTGGAAGCAGCATAAGGCGCTTTTGAAAAAGCTGCCGGAACCCTTGCTTGCCTGGTACCGCCAATGGGGACGAAGCCTTCCCTGGAGAGAAAACCAGGATCCTTACCGAATCTGGGTTTCGGAAATCATGCTGCAGCAAACCCGGGTGGAAGCGGTAAAGGAAAGCTATGTGCGTTTTCTGGAAGCCCTTCCGGATCTGAAAAGCCTTGCCCAAGCGGATGAGGAACAGCTGCTGAAGCTTTGGGAAGGAATGGGGTATTACAGCCGGGTCCGAAATATGCAGAAGGCCGCCCAGGTCGCACTGAAAACCTGGGGCCGGCTTCCGTCCTCGGCTTCGGAGCTTCAAAGCCTTCCGGGGATCGGGGAATATACCGCGGGAGCGGTGGCTTCCATTGGATTTGGGAAAGCGGTCCCTGCGGTGGACGGCAACGTGCTGCGGGTGTTTTCCCGCTACATGGCTTCCTTTGCGGATATAGGACGGCCGGAAGTGAAAAAGGAGATCCGTCAGGCGGTGGAATTTATTTTGCCTTCGGAATGCCCCGGCGATTTTAACCAGGCCATCATGGATTTGGGAGCGACTGTGTGTATCCCTAAAAATCCCCGCTGTGCAGAATGCCCTTTGCGTTCCCTTTGCCGGGGTGCCGGGCTGGGCGTGGAGAAAGAGATTCCGGTGAAGCGTGCTTCAAAATCCCGGCCCTGCGAGAAGAAAACCGTGCTTTTGCTGGTGGATCCTCAGGGGAGATTAGGGCTGGAAAAGCGGCCGGAAAAGGGACTTTTGGCGGGAATGTGGCAGCTTCCCTCCCTGGAAGGAACGGTTTCCGGGGAAGAAGTAAAGCGCTGGGCGGCGGAACAGGGAATCCCCCCGGCGCGGGAACCGGAGGTGCTTCCGGAATATTCCCATGTTTTCAGCCATGTGCAGTGGGACCTTTCCGGGTTTTTCTGCCCGGTGTATCCCTCTTTGGAGAAAGGAGAGCCGGGTGGTTCTCTTGAGTGGTGCACACCGGAACAGCTTCAAAAAGAAAAAGCCCTTCCTTCGGCTTTCCGGACCTATATGGAGATCTTTTTTGAAAGAATTGGAAAAGGGTTTCCGGAAGAAGAGCCAAAAGAAGAGCCGAAGGAAGAACCGAAAAAGTAGCCGGGAAGCGGGCCTTGAAAAAAGAAAGGTGCCGGGATGTTGGGCGAAATTTTATAGAAATGAAGCGGGACGTGGGGGATCCATTCTCCCACGTCCCTGTTTATTGCCGGAAAAGCCCCGGGCGAAAACTGGCGGTGGAAAGAGAGGAAAGGTATGAGGGAAAGGCGCCCTGTACAATATGCGCAATTTGCCTGTATCGGGTCGGCATGCCGGGACAATTGCTGCATTGGCTGGGAAATCTGCATAGACGAAGACACGATTCAGCGATACAGCCAATTGCCCGAGAAAGATAGCCGGTGGCTGCAGGACGGGATTTGTTTCCAAGAAACGCCCAGTTTTCAAATGGAGAAAGGCCGCTGCGTGTTTCTCAATGAAGAGAATCTTTGCCGGATCCATCTTCGCCTGGGGGAGGACTTTCTATGCCGGATCTGCCGGGAACATCCCCGGTATCATCACTGGTTTGGTGATTATAAGGAAAGCGGGCTTGGCCTTTGCTGCCAGGAGGCTTGCCGGCTGCTTTTGGGTTCTCCTGTTCCCATAACCTGGGAGGTTGTGTCTGTTTCGGAAGAAGGGGAGCCGTTGGAAGGGGATCCGGCTCTTTTGCAGATGCTTCTGGAGACCCGGGAAACCGCCTTTTCTCTTTTGCAGGACAGAAGCCTTCCTCTTTTTGAACGAGTGGCATTGCTTTTGGCGTGGGGAGAAGAGCTGCAAACTCTTTTTGAGGCGGAAGATATATTTGAAGAATTCCCGAAACCGGAAGAACGGATGGAGAGTTTGGAGAAGGTTTTGCGTTCGGTACGGAAAGTAAAACAAGTTTATGACGCCCCGGAAAAGCGGGATGACCTTTTGAAAATGCTGAAGCAATATCCTCGCTGCCAGGAGACCCGTGAGGCCCTTTCCCGGAAGATCCTGGAATTTTATAGGTCCCTGGAGGTTTTGGAAGCGCCTTGGAAGGAACGGCTGAATTCCCTGTGGGAGCAGGAAATTCAGCTTCCGAAAGCTTTTGAAAAGGCGTATATCTACGAAAATTTTCTGGTGTATTGGATAGACCGGTACTGGGTGGAATGCTTTTGGAACGGGGATCTTCTTTCCTGGGTACGGGGAGCGGCAGCGGGATGCTGGCTGGTGGGAATGCTGGCAGAAGCTTCCCCAGCGGAAAGCCCGGAGGATGCAGCGGAAATGCTGCTGGAACTGTTTCGGAAATACGCAAAAGAGGTGGAATATTCCCAGGAAAATCTTTCTGCTTTGGAGGATGAATGCTGGATGGGAGAAGCATTTTCTCTGCAGTCTTTTCTGACGCTGTATTTGGGAAGCAAAGAATAAAGAATAAGGAAGGGAAAAAATAAAAAAAGCTTGACAAACCATAAGAAAGAGAGTATCCTATCATCAGTTAGTTTAAACTAACTGATGATTTACAGGCTTTTTTAATTTAGGAATATTCTTATCCAATAGTTAGTTAAAACTAACCAATAGGGGGAGCCATGGAAAACAAGGTTTTGCGGAAAGATTCCCTGGAGGCGCTTCTGGTGGAACACAGCGCCGCCACATTAGCCGGGATCAAGGCAGCCAGCCTGTTTACGTTTTCTCTGTCCGGAGAAAAGGCAGGCAGGAGCCTTCTGGAAGAAATCGAAAAATGGAACCGGTTTCTGAAAGAAAAAGGGATCACCATTGCGGTTTTGCGGATCCGGGAAAATCGGGCTTTGCTGTATGTTTACCGGAAGGAGCTTGTGCTGCGAATTTTAAATTGTCCCCAAAAGGCTGGATTTTTAGCGCGATACGGGTACCAGACGGGAAACATGGAGCGATGTTTGAAGCGTTTAGGAAAACGGACAGAAAAAGCCTTTGGATTTCCCCATGAAATCGGAATTTTTCTTGGATACCCTTTGGAAGATGTGCGGGGATTTATTGTGCATAAAGGAAGGCACTGCAAATGCTGCGGCTGCTGGAAGGTCTACGGAGATATGGAAGAAGCGCATAGATTGTTTGCCCAGTACAGAAACTGCCGTCGGATCTATACGGAACTTTTCTTAGGCGGGTGCGGCGTCTGCCAGTTAGCGGATACCGCTTTCTGCGAAGCTTTAACACAGGCGCCGAAGGAAGATCCTCTTTCCCCGGCTGCCCGGCAGATCGCGTGAAATTTAAAAAATACATTTTAAAGGAAAAACAGGAAAGGCAGGTAAAGAAATGAAAAAAGTGGCGATTGTATATTGGAGCGGCACCGGAAATACAGAGGCCATGGCCGGCGCCGTGCAGGAAGGCGTGCAGGCCCAGGGAGCGGAATGCGGGTTTTTTTCCGGGGAAGAGCTTGGCTCTTTTCTTCCTTCCCAGTGGGACAGTATCGCCTTCGGATGTCCATCCATGGGCTCGGAGGAATTGGAAGAAACCGTATTTGAACCCATGTTCGCGGCTTGTGAAAGTGCCCTTTCCGGAAAAGAGATCGGCCTTTTCGGTTCATACGGTTGGGGAGACGGAGAATGGATGCGCAACTGGGAGGAGCGCTGCCAGAAAGACGGCGCCAGGTTGGTGACTTCGGGGATCCTTTGCTGCGGCGCCCCTGAAGAGGAGACCTTGGAAGAGTGCCGGGCTTTGGGAAAAGCGCTGGCAAAATAAATATTTTGTATACGTAAACTTTGCAGGGAAAGGCACCCTCCGTTTTAATTTTGTATAATATCCAACATCCGCAGCGGCAGAAAAGCTGCCGATCGCCTTTCCTGCAAAGGAAAGAATAGAAAATCCTTAAAAGAGAAACAGCACCTTTTTGCAAAGGTGCTGTTTCTCTTTTGCATACCTTTTTGAGGATTTTTAAAAGTTTCCGCAAAAGCCCCCGGCCCCGGAGAATCTTGTTTTTCTCCGGGGCCGGGGGATAAGGAGGAAATAATGAACAGGTAAATATCAATACAGAGGCACTTCCACGGAACAGCCGCCGTTCATAGCGGACTCGTGAGCGCAGATACCCGCCAGGGTAATATTTCCGCCCAGGACCTCATCAATGGCAGGACGGCGATTTTCCACAATGCTCCGCACAAACTCATGGACCAGATGAGGATGGGAACCCTCATGGCCGCCGCCGGCGCCTTTCGCCAGAGACTTCTGGGGATTGGTCTCGTCATAATCCCCTTCGTTGATGGTGTATTTCCGAATGGACTCCGGCAAAGTTTCGTAGGGATTTCCCAGCTCCAGACGAGTGAATTCCGTGGCATATCCCCGAAGGTCGGTTCTGGGGATCAAAGTCATGATCACCGGGTCTCCCCCGTCCTGCGCCCATTCAAAGGTACGCTTGCTTCCGTAGGCGCAAAAGCTTTCCGTGTATTCCCGTGCGGTTTCAAACAGGGAACGGGTAGCTTCCGCCTTCAAGCCGTTTTCAAACTCAAACAGGGCACTTTCCACCGGGAAGGGATTTCCGTACTGTTTATGCAGCTCTTCCCGCATGGTGCCGGAACCGAAACATACCACCCGTTGGATTCGGGATCCGGAAAGCCCCACCAAAGGCGCAATGGCGTGGGTGCCGTAGAACATAGGAGGAAGCCCCATCCAATAAGAGGGCCAGTTCTCCATGTCCTGATAATGGGAACCCCGCAGGAACTGGATTCTTCCCAGCTCGCCCCGCTCCAGCATTCCCTTGGCGTGAAGGTAATGATAGGTATAGAGGGTGGTTTCCATCATCATGTAGTTTTTCCCGGACTTCCGGGCGGCTTCCGTGATCCGCTTAACCCCTTCCTTGCTGATTGCCATAGGAACGGTGCAAGCGCAGTGCTTTCCTGCTTCCAGCACCCGAACCGTCTGTTCCTCATGCTGGGGAATGGGGGTTACCAGGTGCACAGCATCCACGGTGGGATCCGCCAGGATTTCCTCAAAACTCTTGTAAGTTTTGGAAATTCCGGTTTCTTTGGAAAAGGTTTGGGTCAGCTCCTGGTTTATGTCAAAAATCCCGATTTCTCCAACATCGGGATGATCCCGGTAGATGGGGGCAAAGCAGCCTCCAAATCCCAGGCCAACCAGAGCTACGTTGATTTTTCTGCTCATTCTGTAATCCTCCTTTGCCCCTTCAGGGCTGTTTCTTTCTTTCCGTCTCTGTTATACAGGAAAGAAAGGGGAAATCCCATTGACAGGTGGGATAAAAACATGTATAATACGGAAAATTTTCAAAGAAGGTGTGCGTATGCAGGAGGGAACGCCCAAAGAAGGAAGCCTTCCAAACGAGAGAAAAAACGCCGTATTTACGGATTTTTATCTTCCTACCGAGCGGGAATTGCAGGTGGGGAATTACAATACTTATATTCACCCCTCCCTGCATCCGGAACGGACCATGCGGGAGCATGATTTTGTTTATTTATTGGAAGGGGGATGGTCCGCCGGGCAGAACGGCCAGGTGTATCGCCTGGAAAAGGATCAGGTGCTCCTTCTTACCGGCGGGCAGCATCACAAAGGGGTGGAACCCTGTCTTCCGGGAACAAGGACCATTTTCCTCCACGGAGTCCCCGATGAAAACGACCGGTTCCGGGGAAAGGGGGAAGCCCCTTTTCTCTCTCCGGACTGGGTGAGCCTTCCGCCATTGATCCCTTGTGAGGGCCGTCCTGAAATTCGGGAATTATTTGAAAAGATCGTGGCGGAGCTTTGGAATCCCGGCAGCCATAGCGCCAGCAAGCTTTCCGCCCTGTTTCGATTGCTGCTGTGCGCCCTTTCCGACGCGGCCCAGTGGGTCACCCGGCCGAAAAATAACACGGCGGAGCGGGCTCTGGCCATTCTGCGGAAAAATCCCCAGAAATTTTATACGGTGGAAGAATTGGCGGGGCAGGTGTTTGTCAGCGGGAAAACCCTGGAAACCGCTGTGAAAAAACGAACAGGAAAGACGCTGCACCGCTGGCAGATGGATACCAAATTGGAAATGGCTTCCTTTGAGCTTAGAATGCATCCTCAGATGCGGCTTCGGGAATTGGCCCTGAACTTTGGGTTTTACGACGAATTCCATTTCAGCCGGTTATTTAAGGCGAAATACGGGGTTTCTCCCAGAGAATACCGAAGCCGTTTCTCCGAAGAATCGTAAAAAGAAAGCGGAGTTTTAACCATAGAGGAGAAATATTTTTCTGTTGCGCCTGCGAAAAATATGGTATACTGGAAACAGAACATTTGGAAATGAACCTGTATTTTTTGAGAAGGAGCGATGTTTCTATGGAATTTCGGTTTGATACACAGCTGCTGATTGAAGGCTGCACTCTTCCCCAGGAAGAGCTTTACCAGGCGATCACGGAAAAGTTTCAGGGAGATTGTCTGATCGCTGTAGGGGATGAGGATGTAATGAAGATCCATTTTCACACCAACCAGCCCTGGCTGGTGCTGGAATATGCCGCGTCCTTAGGGGACATCTTTGATATTGTGGTGGAAAATATGGAGCGGCAGGAAAATGGCCTGCAAGGATAAAGGATAAAAGATAAAGGACAGAGGAAAGAGGAAAAAGAATAGGGACAGAAAAGAAACCGAAAGTTCTTCAAAAATCCCCAAATTCTTTGAAAGGAAGCGCAGAATCGTGTTTTGTATTCACTGCGGAAAAGAAATAAAAGAAACATACCATTTTTGCCCTTATTGCGGCGGCTCCCAGCCGACGTTGGAAGAAGTCGACCCTGCGCCCACGCCCACGCCTGCGCCCACGCCCACGCCCGCGCCTGCGCCCACACCGACGCCCGCGCCGGAAACCAATCCTGGATTTTCTCCGGAATTCCGGGAGTATATCGGATTGCTGGAAAGGCGGCTGAACCAGAAAGCCAACTATGTGCCAGAGCTTTACAGCTACGTGTTTTACACGGAGCGGATCTCGCCGGCTTTAGCCAAGATGAAGCAGTTTTTCATTCTTACGGAAAATTCATACACGGATTATCAGAATATGAAAAATTACACCCATGCCTGTATGGAATACGCTCGTAAATCCTATCCCGGCCTGCCCAGGGGCATCATGGGAGGATTGGTGGTATATCCGGTAATGTGCCAGGCGAAGGTAACGTCGGGAGCTTACCAGTTTGTTCAGGAAATGCCCGCTTCCCACTATGCGGCTTTCGAAATGCCGGTGGTTGTGGAGCTGTCCACCAAAAATCTGTATTTCTGCACCAAAAAACCGGTGTGGGGCTTTGCCATGGCAGGAGGTATCCGAAAAACCATGGAGGAAGCTTTGCGCGTATAAGCGAGTACAAGCGATTATAGCAAAAAAAGGCAGACAGCCCTCCGGCTGCCTGCCTTTTCCACTTTAAAGAGAATATTCCCAACGATGGAAAAATCAGGAGGACAGCTCTTTCTTCCAAAGGAAGGAAAAAGAGCCGGATTTCAAAACCAGGTGTCGGGGAGACCCCTTTTGCGGCGCATACCCTTGGGGGATATGCAGATAAATTTCCATGGAAACCGGGACGGAAAGCTCCAGGGAAACTTCTTCTTCCTGCTTTTTCCAGGAAACCTCCAAGGGACCAAAGCCATAGTCCACAGACACTTCCAGGGTTTCCATATCCCCGGGAAGGAAGGGGGACAGATGGAACCGGCGGCAGGAAGCCTTGTCCGGGGTGATCCCCAGCAAAGAGCGGAGATACCAGCCGGCAATGCCGCTGAAACAGGTGTGGATCCGGCTGCCTCTGGCGAAATCGCCGATGTCCCAGACTTCCGGCATGGTGTTGTGGCCGTTTCGGATAAAGTAGCCGTAGCTGGGGCAGTCGATTCGTTCCAGCCAGGCGTAAAGAGCCTCCCGGCCCCCGGGGATGGTTTCCAGAATCGAGGGATACCCGCGGATCTTTTCCGTTTCTCCCAAAGCTTCCCCCAGCCGGACGGTTTGGGCGATGGCGTAGATGGCAGCGAAGGTGCTGAAAAATTCCGATTCCCGGGAGCCCCGTTCGTCGTTTCCTTCGTAGTAGGCCCAGTCCCCCAGGAACCCCCAGTCGTAATCTTCTTCATTGGGGCACTCCAGAAGGCCGGTGATAAAGTAGGACTTTTGGCTGAAATCGGATTCTGTATCCTGCTCATCCCAAATCTTCACCTGGTAGCTATATTTTCGGTTGGACTCCAAAAGAGGAAGAACGTGGCGATAAAACCGCCGGGCAGGCTCCCGGATCTTTCCAGTATCGAAAACGCAGTTTCCGGCGGAATCTTCTACGACAATCTGATAAGCGGATTGACAGATCCCCGTTTTCGGAAGCAGCCCGCGGACTTTCCAGGAAAAGGTCACTTCCCGGGTTGGAATGTCTTTTGGGTAGTCTAAATCATTGCATTCCAGATGATAAACGGCCACAGAAGATGAACTCAAAGGTAAAACTCCTTTCCCAATGCAAAATGAGAAAATAAACGTGAAAAAATGCAGATATAAATAAAAGCAGATACTGTCCCACCGTTATCCGCCATGCAGCACACAGCACACCGGCAGGCAAGCAGACGGTTAAAAGCGGTTTTATTATATTTTTTATCAAAAAGCCTTCAACCTTTCCTCCAATAAAAAAGAAAAAAAGGAAGAAAATTCAGAAAAAGATGAGGTTTACTTTTTTGAGAATTTGCGGTATACTGGGCGTGATCTGCAGGGTGTGACCTGCAGAATGTGAAACAGCATAAAACATAAAATGCAACGAACGGGAAGAGTATCCGGGGGAGCCTGTCAGAGAGAAAGTGCCGGAGGCTGCGAGCACTTTTCAGGGAGATCCGGGGAAGTGCGCCCGGGAGCAGGCGAAGAAAACGTTCGCCCGGCCGGCGCCGTTATACGCTTTGAAAGAAATAAATGCGGAGTGGAACCGCGGGAAGCCGCCTCCGTCCTCTTTTGAGGACGAAGGCGGCTTTTTTGGGAAAAGCGGTATAACTTGAGAAACGAAGCAGGCTGCGGCATAAACTGTAAGAAGTAAAGAATGAAACCGGCGGAAGGGTTTTGAATTTTGCCGGAGAAGGGAAACGGGTGATGAAAATGTTTCGGGAAATGTTGGCGGAATTGGATTCCTATAAAGAGCGGGACCCGGCGGCCAGAAGCCGGTGGGAAATTTATCTTTTGTACGCGGGATTTAAAGCGGTTCGGGCTTACAGAAAAGCCCACTGGTTTCATACCCATGGGCATCCCTTTATTGCCCGGTGGATCAGCCAGAGGTCCCGCCGGAAAACAGGAATCGAGATCCATCCCGGCGCCAAGATCGGCAAGCGGCTGTTTATCGACCATGGCATGGGCGTGGTCATTGGCGAGACCGCGGAGATCGGGGACGACTGCACGCTGTACCAGGGGGTAACCTTGGGGGGCACAGGAAAGGATCATGGAAAACGACATCCTACATTGGGCAACAATGTGATGGTGGGAGCCGGCGCCAAGGTGCTGGGGCCGTTTTCCGTGGGGGATAACGCTTTGGTGGCAGCGGGAGCGGTTGTGCTGGATGAAGTGCCGGCTAATGCCACGGCCGTAGGCGTGCCGGCCAGAGTGGTGCGCATCAACGGGCAGCGCACGGCTTCCCTGGACCAGATCCATGTGGGAGACCCTGTGTCCCAGGAGCTTTGCCGCCTGCGGTTCTGCCTGGAGCAGATCTGCCGGGAGCAGAACAAGGAACAAAATACGTCGTCCTGCCAGCAAAAAGCGGAAAGGGAAGACCATGGACAGTGATCCGGATAAAAGCGATCTTGCCGGATCCGGAATAGAGCGGAAAGGAAAATAAGAATTTATGGGAAAGGCCAAAGAGAAAGAAAGCAAAACCAATGCCATGCGGATTCTGGAAAGCGAAAAGATACCCTATACCTGCCATTATTACAGCCATGAGGACGGTCAGATCGACGGCCTGGCGGTAGCCCGGAAGCTGGGGCAGGATCCTTCCAAAGTGTTCAAAACGCTGGTGACCCGGGGAGCGGATAAAAACTTTTATGTGTTTGTGGTTCCGGTGGAAAAAGAACTGGATCTGAAGGCGGCGGCCCGGGCGGCAGGGGTCAAGAATGTGGAAATGCTGCCGGTAAGCGAGCTGCTGAAAACCACAGGATATATCCGCGGCGGCTGCTCCCCTGTGGGAATGAAAAAACTGTTTTCCACAGTGGTGGACGAATCCTGCCTTTTGCAGGATACCGTGATCGTCAGCGGCGGAAAAATCGGGACCCAGGTAGAGCTGAAACCGGAAGACCTGCTGCGGGCGTGCCGGGGAATTTCCGCGGCTGTGGCGACGGAAGAGAAATAAGGGAGGGGCTTATGGAGAAAAAGTGGAAACCGATACCCGGGAAGCCCATCGACGGGCTTATTTTTGATCTGGACGGCACCCTCTGGGATTCTTCGGAAACCGTATCGGCGCTGTATCAGCAGGTTCTGGAGGAATCCCCGGAGATTCCCTTTCGAATGACGGGGGAGCGTATGCGGGAAAACATGGGGAAACCCCTGGATGAAATGACCCGCCGCCTTTTAAGCGGCCTCCCGGAAGAGACGATCCGGCGTGTGCTGAGGGAATACAAATCCCGGGAATACGCCTATGTGGCCCGGCACGGAGGAAGGCTCTATCCAGGAGTCAAACCCATGCTGCGCCGTTTGCAGCAGCGGTATCCTCTGTTTATTGTCAGCAACTGCCAGCTGAATTATATCGACGCGTTTTTCGCGTTTACCGGATTGGGGGAATGCTTCCGGGATACGGAAAACGCCGCCCGCACCGGCCTTTCCAAAGGGGAAAACATCCGGCTGGTGATGGAGCGCAATGGGCTGGAAAATCCGGTGTATATGGGAGATACCCAGGGAGACATGGACGCGGCCCAGGCGGCGGGGATCCCCTTTATCTGGGCGGCTTACGGCTTTGGAAGCCCCCAGGAGCCTTTATGGAAGATCACAGAGCCCTCCCAGTTGGAGGCGCTTTTATCCTCTTTGGAGATGGAATAAAGGGGACTATAAAAATGGAAAGCCACGTTGGCAAGGGGGCCTTTCGGGTCCGGGCTGCCTGCGTGGTTTTTGATTTTAAGGAGGAATCAAAACGGAAAAAGCTGGGGAAAATTGCCGGAATCGCTTGTTTGCCGGAAAAGAGTGTGCTATGATAAGCTGAATTTCGGCGGTGGAGGAAAAAGCATCCATATATTTATAAGCTGTATGCGCCGCAAAAGGGTAGAAGATCGTTAGCAGAAGGGGAGAACATTCATGACAAAAGATATGACGGAGGGAAAGCCTCTTTCCCTGATTTTAAAATTTACTGTGCCCCTGATTTTGGGAAATCTGTTTCAGCAGTTTTATTCTATGGTGGATACGATCATCGTGGGTCGTTTTCTGGGAAAAGAGGCGTTGGCGGGCGTAGGGTCCACCGGTTCGGTAAACTATCTGATCATCGGGTTTTGCCTGGGACTTTGCAGCGGGTTTGCCATTCCCGTGGCCCAGCGTTTCGGCGCTAAAAATATACCGGATCTCCGGCGGTTTGTGGGGAATATCCTCTGGCTGGCGGCGGCCGTCTCTTTGGTGCTGACGGTGCTGACGGTAGCGCTGTGCCGCCCGATCCTGGAGCTGATGTCCACCCCGCGGGATATTTTTGAAAATGCGTATGGGTATATCGTCATCATCTTTGCCGGCATCCCGGCTACGATTTTTTATAATCTTCTGGCAGGCGTCCTTCGAGCGCTGGGGGACAGCCGGACGCCGGTGTTCTTTCTGATTCTGGCCTCTTTCATCAATATTTTGCTGGATCTTTTGCTGGTTTTGGGAACGCCGTTGGGGGTTTCCGGAGCCGCTGTGGCCACGGTGATCTCTCAGTTAGTGGCCGGGGTGGCCTGCCTGGTGTTTGTTATCAAACGGTTCCCCATTCTGCATATTTCCCGGGAAGATTGCCGGTTTCGGCCAGAATACGCCCGGGAGCTGTGCGGCGTAGGAGTGCCCATGGGCCTGCAATGTTCCATTACGGCGGTGGGGAGCATTTTGCTGCAGGCGTCTGTGAATGCGCTGGGATCCCTGGCAGTAGCGGCGGTGGCGGCAGCGGGAAAACTATCCATGTTCTTTTCCTGCGCTTTTGACGCCATGGGCGTGGCTATGTCCACCTACGCAGGGCAGAACATGGGAGCCCGGAAGCTGGATCGGATCCGGCCGGGATTGCGAGCGGGAATGCTGCTGGCTGCCATTTACTCCCTGGGGGCTTTGGCCATTGTGGCCGCTTTTGGACGTATGCTGGTGATGTTGTTCATTGACGGTTCGGAAACGGTGATCCTGGACGGGGCGTATCAGTATTTGGTAATCAACTTTGTTTTTTATATCGCTCTGGGAGCTGTAAACGTGTTTCGTCTTTTGATCCAGGGAATGGGATACAGCAAGGCGGCCATGCTGGCAGGCGTGTGCGAAATGGTGGCCCGGGGATTTGTGGGGCTGGTCCTGGTTCCGTGCTTTGGCTTTATCGCCGCTTGCTTTGGGCACCCCCTGGCGTGGATTTTCGCGGATCTTCTGCTGGTGCCTCTGTATTTCCGGATCCTGAAAAATCTCAGCGAACAACAGGAGGGGCTGCAGGCCGATGATTCCCCGAAACCTCCGGCAGAAGAAAAGGAAGGCCCGGCGGGGTTACAGATTTGATACTATTCAATTCCTTGCAAAAATGGTATAATACCAGTGTATATAAATTCTGGCGCAGATAAGAAATCCGTTGGATAGGAGGCGGAAAAAATGGAGGCAGCCACAGGAAGAAAAAAATCCCGGACGGCCGGACGTTTGGCGAAAACCATTCTTTCCGGGGCCGTTTTGCTCAGCAGCCTTACCGGCTGTGCCGGGCTTCCCAATTTTTCCGGAGAGACGGCTATGCGACCGCCCCGCCCCACAGGAGAAAAAGCGGATATTTATTCGGTTTTGGAGATGGAAGCCGGTGCCAATTTTACACTGAAATATCCTTCCTCTGGAGAATATCGTTCCGCTATCATTATGGAAGATCTGACGGGGGATGGACAGCCGGAGGCTGTGGCGCTGTATCAGAATGCGGATGATTCCGCCCGGATCCATCTGATGGTGATTCAGAAAAAAGATTCCGTTTGGGTCAATATGGGAGAAGTTTCCCAGACGGCTTCCCAGGTGGATACGGTGGATTTCGGAGATGTGGACGGAGACGGAAACCAGGAAGTGATCGTTGGTTGGGGAAATGCTCAAACCGGATCTTCCGGAATTTGTGTGTACCATTTGGATGAGCGGCAGGTCAGCGCCCTGGATCTGGATCAGTCTTATTCCCAGATGCTGGTTCTGGATTTGGACGGGGACGGATACGAGGAGATTTTCACGGCCAATGTGGCTATAGGAGACCAGCCGGCAGCGGCTCGTTTGTTCCGCATTCGGGATGGTGCTATCCAAATTCAGGGCACAGCTCCTTTGGATAATTCCGTGACCCGGTATGTCAACGCCGCGGGAGGTCTTTTGAATCAGAATCAGACGGGGATCGTGCTGGACGGAAGCCGCAGTGCCTATGGTTACGTTACGGAAGTGGTGTATTGGGATCCGGAACTGGAGATGCTGCAAACTCCGTTTTTGGATGCCTCCACAGGCAATGTAACCCTAACTGTGCGGACCAACAGCGTGCTCAGCAAGGATGTAAACGGGGATAAAATTTTGGAATTGCCGTTTTCCACCCTTTTGCCCGGCTTTTCCCTGCAGAATGCCAAAGAAACATCCTATTTGACAGATTGGCAGAGATATGATACCCAGACCAATACTTTGGAGCGGGTTATGACCACGGTAACGGACAGCAATAGTGATTTCTGGTTTTTGATCCCTGAAATGTGGAGGGGGCAAATCACTACGGAGGAAGATACGGAAAATCGGATTCTTACATTTTATACGCTGAAAGAGGTATCCACGGAGAATACAGATTCCTTTAAAGTGGAATCTTCTGCGGTTATGGAAAAGGATGAACCTCTCCTTCGCATCCGGATCTTTACGTCCAAGCAGTGGAAGGCATCGGAAGAAACCGAAGGCTATTTTGAGCTTTTAAGCAGCAACAGCCTGGTGTATGCCGCGGAGATCCTGGCTCCGGAGCATGAGCTGGCTATGAGTCAGGAAGATGTGCGCAACAGTTTTCGGCTGGTGATGCAAGATTCTTAAAAATTACGGAAATGACTTTGAATTAACTCAAATACGTGGATTTGGGAAATGAACGGGGGGTAAAAATGAAAAAAATTTTAGTAGCGGAGGATGAGCAGGCCATCCGTGAGTTTGTGGTGATCAATCTGCGCCGGGCCGGTTATGATGTCTGTGAAGCTTCCAGTGGGGATGAAGCCATGGAGATCTATGAAAGGGAAAACGGATCCATCGACGTGGCTGTGCTGGACATTATGATGCCCGGAAAATTGGACGGGCTGGCTGTTTGCCGCCTTCTTCGGGAGAAAAGCGGATCCGTGGGGATCATTTTGCTGACGGCAAAAACCCAGGAAATGGATAAGGTCAGCGGGCTGATGATGGGGGCGGACGATTATGTAACCAAGCCCTTCAGCCCCAGCGAGCTGGTGGCCCGGGTGGACGCCATTTACAGGCGCGTAGCTTTAAACCAAATGCGTTCCCGCAACGATTTTCGGGAAGAGATCACAGCGGGGGATTTTGTTCTGAACCTCCGCAGCCGTGCGCTTTTGAAGAAGGGCGTGCCCATTGAGCTGACCCAGGTGGAATTTCAGATCATGGAGTACTTTTTCTCCAATCCCGGTACAGCTTTGGACCGGATGGATATTTTGAAGCATGTTTGGGGTGAATCCTATTACGGCGAGGAAAAAATCGTGGACGTGAATATTCGGCGCCTGCGGATGAAGATCGAGGAAGAACCCAGCAATCCCCGGCACATTCTCACGGTTTGGGGATTGGGATATAAGTGGGAGTCCTGAACGATCAGGACGGCCCCGGTGGGTATGGGGCCGGAAAGAACATTTTGCGGAAGGGTGTACACCATTTAGGGAAGGGAGAGATAGAGCGTGAAAAGATCCGGGAGCTTCCGTTTTTGGAATAAGAAGCATCTGCAGGAACGGCATGTTTCTGTCTCAGAGGATTATGCCAGACGCATGGAAGAAAAATCCAAGCGGGATACTGTCAACATGAATATGCGGGGCATCACCCGCCGCTGGCTTTTGAACAGCCTGGGAATTATTCTGCTGATTATGGTGTTTCTCATTGTTATCCTTTCCTTTGTGATTCGAAATTCCGTATACGGAGCCATTCAGGCCACTTTGGACGGTCGCTCCGGCGAGCTCACCAATGTGTTTGCCGATTACGGCAGGCAGTCCTCCCGGGAATTTAATACGGTGGCCCGCAATTACGTGGAGAATTTTTCGGATAAGGAAAGCATGGAACTGATGGTGTTCAATTCCGCCGGAAAGATCCTGATTACTTCCATGGGTTTTGAGCCGGATCAAACCCAGCCCATGCCGGATTATATCCGGGCGGTGAGCAGCAGTGACGGCTTCGGAACCTGGACGGGAACCCTCACCAGCGGCGAAAAGGTAATGGCGGTGACCCGGGTGGTGCGGAACAATATGGGAAGCATGGTGGGAGCTGTGCGGTATGTGGTTTCTCTGGAACGGGCGGACGGCCAGGTTTTGGCCACGGTGCTGTTTTTGGTAGGAATCGGCATTTTGGTGGTGTTTTTTGTAGCTGTTTCCAGTTTTTCTTTTTTGCGTTCCATTTTGACGCCGGTAAAAAAAATCGGGGATACCGCCCGAAAGATCGCCCAGGGAGATTTTGCGGTTCGGATCGAAAAAAGCAGGGACGATGAAATCGGCGTGCTGTGCGATACTATCAACGAAATGGCTTCGGAGCTTGGCGCGGCGGACCGGATGAAAAACGACTTTATCTCCTCGGTTTCTCATGAACTGCGTACTCCTTTGACAGCCATTAAAGGCTGGGCGGAAACGCTCAAGGATGTTGCCGGAGAAGATCGAGAGACCTTCGAGCGAGGAATGGGCGTAATTATTCGGGAAAGTGAGAGGCTTTCCGGTATTGTGGAAGAGCTTCTGGATTTTTCACGGATGCAGAGCGGAAGAATGACCCTTTCTTTGGAAAAGATCGATATTCTGGCGGAGCTGGGAGAAGCGGTTTATATGTTCAGTGAACGGGCGCTTTCGGAAGGAAAGTTTCTTTTATATGAAGAACCGGAAATGCTTTCTCCTGTTTTAGCGGATGTGAACCGGCTGCGCCAGGTGTTTGTGAATGTCATTGATAATGCGCTGAAATATACGGAAAAAGGTGGCACCATCAATGTAACAGCGCAGGAGCAGGGGGGAATGATCCGGGTGGTGATCAGCGATACCGGCTGCGGCATTCCGGAAGAAGCCCTGCCCAACATCAAGAAGAAATTCTACAAAGCCAATCAGACCGTTCGGGGTTCCGGCATCGGGTTGGCTGTAGCTGATGAAATCATGCTTCTGCATAATGGAAGCTTGGAGATCGAAAGCCATGAGCATATTGGAACAGCGGTGACCATCAGTATTCCGGTGCTGCAGCCGGAACCGGCTGTGCAGGAAGAAGGAAAGGAACAGGCATGAAAGACAAAAAGAAACCCATAAGAAAAATTTGCCGAACCAAGCGAATCACCAGTATTGGAGGTCAGGCGCTGATCGAGGGGATCCTGATGCGGGGCCCGAAAAAAACGGTTACGGCTCTGCGGCTTCCTTCCGGGGAGATCCGGTTGGAGGAAATGGAAACCTCCTATCTTCGGGATAAATCGGCGTTTTGGCGGATCCCTCTTCTTCGGGGGATCAGCGGATTTATTGATTCTCTCTCCGTAGGGTATAAGGCGTTGAGCCTTTCGGCGGACGCAGCGGCGGAAGGAGAGAAAGAAGAACCTTCCAAGGTGGATCGGTGGCTGGAGAGGCACTTCGGGGAAAAGGTCATGAACGTGCTGATGGGTCTGGCGGCGGTTTTGGGTGTCCTTTTGGCTATTGGACTGTTCTTTTTCCTGCCGACATTGCTGTGGAACGGGGCGGTGTTTTTAGGGGGAGAATCCCTGGGAGGACCTTTGGAAGCCTGGCGTTCCGTGGCGGAAGGCTGCATGCGGATCCTGCTGTTTATTCTGTATATTCTTTTTTGCTCCCATGTGCCGGAAATTCACAGAGTGTTTCAATACCATGGGGCAGAACATAAAAGCATTTTTTGCTATGAAAACCAGGAAGAGCTGACGGTGGAAAATGTCCGGAAATACGCCCGGTTCCACCCTCGGTGCGGCACCAGCTTTATGACCATTATGCTGTTTCTGGGAATTCTTATAGGATTTTTCATTCCCTTTTCCAATCCATTTCTGCGCACGGGAGTAAAGCTGCTTTGCATCCCGGTGGTCGTGGCTTTGGGCTATGAGTGCATCCGGGTCTGTGGAAAGCATGACAATTGGTTTACCCGTATTCTGGCGGCGCCGGGCATGTGGATGCAGCGGATCACCACCAAGGAGCCGGAAGATGGAATGATTGAAGTGGCTATTGCCGCGTTAAAGGCCGTGATCCCTGAAAACGGCGAGGACTTGGTGCAGGGCCGGGAAACGGCGTCTCCTTCTTCCCCGGAAAATGTCGGAAAAGAAGGCTCCCAAGGAGAGGAAACCAGCCAAAGGGGAAAAACGGAGGTGCCTGAAACGGCATGACATACCGGGAATTATATCAAACAGGAAAAAAAGAATTGGAAAAGGCAGAGCTGGAAAGCCCTGCCTTTGATGCGTTATGCCTGTTTCAAAAAAGCACAGGGCTGGATCGGAAAGAGTTGGCTATCCATGGAAACGAACAGGCGGATCCGGAGAAAGCCCGGCAGTTTTTGGAATGGATTCGTCTTCGGGGGAGCCATGTCCCTCTGCAATATTTGCTGGGAAGCTGGGGCTTCCTGGATATGGAGCTGGACGTAGGGGAAGGGGTGTTGATTCCCCGGGAAGAAACGGAACTTTTGGTGGAAACAGCGGCAGCTTTCCTGAAAGAAAGAGGAAAAATCCATTGGGCTCCGCTCAAAGCAGTGGATCTTTGCGCGGGAACAGGAGCCGTAGCCTTGGGGCTGGCGGGGAAGGTTCCGGAACTGGAAATGTATGCTTTGGAGCTGTACCCAAAGGCTTTTTCCTATCTGAAAAGAAATATCCAAAAAACCGGCCGGAAGGTGCACGCTGTGCAGGGAGATATTTTGCGGCAGGAAGTAGCGGAAAACTATTTCGAGTTGGACGCAGTGGTTTCCAATCCGCCGTACATTCCCAGCGGAGAAATCCCCGCTTTGCAGGAGGAAGTCCTTCTGGAACCTTCCACTGCCTTGGACGGCGGCGGGGACGGATTGCGGTTCTATAGGGAGATCAGCAAGCTATGGATCCCTCGGCTGGCTTCCGGCGGTTTGTGCTGTGTGGAAATCGGCGAGGACCAGGGAAAGTTGGTTGGAGATTTGTTTGCGGAAGCCGGTCTGCGGGAAATTGAAGTATTGCAAGATTTCAACGGGCTGGATCGAGTGGTAAAAGGCATTTATCTTTAAAGGAAAATAGTAAGAACTAACGTTCGAACTTTTTAGGAAAATCTATTGCTTTTCCGGGGAAAATCCCGTATAATGAAACCATTGGTTTTACTGAATATTTTACGGGAAAACGAAAAAAGTTTCCGCATAGCCAGGAAAGGGAGTTGTACTATGGCCATAGAACGAACAAATCGGATGACGGATAAAAACGCGGCGCTGGATACGGCTTTGGCGCAAATTGAAAAGCAGTTTGGAAAAGGCGCGGTTATGCGTTTGGGGCAGAATCAGGCCATGCAGGTGGAAGCCATTCCCACCGGTTCTCTTTCCCTGGATCTGGCGTTGGGGATCGGAGGCCTGCCTCGGGGAAGAATCACGGAAATCTACGGGCCTGAAAGCTCGGGCAAGACCACGCTGGCTCTTCATTGCATCGCCGAAGGGCAGAAAATGGGAGGAAACGCAGCGTTTATCGACGTAGAGCATGCGCTGGATCCGGTGTATGCCAGAGCGTTGGGAGTGGATGTGGAATCCCTTTTGGTTTCCCAGCCGGATACAGGCGAACAGGCGTTGGAAATTGCGGAAGCGCTGATTCGTTCCGGTGCCATTGATGTGATCGTGGTGGACTCTGTGGCGGCGTTGGTGCCCCGGGCGGAGATCGAAGGAGAAATGGGGGACAGCCACGTAGGTTTGCAGGCTCGGCTGATGAGCCAGGCTTTGCGGAAATTGGCAGGCGCCATTTCCAAATCCAGCTGTGTAGCCATCTTCATCAACCAGCTCCGGGAAAAAGTGGGCGTTATGTACGGAAATCCGGAGGTGACCCCCGGCGGCCGTGCTTTGAAATTTTACGCCTCCGTCCGTCTGGATATCCGGAAGGTAGAGACTCTGAAAAGCGGCACGGAGCAGATCGGCTCCCGGACTCGTGCCAGAGTGGTGAAAAATAAGATCGCTCCTCCGTTTAGGGAGGGAGAATTCGATGTGATGTACGGCAAAGGCATTTCCCGGGAAGGGGAGCTTTTGGATCTGGCCGTAAAACTGGATGTGGTCCAGAAAAGCGGCGCCTGGTTCTCTTATAACGGCAACCGTATGGGCCAGGGCCGGGACAATGCCAAGGAATTTCTTGCCAACCCCGCAAATCGGGAAACCGCAGACGAGATCGAGCGGCTGGTTCGGGAAAATGTAGGGAAGCTGTATAATAAAGTGCCGCTGAACGCGGCGCCGCCCCGGCCGGTGGCAATGCCTGTGTCTGCGCCGGCGCCGGCGGAAGCCCCCGCGGCGGCCCCGGCCCGTTCCCGGGGAAAGGCCAGCATTGATATCGAGGCGGATTAAAGAGATCCGCCGGGAAAGGACCGGTTGGTAAAAGAATGGAAATCCTCTGGGAAGCTCCGGAAAAAGGCACCCGAATTGTGGAAGTGGAAGCCGGAAAAAAGGGCCTGTATACGCTGCATTTGGAGGACGGGACTTCCGTTTCTCTCTGGAAGGAAGCGCTGGAATCCTGCCGCCCGAAACCAGGCATGGAAGTGACCTATGAGGAGCTGGAAAATTGGGTTGCCCATGGGCAGCAGCTTCGGGCGCACAAGAAAGCGCTGCGGCTTTTGGAGCGGCGCTCCTATTGCCGGAAAGAGCTGGAGGAGCGTTTGGCGGAAGAAGTGGGAGCGTTGGCGGCGCACCAGGCCGCTTTGCGCATGGAAGAGCTGGGCTTGATCCAGGACGAGGAATATGCCAGGCGGCTTTCGGAAGAATGGGCCTGCCGAAAAAAGTATTCCCAAAGCCGGATCCGTATGGAGCTTTGCCGCCGGGGAATTTCCAAAGAGCTGGCGGACCAGGTTTCCCGGGAAGCGGCAGGGGACCCTCGGGAAAAAATTCGGGAATGGTTTGCCAAAAAAAGAAACCTAACCTGGGATGAAAAAGGAAGAAGACGGACGGTGGGCGCTTTGCAGCGTTTAGGCTACCGGACGGAAGATATTCGAGTGGTAATGCAGGAATATTGCGAATATATTGATACGGAAGAGAAGGAGAAAGAATATGGGCTATTCCGTTGGGATGATTAGTCTTGGATGTGCAAAAAATCAGGTGGACGCGGAGATCATGCTGGCTGCTTTGCAGAAGGCTGGATTTGAGATCCGGGATGACGCGGCATTGGCGGATGTAGCCATTGTGAACACTTGCGGATTTATCGAAGCGGCTAAAAAAGAGTCCATCGATGAGATCCTGGAACTGGCGAAACTGAAGCAGGAAGGAAAGATCCGCGCCATTGTGGTCACCGGATGCCTGGCGGAGCGGTACCAGGAAGAAGTGATGAAAGAGCTTCCGGAAGTGGACGCTGTTATCGGCATTGGCGCCAATGGGGACATTGCCCGCCTGGTAACGGAAGCGCTGGAAAAAGCAAAACCCCAGGTGTTTCCGCCCAAAACGGAATTGCCTTTGGAAGGGGACCGGATCTTAGGAACTCCCAGCTATTTCGCCTATATTAAAATCGCGGAAGGCTGCGACAATCGCTGTGCTTATTGCGCCATTCCCATGATTCGAGGCAATTATCGGAGCCGCACCATGGAGAGCATTGTGCAGGAAGCGGAAAAGCTGGTGCAGGAGGGGGCCAAGGAGCTGATTTTGATTGCCCAGGATACCAGCCGCTATGGCTTGGATCTGTATGGGCGTCTGGCTCTTCCGGAGCTTTTGAAGAAGCTTTGCGCCATTCCCCGGCTGCATTGGATCCGCCTGTTGTATTGCTATCCGGACTCGGTGACGCCGGAGCTTTTGCAGGTGATGGCGGAGGAAGAAAAAATCGTAAAGTATATGGATCTGCCGTTACAGCATTGCAGCGGCCCGGTTTTACGGGCGATGCACCGAAAAGGAAACCGAGAGGAATTGACCCGGCTGATCGGCCGCATTAGGGAGATGGTTCCGGGGGTCATTCTCCGCACCACCATGATCGCCGGTTTTCCGGGAGAAACAGAAGAAGATTTTGAGGAGCTCAGTGCATTTGTCAAGGAGATTCGCTTTGAACGCTTGGGATGCTTCACCTATTCCCGGGAAGAAGGAACCGTCGCCGGAGAAATGGAAAACCAAGTGGAGGAAGAAGTCAAAGAGAAGCGCATGGAGATCCTTATGGAGCAGCAAATGTCCATTATGCAGGAGTGGGGAGAAGCGCAGATCGGAAAAACGGTGGAAGTACTTACGGAAGGCTTTGACCGGTATGCGGAGTGCTGGTTTGGAAGAAGCGCAGCGGATGCGCCGGATGTAGACGGAAAAATCTTTTTCACACCGGGTAAAAGTAAGCCGTATCTGGGTCAGCTGGTGCAGGTTCGGATTACGGACTGTTTGGACTGCGATCTGATGGGAGAAGCAGTTGAATAAGGGGGATTTTAGATGAACCTTCCCAACAAATTGACCATTTTACGAATTGTCTTAGTTCCGTTCTTCGTGTTGTTCCTGCTGTGTCCGGGAATCCCGCATCGTTTCCTGTTGGCGGCTCTGCTGTTTGGAGCGGCATCGTATACCGACCATCTGGACGGAAAGCTGGCCAGAAAAAATGGGCAAATCACCAATTTCGGGAAATTTATGGATCCGCTGGCCGATAAAATCATGGTTTTGTCCGCGCTGATTTGTTTCGTAGCTCTTGGGATCGCCCCGGCCTGGATGGTGATTTTGATTGCCGCCCGGGAATTTATGGTAACATCCATTCGCTTGGTAGCGGCGGATACGGGAGTTGTTATCGCTGCCAATAACTGGGGGAAAGCCAAAACGGTAAGCCAGATCGTAGCGATTTTGGTTGCTTGTGTTTTGGAATACATAGAAGAACTGGCTGAGATGCAGTGTATTTTCCTTTCTTCTACGGCAAAAGAGGTCTTTTTCTGGGTGCAGTGGAGTGTTTTGCTGATTGCAGTGATTCTATCTGTTATATCCGGTATGATTTACCTGGTGCAAAACCGAGCTGTGATCGATCAGGTTCGTTAAAGGCAATTAGGATTGTTTTAAGCAGCGCCGTGAAAAAAGCGGTGCTGCTTTCTTTCTGAATATAAAAAGTTCGGACAAAGAAAATTTTATCAGACATGGATTTCTGAAAGGTTTTCCTTGACTTTTCTTATTTATTTCATTAGAATAGATAAGAAATGTGCGAATAAATTTGGAGACGTATCGAAGTGGTCATAACGGGACTGACTCGAAAATTTTCGAAAAAGTGTCAGTTTTGTCCGCTAAGAATCTAGTGTTTCTGCGGGCTCCCGCAGTTCGAAAAACCGAATATTTTGCAGTTCTTTCCGTCAGTTCTTTCCAAAAGTTATGGGAACGATTTTCGGATTGACATATGGAGAGTTGTCCGAGTGGTCGAAGGTGCAGCACTCGAAATGCTGTGTCCCGAAAGGGACCTAGGGTTCGAATCCCTAACTCTCCGCCAAAAAGTCCAGTAACCATGCGGGTTTGCTGGACTTTTCTTTTTTGTCTTTTGGGGGAAGCAACTCCAAAATCATGGAAAGAACAGGCGGTTTTTTGGAGAGAACTGGGCGGTTTTTGGGCTTTTTCCCTCCATTCGAACCCATCCGTCAGCCCGCCCGGCTGCTGTCCGCAATTTCGGCCCATTTGTTGCCGAAATCCACCGTTTCAGGAAGCGGCATACCGCTTACCATCGCCTGCGCCGAAGACAGCTTGGAACTGTAGTCCAGATGGGCGTAGATATTTGCCGTGGTAGAAAAATCGCTGTGCCCCAGCCAGTCCTGAATCTGCTTGAGTGGCACGCCGTTTGCAAGAAGCAAACTGGCGCAACTGTGACTAAGCTCGTGGAAGCGACAAATGGGCATTCCCTCGTGGAAGCGGAAAATGCCATATGCTATGATATTGTTAGAGGCTACGGTTTGCGCCGTAGCCTTTTTTGGCGAAGGAGGGTATTTTTTCATGGCACGAAAAAGCAGAAAACATCAGTATACAGAAATGTTTAGACCTTCTACTGCCAATGCAGTAGGCTATGTTCGACTTTCAGTTGCAAATCAGGAAGAATTCAATTCTATCCAAAATCAGAAATTTATTATCGAACGCTGGGGCGATCAGCACCAAATTCCTATATCGCATTACTATATCGATAATGGTTTTAGCGGTCAGCGATTTGACCGGCCTGCATTTCAAAAAATGATAGAAGATATACTTGCGGGC
>CALWUW010000009.1 GCA_944384815.1 uncultured Clostridia bacterium
CGAATGATGGTAATCTTTTCTTCGTAACTAAACTGGTATTTTCCCATTTTTCTTCAACTCCTTGACTCTTTTATTATACATCAAGGTGTCCTATATTTTAATGTCTACTTTTTAGGTATCATATCACTGTGATTCTGATTCTTATTCCTTTTCTTTTTCCAAGCGGCCTTTCGGCAGCTCTTTTGCCAGCAGGGAAGCCCCATCCTCATATCGGGCGGCAATGCGTTTCAGGTGCTCTTTATATTCCCCACGCACCCAATCCGGCTTCAGGATCTCCACTTCTTCTCCCAAGCCGGAAATCCAGCCGAAAAATTGCGGACTAACCGCTACCCGCACATGAACGGTAAAACGTTCCCCCTCTTCCCGGAACACCCGGGTATCGGTTCCGAAACGATCCGCCACCACACCGGCCAAGCGGTTAGGCAGACGAAGGGTCACCCGTTCTTCCTTGCCTGCGAACATTCCGAACAGTTTCCGGGTATACAAGGCCATATCACTGTTTTCATACAGCTCCCGGCCTTCCCGCTTCTTTTCCGAAATCTCCAGGCGATCCATTTTATCCACCCGGTAATGTTTTAAAAGCCCGGCCGCCGCGTCATAGGCCAGCAGGTAATAGTTTTCGTCATCCCATGTAAGGCACCAAGGGCTGACCTCATACCGTTCTCCGTTTTTCCGGTATACCCGCTCCAATCTTCCCAAGGCCCCGGGCGCCCATTCAAAATAGCAAAAACAAATCTGCTTTTCCTCTAAAATGGCCGTATGAATGGCATCCACTGTGTAATAGATGCTTTCGTTCATGCTTTTGATCCGGTTGGAGACCCGAACCTGCCGCTGCAGCATCCCTGCCTGGTGCACACTGGCAAGACTTTCCACCTTGCTGATAAGTTCTTGGGACTTTTTGGCCGTTATAAATTTGGAAGACTGCACCGCGTCCACCAAAAGCTTTAATTCCGGCAGCTGAAACAGTCGCTCTTCCACAAAATATCCCCATGGCTTCCCCAAGGTTTTTTCCACGGAAATTCCAAAGCTCCGAAGGACCTCCAGATCATCATACACGCTTTTGCGCTCCGCTTCGATGCCCTGTCTCTGAAGCTCCTGCAAAATCTGCTGCATGGTCACAGGGTGCTCCGCATCGGTTTGCTCCTGAAGCAGCCGCATCAGCGCCAAAATCTTATGTTTCTGATGGGAACTGCGCATGATTTCCCGCCTCCTTCAGCCTTTGGAAAACACTCCGCCGTTTCCCCATTGCCAGTTTCCGCCGGCTGCCAAAGCAAAATGCAGCTTGGCGATTCCCAGATCCACATCCCGGTATGCGTTCATATCCGAAACTCTGGCGGTAACATTTCCGTCCTTCCAAAAGAACATCACCGGCTGCCGGTTTACGGCGGAAGGCGCCAGCTGCACTGCCTGCATACCTTCTTTGAACCAGGCAGGCGGCGGCGAATCCACTGCGCACATCTGCTCCCATTTTTTAGAACGGGGCCGTATAACCGCGTGCAGCATTTTTTCCTTCCAGCGAGGTTCCCAAACGCTTCCCATCACCAGCAAACAATCCAGTTTTCCATCTGTTTCCGGATCCCAGGGGAGCGCCTCCGGGCGATATGTTCCCCCTACCCAGCAGCTTCCAAAACCCATGCGAGTGGCTTCCAGCACCAAAAGCTCCCCGAAATATCCGATTTTTTCCCGGCGATCGGGAACATTTCCTCCTCCCAGCATGAAGCCGCTTTCCACGCCGTGGAACAAGCCGTATCCCGCTTTAAATCCTCGAAACGCTTCCGGCACATGAAAAAACGGCCGGATCCGGATTCCGGATGCTTCCTGAAAATTCTGCGCCATCCGGCACAGAAGATCCCATTCCTGTTTGGGCACCGCTCCTGCATATGTCCGCCGGGAAACTCGTTTTTCCATCAATTCGATCCAATCCACTGTTTTTTCAGCCCCTGTTTTCCCTGTTTTATTTTCCCTATTATAGTCTATTTTTTCTTTCTCCGTCAACTTTTCATTTCCTTTCACGCTATCTTTGCTTTGAAAAAGTCTTCCTGTTAAAATCTCAAGAGAAAAGATGGAAATTCTTTTATCGTTACCGTTCCTTCATGGAAAAATCTTCTTGCAGGTTTTTATGATCTGTAGTATCATATCGAAGAGGTGACCTTGACTATGAAAGAAACCAGTCCCCTTTCCACTGATGAGAAGCAGTACCAGCAAAAAAGAAAAGCTGTTAGCCTGCTTTCTTTTTTCATTTTGATTATATTTTTTGTGGTAGTAACCGTTACCATTGGCGGACCGCTGATCCAAAAACTGGAACAGCCTGAAGAATTCCGCTCCTGGGTGGACGCCCACCATATCTGGGGGCGGCTGGCCTTTATCGGTATGATCGTTCTGCAGGTGGTCATCGCCATTATTCCCGGAGAGCCTATGGAGATCGGCGCCGGCTATGCCTTCGGCACCTGGGAAGGAATGATCCTCTGCCTGATCGGCGTAGCCATCGGTTCCGCTGTTATTTATGGTTTTACGAAGCTTCTGGGCGTGAAAATGGTGGAAGCCTTTATCTCTCGGGAAAAGATCTGCTCCCTTAGCTTTATGAAAAACGCGCAAAAACTCAATACCATCATTTTTATTCTCTTTTTGATCCCCGGAACACCCAAGGATGTGGTCACCTACTTTATAGGCCTGACTCCTATGAAACTTCGTGTTTTTCTGGGGCTGACCCTGATTGCCCGAATCCCGTCCGTTATCAGTTCTACCATAGGCGGCGACGCTTTAGGGGAACAAAATTACACCATGGCCATTGTTGTTTTCGTTGTTACCATCGTTTTGAGCCTTTTGGCCTTTCTTTTGTACCGTCATCACAGCAAGAAGCATAACTGGGGAAGCGATCCTGTAATGGATGAGGCTTCGGAATCCAAAGCGGGAATTTCTGAAAATACCGCAGGCTAATGTTTTAAAAAAGCCTGGACAATACCCGGTATGCAGCGGCCACAAAAAACCACATAGAATTTTAAAACAAACATAAAAAAACAAGAGCGGTTCTGCAAAATTACAGAACCGCTCTTGTTTTCAGTTAAAGTGCTGAGAAAATGCTCAATTTCAGTCTCCAATAAGATGCTGCTTACTGGCACTGCCCAAAATCAAGGCGTTTTTTATTCTTCAGTGAACATATCTTTTCCCACGCCGCACAGAGGGCATACCCAATCTTCCGGCAAAGCTTCAAAAGGCGTTCCAGGAGCAATTCCGTTATCCGGATCTCCCTGAGCAGGATCATACACATAACCGCAAGCGCTGCAAACGTACTTTTCCATAATAATCTCCTTTCTTGTATTCAGGAATTTCTGGGATTAGTATATACCAAATCCTCAAAAAATACAAGTAAAAAAATTAAGAATAATTCTTGTTTTTGATTCTATTTTCCACTCTGCTTCTCCCAAATTTCCAAACCGACCAACCCGTCAGTAAGCCCAGCAAAGCACCTGCCAATACGTCCGACGGGTAATGAACAAATAAGAACAACCTGGAAAACGCAATCAGCACAGCCAGCAAGAAAGCGGCCGCACCCCAGATTTTTTTGGTACGATACAATATAAAAGCCGCCGCGAAGGAGGAAGATGAATGCCCGCTGGGGAAAGAAAACCCCGCCGGCGGGGCAATGAGTAAGGTGGTGGGAATTTCCTGGAAAGGACGAGGACGCTGCACCAAATTCTTTAGGAGGCAGTCCCCCAGCAAAAAGGTGCAAAGCAGCGCTGCCAAAAGTAAGATTCCAG
>CALWUW010000010.1 GCA_944384815.1 uncultured Clostridia bacterium
CGAATACAGCTCAAGACAGGACAAACCCCGATGGAAGTCCGTTATGCTTATGCTGCATAACAGGTGTCCACAAAAAATGTCTACTTGACAGGGGGCGTGTCAAGGAAAAGTCCTGTTTATGGGACAGTAGATACACTATACTGGAAGCAGACCAAGAACCTGAAAAAAGGCTGCGAAAGGAGTGTATCAAAGTGGAATATAGGATGCGGGTGGTTAACGGGCATATTGAGGTGTATACATTAGGAGGGCAGTTCCTGTTTTCTGCGGATACAGAGCAGGAAGCCTGGCAGGATCTTCGGGAAGTGGAGGATTCCCTTCTTTCCCGGTAAACCCTTTTAAATCATTTTAACTACAGGGGATAATAAGACAGAAAAGAGCTATATAAAAACAAAAAACGGGAGGAATGAAGTTTATGCCTTGTATTCATATGGAGACCAATTGTACTATCGCCCAGGAAGCAGCGGAGAAGATAAATCAGGAACTGGGGAAAGCCATTTCACTGTTTCCGGGAAAAAGCCAAAAGTGGCTGATGTGCGTATTAAAAGGGGATTGCTTTCTTTCCTTTGCCGGAGAATCCAAAGAACCGGCGGCCTTTGTGGAAGTAAAGCTCTTTGGAGCCGTGGATCCGCAGGCAGCCCAGACCATGACGGGCACCATCTGCGGATTGCTTCAGGAAACCCTGGGTATCCAACCTGAGCGTGTTTATGTCCGTTATCAGGAAACCGCCTATTGGGGCTGGAATGGAGAGAATTTTTAAAAATCCGGGAACTTTCCGGGAAAACGCTGCCGGGTCCGGCAGCGTTTTTGTGTATGCTTTGCCGGAGAAAAAAGAAATCTGGAAACGAAAGCGAAAGAAAGGATGGGCGCAAATGAAATACGCCAAGGTGGAAGAAGCCCGGTTCCTGCGGCGCCCCAATCGCTTCCTGGCACAAGTGGAGCGGATGGGGCAGGAGGAGACGGTTCATGTAAAAAATACAGGGCGATGTCGGGAGCTCTTAGTGCCCGGAGCCAAGGTATATTTGGAAGACTGCGGGAACCCCGCAAGAAAAACCCGGTATGATTTGATAGCTGTGGAAAAAGGGGATCGCCTGATCAATATGGACTCCCAGGCGCCTAATCAGGCTGCCGGCGAATGGCTCCGGGCGGGAGGAATCTTTCCGCCGGGAGGGATCGTGCGCCCGGAGTACCGATATAAGGAATCCCGATTTGATTTTTATTTGGAAGCCGGGGAGAGAAAAGGATTTGTGGAAGTGAAAGGGGTAACTTTGGAACAGAACGGGATCGTTTCTTTTCCGGATGCGCCCACTGCCCGGGGAACCCGCCACCTTCGGGAGCTGCGGGAAAGCCTGGAGCAGGGGTATGAGGCATACCTTCTTTTTGTGGTTCAAATGGCGAATGTGCGTATGTTTTGCCCCAATGAGGCAACGGATCCGCTTTTTGCCGGGGCCTTACGGGAAGCGGCTAAGGCGGGGGTAAAAATTTTGGCCATGGAATGCCAGGTTTCCCCCAGCGAAATGGTGCTTTCCAAAGAAATTCCCATCCTTCTTTAAGAAATGGGAAACAAGCTTTCTTTTCAGTCCTTGACTTTCACGCGGGAAAGAGGTACTGTTAAATCAATGTAAAATAGGAGTGGATAAAAAGATGCTGGGAAGGGCAAGAAAAGAAGAAAGCGGAATTTTTACAGGAAGAGATTTGAAAAAGTTGATTTGGCCGCTAATTGTGGAGCAGTTTTTGGCGATCACCATCGGTATGCTGGATACCATAATGGTGTCCAGTTGTGGAGAAGCTGCGGTGTCCGGCGTTTCTCTGGTGGACTCCATCAATGTGCTGCTGATCAATATTTTTTCCGCGCTGGCTACAGGAGGCGCGATCGTGGCCGCGCAGTATTTGGGAAAAGAAGATGGGCAGCAGGCGAACGCGGCGGCAAAGCAGCTGATGCTTTCCGTAGGTGTCTTGGCTTGTGTACTGATGCTGGTGGCGATAAGCTTCAATCGGGGACTTTTGCAGCTGCTGTTTGGGGCCGCAAAAGAGGATGTTATGGAAAATGCGGTGGTGTATTTCTTCTGGACAGCGCTTTCCTATCCCTTTATCGGCATTTATAACGGAGGCGCCGCGCTGTATCGCTCTATGGGAAACTCCAGGATCTCCATGGTGATCTCCTTAATTATGAATACAATCAATGTTTGCGGAAACGCCATCTTGATTTATGGATTTCAAATGGGCGTGGCAGGCGCCGCCATCGCTACGCTGGTTTCACGCATGGTGGGAGCTGCGATCGTAACATTTCTTCTCTCCAATCCCAACCACAACAAAATTTATCTGGTGTTTCGTTCCATAAAAGATTTTGGCTTTGATTTTTCCATGATCCGGCGAATCTTGGGAATTGGTATTCCCAATGGGCTGGAGAGTGGAATGTTTCAATTCGGGAAGATTTTGCTGCAATCTTTGGTTACCTCTTTCGGAACAGTGGCCGTAGCGGCCAATGCTGTAAGCGGGAACATTTCGTCGCTGACCCAAATTCCTTCCATCGCTATTGGATTGGCTATGATTACGGTTGTGGGGCAATGTGTCGGTGCGGGGGAATACAAGCAGGCCAAAGGATATATCTGGAAGCTGTTTGGCTTGTCGGAGATCTGCATGATCGTTCTTTGCGTGTTGCTACTTGTGTTTGCCCGCCCAGTGGTGGGGATTTATAATCTGACGCCGGAAACCACGGAAGTGGCCATTGAATTGGTGACTTGGTTCTGCTGCGCTTCCATTCTTTTCTGGCCCGGCAGTTTCACCCTTCCCAATGGCCTGCGGGCCGCCAGCGATGTGCGTTTTCCCATGATGGTTTCCATACTTTCTATGTGGCTCTGCCGGATTTTGTGCAGCTATTTGTTTGCTAACACCTTTGGTCTGGGCGTTTTGGGTGTTTGGATCGGTATGTTTATCGACTGGATCTTCCGGATGGCTGCCTTTGTGGCCAGAATGCTCAGTGGGAAATGGATGGGTAAAAAATCCGTATAGTATATTTTCAAAATAAAATCCGCAGTGTATAAGTTTTATACACTGCGGATTTTTCTATTCAACAATTTACTTTGCTTCGGATTCTTTTTGCCTTTGCTCCGCCAGGAGAAGATCCACAACGCGGCCATAGCTCTTTACGCCTTCTTCCTGCCCGTTGGCCTGTAGGTACGCGTGGTTTACCGATTGGGAGATTTCCTTTACCGGCCCCTCAAACTGTTTCCAATACGCAGAATTTTGCGCCAGATCCCGTTTACAGCCTTCCGGAAGATCGTCATAAATTCGGGAAGCTTCCTCCCGGTCTGCGGAAAACAGCGCGTTATTGGCATAGACAAACGCCAGCATATAGCCGGAATAGCGAAAATCGGGGCTGGCGCTTCGGCAACAGGCCAGATACCCAATGAAATTGGCTTCGTCTTCCCGCATAAATCCACGCAGATGGGCCAATTCATGGCACATAGTGGCCGGAATGGAGTAGGGAGGTACATCCACATTCACATTGGCTTCAAAGGTGAAGGGAAAATAAATACCGGTGATATTACACCAGGAAAGCCAACGGGAAGCAAGAACCGGCTTTGGATTTCCGTATCCCCCGGTAAGGAGGGGATATTCCTGCTGCAGCCCGGCAAAAGCGTTTCGGGCTTCTTCTCCTTGGGTTTGCAAGGAAGAAAGAGAGGAAACCATGCAGCCGTTTTCGTCTTCCTGCACTTGGGAACGGACCACCTTCAGCTCCTGCACCAGCGATTCACACAAACGGATCAACTCCTGCCGGGAAGAAGGAGAGACATCCAATCCGGAAGTTTCCGCAAAGGAAAGGCGGTTATAATTGATGCCGCAGTTTAAGGTGAAGCTGCAAAACAGGAGAGAAGCGGCGCAGAGAAGATTCACAAGGCCTTCCAGGATCACAGAGGGGCGCCTGCCTTTTTGGCGGAAAATACTCCGAATCCAAATCACCAGAAGAATCAGTCCGGCCACTACACCGATATATAGCAGAATTTCCCCGACGGAAAAGGGGAAAAGACCGCTGAGGAAATTCCCCAGACGGGAAAGAAATCCGTAGGGGTATAAAGCATACCACTCCGCAAAAGAAGAATTCCGGGAAAGCAGCAGCAGCCCCAGGGAAATTGGAAAAGCCACCAGAAACCACAGCCGTTTTTTATGTTTCAGCGGCCGGAACCATTGGGCAGCCTTTGCCGGAAACGGCACAAAAAACCCCTCCTTCCAAGGATGAAATCAAAAAGAAATGGAGATGGTAAATATTATACCATATGTAAAAAAAAAAGAAAAGATTGCTGAAAGGAAAGAGAAGAAAAAAGGAAAGTAAAAAAGAATTTCGTCTAATGCTACAAAAAACTGCCGAAAAAAGAAACACTCTAAGGATGTTTTAGAAAAAAAACAGAAATCCATTTATTTTTCTTTTTGGGATATAAATAAAAGACGGAAATCGAATATGATGAAGAAGATTGGGGACGGAAAATGAGCTTTTTCATTCCCCATAAAACATTTGAATGTTGAGGATTGACGGAGGGTATTATGAGCCTTGAAAACGGAATGATGCTTCTTTGCGGCTTGGGACTGTTCCTGTTTGGTATGAAACTGATGGGTGACGGCCTGGAGCTGACGGCCGGTTCCAAGTTGAAAACACTGGTGGAACGGTTGACCACCAACAAGTACATGGGCGCTTTGATCGGCCTGTTGGTAACGGCGGTGATCCAGAGCTCCTCCGCTACTACGGTTATGGTAGTGGGCTTTGTAAATGCCGGGATCATGAATTTGGCGCAGGCAGTGGGCGTGATCATGGGTGCCAATATCGGTACAACGGTCACCAGCTTTTTGATCGCCATTAAGCTGAACTCTCTGGCACCGTTGGCGATTTTCTTCGGGGTTATCCTGATGCAGTTCAGCAAAAAGGTCAACCGCCGGCATGTGGGCCAGATCATTACGGGATTCGGCGTTTTGTTCTACGGTATGTCTGTGATGAGCACGGCTATGGATCCTTTGAGTGAATCCGAGTTTTTCCGGGACGCTATTATTCAGCTGCGGCATCCGCTGCTGGGGCTTTTGGTGGGCTTGGTGTTTACGGCGATTATTCAAAGCTCCTCTGCGTCCGTGGGCGTTTTGCAGGCGCTGGCTGTCAGCGGTGCTGTAGGATTGGATTCGGCTATTTTTGTAATTTACGGCCAGAATATCGGCACTTGCGTGACAGCGATCCTTTCCTCCATCGGCACCACCAAAACGGCCAAGAGAACCGCTACGGTGCACCTGCTGTTTAACGTGATCGGTGCGATGCTGTTTACCGTGCTGACCATTGCTCTTCCTGTAGTTTCCTGGATCGAAGCTTTGGCGCCGGGAAATGTTGTGATGCAGATCTCTTTGATCCATATCTTCTTTAATGTGATCATGACAGGGCTTCTGCTTCCCATGAGCAATGTATTGGTGCGTCTGGCCTGCAGAGTCATCCCCGGAGAGGACAAGCAGCGGGAGGCCATGAGCCTTCGTTTCCTGGATCCTCGTATTCTCAGCACGCCGCCGATTGCCGTGACCCAGGTGATCAAAGAAGTGGAGCGTATGGCAACACTGGCTAAAAATAATTTCCTGCTGGCCATGGACGCTTTGTTTGCAGGCGGTGAGAATAAGCTGCAGGAGCTGGAAGAAAATGAGGGTGTTCTGAATTACCTGAACCAGACGATCACGGAGTATCTGGTTAAAATCAATGCCCTGGAGCTGGAAGAAAATGACCGAAAGGTAGTAGGCGCGTTGTTCCATGTGGTTTCCGACTACGAGCGCGTGGGAGACCATAGCGAAAATCTCGGGGAACAGGCGGCGATCCTTATGTCCGGCAAGGCGAGCCTCAGCGAAGCGGCCACCCTGGAATTGGAGCGGATGCGGGATCTTGTGGAAAAGATACTGGACGATTCTTTCCATCTTTTCCTGAAAGGCAGCGGAGACAGCCGGCTGGCGTTTGAAGTGAACGCCACGGAAGAAGTGATCGACAATGAAACAGATCGCCTGAAAGATGAGCATATCGAACGTCTGAATCAGGGGCTCTGTACGGCTCAGTCCGGCGCGGTTTATACGGATACCCTGACCAATCTGGAGCGAATTGCGGACCATGCCACCAATATCGCTTTCTCCCTTAAGGATACAAAGCACCGGCCCATTATGGCATCCGCGGCAGAACTCTGATTGCTTTGATTTTAAAATTCCATAACAGTCTTAATTAACTAAAAACACGCTGTTTATCCCGGAATAGGATGAACAGCGTGTTTTGATTTTATGTTTCCCGGAGAATGGAAGCGTGGTACTCCGGCGGATTTAAAGATCCTTTGTTAGTATAAGATCGCTCCGTATTTCACCGCCAAAGGTTCCAGCTCTTCCGGTTCTAAAGGACAGTCGCTGTCGATTAGCAGGCGGCCCTGGAAATACCGCAGAGCAGCGTCCAAAACAGGAAGGCTGTGGCAGCGAACGGCAATGGGCATCTTGGCCTCCGCGCCGGCTTCCGCCAAAAGGAGAGCGTCGTCCAATGTCTCCACCTGGATCAGTGCCACATTGCTTTGGCTTTCTTCCAGCTGGATCAAATCCTCTTCTAAAGAAGGGGAACATTCCATAAGCGGGCTCAGGCTAAGATCACTGCCCAAGAAAAAGCATTCCTTCTCCGTGGCAGCCGCCTGAATGGGTTTCGGATCCGGGGAAGGGCTGTGGAAAAAAAGAGTGTTTGCTTTCAGACGCCGGGCTGTTTCGTGAATGTGAGCGGGGGTTGCTCCGCAGCATCCGCCGAAGATGGAAGCCCCGCAGCCGACCATTTGCAGAAGATTTTCCGCAAAGGCTTCCGGGGAAAGATCGGCGTCGGGTTTGACCATCAAAGGCACCAAAGCATGGGGAACGGCGTCCGCCAAAATTTCCGGCATCCATTCCGCGGAGCCGCAGCTTAAGCCTACTCCTTGCGCTCCCATCGCCTGCAGGGTAATCAGCGCGGGAAGAAAAGCTCCTCCGGTAAGGGTATGGCCGCTGGCGTCTACAGAAAGGGTGACAAATACAGGAAGATCCGTGGCGCGGGCGGCCAAAAGGGCAGCTCGCATATCAGCCAGGGAATTTTGGTCTTCCACCAAAAGGAAATCGGCGCCGCCTTCTTCCAAGGCGCGGATCTGCTGGCGGTAAAGGGTGTAGATGTCGTCAAAATCGCTGGTGCCAAAGGGAGGAACGAACAGCCCGGAGGGGCCGATCCGGCCCCCGGCAGGCAAACCGGCGGCAGAAGCGGCGGCTTTCGTCTGCTGCATCAGGGAAAGATTCAAGGAAGAGACCTCGTCCTCCAGCCCGAATTCCGCTAAAACGGCAGCGTTGGCCCCGTAAGTGGGGGCGCAAAGCGCCTGCGCTCCGGCATGGATCCATTCCTGCTGCAGCTGCGCCAGGATCTCCGGATGCTGCGCGGCCCATTGTTCAGCGCAGGAACCCGGGGGCATGCCCCGGACCTCCAGGTTGGAAACAGAGCCGCCGGGAAGCAGCCAGGGAAGAGGAAAAGGAAAGTTTTTAAACATAGAGCCCTCCAAACAGGTTGGCGTTTCTTTAGATAAAGAATACGAAAAATGGATGTATAAGATGAGGAGACTTTACATGGTCTCCGGTGTGGAAATGTTGAACATCCGGAGCACATTGTAAATCACAGTGGAAACCGCGTGGCAGAGCATCAGGCGAGCGCTGGCCAGACTGGCTTCTTCTCCGGAGATCCGGCAGGCATTGTAAAAGCGGTGGAACAAGTTGGCCAAAGTAATCACGTACCGGGTGATCCGGGCAGGATCATAGTCTTTGGCTGCGGCGATGATCTCGTCGGTATAGGCGGCGATATGGCGGATCAGCTGGATCTCCTCGGGAGCTGTCAAAAGCGCCAGCTCTTCATCGCTGCATTCCCGGAGGGTCACGCCTGCCTCTTCCATTTTCCGGAACAGGCTGCAGATTCGGGCATACGCATACTGAACATAGTAAACCGGGTTTTGCGCGTCCTGCTGCACAGCCAGATCCAGGTCAAAATCCATCTGGGAGCTGGCTTCCCGCATATTGAAAAGGAACCGGGCGGCATCAATGGGCACTTCGTCCAAAAGGTCGGCCAGCTGGATGGCTTTGCCTGTCCGCTTGCTCATACGCACCACTTGCCCGTCCCGCATCAGGCGCACCAGCTGGATGAGTACAATGTCCAGACGGCTGCCGTCCAGTCCTACGGCGTCCATAGCGCCCTTCATCCGGGCTACATGGCCGTGGTGATCGGCGCCCCAAATATCAATGCAGCGGGAGAAGCCCCGGAGGAATTTATTCCGGTGGTAGGCAATGTCCGCCGCTAGATATGTGGGATGGCCGTTCTGCCGTACCAGAACTTCGTCTTTTTCCGGCTCGCCGTCCTTGGTTTTTACTTTGGCATACTTAGCGGTGAAAGCGGCTCCTTTATACCAAATGGCGCCGTCCTGCTGATAGGTAAGGCCCCTGGCGGTGAGCTCATCCACCACCGCTTGTACGGCTCCGCTTTTATGCAGGGTGCTTTCCAGGAACCACTGATCGTATTCAATGCCGTACTTTTTCATATCGGCTTTCATTCTGGCAATGTTTCTGGGGAGAGCGAATTGTACCAGCGCGTCTCTCCGGGCTTCCTCGGATTCGTGCATCAGGGCATCCCCATGCTCATCGGCATAGGCCTTTGCCAGCTCCTGAATATCCTCGCCGTGGTAACTGTCTTCCGGAAGTTCCGGAGGTGTCTCGCTGAACAGCTGCTGGTAACGGATGCTCAGGGAAAGACCGAATTTTTCGATCTGGTTTCCGGCGTCATTTACGTAAAATTCCCGCCATACGTCATAGCCGGCGGCATCCAGCACACTGGCCAGACAGTCTCCCAAAGCACCGCCCCGGGCATTTCCCATGTGCATGGGGCCGGTGGGGTTGGCGGAAACAAACTCCACCATGATTTTTTCCTTATTACCGTAATTGCTGCGGCCGTACTGGTTGCCCAGAGCATAGACATCCTTCAGAATGTCTCCGAAGAACTTGCGGCACAAAAAGAAGTTGATAAATCCCGGCCCGGCAATTTCCGTGCGCTCAAAATACGTGCCTTCCAAATTCAGGTGATTGACAATGACCTGGGCAATGGCTCTGGGAGCCATGTGAAACGCTTTGGCACCGGCCATGGCGGCGTTGGTGGCAAAATCCCCATGGGATGTGTCAGCAGGGGTTTCAATGGAAAAGGCAGGCAGAGGCGCTTCCGGCAGATCTCCTGCGGCTATGGCAGCCTGCATGGCCTGCTCTACGGCTTGCTTCAATTCTGCCACAGATGCTTGTACAAGTTTTGACATATTGATGTTGCACATCCTTCCGATTTGTAATCCAAATTAAAACTTTTTTGACGAAATGATTTTTACCAGCCCGGAGAAATGTTCCGGACGGCTCCCGGTTAAAAGATGGGGAAGGGACGAAAAGCCATCAGGGGCGGTTCTCCGCAGGGGTTCCCGGCGCAGCTTCCTTTACGGTGATATGAAGGTCGTTAAAGCTGGAAAGGGCGGAATCCACATCCAGGGTATAGCTTACATCCAGGCTTCCGCCTTCGTCCGTCAGGTTGGATCGGAAGCTCTGGGTGAAAACGCCTACGGTCATGCAGCCGAATCCGGTATCGTAGCTGCAGAAATGACGCTTTCCGTTTTCCAGAATGAGACGGGTGGAGTCTCCCTTTCCGCGCATCAGCGTCATTTTTTCCCCTTCTTCCACCTTTAAAATGGAGGTGCGGGGAGTTTGGGATGTATCGGAATCGTATTCCTTATAGACAATATAGCGGCTGTTTCCTTTCCGCACGTAATTGCCTAAGGTGTTCACTTCTACTTCTCCGGTTTCGCCGTCGATCTTCTGACGGCCCACAATCGAGATCCAATATTTTTCCTGCATAAATGCACTCCATTCTTTGCATTGTTCCCGTAACCCGGGAAAAACCGTTTGATTATGCTCCCAAGGAATTTTCATCCTGAGTGAACCGTTGCCGCTGGCAGAAAAGGAGGTCGGCGTTTCGCCGATCCGTTAAGCTGCTTCGGCGGCAGAGCCTTTAAAAGACTTTTGCTTGTTTGTTCATCGCAGCCCCTGTTCGCTTTTTCCGCCTCTTTGCAGAAGTTTCTCGTGCCGCTGAAAAGCATAGAATAAAAGTTGCTCCACCAGTTCTTCAGCGGGAACATCACAAGCTTCCCAAAGTTTTGGATACATACTGATGGCCGTAAAACCGGGCAGGGTATTCAGCTCATTCAAAAGGATCTGGCTGCCGTTTCGCACGAAAAAGTCCACCCGAGCCAACCCTTCGCATCCCAAAACCCGGTATGCTTCACAGGCGACGCGTCGGATCTCTTCCGCCACGGAAGGATCGATATGCGCGGGGATAAACAGCTGGGAAGTGCCGTTGATGTATTTATCGTCGTAGTCGTAAAAATCCGCGGAGGCGGCGATCTCTCCCACAGCGGCGGCTTTGGGAAGCTCGTTGCCCAAAACGGCGCATTCCACTTCCTGTCCGATAATCTGTTCTTCCACTACAATGCGGCCATCCTCGGCAGCGGCCAAAGCCACAGCCCTATCCAGCTCTTTTTCGTCCCCGGCTTTGCTGACGCCTACGGAGGAACCTGCGTTGGCGGGTTTTACAAACACGGGCCATCCCAGATTTTCCCGGATGTTTTTCAGGATCTCTCCCCGGCGGCTATCGTATTCGCAGCTGCAGAACCAGAAGTTTTTAGCCTGTGGAATTCCCGCGGCTTCCAGAAGCGTATGGGAAGCGGCTTTATCCATACAGACGGCAGAAGCGTAAATGCCGCATCCCACATAAGGGATGCCGGAAAGCTGCAAAAGCCCCTGCACGGAGCCGTCCTCTCCGTTTTTGCCGTGGAGCACGGGGAAAACACAATCCAGTTTCAAAATTTCCATAGAGCCGGCTTCACCAGCCAGAACCAGGCCTCTGTGCCCACGGTCAGGGGAAAGAAAGGCAGGCCGGTTGGAAGCATGGTTTTCCCAGCGCCCGTCTGCGATTTCTTCCAGAGAGGCACCGGTGAGGATCCAGCGCCCGTCTTTGGTGATGCCTACCGTATACACCTGATATTTTTCCGGCGAAAGATTTTTTAACACAAAGCAGGCGGACCTGCGGGAAACTTCGTGCTCGGAAGAGCTTCCTCCAAATAAAACCAAAACGGTTGTTTTCTTTCTTGCCATACGTAAAACCGCCTTTCCATCCGAACGTATTTTTCTTTCGGATAACCGGTATTTTTATTCCTGTTTCTGAACCTTTATCTTAGCATAAACGGAAACGATTCGCAATGAAAATCCAAAGAAAGCCGCCGTCTGCTGCCACTTTCTGTGGAAAAGAAAGGAAAGAAAGAGAAAAAAGGAAAGTTTTGTGCTTTTTGGCGAATGATTTGCCTGCAGAAACAGCCGAAAATCCGGTTTTCACACTATAAAATTAGTATGGTGACAAATCTCCGGATATGTAGTATAATAAGCAAAGATTTTTAAATTCAGAGAATAAAACGGAGGGATCGTCCTTGGAGCAGAAGGCCCTGGAGACTATCAAAAATATATTGGAACCGGTTTTAACCCAGCAGGAATTTACCTTTGTGGAGCAGAAAGCAGAGGAAAAAGGCACCGCGGTAATTTATAAAAACGAAGAGAATCTGGCCTACAGTGTGCTGTATAATAAATCTACCCGGCAGTTTGAGCTGCGCAGCGCCGCCTCTCTGAAGGGGGAGGAAACCAAGTGGCGCACCATTTCCGCCTGGCTGTACGACAGTGAAGAGGAAGACCCCAAGGCTGCGCAGAGCATCGGAAACGATTTCGCGGAGACCATTCGCGGGCCCAAGCGTGTGGAAGCCCTGCAGGCGGCAAAGAAGAGCCGGAAGAAAACCGAAGAGAGCAACGCGGATCCGGCCTTTTTCATGAATCGTTTGGCTCATTTGTTCCCCACTCTTCGGGAAGACATGATCCAGGAAAGATCCCGGTATGGGGTGATCCGGCCTATTGCTTTTATTGAGACCTATGCCCTTCCGCAGATCAAAACGTTTCTGCAGTCGGGAGATACGGCGGCTCAGCAGAAGTTCACCCAGCTTCTCAACGATTTGTATGAGAACGGGGATATGGATGTTCGTTCCATTATCACCATGGTCCTTTTGAACCAGCTGGATGAAGCCGTGGTGAGTGAAAAACTGGCTCCCTGTTTTTCCGAGGACATGCAGAAAGGCTATCGTGCCGGAAAGAAGATGCGGGGGAAGAAGGTTAAACCGGAAAAGGTAAAAAAGAAGTCCAAGAAAGTGGTAGCCGAGTCTTTGAAAAACAACCAGAACCGCCGCTAACGTCCCTGCGGCGTCCGGTGGCCGGCTAAAGACGCGGTTATCGCGGTTACAGGGAAAGGGTCCGGTATACGGCAAAGGAAGCGTGTGCCGGATCCGTTTCTCCCCGCATTCCCGGCTTTTGGATTGCAGCGGATTTTCTTCATAAAATTCGGCAAATTCTCTTGACAGCGGATCGCCGGGTATGGTATAGTAGAACCACCTCGATGAAGGGGTTCTTTTTTTTGCGCCCTTTTCTGAGGGAGGCTGGGTTCCAGGAGAACCATAGAATATTTCCGTATTACGGGAGGTGCCGTTATGAGAGTAAAAATCGTTTTGGCCTGCACAGAGTGCAAACAGCGCAATTACAACACCAAAAAGAACAAGAAGAACGATCCGGACAGGCTGGAAATGAACAAGTACTGCCGCTTTTGCCGGAAGCACACTCTTCACAAGGAAACGAAGTGATTCGAACGGAGGAAATTTGTTATGGCAGATAAAACGGAAAAAAAGCCGAATGTTTTTGTTCGGACCGCCAGGAATGCCGCAAAATTTCTTCGTGACGTGAAGGGCGAAATCAAGAAGATCGTCTGGCCGGCTCCCAAGTCTGTGTTCAAGAATACAGGCGTTGTGCTGGTCACCGTCGCTGTCATCGGATTGTTTATTTTCTGTCTGGACACTGTGCTTGGAAGCTTGTTCCGTCTCATTATGAACGTGGCGTAAGCCGCGGATCGGAGGGATACTGAAGTGGCAGAAGAAGCAAAGTGGTATGTGGTTCACACCTATTCAGGCTATGAAAATAAAGTGGCTTCCAATCTGGAGAAAACGGTGGAGAACCGGAATCTTCACGATTTGATCACCGAGATCCGTGTTCCTACGGAGACGGTAACGGAGATCAAAGACAACAAAGCAAGGGAAGTGGAGCGCAAGATTTTCCCCGGCTATGTGCTTGTGAAAATGGTGCTGACCAATGAGTCTTGGTATGTGGTGCGGAATATCCGTGGCTGCACCGGATTTGTAGGCCCCTCTTCCGATCCCATTCCTCTGACGGATGCCGAAGTGGCAGCGTTGGGTGTGGAGACAAAGCAGGTGGAAGTTTCTTACGCAGTGGGCGATTCCGTTCAGATCGTCGACGGTCCTCTGGAAGGATTCGTAGGCGTTGTGGAAGAACTGGACACCGAGAAAAACCAGGTGCGGGTGATGGTTTCCATGTTTGGCCGGGAAACTCCGGTGGAGCTGGAGCTGGATCAGGCAGAGCTGGTTGAGTAAGCAAGATCTTAAAAGGGTAATACGGCGGAGATCCGCCTTATTATGAAGGGCTTCGGCCCTTGTGGGAGGAACGGGCAAATCCTTTCGTCCGCTCCGCCATCCACCACGAATTTTGGAGGTGCAAACAATGGCTCAAAAGGTAACGGGCTTTATTAAGCTCCAGATACCGGCTGGCAAAGCGACTCCGGCACCGCCTGTCGGTCCGGCTCTCGGTCAGCATGGCGTCAACATTATGGCATTCACAAAGGAATTCAATGAGCGTACAAAGAACGATGCAGGATTGATCATCCCTGTAGTTATCACCGTTTATGCGGATCGTTCCTTCACGTTCATCACCAAGACCCCTCCGGCTGCGGTTCTCATCAAGAAGGCTTGCGGCATTGAGAGCGGTTCCGGTGCTCCGAATAAGACGAAGGTTGCAAAAATTACCCGTGAGCAGGTCAAGAAAATCGCCGAACAGAAAATGCCCGATTTGAATGCAGCGTCCTTGGAATCCGCCATGAGCATGGTGGCCGGTACAGCTCGCAGCATGGGCGTTGAAGTCGTAGACTGATCACCCGGGTGGGAGGAACCAAAATCCGATTTTACCACTTATAGGGAGGAAAACCAATGAAACACGGTAAAAAATATTCCGACAGCTTAAAGCTGATCGAGCGCGCAAAGCTCTATGATGCCCAGGAAGCTCTGGGAATCTGCATCAAAACCGGCACAGCCAAGTTTGATGAGACGGTAGAAGTTCACGTGAAGCTGGGTGTAGACGGCCGTCATGCGGACCAGCAGGTTCGCGGTGCCGTAGTTCTGCCCAACGGAACCGGTAAAACCGTTCGCGTTCTGGCAATCTGCAAAGGCGACGCCGCTAAAGAAGCGGAGGCAGCCGGTGCCGATTATGTAGGAGCCGAAGAAATGGTTCAGAAGATCCAGACGGAAAACTGGATGGACTTCGATGTTCTGGTAACAACGCCGGACATGATGGGTCTGGTAGGTCGTTTGGGTAAGATCTTGGGCCCCCGTGGCTTGATGCCGAACCCCAAGGCCGGTACGGTAACTCGCGAAATTGGCAAGGCTATTACCGATGCCAAAGCCGGTAAGATCGAGTATCGTCTGGATAAGACCAACATCATTCACTGTGCTATCGGCAAAGTTTCTTTCGGTGAAGAGAAGTTGATGGAGAACTTTGATGTACTGATGAACGCCATTGTGAAGGCAAAGCCTGCCGCCAGCAAAGGCCAGTATATCCGTTCCTGTGTGGTTTCCGCCACTATGGGCCCCGGCGTTCGGGTAAACCCCAGCAAGTTCTCCATGTAACAGGATCATCTTTTTCTTGACAGATCCTGCTTAATATGCTAAACTGTATAAGCTGTTCTTTATTCAAAGACAGCAGGCGCATATGCGTAATGGGTTTCCCAGCCTGCCGAGGATAGAGCAAACGCAAACAGAGATGTTGCTATGCCCTTCCCGCGGTTTGTGGGAAGGGCATTTTTGTGCGCCAGTGAGTATACCGGCGTGGAGGTGAATACATTTGCCAAGTGAGAAGATTCTGGAAAAAAAGAAGCAGCAGGTGGCTGAGCTGGCCGAGTGCCTGAAGGGTGCCTGCACCGGCGTGATCGTGGACTACAAGGGCATCACCGTTGCGGATGATACCAAGCTTCGTAAGGAGCTGCGTGAAGCAGGCTGCGATTATAAAGTTGTGAAGAATACTCTGTTGAAACTGGCTTTGCAGGAAGCCGGCATCAATGGGTTGGAGAATGTTCTGGAAGGCACGACCGCCATTGCATACAGCAAAGACGATTATGTTTCCGGTGCTAAGATCCTCAGCAACTATGCCGATAAGAGCAAGGACGTTTTCAATGTGAAAGCGGGCTTTGTAGACGGAAATGTTCTGGATGCCAAGGGCGTGAAGGAATTGGGCGAGCTTCCTCCCAAGGAGGTTTTGGTTGCCAAAGCTCTGGGCGGCTTGAACGCTCCCATCACCGGATTTGTGACCGTGCTCAACGGAACAATGAAGGGCCTGGTTGTAGCGCTGAACGCTATTGCCGAAAAGAAGGGTGCAGAGGCTTAATGGCCTGTGCCTAAACAAAAAATAAAAAATTATTGGAGGTACTAACCATGTCTGATAAGGTTGTAAAGTTGATTGAAGATGTTAAGGCTCTGACCGTTCTGGAGCTGTCCGAGCTGGTAAAGGCTCTGGAAGAAGAGTTCGGCGTATCCGCTGCTGCTCCGGTTGCTGTTGCTGCTGCTCCGGCCGCTGCTGCTGCTCCCGCTGAGGAAGAGAAGACCGAGTTCGACGTAGTTCTGAAGTCCGCTGGCGGCAACAAGATCGCTGTGATCAAGGTTGTTCGCGAGATCACTGGCCTGGGCCTGAAGGAAGCTAAGGAAGTGGTTGACAACGCTCCCAAGGCTATCAAGGAAGGCGTTTCCAAGGACGACGCTGAAGCTATGAAGGCTAAGCTGACCGAGGCTGGCGCTGAAGTTGAAGTAAAATAAGGAGTTTTTCCTTGGAAAAGGCGGATGCTTTTGGCATCCGCCTTTTTTATGTGCAGCGGGAACATATGAGAAGTTTTTTTGCGTATATGAAGCGGCTGTGATTAAGATGGTAGTTCGAAAATTGAATTTAAGTGGGATCCATACGCCGGTTGAAGTTTTATGGAAATAAGGCTGCAATATGTGGATACATATGATATCAAAATCCTCCTTACACTTATGCTCTGATGAAATGAGTAAGAAGAGCCAACGGATTTGAAAAAATAAGGCTTAAATATTTCCAAAAAAATTTGGAAAAATGAAAAAAACAAGATCAGATCGCCGGTCTTTATGGCATGATTCAGGAAAAGCTTGACTTACGTCCTGGTGAATAGTAGAATGTACAGGTGTCAAGACATCTATATAGATAGAAGCAAGGCGTCAGGAGGGCTTAGAATGAAAGTGCGTTCAAATCTTATGGTGATCACAGTGTCGGCGCTGCTTTGTGCAGTAGGAATCGTTATTCCCATGTTTTCTCCTTTGAAAGTGGTTTTGGAGCCGGCTTCCTTTACTTTGGCAAGCCATGTGGCTTTATTTCTGGCAATGTTTGTTTCCGCACCGGTGGCTATATGTGTAACGTTGGCTACTACGTTGGGGTTCTTTTTAGGCGGGCTTCCTCTGGTTGTGGTGCTTCGAGCGCTGAGCCATGTATTCTTCGTGATTCCGGGTGCGTTGTTCCTATCCAAACGTGGGGACGCGCTTTCCCGTCCGGTTCCCTGTGTTTCCTTCGGATTGGTGATGGCACTGATCCACGGGGTGATGGAAGTAGTGGTGGTGACGCTGTTCTATACGGGAAACAGCGTTAGCGAATTGTATTACCAGCAAGGGTATCTTTTCTCTGTGATTCTTCTGGTAGGTGTCGGTACGGTGGTGCATAGTATGGTGGATTACGGAATCGCGCTGGCCATTTGGAAGCCGGTACAAAAGGTAGCCTCTTTTATGCCGGTTAATGTTAAGCTCTGAAAAAACGAAAAACTCTCCGGAAGAGTTACTTTCCGGAGAGTTTTTTATTATTGCTTTTGGTCTCATCTCGATTGTGTTCTAGGCAAATAAAAAGCCCTTGGCAACAAAACTTCCGTGCTGCAATCGAGAAGATTTGGCGATGATTCCGTCTTTCTAAAGAAGTGAGGGAATCCGTTTACGATAATAAGAGAAAGTGATCAAAAGAAAATAGCTGTTTTTAAGGGGCTGCCGGTTATGGTGATGGAAAGGTAAAATCACAGCCCCAGAGGAGCCAGCAGGTGCTGTTCCTTCTGGGGCTGTGAAAATTACCAGGTTCCAATAACTTTGATTTATTCCTGGATCCAGGGCATCTCTGTCATACGGAGATTGGTGCATCCGTAGGGGATCAGCCGAACGGTCTGGGCCGGTGTCAGGGGAATGCGCTCATCGGGAACTTCATGGCATACGCCATAATCAAAGCCCCAGTTGATTTCGTAAAATTTGCCCGTCATGGAAATGGGCGGATTTTCCGTAGAGAAAGCGGAAGTATAGTTGGGATTCTCCGTGACTTCAAAAGCGTCGGAGGCGAAAGCATAATTCCACTTGGAGAGAGGACGGACGTCATAGTCGCAATAGGGAAACTTATGTACCACGCCATCTTTTTCGTATTCCAGACGTGTCCACTCCTCTTCAATGGCTACGGAGTACAGCAGCGGCCCCCGCTTTACGCAGTACATGTCATTGGGGCGTTTTTCCATCCGGGTCTCAAAGGTAAACGCCACTTGAATCTCTTCTTTTCCGTTCCATTCTTTTTCCATCCGGAAAAATGTGCCGGGCTGGGCGGGTTCGCCGTTGACGGTGGCTTTAACCACAGTGGAAGGAATGCGGATGGAGAACGCAAAGGTTACCGGCGCTTCGGTTTCCATGGTGTAGGTCAGGGTTTCCCGGAAAGGATATTCAGTTTTCAGCTGGCAGCGCACGGGAACGCCCTGCACCTGGCAGGAAAGCACGGAAGGAGCCAGAACAGTGGAAGCGATGCCGTCCGGGCTGCGCATAAAGGTGGAAAGCGCCAGCTTGGGCCAACCCTGGTTAAAGTTGGCGGTGCAGCATCCGCAGCAGGGTTGCAGGCCAAAGATGTGGGAATCTGCGGGATTGCTGCGGAATACGATGTGGCCGGCCGGCAAGCGGGTGCAGCAAACCTGGTTGATCTGCTGGTCATACTGATGGGTCCACATATCCGGGCTCAAAGTGGCGGGCAGGGAGTTGAAAGCAAGGGCTTCCACGCGATCGCCCCATTCCGGACTGCCGGAGATGGAAAGCAGATTTTCATAGGAATACATGGATTCCACAATGGAGCAGCACTCGGCGCCCTGAATGGGGCTGTTTCCGGAGAGACATTCATCTCCGGTGAAATGGCCGGTGGCTGTGCCGTGGTATTCCTGCAAAAGATCCCAGGCTTTTCTGGCCAGACGGTTGGGGTCTTCTCCGGTAAGCCGGGAATACAGCCCTTGCGCCTTCAGGCTCATGGCGATATTGACCACATGGGTGGGAAGCGTCCATCTGCGCTCCGGCACCTGGAAGCGCCAGTTGTTATACAGTTCCTCAAAATTGAATCCCTCAATACGAAGAGTGTGGGCCAGATCCAGCATCCATTCCTCCGGACGGCGTTCATACAGCCAGAACAGAGGAATCAGGCACTCAAACCAGCGGGCTGCCGCCCAGTTGAAAATGGTGTTGGGGCCGATATGCCGGTACAAATTATACAGGGCCCGGTAAACGGCGTCTTCGATCCGGGGATCCTTGCTGCAGTCATAATACAGCACCAGGACTTTGCAAACCAGATAGGTGGCCCAAACATCGTAACGCTCCCGCTCTTCTTCTGTGCAGGGGCAGATCCAGCCATCTTCCTGCTGCATATTCAGCATGGCGTCAACATACTTTTTGGCCCGTTCAATTAGCTCGGGGTCCTCCAGAAGATAGGCCATAGGGATAAATCCGTCCAGCCAATAGGGGAATCTTTCCCAGCCGTCCTGTTCTCCGCCCAGCCAGCGGCTATCCCGGACTTCCGGCCAAATCTTATCCAGGTTTCCGCTAAGGGACCGCGCCTGGATTTCCAGCTGCTGCCGCAGCCATCCGGAAGGTTTCAGTTCATTGGTAGTGAAAGGGGTATACGCCAAAGGGGTTAACTTCATCATACAACTGCCTCTCTTTCTAAAAGCTTGTACCTTTATCATACAAAGGAAACGATTTGCAGAAAAGGGGAAAAAGCGATATAATACTAGCGAAAATCGACAAAGCGGTGAGTGAATCATGGCATATTATTTAAAGCTGAATCCACTTCCCAGGTATCTTTATGGTGCTTTCAGAAAATTTAAGCCACAGGAAAAACACGTAAATCGAAAACCGGAGTACAGTGTTTTACTGCTGATGCTGGAAGGCAGTTTGATTTTTTACGAAGACGGTATTCGCCGGGAAGTAAAAGAGAATCAGTGGTATATACAAAGAGCCAATCGTCTTCAGGAGGGAGTAGAGCCCAGCCTTACCCCCAAATATTTCTATATTCATTTTGATGGGGACTTTTTCCAGCAAAATGAAGTTTCTGTTCCTGAAGAAACGATCCTGGCAACGGAAGGCGAGTTTAATCCACTGCAGATAAAGCCTTATCTAAATCGAATGGAAGTTTTGCAGCATCGGGTGAAAGGCGCTTATTTGGAAAAACAGAGCATTTTTTATGAAGTCCTAAATTTTTTGCAGAAAAGCCATTACAAGGATCAAAAAGGGTATGTAACAGCCAATCAGATCGGAGAATATCTTGGATCGTGTTTCGCAAGTCCCCTTCGGTTGAAAGATCTTGCGGAAAAAATTCACTATTCCCAGGATCATATTATTCGGCTGTTTAAGACCTATTACCAGATGACGCCTCATCAATATCTGACGGCGGTTCGGGTGACGGTGGCGCAGCAATTGATTTTATCCACGGAGCGTCCCTTGCGGGAAATTGCCCAGGAAGTGGGGTTTGGGGACGAATCCGCGTTTTATAAAGCGTTCCGCCAGCAAACAGGCAAAACTCCAAAACAATGGGAAAAAGAGATTAAGGGTTATTTGTAAAGGCTGTTTCAGGAACAAGAGCTTTAGAAACCCAAAACATGAGAAAAATGCAGAAGCCAAAGCTTTACGCAGGAATTCAAAAAACACTCGCTGTGGATATACACCAGTATATCCACAGCGAGTGTTTTATACGTGTAAGGGAATTATCCCAGCAATTTCCATTTTACACCTTCCCGGGTGTCTTCCAAAGCGATCCCTTTTTCCAAAAGCTCGCTACGGATGGCATCGGCTTTGGCATAGTCTTTTTCCTTCTTTGCCTGAGCTCGCTCCTGAATTTTTTGAAGGACATACGCCTCCAGCTGGGCATCTACGGAAGAAGTCTCTTTCGGCACGCCGTCCGTCAGCCCCAGGGAAAGCACTTGGTCGAAACTGCGGATCAGCTCTAGTTTGGTGCTGTCGTTGGTTTCTGCGCGCAGCAGGTCATAGACCACCGTAATGGCCATGGAGGTGTTCAGATCGCTGCACAAAGCGTCCTGGAACTTGCCCTGGTATTCTTCCATTACCGCGGGATCCGGCTGCCCTTCTTCCTTCAGCTCGGAGATCCGTTTCAAAAGCTTGGTGTACGCGGCATTCACATTGTCCAGGACCTCATAGGAGAACTCCAGCGGCTTGCGGTAATGGGACTGCAGGCAGAACATCCGGTATACCAGAGGATTGTAGCCTTTTTCCTGCAATAAGGAGACCGTAAGAAAATCTCCCTTGGATTTGCTCATTTTTCCTGATTTATCGTTCAGGTGCTGCACATGGAACCAGTGGCCGCACCAGGGATGCCCCAGGTACGCTTCACTTTGGGCGATCTCGTTGGTGTGATGGGGGAAAATATTGTCCACGCCGCCGCAGTGCAGGTCCAGATATTCTCCCAGGCGGCCGATGGCAATGCAGGAACATTCAATGTGCCAGCCGGGGTACCCTACGCCCCAGGGGCTTTCCCATTTCAGCTCCTGGTTTTCAAATTTGGACTTGGTAAACCAAAGCACAAAGTCGCTTTTATTGCGTTTGTTGACGTCTTCTTCCACGTCGTCCCGCACGCCTACCAGAAGCTCTTTTTCACTCTGGCTGGAAAACACATAGTAATCCTGAAGCTTGGATGTATCAAAATATACGTTTTCGCCGGCAATATAAGCATATCCTTTTTCCAGAAGCTTTTCCACGGCGGCAATAAAATCCGGGATGCACTGGGTGGCGGGAACCACCTGGTCCGGGGTTTTGATATTCAGTTTGGCACAGTCCGCAAAAAAAGCGTCCGTATAGTATTTGGCGATCTCCATTACGGTTTTATGTTCCCGTTGGGCGCCTTTGAGCATTTTGTCCTCGCCGGTGTCCCCATCGCTGGAAAGGTGACCCACATCGGTGATATTCATGACTCGGGTGACGTCATATCCCAGATAGCGCAGGGATTTTTCTAGCACGTCTTCCATAATGTAGCTGCGCAGGTTTCCAATATGGGCAAAGTGGTAAACGGTAGGGCCGCAGGTATACATGGAAACTTTACCGTCCGTATGGGGGACAAATGTCTCCGTTTTTCGTGTTAGCGTATTATAAAGCTGCATTTTGTTTTCCATATTCAAGGCTCCTTTACGGATTGATCTATAACACATAGAAAAAGAATGCGGCAATGAAAAGAAAAAACCACCGCAAGAAAAATTATAAAAAGAAATGCAGGGAAAGTCAACTCACAAGAGGGGATTTCCATGGGTTTGGAAGGGAGAAAAGAAAATAAATTCTACACTTTACAAATTCTGTGTTTTTTCTTAGAATGATAAGGAACACAAAGGGGAAAGGAACGGTATTACATGGATTCGGCGGAGAGACGGAAAGCAATACTAAAGCTGCTGGAAGAAAGCGAAGAGCCGGTGAGTGCGGGAAGCATGGCTAAGCGTTTTTCCGTTAGCCGGCAGATCATTGTGGGCGATGTGGCTTTGCTGCGGGCTTCCTCCCATGCCATTTCCGCCACTCCCAGAGGTTATATTCTGGAAAAGGAAAAAGAAAACGGGGCAAACCTCTATACAGTGGCTTGCCGTCATGCTCGGGAATCCATCGGCGATGAGCTGTATGCCGTGGTGGATCAGGGAGGCGGCGTGCTGGATGTAATCGTGGAGCACCCGGTATATGGCCAGATCGCGGGAAAGCTGCGGGTTTTTTCCCGTTATGACGCGGACCAGTTTTTGAAAAAACTGAAGGGGGAAGAAGCCAGTCCTCTTTCTGCTTTGACAGGGGGTGTGCATCTGCACACGCTGTATTGCCCTTCAGAAGAGATCTTTCAGAGAATCTGCGGAGTTCTGCGGGAAAAAGGCTTCTTGTTTGAACCCAATGAGGAATAAAGACGGAGGGATCCGCCGTATATTTGTAAACCAAAGAAGCTCCTGTGCTGCGGCGCAGAAGCTTTTTTTATCGGTGCTTTTAGGAAGTTGATGAAAGAGAAACAAAGGAATACCCGTTATGCAAAAAAATCAACGCACCAGGTATAACAAAGGTGGGCAGACGTTCGGAGGTTCGGGCGTTCAGTCCTTCAGACTTACTGTAATTAAGGAAAGGTGGTTTTAATGGCCCAATAGGCGCGTAGCTTATCGCAAACAACCAGGCTTGAAAAAAGAAAGCCAGCGCCTTGAGGGCGCTGGCCGGTAACTTGAGGGTATAGTCTTTGTGTCAACCACCGGTTTGACAGGTGGTTACGGTTGTAAATGGGGGAGAAAAATCAGCGGCGGATCCAAACGGACATTTCCCCAACGCCGCGGTTAGCCCAGGCGTAATAGGGGATCCACTTCAGGGTCTTCTCCTCATAAACCGGTTCAGCGTCAGGGCGATAGAGAATATCGCAGCCGCAGTCGGTAAGTTTTTCACCGGTAACGGTGATAGTGGTCATGCCGCCGAAGAAGTTCGGATCGAAGGAAGCCTGGAAGTCCCGCTTGCTGCCCAGACGGAGCATATGCAGATCCTTGCCGTTGTCCGCTTCTTCCATGCAGTAAACCACAGGGCCCCGGGAAATTGCCACCTTGCCGATGTCTTCCCGAACCTTGGGATTAGCGGAGAGAACCTGAACATCCATGGGCATGGTCAGGGTGATCACATCGCCGTCTTTCCAGGTGCGGGAAAGCATCACATAGCCTTCCTCCGGCTGGCAGGCAACTGTTTCTCCGTTCACCTGCAGGGTGTAGTTCCCGCGGCACCAGCCGGGGATACGAACACCGTACGTAAAGCAGGTGTCCTCAGCCATGGCCATGGAAACAGAAACAGTTTCCTCCCAAGGATAATTGGTTTTCACGGAGAAGGAAACGTCTTTTCCGTTTACAGTATGGGAGAATTCGCCGCCCACAAACAAATGCATCAGCACGGAATCGTCTTTCAGTGTATAGGCATAGCTGCCTACAGAGGTGAGAAGACGGGCCAGGTTAGGCGGGCAGCAAGCGCAGCCGAACCATTTCCGGCGAACCGGCTTTACATGGGCCCGGGAACGATTCTTCTCGCAGGCTTCCGGCACAACTTCCAGCGGATTCACATAGAAGAAGCGTTTGCCGTCCTGATCCATGCCGCTGATCACGCCGTTGTACAGAGCCCGCTCCATAACGTCGCCGTATTCGCCCCGGGGGCAGATCTCCAGCATCCGGCGGGCAAAGAACATCAGGCCGATGGAAGCGCAGGTTTCCGTGTAAGCGGTGTCGTTGGGAAGATCATAATCGTAGGTGAAAGCTTCGCCGTAAGCGCTGGATCCGATGCCGCCGGTAATATACATCTGTCGGCGGGCAATGTCTTCAAACAGCCGCTGGCAAGCTTCCAGCAGGGTTTCATCGCCGCTGGCCTGGGCAACGGAAGCCATGCCGGAATAGAGATAAACGGCCCGGACGGCGTGTCCTTCCGCATACTGCTGTTCCCGAACCGGAACATCCGCCTGATGATACCGTTTATCCAGCCAGCTGTTGGCGAAATAGTCTTTTTCACCGTTGAGCTTGGCTTCTTCCTCGAAGTAAAGAGGCTGCTGACCGCGCTGGTCTACAAAGTATTTCGCCAGCTTCAGGTGCTTTTCGTCGTGGGTGATGCCGTAAAGACGCATCAAGGCCATTTCCAGGATCTCATGCCCGGGGTACCCCTTTTTCTTTTCCGGCTCGGGCCCGAAGATAGAGTCCACATGATCCACATACCGAATAACGGTGTTCAGGAATTTGTCCTTGCCGGTGGCGTCGTAATAGGCCACGGCGCTTTCCGTCATATGGCCCAGGCAGTACAGCTCGTGGTTATCCCGCAGGTTGGTCCAGCGCTTGTCCAGTCCGTTGATGATGTAGTATGTATCCAGGTAGCCGTCGGGCTGCTGGGCGGAGCAAATCAGGTCGATGGTTTCATCCGCCAGCTTTTCCAGCTCTGCGTCCGGATGGGCCATCAATGAATAAGCCACAGCTTCCAGCCATTTGTACACGTCGCTGTCCTGGAATACGCAGCCGCCGAATTCGCCTTTCTCCATTCCCGAAGCTACCCGGAAATTCCGCAGACAGTAACTGGGATCGGTGTCCGGCAGGCGGTCGTTCAAAGCTTCCCACTGGTAGGGGATCACTTCCGTGCGCACCAGTTCCATGTAATTGGCCCAGAAGGGATCTGTAATCCGGATCTTTCTGGGAGAAAGAGGTACGGAAAAGTTTTTCTTATCCATAGAGCATAGTCCTTTCTAAGTGAAAATATAGGCAGCCGAAACGAAGTCGTTTCGGCACAAAACCTGCAAAGGGAAAATTACATAGCCTGCTCTTTCTGGGGAGAAGGAGCAGCTTCCGGGGTAATGTGGATGTCCATTTGATTAAAGGGAATCGTAACCCCCTCTTTGTCAAAGGTCAGCTTTACGTTTTCCTGCATGGAGAAATATAAGGGCCAGTAGTCTCCGCTTTTGCACCAAAGCCGCACCAGAATGAAAACGCCGCTGTCCCCATGTTCTCCCACGGCGATCTGGGGAGGTTCCGGCTGGGTGAGGACCCGGGAATCCTGCTGGCAAAGCTCATTCAAAAGGCGCTTGACCAGGAAAATATCATCCGTATAGGAGATCATATATTTCAGGTCCAGCCGGCGGGTCTCCATAGCGGAATAGTTGGTGATCACGGCATCCGTAACTTTGGAGTTAGGGATAATGATCTCTTTGTTGTCAAAGGTGCGCAGAGTGGTAAAAAGCATTTCGATGCGTTCCACAGTGCCTTCCACGCTGTCTAAAGATACATAATGCCCCACTTCGAAGGGACGGGTGAAGACGATTTGCAGGCCGCTGGCCACGTTGCTCATGCTGTCTTTCAGCGCCAGGCCAACCGCCACGCCGGCTGTAGCCAGAGCAGCAATAATGGAGCTGACGTCCATCCCCAGCTTCGCCACCGCCATGATCCCTACAATGACCTGCAGAAAAATCTTGCAGAAGGAGCATAGAAAGCTGATGATACCGGCGGAGACCTTTGTGCGGCTCAGACCGCGTTTTAAAAGGCGCACCAAAAGCTTGGAGAGCCACCAACCAATAAAGAAGATCAGACCTGCTTCCAGCAAACGAAGCAAACTGGGAAGCAGCCAGGCAACAAAAGAATTCCATATTTCCTGAGGCGTCAAATTTCATCCCCCTTTTCCGGATAACAGCAATGACAGCGTCATTATAGCATAATTGTCCAAAAATGAACAGGGAAAAACGCCGGAATTTGTGTCGAAAGGTCAGATGTTTATTTTTTAAAAGAAGTTTTTCAAAAGAGAAAGAAATCAGAAAAATGTTTCGGAAGATTACCGGACCAGAATGCCGTTATCCGAACGGGTCAGGATCAAAATTTCCTCTTCCATGCCGCTTTCCGCGTTGATATAGACCAGCAGCTCCGTGTCGTCTTCGGCTGTGCAGTGGAATTCCCAGGTAAGAGTTTCCGAAAGACTGGCGGAAGGGATCACTGTCAAACGGCCTTCCCCGGAAATGGTCAGCAAGGGGCTGATGCTCTCCCGGGCTTGTGCTTCCGTGAGCGCAGGTGTTTGCGGAGAGCGCTGGGTGTGGTTCATCAGGTAACCGTCGGCATCGTATTTCAGAATTTCGCCGGTGTCCAAAGCTACGGTGATTTTAATCAAATCCGGGTAGTAGAGAACGCCGTCCTGGCTATAGGCATAATTGATGGTACAGGCACCGTTATCCGTAACATAGTAGCTTTCTTCCATTCCTTCCATGCCCCGGCTTGCAAAAAACGCGTCGGCGATTTCAATGGCTTTCTGGGCATTTATCGTTTCTTCTCCAACACTCCGCTGAATGAAAAAGGAAGAAACGATACCTCCCTGGCGCGTTACGGATACCCAAAGGTTTTCTCCGGTGAAATTTCGGGTGGGAAGGTTTCCTTCTGTGTCTCCGCTGTGGGTCAGCAAATCTCTGGAAATGCCCAGGAATTCCGCGGCATTATTCTGGGCGTTTCCCTGAGGGACTTCCTGCGCTCCCTCCAGAGCCGCGGGCTGACGCTGGGCAATGTGGTCCGAAAAGGGACCGTCATATATCAGAGAGGGATAGTCAGTGAAATCTTCCGCCATGGCCTCCAGATTTTCCGGGAATACCGTGGAAAAGGATTCCACAGACAGAATATTGTTCGCTTCCGAAAGGTGTCCTTTTAACTTCTGAGCATATGTGCCCAGCTGTTGTAAAATGTCGTAGTCTTCCTGGGTCAGTTCCTGCCCTCGGGCGATTTGATTGGATAGAGTCATGGCAAAATCGCCGGTTTGGGAGATGAATTTCTGAATCACCTCCAAAGAGGCGTCTTCCACAGGAAAGACGGCTAAAGAAGCCTTAGCCATGCTGGATTCCCGCATCAAACGGGCAGCCAGCCCGCTTTGCTGGGTGGGGGTATTTACGTAGATGCTTTTTTCCAAGGTGTCGCTGATGGAAGTGATGCAGTCGTCCAAATCGGTGTAAGCTCGCTGATAAGTGTATTCCAGATGGGCTCTGTACCATTGGGATTGCCCGTAGCCCTGTATGGCAAATCCGGCCAACACGGCTACGCACGCGGCAGCGTAAGTGAAGAGACGGATTTTTGCTCGTTTGCCAAGACTTTGCTTCATGCAGTCTCACATTCCTTTCCTGATAGCTGTATAGCCGTATAACTGTATGATTATGCAGCTATGCAGACTTCCTTTGTTTTCCTAGTTTTGCCTGAGAAGGGCGGTTTATACGGTTTACAAATTTCTCTCTTTGCGATACAATAAAAGGCAGATTTTTTCGCTTTTTATCGAATGGGTAAGAACTGTAACGGTTATGGCCTTTTCGAAGAAAGGGCTTTCTTCCGCAGGTAAAATCTTGCGGGAGAGATTGGTTCCGGGAAAGCGTATCATGCTGCCGGAAAAGAAATCTGAGAAGTTTTTTTAAACAGCAGGATTGTTCGGATAGTTTCAGGGAAAAATTCCCATACTTGTTAAAGGAAGGCTCCTAAAAGGAGAGGAACGGAAAAAGCAGGCGCCGCATAGGGTGGCATAAGCCCTAAAATTTGAGCCCGGCCTAAAACCGGAACAGCGCCAAGGAGGATTTTATGGGAGAAAGAAAAGTCAATACAAAAGCGCAGAGATTCTATGAATCCATGAAGGGAAAAACCGTTACTTTCTGCGGCATCGGAGGAAGCAATCTGCCTCTGATTCGGATCTTTGCTAAAAAGGGAGCGGTGGTGACCGCCCGGGATAAGCGCAGCCGGGAAAAGCTGGGAGCGCTGGCCCAGGAGCTGGAAAGCTTGGGGGTAACGCTTTTTTTGGGAGACGCCTATCTGGAGAATCTTACGGAAGAAGTGATCTTCCGGACGCCGGGCATGTCGTTTTACCTTCCGGAGCTGACCCAGGCGCGGCAGCGGGGCTCCGTGGTTACATCGGAGATGGAAGTGTTTTTTGATCTTTGCCCCTGTAAGATTTACGCCGTCACCGGAAGCGACGGAAAAACCACCACTACCACCATTCTTTCCCGGCTGCTGGAGGCCGCAGGAAAAACGGTGCATCTTGGGGGAAATATTGGCCGTCCGCTTTTGCCGGATGTGGAAGAGATGGACCCGGAGGACGTAGCGGTGGTGGAGCTTTCCAGCTTCCAGCTGATCTCCATGCGGCGCAGCCCGGACGTAGCCGTAATTACCAACCTTTCTCCCAACCATCTGGACGTGCACAAGGATATGCAGGAATATGTGGATGCCAAGAAAAATATTTTTCTCCATCAAAACGCATTCAGCCGGACGGTGGTGAATCTGGAAAATCCTGTGACGGCGGCATTTCTGCCGGAGATCCGGGGTATTTCCGCCGGATTCAGCCGGAAGCGTCGGCCGCAGCGGGGAGCCTATCTCCGCCCGGACGGTATGCTGGCTGTGGTTTGGGGCGAAACGGAAACGGAGCTGTTCCCCGTAGGGGAGATTCGTGTGCCCGGGGATCACAACGTGGAGAACTTCCTGGCGGCGATTTCCGCCATATGGGGAGAAGTTTCCCCGGAACAGATTCGGCAGGTGGCGTCTTCTTTCTGCGGAGTACCCCATAGGAACGAATTGGTGCGCGAATTAAACGGCGTGCGTTGGTATAACGATTCCATCGGCACAAGCCCCACCCGTACGGAAAAGGGAGCCTTGTCCATGTATGACCGAAAGATCATTCTCATCGCTGGAGGGTATGACAAGCACATTCCCTATGATTCTCTGGGGGAGAAGATCCCCGGCCGGGTAAAAAAGCTGGTGCTTATGGGCGCCACAGCGGATAAGATTTACAATGCGGTTTTAAACGCTCCGGATTATAAAGAGGGAAGCCCGGAGATCTTCCGCGCTTCTTCCATGGAAGAGGCGGTGAAGATCTGCAAGGAAATTTCCGTTCCGGGAGACATTGTGAGTCTTTCCCCGGCTTCCGCCAGCTTTGATCTGTATCCGAATTTTGAAGCCAGAGGGGAGCATTTCCGCCGATTGGTGGAAAGCTTGCCGGAGGCATAAAAGAAAACGAGATGCACGCATAAAGTTTCAGTATAAAGGAGAGTTAAAAAATGGAAGAATTGATTCAACTGATCTTCCGTCTTTGCCAGGCACCGGGAGGCTCCGGGGAAGAATTCCCCGCTTCCCAGGCGGCGCTGCAGGAGCTTGCGCCGCTGGCGGAAACGGAAATGGACAATCTTGGCAATGTCTATGCCCATTTAGGGAAAAAGGATGCCAAGGAACATATTTTGCTGGATGCGCATATTGACCAGATCGGCATGGTGGTAACCGGCGTGGATGAAAACGGATTCCTTCAGGCCAGCAGCTGCGGTGGGATAGATAAACGGCAGATCCTGGGCAGCTCCGTTGTGGTGCATGGGAAAAAGCTGCTTGCAGGCATCGTGTGCTGCACGCCGCCTCATTTGCAGAAGGGAGAAGAAAAGCTTCCCGCCCTGGACGAGCTTTCCATCGACGTGGGGCTCAGCCGGGATGAGGTGAAAAAGATCGTAGCGCCTGGGGACCGGATCTTTTCCTGGAGCAAACCTCGGAGGCTCTTGGGCAATCGCATTGCCTGCGCGGCTTTGGATAACCGTGCCAGCTGCGCGGTGCTGGTTCGGTGCGCCCAGCTGCTGCAGGGCGAGGAGCTGGATTGCCGGGTGACCATTTTGCTCAGCGGCGGGGAAGAAGTTACCGGTTTGGGAGCAGCTACCGGTGCCCGCAGAGTAATGCCCACCCAGGCCATTGTGGCGGATGTAGGCTTCGGCGCCCAGCCCGGGGTTTCCCAGCGGGTGGGGCAGCCGTTGGGAGCCGGCCCGGCCATTGGTTTTGCGCCGATTTTGGATCGGGAAATGAGCCTGGAGTTCTGCCGGTTGGCGGATTCTCTTTCCATTCCGTGGAAAGAGGATGTATACGGAGGCGGCACCGGCACCAACAGCGAGGGGATCGCCTCCACCGGCGCCGGTGTGCGTACCGGCATGCTTTCTGTTCCCATCCGGTATATGCATTCCGCGGTGGAAACGCTGGATGCTCAGGATGTGGAGAATACGGCTCGTTTGATAGCCGCTTATGTGAAAGGGGTGCGCAGCTGTGGCTGATTTGGAACTTTTGAAAAAACTTTGCCTGCTGCCGGGGATCTCCGGCCGGGAAGAAGCCGTTCGGGAAGCCATTCTGGAGGAGATCCGTCCCTATGTGTCTTCCGTTACGGTTTCCCCCTTGGGAAATCTGATTGTGGAAAAGAAGGGCGCGGCTCCGGCCAAAATCAAATTGATGCTTTGCGCTCACATGGACGAAGTAGGCTTTATTGTTACGCATATCACCTCCGAAGGCCTTTTGCAGTTTGACAAAGTGGGAGGCATTCTGGATTCCGTGATCTGCGGAAGAGCGGTTACGGTGTGGGGAAAAAACGGCCCCTTGGAAGGCGTCATCGGCTGTGTGCCGCTGCATTTGGGCAAGGTGGGGGATAAACCCTTGCCTGCAGACGAGCTGTATATCGACATTGGCGCTGCGGATCAGGAAGAAGCCCGGAAATATGTTTCTCCCGGGGACAGCGTTACCTTTGACAGCATTTGGGATACGGAAGGCGGAACCATCAAAAGCAAAGCTCTGGACGATCGTGCCGGCTGTGTGATGATGGTGGATCTTTTGAAGCAGGATCTTCCTTTTGATATGACCTTTGCCTTCACCGTTCAGGAAGAAACCGGGTTGATCGGCGGAAAAACGGCGGCGCAGGCTGTTTTGCCTCAGGCGGCGATTGTGCTGGAATCTACCACGGCTGCGGATGTTCCCGGTGTTTCTGAAGGAAGGCAGATGTGCCGGGTAGGCAAAGGGCCGGTGGTGAGCTTTATGGACCGCCGCACCATTTACTGCCGGGAGTATTACGAAACAGCTTTCGCCCTGGCGGAAAAGCTGGGGATCCCCTGCCAGACCAAGGAAGGCGTGGCCGGCGGAAACGACGCAGGAGCCGTTGCTCCCGCGGGGACCGGTGTGCGCACTATTGCTGTCAGCCTTCCCTGCCGGTATCTGCATTCCGCTTTCAGCCTGATCGCGCAGGAAGATTTTGAAAACGCGGAAAAACTGGTGAAGGCTTTGGCCGAGCAAATCGCCGGAAGCGACCCGGCACAGGGCATTTGATTGGGCATTTGGAGCCAGGCAGCCGAGCACTGCCTGGCTGGCTTTTTGGAGATCCCCTGGGCTGCCGGATCGTAAGCGCGGCAAGGGCCTATGGGGAAACCCTTTCTTTTTTGCAGGTTTGGCAGCAGGAGGAAAGCGGCTTGGTTTTGGCCTTACTGGATCAAACCTTGCTTTTGGTTCAAAAACCGGGAACGGTTTTATCTTCCCGGCAAAAACAGGAGCTGAAAGCTTTTATATCTTTCTCCGCAGCCAAAACGGCTCTGTGTTCCCGGAACTTGGAAGAGCTTTTCTCCGCAGGGGAGAAGCGTACAGGGCAGATCATGGATGGTCGGCGGCAAAGCATTCTTTCCATCGGAAAGGGAAACAGGTCCTTGGCTGAATTTGAAGAAAAGCAGGAATGGAAAATTCCCCAGCTGTATGAACTGCTGAAAACTTGTGAAAGCCCTCGATTCCGCGTGCCGCCTTTTGAGCCGTTTTATCTGGATTTTTCCCATCGGATGCGCCATGAAAGCGCCCGGGCGGCGGTGCTGTTTTGCGGGGACCGCATGGCGGCGGCTGCGTTCAGCACGGCGTATACGGATGAAATGGGCATCCTCACCGTGGCGGCGGTTGCCCCGGAATACAGAGGCTTGGGATTGGGAAAACAAGTGGTCTATACACTGTGCCGGATGCTTCCTTCCCAAAATATTTGTGTGTATCGGGATAAAGAGGAAAACCAAAGGTTTTATGCTTCCCTGGGGTTCAGGGACCGGGAACCGTTTACGGAGGTACTATTATAGGCAGCATGGAACAAAGCCGCCAAACAAATTGGCTGCTGGAAACAGCGCAAAATGGCAAGAGGATAAGAAACGGTTTATCCCATAGAAAAGAGAGGAATAGAATTTTGAACATACATCCTTATTTTAAATTGGATCCTTTTATTTTGAAAACGGCGGAACAGGCATTGGAGGAAGTGACCCCTTCTTTCGCCCGAATCGACAGTGTGACCGCCTATAACCAGCAGAAAATGCAGGCGGCCTTCAGCCATGCCGGAATCAGCGAGAGCCATTTTGTAGGCTCCACCGGTTATGGATACGGGGACAGAGGACGGGATGCGCTGGATGAAGTGTATGCTTTTGCTCTGGGAGCGGAAGATGCTTTGGTGCGCCATAATTTTGTGTGCGGCACCCATGCGCTGACAGTGGCCTTATTCGGGGTCTTGCGGCCGGGGGATACCATGCTCAGCGTTACAGGACTCCCCTACGATACCCTCCAAAGCGTGATTGGTTTGGCCGGCAATGGGATCGGTTCTCTGAAAGAATTCGGGATCCATTATGAGCAAGTGGACTTGAAAGAAGACGGTACACCGGATTATCCGGAAATCGAAAAACGCATTCATCCGGGTCTGAAAATGGTATATATCCAGCGTTCCCGGGGATACAGCCTGCGTCCTTCTCTGTTTGTAGAGGACATTGAAAAGCTGGTGAAACTGGCCCGGGAAAAAGCGCCGGAAGCCATTGTTATGGTGGACAACTGCTACGGGGAGTTTGTACAGACCCGGGAACCTTTGGAAGTGGGAGCGGATCTGATGGCCGGTTCTCTCATTAAGAATCCCGGAGGCGGCATAGCCCCTACCGGCGGGTATATTGCCGGGCGAAAAGAACTTGTAGAGCAGTGTGCATACCGGCTGACCACCCCCGGAACCGGGCGGGAAGTGGGAGCCACTTTGGGAAACAACCGGGAGCTGTTTATGGGAGCTTTCCATGCCCCTCATGTAACAGGAGAAGCACTGAAAACGGCGGTCTTTACAGCGGCGTTGTTCCGGCTTTTGGGATACGACGTGACACCTCTGCCGGAGCAGCCCCGTGCCGACATTATTCAGGCGGTGTTGCTGCGGGAAGAAAAAGCCCTGATTTCTTTTTGCAAGGGTATTCAAAAGGGAGCGCCGGTGGATTCCTTTGTGGTGCCGGAGCCGGCGGATATGCCCGGCTACGATTCCAAGGTAATCATGGCGGCAGGCGCCTTTACTCTGGGAGCTTCCATTGAGCTTTCCGCGGATGCGCCTTTGCGGGAACCGTATGCCGCTTGGATGCAAGGCGGACTGAACTTCCACAGCGGTTCTCTGGGGGCTATGTTGGCGGCCCAGTCCATGCTGGAAGATGGGATTCTGAAAAAATAACGCTTATAGCTCTTGCGCAGCACGATAAAATTTTGTATACTTAATAGAGCAAAATTTTATCGTGTGATTTGCGGGTGTGGCGGAATTGGCAGACGCGCCAGATTTAGGTTCTGGTGGCAACACCGTGCAGGTTCAAGTCCTGTCACCCGCACCATAAGAGGGCACTAAAAAAGATGCCTAAGCAAAAAACCTCGATAAAATCGAGGTTTTTTCGCATTTTCAGGGCAAGTTTTTCAGCATAGATTCTATAGATGCCAAACGGCAAAAATCCTATACTG
>CALWUW010000011.1 GCA_944384815.1 uncultured Clostridia bacterium
TATTCAATGTTGCGCTGAAATTGCAGTTTGAAAGCATAGGGACTACAGGGTTTATCGCAGGATTATGCGCTTGGCTTATATTGTTGATTGGCTGGGGCATAAAAGCAGCTAAAGCAAAAAGGAACAAATAACTTCCCATTTGTCGGGGGGGCCAAATAAGATGGGGCATGGCGCTTCCCGTAGCGCCATGCCCCGTTGCATATATGACTCCTTTCCCTCTGCTGGTTATCACTTTTGCCACAAATGAACCGTCAGTCGATGTAATGTAGTAGGTAGCGTAAACCACCCTTTATACAGTAACTCCCAGAAAAACTTTCTCTGGATTTCACTTTTGAAAATCCGCTTTTTTGTTTCTCAAAAAGTTCGGGAAATATACACGGCATCCCCCAAAGATTCTTGTTTATTTTACCGGTAAAATTTGTTGGAAATATGAATGCCGTGAAAACTTATTGTCAGAAACATTGCAGTTTTCCCAAAAAGAGGGTACAATATAATATAACGCCATAGACACAGTATAACTCGGGAGGATTTTCGCATGATGGACTATACAGGGATTCAGTGTCCTGTATGCAAAGAAAAATTTTCAAAGCAGGACGATATTGTGGTTTGCCCCGTTTGCGGAGCACCTTACCATAGATCCTGTTATCTGCAGGAAGGTAAATGTAAATTTGAAGAGCTGCATGCTTCCGGAACAGCATGGCAGCCTCCCAAAGAGGCGGAGGCTGGAAAAACAGCGGATGAAGATGTCCGTCGTTGCCCCAGGTGCGGAAAAGAAAACAATAAGTATTCTCTTTTTTGCGATCATTGCGGCATGCCCCTTTCACAGGAACCCCCTGTGGGACCTTCAAATAATTATGGTCAATTCAACCAGTACCCCCAATGGGGAAATAATGAAAATCCCTCCGGCCACACACAAGCGCCCGGAAACTCCGGAACTCCTTTTTCCGGAAATGGCTTTCCCCCATTCGGCACTCCTTTTGCTTTTGACCCTATGGGCGGCGTGAATCCCACAGAGTCCATCGACGGCGTGCCGGCAGGTGAGATTTCCAAACTGGTACAAAATAATACCGCCTACTACATTCCAGTCTTCATGAATTATAAGAAAAACCGCAGAAATCGGTTTAATTTCTGCGCCTTTTTCTGCACCGGCGGATGGTTTCTTTACCGGAAGCAATATAAGTGGGGAGTCATTCTCACTTCCATCATGATCCTTCTATACGGGCTTTCCAATTATTTTTCCTTCATGTCCCAGGAATTATTGCTGCAGCTGATGAATCAGTCCGGAGTGGATGCAGGAAACTTTTTGTCTTCGCCGCAGCTGTACTCCCAATTTGTAGCGTTTGTGCAGTCGCAGCCTTTATCGGTTACATACCCCATTGTGGTCTATGTGCTGCTGCAATTTGTACAGCTGGCTTTTATGCTGATCATAGGTTTCAATGCCAACAAAATGTATTGCCGGCACTGTGTAAAGAAAGTCCGTGAAATTCGAGCTTCCGGAGCCTCTCCGGAAGACCAGGCTGTCCAGATGCAGAATCAGGGCGGTGTAAATACAGCCGTGGCCATCTGCCTGCTGATCTGCGCTATGATTTGCATTTACGTTCCCAATCTCTTTATATGAATTTTTTGAAAGTACGGGACAAGTTCTTAAAGAAAACAATTGACTTTGCAGAGCCTGCCTGCTATAATATCTCTGTTAAGCCGTTCTCGGCTTTTTATCCTTGCTCCGATCCTGAATCGGGGCCAAAGTCCAAAAGGAGGTGCTACTATGCCGGATATTAAACATTCCTATGAAACCGTCTTCATCCTTTCCACGAAGTTGGGAGAAGAAGGGATCGCCGCGTTGGTTGAGAAATTCAAGAACCTGATCGCTGCAAACGGGACTGTGGACAGTGTTGATGATTGGGGTAAGCGCAGACTTGCCTACGAGATCAACAAGGAGACAGAAGGGTATTACACCCTGATCAACTTCACCTGTGCTCCTTCCTTTACTGCAGAGCTGGACAGAGTGTACAAGATCACCGACGGCGTTCTGCGTTCCCTGATTGTTAAGAAGGAAGCTTGAGTTTTAAGCCGTTAATCCCACAGGAAAGAGAGTGTGCAGCATGTTGAACGTTGTAGCCTTGATGGGCCGTTTAGTGGCGGATCCGGAACTGAGACATACAGCTAATGATGTATCTGTTACCAGCTTTACTATGGCAGTGGATCGCTCCTATGTAAAATCGGGAGCCGACCGTCAAGCGGATTTTATTGATGTGGTTGCCTGGAGAAGCACAGCAGATTTTGTATGCAAATATTTCCGTAAAGGGCAAATGATTGCCGTGCAGGGTTCGATTCAGACCCGCACCTATACCGACAAGGATGGAAACAAGCGCAAAGCTGTGGAAGTCGTTGCGGATAACGTTCATTTTGCCGAGCCTAAGCGCGATGGTGCCGCTATGAACAACAGCTACCACTCCCGTCCGGAAATGAACGCGGCTCCTGCGCCGGTATTTGCCAGCGGAGATGCCGGAGATTTCGAGGAAATTCCTGCGGATGACGATCTCCCCTTCTAAGTTCTCACAACATTTGAAAAGGAGGCTTTTTCCATGGCTGAAAGAAGCGAGAGACCTGAGCGCCGCGGCGGCCGCAAGGGTCGTAAAAAGGTCTGCGGTTTTTGCGTAGACAAAGTTGAAACCATTGATTACAAGGACGTTGCAAAGCTTCGCCGTTATATCTCTGAAAGAGCTAAGATTCTGCCCCGGAGAGTAACCGGCACTTGTGCCCGTCATCAGCGCGAGCTGACTGTGGCTATTAAGCGTGCCCGTCATCTTGCCCTGCTGCCCTTCAGCAGCGATTGATTTTTCAGGAAGACAAGTCTTTTGGGGCTTGTCTTCCTTTTTGTTTCCAGGAAAGGAAGAGAGTATTCCATGCGCAAAATTGACGCCCACATCCATATGTTCCCTGAAAAAGTCGCTTTGAAAACATTGGAGCATTTGTCGGAAATTTCCGGCTTTTCTTATCATACCAACGGAGACCCCAGGCACACCAAAGAACAATTGGATAAATGGGGCATCGACGGGGCGGTTGTCATGCATATCGCTACCAAACCTTCCCAACAGCAAAAATTAAACGATTGGGCCGCTTCCCTGCAGGAAGAATTTCCCGGATTCTTTTTCTGCTGCGGATCCGTGCATCCAAAAGCCCCTGACGCTCTGGAAGAGATCCGAAGGATCAAAGCACTGGGTCTTCGAGGAATTAAACTGCACCCGGATTACCAAGATTTCATGGTAGAAGATTCAGCCCTCTTCCCTATTTATCAAGAAGCAGCTTTACAGGGGCTCCCTGTGGTTTTTCACACAGGTTGGGATCCTCTTTCCCCTGACGTCGTCCATGGTTCGTCTCAGGGGCTAGCTTATGTTGCCCGAAAATTCCCATCCTTAAAGATAGTGGCAGCCCATCTGGGAGGAATGCGCAAATACCAGGACGCCGAAGAAACCTTGGCCGGGGTGGAAAACGTTTGGCTGGATACGGCTATGTCTTTCCAATTTTGCTCACGAGATCAATTTTTAAGGATCTTCGAAAAGCATGGCTCCCAGCGTATTCTGTTCGGCAGTGACTGCCCATGGAGCAGTTCCCAAGATGAGGCTGAGTTTTTGGAAAAGGCAGGACTCACGTTACAAGAACAAGAGGCTATTTTCCACAGCAATGCGGAAGCTCTTTTTCAAATTCCCTGTAAGTAATTTTCCTTCCGATACTATAAAAACCGGAAAACACTCTTTCGATACGAGTGTTTTCCGGTTTTTCAGTCTTTTGGAAACTAGATTCAAAAACAGATTATTTGAAAGATTCTTTATAAATTTTCTCCAATTCTTCATGCTGAGGAGAAACAATCAGGCTGATATAATTTCCATTCTGCTCCACTTTGCATTCTTTCAGCATAGCGAATTCATCCGGCTGATAGGATTTCATGGTGTTTTCTTTCTGCTGATACCGGGCATCGATCATCGATTTTACCGTTTTGGCAGACTCCTCATCCTTGGCTTCCATCAGAATGATTTCGTCGCCCTTCAGGCCTGTGGAATCGATATACACAGCAAACTGTTTCAGGGAAGAAGGATCTATACCATAATTCTGCATCAAGTTATTCTCAGTAAGATCCATCATTTCCTTATTTTCCAAAACGGCTTTCATATCCGTCATGACCTGAGTCAGATCTGCGGATTTTCCGGAAAGGTCATCGCCCCCCTGGGAGCAAGCCGCCATGGTAAACGTCATAATGCACGCAAACAAAACTGCAGCTAATTTTCTGATTTTCATCCTCATTCATCCTTCCTGTTATTCAAATCACATGAAACAGATTATGCCGTATGCGTATAAAGATATTCCAACCAAACCTCACAACCGGAATCGGTAAAATGAATTCCCATAGAATCCGGATCGCTGCAATAAGAAGCTGTCAAATTTCCGCTTCCATCCTGCACCGCTGACCAAACGTTCACAAAATACCAGCCTTTTTCCTGGCAAACCGCAGACATCTTTTGGTTATACAGTGCAATATTGCTGTTGTTCAGCTTATGAGTGGGAAAATTCTGCGCAGCTACCAAAGGTGTAGCGCTCTCTACGAAGATCTTGGCATCCGGCGTTTTCTCCAGGATTCCTTCAATCAACGTCTGCATATTGGACACCGCACCATCTACACCATAGGGAGCCAGATCATTCATGCCCAGCATAATGTATACCTTTTTAGCTCCGCTGGCTTTCACGGAATCCGCCAGTGCCATTTTCTGCCCATTATATAGAGGATGAATCGATTCATCCGATACCGGCTGTAGCGCATTCCCGCTGCCCATGCTGCCGGCTGTCAGGAACTGGGCGCCGCCAAAGAAAGAAGCGTTGCTGTTCCGTTTCGCCGTTACGTATTTTTCCAGCTTCAAGCTGACAGAGTCACCGATAAACACGGCATCATCAAAATAAGAATCACTGACTCTCTCTCCCTGCGCCAATGCATACGGAATGTTCCCATCCGGCCCGCTGATTCCGCCGGAAGAAGAAGCCGTACTTTCCACCTGAGAGGATGAAGAGCTTTCCGCATCCGAAGAAGAGGGCTGAGAGGCCTGAGAACTCTGGCTCTCCGATGATGGGGAAGAAGTTTCGGAAGAAACAACTCCGGAAGACAATATTTGGGAATATGTTTCGGAAGATGTGTCTCCACCTGAAGAACAAGCTGTCATACACAGAAAAACCGCCGTAACAGCAGCAAGTAAACGATACTTCATCAAATTGCTTTCCTCACCTTTCTTGCATTGCAAAATCATATTTCATTTGGAAACAATAACCTTCTGTCTTTAGCCATCAAGCACAGCCAGGTTGTTTGCCAAATATGTGGTTAGTATACCACACAGCCTATCATATCTCAACCTTTGTTACAAAAGATGACAAGGATTTTGCAAAATTGTTTTCCCTTCCCTTAAGACTTTCCTTTGAATTTTTTGAATTCTTTGGATAAAGCAATCATTTTCCTAGGTCTCCCTGCTTTTTCCAAGGCATTCTATTTCCTGGCTCCAAAGGATAGCCTATAACCCTTTGGAAAATTAAGAGAGACGTTGTAAGACAACGCCTCTTTCATTTCAAATTTTTTATTCTATAAAATTTAAAATGCAAATTACCGGATATTTAAAATACAGGTTTTGCCATGTTTATCGATGCAAAAGGGATTTACTCCATCTTTCCAACACTGTTGCGCACAATCAGCTGGGGTGGTAAACAAACCATCTTTGCAGGAGCTTGGCTATCTTTCAACCGCGTAAACAATAACTGACAAGCCTCTTCTCCCAAGCGCTGGGGATCCTGGGCAACAGAAGTCAGATCCACGCCCAAAATAAACGGCGAAAGAGAATTATCATATCCTACTAATGAAAATTGCTGGGGCACGGTCAACCCACATTCATACAATTTTTTCAGAAATCCCATGGCCATCATATCGTTGCTGACAAAAGCTGCGGTAATATCGGTTTTCAGAAGCTCCTGCGCTGCCTGATAGCCGCTCTCAAAATGGTAATCCCCCTGTGCCACATAGCGAGGATCAAATTTTATCCCCTTTTCCTTCAAAGCCCGTTTGTACCCTTGAAGCCGTAATCTTCCGTTATTGGAAGCGGTATTGACCACACATCCAATCCGGGTATGACCGTTTTCTTGCAAATGCTGCACAGCCAAATAAGCACCCTGCTCATTATCATACAAAACTTTATCGCATACAAATTGTTCGTAGACCCGGTCCACCATTACATAAGGGATCGGCAGATTTTGAAGCTCCTGTATCAGTTTGGACTTATAACGGTAAGACTCGTTGCTGACAATAATAAAAATCCCATCCACGCCTCGGGCAGAAATATTGCGCAGCAAAACTTTATCTTGTTCATATTGATCGTTGGAATTGGCGATCAAAAGCATATACCCTTCCCGCCGGCAACAATCTTCTATTCGCTTCGCCAAAGAGGAAAAAAACACATTTTCAATGTCCGGCAAAATAAACGCCAGCATACGAGACTCTTTCGTGACTAAACTGCGAGCAGCTTGATTAGGCGCATAATGGTGCCGCTGCGCGATCTCCCTGATCTGTTTTCTTTTTTCTTCAGAAATCCTGCAAGGACGATTGTTCAAAACCAAAGAAACCGCACTGACGGAAACACCCGCCTCTTTCGCAATATCCTTAATCGTTACAGCCATTTCTTTCTCTCTTTTCTACACGAAATTTGGCTCTGCAAGGAAACCCCTGCAGAGCCGAATATTCCTTTTTTATCCCATAGGCAGAAATACTACCATGGACAGAACAAACATAAATACCGTGCCTACGATCATAGGAACAGAAGTGCGTTTAACCACTTCTACAGGGCTCTTCTTGACAGAACCAGCCACGATCATGACCACTGCGGAAACCGGCGAAACCGCGCGAAGCAGATTTCCCGCCAATCCCATGGGCACACTGATGGCCAACACGCTGATCCCGGCCGCCGCCGCCAGAGGAACCATAAGAGGCACCAGGGCGAAAAACAGAGCTGTACCGCTTCCGCTGAGAATTACGATCAAAGCTGTAAGGGCTACCAGAATCAAAGGAAGCACAAAGCCTAATCCGCCTCCCTGGATTCCCAACATCGTCTGCTGCAGCGTGTTGATCAATCCAATGGAGTTCAGCCCCGTAACAAACACAGAGGCCGCTACCAACAATGCTACGATAGGCATGGCGTTACCCATCCCTTTGAAGAAATTCTCCGTACCACTTAGCGCGTCCTTGGCGTTCCGCTTCCGGATAATTTCACAAACCAGAGCCACCACAAAGGAGAACAAAGTGGCCACTTCCACGCTGATATTCACACTGAGTTTCGCTGCGGATTGAAGGATAAAGACCACGATCAGCAGCAAAATCGGCAGCAAAGGAAGGATCGCATAAATGGTTTTGAACAATTTTCCCCCTTCAATGGCCTTGATATCCTTTACATCAGACAGCTCACTCAAGCGCTCGCTGCCCATTTTCTTATCCATATGCTTTTGCCAAAAATAATGTGCCAGAGCCATCACCAGCAAAGTGGGAATGGAGATCAGTGCATGATACCGGAACACATAATCCGTAGCAGTCAGGCCTGCAAATTCCGTGGTCTTTGCCAATTCCTCCGCAATGGCAACATTATCCGAGCCCAATGGAGTAGGCATGACCGTAGCGGTGGTAGCAATGATGCCGGCTGATGTAAGCGGACTCATACCGGCTTTTACCATAACCGGGAATAATGTAGCCAGCAAAATGATGGACAAATTGGAAGCGCTGGGGATTACCAAAGAAAGCAGATTTCCCAGCAAAAAAACCACCGGGACCAGAATGTATACGGATTTGATTTTGCCAATGGGTTTGGTCAGCACACTCACTGTTACGTCGTTGGCTCCTATGGAGCTCATATACGCGGAGTAGCCTCCCAGGATCAAAATAATAAATCCAGCAGAACTAAGCGTACTTTTGAACTGATCCGCAATGGCTTTTAACGGATCCAGCCACACAGCCCCCGTGGACACAAAATCCTTTACCGCAATCCCGTTTCCCATGCCGATGGCAATGAACATCAGCACCACACCCATTAAAAGCAAAGTGATCTTGATATCCATTTTCTTAATAAGCATGAAAACTACCAGTGCCACAGAAATCAGCGCCGAACCGTACATAATAAGTTCCTGCATAATTTTACCTCCTTTTATATATTTTTTCAACCCGCCTGCGGCTTAAATGCATTTTGCCATTCTTTCCAAAAACCACTGACGGAACATTTCCTGATTGATGTCTAAACAGACTTTTGCGTTGCTGGGTTTTCCCAAATATCCTTTCAGATCCACCAACGTGCAGCCTGCTGTCATACTGCCATGCAGTTCCACATCCACATACGTTTCCACGATCTCATACATTTCCGGTTTCAGCAGATAGGCCATAGCGCAGCTGTCATACATCTTCAGGCCGGTCTTCATGCTGCCGCCCCGGTACTTCTGGAACAAACAGTAAGCCATGCGCCCTACTTCTCCCAGGGCCGGAAGCTTCGCGCTGTCCTCCGGAAGGACCAATGCTTTCCAACCTACATCCAGACCAGCCATAACCAGCGGCAGCCCGCTGTCAAATACAATTTTGGCCGCTTCCGGATCGGTTGCAATGTTGAATTCCGACATGACCCCCTTGTTTCCCCTGCTGGCAGATCCTCCCATCAGCACAATTTCTCTGATGTTCTTCTTTACTTCCGGATACAGTTTCAGCAGCAGCGCAATATTGGTCAAGGGCGCGATGGGCACCAAAGTTATGGGTTCCGGGCTCTCCATAATCACACGATACATGGCGTTTACCGCGTTTTCTTTCAAGAGCAAGTGGTCATCCGGTTCCTCAAAATCAAACCCTTCCATTCCGCTCTTTCCATGAACATTGCTGGCGTCCTGCAAAGGAAGCACCAAAGGAGCCTCCGCACCTTTGGCCACAGGCACTTCTTTTCCAAAAAACTTTAAGAGGCGCAATGTGTTATACGTTACCTTGTCCAAAGATACATTTCCTGCTACTGTGGTAATCAGCCGCACATCCAGCTCTTCGCTGAACAGCGCAATGGCAATGGCTACGGCATCGTCAATGCCAGGATCCGTGTCAATAATAATAGGACGCTTGCTCATAGGGACTCCTCCTTAAAATAAATATCTATCTCGTTTTGATAAGGTATGGAAATCTGGGCACCCTGTTTTGTAATGGTCAGAGCAGCCGCCTTGGTAGCATACCTCATACAATCCTCCATTTTTTCCCCTTTAACCAGCGCACTGGCTAACGCGCCGATGTAAGCATCTCCGGCTGCGGTGGTATCTACATTGGGGACGGAATAGCTGCTGATTTCCACAATCTCTTCTCCTACGCGGCTGATACTCCCCCGGCTTCCCAATGTAATAATGGCGTTCCCGGCTCCCATGGCAGAAAAGCGACTTAAAGCTCTTTGGCAGCTTTCCTTCTCCTCAGGATAAATTCCGGTGAGAAACTCACATTCGGTTTGATTGACCACCAGCAAATCAACGGCACGATACGTTTCCGGAGAAATTACCTTAGCAGGAGCCGGATTGAACAGCGTAAACAATCCGTAACGCTTGGCGGAAACCAGAGACTCCGCCACTGCGGCAGCACTGCATTCATATTGCGTCATGAATACATCTCCCGGTTCCCCTAATTTTTTCAAAATGGCGTCCACATCCTGGCCTTTTATTTCATGGTTAGCTCCCGGGCTGAGAAGGATCCGATTGTCCCCCTGGCATCTGGTGATGATGGCCACGCCTGTGCTTTTGTGCTGGCTTTCCGACACATATGTGCAGTCCACCCCATACCCTTCCAACGATTCGCGCATCTGCCGGCCAAACAGATCTTTTCCTACTCGGGCTATCATGTAGGTATGCGCTCCCAGCTTTGCTGCAGCCACCGCCTGATTTCCGCCTTTTCCGCCAGGATTCGTGAAAAAGCCCCGGCCTTCCAGCGTCTCACCCGCCTGGGGTATGGTATCGCACTCAATGGTTAGATCCATATTCAAACTGCCGAATACCATTACTTTTTTCATACCCGCACCTCATCTCTATTTATTTTTCAAATCTCATCCAGCTTCCTTTTGATTGGCCGTTGTGTGTAAAACCATTCCGCTTCCCAGCCCCGGAGAAGGCCTCCGGATGAATCCGAACTTTTCATAAAAGGGCTCTGTTCCCGGGGTGGCCATAAGGCTAATATATGCTTTTTCACACGCATACCGCCTGATATACGCCAGCAACGCTTCCATCAGCATTCTTCCGATCCCTCTTCCTTTATACTCGGGATCTACCACCACATCTTTAATGAAAAAGACGATCCGCCCATCCCCCACCACTCGGGCGATGCCAATAGTCTTTCCGTTTTCACGAACCTCTACGGTATAAAACGTATTGTTCAGCGCAGCAGAACAATCTTCCCAAGAATAAAACTGAAAGTCTACCTTTTCCCGCAGAGCCATAAAAACTTCCGGAGAAAGCTTTTGTTCCACAATCTGCAACAATCCACTCACCACCTCTGGTAAAACGTTTTATCAACTGAGTTCATAGTAACACCACCGTTGCATTTTGTCAACAATAAAAATCAAAAATATTAAAAATTTTTATTATTTTTACTTGAGACAAATTTACTTATCCATGCGTCTTCTTTTTTCCTCATTTAAACCTTTTGAGACAGTATGCCCCATGGCATAAAATTCATCCTTGTGTTTTTCTTCTGTGTTTTTCAAGATTTTCATTTATAAGCATTCCGGACACAAAAAATCTTCCAAACCCCTTGACAATCATTAAAAAACATTCTTATAATAGGGGTAATATAAGAAAAACGATGACGGAGACAGTAATCTGTTTCAGAACGCTTCAGCGAGCCGGCGCAGGTGGAAGGTCGGTGCCAGTATGAACAGACCAAGATCCCTCCCCAGTTGCGAATCCCAACGGGAAACCTAGTAAGAGGAGCCGTTTGTCCTACGTTATAAGGGCCGCGTATGTTTGTATGTGTAACAGGTGGTTGCGAAGCCTAAACAGCTCTCGTCCTTTTACAGGATGGGAGCTTTTTCTTTTTCGTTTCCCCTTTTAGATACAGACTGACAAAGTTATTTCGAAAGAGAGGCATCAGACCATGTATCAAAAAGTATCCGCGGATATGGATTTTGTAGCGCGGGAAAAAAAGGTCGAACAATTCTGGAAAGAAAACAAAATTTTTGAAAAAAGCATGGAGCAGCGTAAAGAAGGCGAAACTTATACCTTCTACGATGGTCCTCCCACAGCCAACGGAAAGCCCCATATCGGCCATGTGCTGACTCGGGTCATTAAGGATATGATTCCCCGTTACCGCACAATGAAAGGGTATATGGTGCCCCGAAAGGCAGGATGGGATACCCACGGTCTCCCCGTAGAGCTGGAAGTGGAAAAGCTTTTGGGCCTGGACGGCAAGGAACAGATCGAAACTTACGGCCTGATCCCTTTTATCGACAAATGTAAGGAAAGCGTATGGAAATACAAAGGCATGTGGGAAGATTTTTCTTCCACCGTAGGCTTTTGGGCCGATATGGAACATCCTTATGTCACCTACCACGATGATTACATCGAATCCGAATGGTGGGCGCTGAAGCAGATTTGGGATAAAGGACTTCTTTATAAAGGATTCAAGGTCGTTCCTTACTGCCCCCGCTGCGGAACCCCCCTCTCTGCCCAGGAAGTCGCTCAAGGATATAAGGATGTAAAAGAACGTTCTGCCATTGCCCGCTTTAAGGTAAAGGATGAAGACGCTTACATTCTGGCCTGGACCACCACCCCCTGGACTCTTCCCTCCAACGTGGCCCTTTGCGTAAACCCGGATGAAAGCTACGTCAAAGTCCGCTGCGGCGAGTATACCTACTATATGGCAGAAGCCCTGCTGGATTCTGTTCTGGGCGAAGGCTCCTATGAGATCCTGGAACGCTTCACCGGCAAGGATCTGGAATATAAAGAATATGAGCCTCTGTATGCTTTCAAAAAGCTGAATAAAAAAGCGTACTATGTGGTATGCGATACCTATGTCACCTTAACAGACGGTACCGGTGTGGTTCACATTGCTCCGGCTTTCGGTGAGGACGACTCCAAAGTAGGGCGCAAATACGATCTCCCCTTCCTTCAGCTGGTAGATGAAAAGGGCGAGATGACCTCTGAAACCCCCTGGAGCGGAACCTTCTGCAAAAAAGCCGACCCAATGGTGCTTCAGGATCTGGAAGATCGGGGACTTCTTTTCTCCGCTCCCAAATTTGAGCACAGCTATCCCCATTGCTGGCGCTGCGATACGCCTTTGATCTATTACGCCCGGGAATCCTGGTTTATTAAGATGACCGCCGTAAAGGAAGATCTGATCCGCAACAACAATACCATCCACTGGATCCCGGAGAGCATCGGCAAAGGCCGCTTTGGAGATTGGCTGGAAAATGTTCAGGATTGGGGAATCAGCCGGAACCGGTATTGGGGCACCCCCTTGAATGTTTGGGAATGCGAGTGCGGGCATATGCACGCCATTGGCAGCCGCCAGGAATTGTTTGAATGCAGCGGCGATGAGAAAGCCAAAACCGTGGAGCTGCATCGCCCCTACATTGACGAGATCACCATGTCCTGCCCCAAATGTGGAAAAACCATGCACCGTGTGCCGGAAGTGATCGACTGCTGGTTTGATTCCGGCGCCATGCCCTTTGCTCAGCATCATTATCCTTTTGAAAATAAAGAATTGTTTGAGCAGCAGTTCCCTGCCCAATTTATCTCCGAGGCTGTTGACCAGACCCGGGGCTGGTTCTATTCCCTGCTGGCGGAATCCACTCTTCTCTTCAACAAGGCGCCCTACGAAAATGTTCTGGTTTTAGGCCACGTGCAGGATGAAAACGGACAGAAAATGAGTAAATCCAAAGGAAACGCTGTGGACCCCTTTGAAGCTTTGGCCACCTACGGTGCCGATGCTATCCGTTGGTATTTCTATATCAACAGCGCTCTCTGGCTTCCCAACCGTTTCCACGCCAAGGCTGTTCAGGAAGGCCAGCGCAAGTTTATGAGCACCCTTTGGAACACGTACGCATTCTTTGTTCTGTATGCCAATATCCATGAGTTTGACGCTTCCAAATACACGCTTGAATATGAGAAGCTTTCCGTTCTGGATCAGTGGCTGATTTCCAAATTAAACACCCTGATCGGAACCGTGGACGATCATCTTGCCAACTACCGAATTCCGGAAGCGGCCCGCTCTTTGCAGGATTTTGTAGACGCCATGAGCAACTGGTATGTCCGCAGAAGCCGGGAACGTTTCTGGAATCCGGAAATGACCCAGGATACCATCAACGCCTTTATGACTCTGTATACCACGTTGGTAACGCTGTCCAAGGTAGCTGCTCCCATGATCCCCTTCATGACGGAAGATATTTATCAAAACCTGGTGCGGTCTGTAGATTCTTCTGCGCCGGAAAGCGTACATCTTTGCGATTACCCGACAGTCAAGGCAGAGTGGATCAACAAGGAACTGGAAGACAATATGGATCACCTGCTGGAAATTGTCGTTATGGGACGCGCCTGCCGGAACACGGCCAATATCAAAAACCGGCAGCCTTTGCCCAAACTGTACGTAAAAGCAGCTTCTCTTTCGGAATATTACAAATCCATCATTGCCGATGAGCTGAATGTAAAAGAGGTTGTCTTTACGGATGATGTTTCGGAGTTCACTTCTTACAGCTTTAAGCCGCAGCTGAAAACCGTCGGACCCAAGTACGGAAAGCTTCTTAACGGCATTCGCACGGCTCTGGCGGAGGTCGATGGTCACGCAGCCATGGCGGAGCTGAAGGCTTCCGGAGAACTGAAGCTGGATATAGACGGCCAGCCGGTAGTTTTGCTGGAGGAAGATCTTTTGATCTCCGCAGCACAGATGGAAGGCTATGTTTCCGAATCCGACAATACCCTTTCCGTGGTGCTGGATACCCATCTCACACCGGAGCTGATCGAGGAAGGCTTTGTCCGTGAAATTGTCAGCAAGATTCAGACCATGCGGAAGGAAGCCGGATTTGAAGTTATGGATACGATCACCGTCTGCGCCCAGGGAAATCCCATGCTGGAATCCTTGATGGAAAGAAATCAGCAGGAAATCTGCCCTGAAGTGCTGGCTTCCCATCTGTACTTTGGAAAGACCCAAGGCTACACAAAAGAATGGAATATTAACGGTGAAACTCTCACGCTTTCTGTCTTAAAGGAATAATTTCAAACGGGTGTATGGCAACAAGCCATACACCCGTTTCTTTTACAAAAGATTTTTGACAAAATTCATTTTTTTGCTTGTTTTTCTTCCTTTCTTCTGCTAAAATGGTGAAAATGTTTGGAAGGAGGAGAGCATCATGGGAAAACTTCTGAAGTATCCTGTGCTTTTTCCTCTGCTTTTTAAGAAAAAAGCAGAAGGCTTTTCTCTTTTTTCCTTTTTTGCATTGCTTTCTTCATAAAGGCAATGCTTTTTTTATGCCAATTACCGCATTTCCATGCGGAATATGAATTGAGGAGGTTTTTTCATTGGAGGAAAAAGAAAAGAAAATTAAGATTGGAGAAACCGGCATTTACGACGCTCGTCAGCTGGGAACTCCAAAAATGCTGATTTTGGGGCTGCAGCATACGTTCGCTATGTTTGGCGCCACCGTGCTTGTGCCCATTATTACCGGTCTCAGCATTTCCACAGCACTTCTCATGGCAGGATTGGGAACCTTGCTTTTCCATTTGCTGACTGGAGGAAAAGTTCCCGCATTTTTAGGTTCTTCCTTCGCATTCCTGGGCGGCTTTGCCATTGTGGCACCTAAGCTTATGGATGCCAATGGAGAAGCGACCATCACCAACACGGAGATGCTGCCCTACGCCTGCGGCGGCGTAGTTTTCTCAGGGCTGCTGTATCTGGTGCTTTCCGGACTGATCTCCGTTTTCGGCGTGAAAAGAATCATGCGCTTTTTCCCGCCGGTTGTAACAGGGCCCATCATCATCGCCATCGGACTGACATTGGCACCCAGCGCTATCACCAACTGCTCTTCCAACTGGCTTCTGGCGTTTATCGCTCTGGCTACTGTAATTGTCTGCAATATCTTCGGCAAAGGCATGATAAAAATTCTGCCCATCCTCATCGGTATTGTCGTTTCCTACATTGCGGCACTTCTTATGAATGCAGTGGATTTTTCCGCTATCGAAAAGGCCGACATTGTTGGCGTGGCGCTGGATCCCGCTGCTTTCGCCAAATTTGATCTCAGCGCAATTCTCACCATCCTTCCTATTGCACTGGCTACTATGATGGAGCATATCGGAGACATTGCGGCCATCAGCGCTACCTGCCAGAAAAACTACCTGGCCAACCCGGGCCTGCACAGAACGCTTTTAGGTGACGGACTGGCCACCAGTCTGGCCGGTCTTTTCGGAGGCCCTGCCAACACTACTTACGGAGAAAACACCGGTGTTCTGGCACTGACCAAGGTATACGATCCGAAGGTCATGCGCATTGCAGCCTGTTTTGCCATTTTCCTCTCCTTCTTTCCCAAATTTGAGGCTGTCATCCAAACCATTCCTACTGCCATTATCGGAGGCATCTCCTTTGTTCTCTATGGTATGATCTCTGCGGTAGGCGCCAGAAATCTGGTAGAAAACAAAGTTGACTTTACCAAATCCCGGAATCTGATCATCACGGCCGTCATTCTGGTCTGCGCTTTAGGGTTTGGGTCTGCTGGCCTTACTTTCCAGATTACCTCCACTTACTCCATCACTCTTTCCGGCCTGGCGATTTCCGCTATTGCCGGTATCCTTCTGAACATCATTCTCCCTGGAAACGACTATGTGTTTGACAGCGGAGAAAAAGAGGAACCTGCTGTTACCTTCAAGGTGTAAGGTCCACCTCACTCATTGCACAAAAAAACCGGTCCAGCAATAAGCTGGGCCGGTTTTTTATGCGTTGTATTTTTAAAACAGGCTGAAGAGCTTCAGGATTTTTCTTTTCTTCCTCTTCCTTTTCTCCGTTCTTCCGGCGCATACCCCATCAGGCGAATCCGTCTGCGCAGCCAGCCTCCCTGCAAATAATACCCTACAAACAGCAGGGATGTAATGGACCAGGTCAGCGGATAGCTGAATACCACAGTTTGAATCGTATGCCATACAGGGACAGCGGAAAAAATCCACACAACACGAAGTACGCAAACGCCCACACAAGTCATCAGCATGGGAACCACTGCGTCCCCGGTTCCCCGGATTGCTCCGGAAAGTATTTCAATGCAAACATACGTGGCGTAGCAGGGAACCAACAACTGCAGAATTTCCATCCCTCTTTTGATGACTTCCGTATCGTTTGTAAACAGCATATACACATACTGACCGCCAAAATACAGAGCAACGCTCATAAAAATCGCTATAGAAAAGGCCATCACAAGGCAGATCCGCACACTTTTTCGGATGCGGTCATATTTTTGCGCTCCAAAATTCTGCCCTACAAAAGTCATGATGGATACGCCGAAGGCTCCCATAATCATCCAAAACAGCCCATCGATCTTTCCGTAAGCGGTCCATGCCGCTACGGTATCCGTGCCGAAAGAGTTCACACTGGACTGAATCAAAACATTGGAAACAGAATACATAACCGATTGCAAACCGGCCGGGATTCCAATGGTTACAATCCGCTTTAAAATGGTACCATTAAACCGAATTTCGCGAATTTCCAGGCGATACGAATCCTCTGCCCGAGTCAATACCAAAATCACCAAAACGGCGCTGATCACCTGGGAAAGGACCGTAGCAATCGCCACACCCAAAATTCCCATCTGAAAAACTACCACAAACAGAAGGTCCAACACAATATTGGCAAGACAGCTGGCCATAAGAAAATACAAGGGTCTTTTGGAATCACCGATCGCCCGCAAAATTCCAGACCCCATATTATAGATCAGCGAAGGAATAGTGCCGCAAAAATACACTCGAATATAAGTGAGGGAATTATCCAAAATATCCGACGGCGTCCCCATAGCGCGCAGAGCTACCTCCGAAAAAGAGAGGCCTAAAATCATAATAACTCCACCGCCCACAATGGACAAAGCAAACGCTGTATGTACGGAACGCTGAACCCCTTCTCTGAACTGGCCGCCGTAATATTGAGAAATAATCACCGTAGCGCCGGAAGAAAGGCCCACAAAAAAGCCTACCAGCAAATTGATCAAAGTTCCTGTGGAACCGCCAACCGCCGCCAAAGCTTCCTTGCCAACAAAATTGCCTACAACCACCGCATCTGTGGTGTTATACAGCTGCTGAAAAAAAGTCCCCAACAAAATAGGGAAAAAGAACATAAGCAACTGTTTCCAAATTATACCTTCTGTAATGCCATTCAGCGATACATTTTCCTTTTTCATTTTCTCAATCTCTTTTCCTTTAATCCTTTTTTCCCTAAGATTTTCCTAAAAATCTTTGCCTCTGCGTTTATCTTACTTGCAAACCTTTGACACGTCAAGCATTATTTTACACACCGAATCATCTCTTCTGCTGCTGAAACATTAAACCTTTTTTCTGATGAAACCGTTCTTATTTCCAATTATTTTCGTAATAAAAAGGAGGGATGCTGACGCATTCCTCCTTTTTATTTCTCGAAACTATCCGATATTGGAAGCTTATTTCAATTCAGCCTCAATTTTCTCAGACCATTCCAAAACGTTCTTTACGTCTTCATCCGTGGGTTTTCCCTTTTTGAAGAAGGAACTCTTTACAGCTACGCCCATAGGAGTTACAACATGCACGCCTTTGTCCTCCAGGCTCTTGGAAATGGCCTTTACGCCTTCCGTGCTTCCCTGATTGTTCAGCACATAGAAAGCAACATTCTGGGCACGGGCAGGCGTCAGGTCTCTGCAAAAATTCTCTACGGCAGTGGGAACTTTTCCGTTCATCTCCACACCGATAAAGACAACTTTTTCACCTTCACAGGGGTATGCCGGCGGGAGCTGATCGCAAACACACTGATGCACGCGGCCGATCTCAGAAGCAATAATCTGAGCGGATCCGCTTTTGGAAAAATGTAAAGACTTGGACTTCATTCTAAATTCCCCCAATTATATAAAATATACATATAAAAGTAATTATATCACATAATTTTATTTTTTTCTCCTTTTTTCACAATTTTTTGTTTTTTCTAGAGAATCTGCATCCTGTTCCTAAAAAAAGAGCATTTAATTTTTAAATATCTATTGTCTTTTCAGAAAAACTCGATTAAACTAAACATATATCGATTCTATTGATTTAAGGAGTGGTAGTATGTATTCATATCCTTACGCGGCGCCGCAGCCCCAATCGCCTCAGCAAGCAGGGCTGGAGCATGTCAAAGGTTTTTTTAAAAAGCCTATCTGTGCTATTGTTGCTGCTCTGTATAGCCTTTCTGTTCTGATTCAGGTCATTATATTTGGAATGAATCTTTCCGCTATGGGACGATATGGCTATTCAATGGATGCTTCCTCATTCTTTTCTTTATTCCTGCCGGTTTTGATCGGTCTTTTGATCTGCCTGGCCTTTTGGATGATCTACATAGCATCTCTTCGATCCAGTCCCACATTTTCTCCTTCTGCGGGCCTTACCATTTTGTACACTTTAGCTATTATCTTTCTGGTACTTATCTCCTTGCTTTCCGTGCTGATGATTTTTATGATGATTATGTTTATTTCTACAGCCGGAAACGTTTCAAACATTCTTACCGACTTGTTAGATAACCCCACTATTCGGGAAAATTACGGACCTTTTGCAGCAAACTTGCAAACTTTAGGATATTTCCTTTTCTTCTTGGTTTTACTGGTTTTGGGAGTCATCATTTTTGCCGCAATTTCGTTCCTCCGCTTTACAGGTTCCGCCAAAAAGAGCCTTCTAAGCTTTACCATGTACAAGGGTGGAAGCTTGGCTTGTGGTGTGCTTTGTTCTTTGGCCACTATAGCAAACATCATTTCTTTAGTGGACGCGATTTCCAAATCCTCTTCTCTTTCTCGGTATTTTGAATCTTTGTCTGATTATGGCCTGGCCCCGGGGATCGGCGTTCTTACATTTATTTCTGCTGTGCTGAGTCTGCTCCTTACAGTTTGTTACGCCATTCTCTTCTTCTCTTATTACAGCTACGCCAATCGTATCAATGCAAATGCTCCGGCCATTCCCGGAAGATATGGTCCTTCCGATCCTCAGAACATCTATTCTTCCTATGCGTCCCCTTACGCGCAGCCGGCACAACCCACTCCTTATGCTGCTCCGTATCAGGCTTATCAGCAGCCGCAATCCAACTCTTATGCACAGCCGGCACAGCCTACTCCCTATTCGCAGCAATCCCAGCCGGCTCCTTATTCGCAGCCGCAGTCCCCTGCTGCCCCCTTTAATCCCTATAACACAACGCCCTATACCGCTTCCGCTCAGCCTGTCTCCCCGACGGCACCCACAGCGGAGATCCCTGTTGTGCAGCCTGTCGTGCCGGAAACGCCTGCCGTACAGCCAACAATGCAGTCCTCCGCACCGGAAGCACCCGCTGTACCGGAAATGCCCACTGTGCAGCCTGTGATGCAGCCCGCAGCGATGGAGACACCTTTCGTTCCCGAAACTCCTGTTGCGGAGCCTACCACGCAGCCTGTTGTTCTGGAAGCACCTGCTGTTTCGGAAGTTTCCGCCGAGCAGCCAGTGATGCAACCTGTAGTACCGGAAGCGCCTGCTGTGCCGAAAACGCCCGCTGCGGAACCGGCAGTATCCGAACAGGAAGATACATCGGTTTGCCCTAAATGCGGCAGTAAAATTCTTCCCGGCAGCAAATTCTGTTTCCGCTGCGGAAATCGTTTTTAATGTAAGGAAAAAATAAACAAATAGCGCACATATAGCGTAAAAACGCTGTATGTGCGCTTTCTGTTACGGAAAGGAGATCTTTATGTTTGGTCCATATCTTTATTTTGTAGAAAAAATTGACGGTGATTATGCACATTTGCGCCGCATAGATCCCGATTCCAATGAAAAAGATACCACTTTAGTGGCGCGGGCGCTTTTGCCCGAGGATATTTTTGAGGGATGCCATTTGCTCTGGGAAAATCTTCAGTACACCATAACGGACAAATCTGTTATATAAAAATCTAGATATTCATGGCCTTGATCCCAGCCAGGAGGATCAAGACTCCTGCGCTGATAAACGCGCTGTCTATTTTTTGCAGCCGGCAAAATCTTCTCCCTATCCCCTGCCCGCACCAAACCGCCAAAAGACTCATCCCTAACGCCATGATAAATCCCATTGATCCGGAAACATCCGTCATTCCTGCACCAACACCGGCTGCCAAGCCGTCTACTGACAAAGCCACCGACAAGGCTATAGCCTCCTTTAAAGAAAGGCGACGTGAGGCGTCCGCATCCGCTTGTACAGGATCCGCATAGATCGTCAGAATGCAGCGGAGGTGAAAAACGGAAAAGCAAAATTCTTTCTTGGGGGATAGGTTTTGAATCCATCGTTTAAACATTCGATCAAAAAATTTGCTGACACCCATTAAAAGAAGCAAAAGCACTCCAATTTTCTTTGCTATGCTTTCGGACATAACCGGCACAAAAATTTCTCCCAACCACAATGAACCTGCTAATGTGCCGCTGCAAATGACAGCAATCGCTAACAGAGAGATGGGAGGAATCCGAACACGCTGCGCACCATAGGAAAAACCGGCCGCAAATGCATCCACCGATGACGCTAAAACCAAAAGAAATGCCTGAAAAATTTCCAGACAAAAGGCTTCCATATCTGTTCCTCCTTTTCTTTCTCCATAGTATGCAAAGAAAGAAAAGACTGTGCAAAACCAAATCTTATGAGAAAAAGAAAAAAGCACACGCACACTGCCTTTCCGGCAACTGCGAATGCTTTTTTCTACGAAAAGCTTTACCGCAAAGCTTCTCAATTCTCTCAAGCTATCTTTTATTATTATAACGATATTTAATATAAAATCAATTTGAAAAAGTGCCAAAATAAAAGTTTTTTCTCACTTTATCTTACAAGTGTCGATAAATCTTACTTTTTTCTTACTTTTCCTTAAAATTTCAAATTCGCATACAGCACAAACCTTTTCTGTTATACTAAGACTGTAAGATAATAAGGCCGTGAAATAAAAGCAGAAACACAAGAAGACAGGAAGAAACAAATTGAGATTCCCAATTGAAACGTGGTTGTTTTCTTAGTTTGCTTTCTGCTTTTTAACCTTCACTTTAACAAAAAATTATATTTCAGATATTTGTATGTAAGGCCAATAAAACGATCAATACCATCCTATGGAGGGCTGTATGGAAATTTTAGTTTTGGATGATGAAAAAGAAATTACAGAGCTGGTAGAGGTGTATCTGAAAAATGAAGGATATCAGGTACGTCGCTGTTACACAGGAAAGGAAGCCCTGCAAGCGATTTCCCATCATCCTCCGGATTTGGCTCTTCTGGATGTAATGCTGCCGGATATGGATGGGTTTTCCATTTGCAGAGAATTGCGGAAAACATATACCTTTCCTATTATTATGCTGACAGCACGAGTAGAGGACATGGATAAAATCAATGGTCTTTCCATAGGCGCGGATGACTATATCACAAAGCCTTTCAATCCATTGGAATTGACGGCCAGAGTCAAAGCACAGCTTCGGCGGTATACCCGCTATAATGAATCTTCTGCCGGAGACATGATTCTGGACGTAGGAGGATTATCCATTAACAAGGAAACGCATCAGTGCACATTAAATGGAAAACATCTGAATCTTACCCCTACAGAATTTTCCATTCTTTGGCTTCTTTGCGAAAATCGGGGAAAAGTAATTTCTGCTGAAGCTTTATTTGAAAAAGTATGGGGTGATAAGTTTTTAGACTGCAACAACACCGTCATGGTGCACATCCGAAGGCTTCGGGAAAAACTTCAGGAACCTCCCCGAAATCCTCGGATCATCAAAACCGTATGGGGGGTCGGCTATAAAATTGAATAATCAGAATTTCTCTTTTGTTTCGGGTGCCAATGGAATTCCCCAAAAATTACCCCAGAGAAAAATCCGCATCCATGCATTAAGCCGGCTTTTCCTGCACCTAGCTTTGGCTACGGCGATATATTGGGCTTCTGTTTTTGTTCTGTATTTCCTTCTGTATCAGATTTCCGGGTTTCTCTATACACTGCTGGGGGCCTCACTCTATCTTTCCCTGATCAATTCCAGATGGCTTTTGATCCCTTTTTTCTATATTCTTCTGATACTTGTAATGATCGGACGTTCCGTTTGGAAACTGGAGCAGGATCTGCAAAAAGTCACCAACGCGGTAGAAAAACTGCTTGTGGAAGAACCTCATCTTCCCTTTCGTCTTCGAGAAGCGGAAATGGCGCTCTCTCAGGTACGAGACGCCATTTTGCGGGGAGAAGCCGCCGCCAGAGAAGCGGAACAAAAAAAGAACGATTTGGTTGTATACCTGGCTCACGATCTGAAGACACCCCTCACCTCCGTGATCGGGTATTTGAGTCTTCTGGAAGAATGCCCGGACTTACCGCCTTCACAGCGAGACCGATACACTTCCATCACATTGGAAAAAGCCCAACGGTTGGAACAACTGATCAATGAATTTTTCGATATTACCCGTTTTGGTCTGCAATCCACCGTGCTGGAAAAAAACAAGATCGATTTTTCCATGATGCTGCAGCAAATGGCAGATGAATTTTATCCTATTCTTCTTGAAAAGAAGCTGGAAATTCTTCTTTCTGTAGAACCAAATCTTACCGGTGTCGGTGACGCTGACAAACTGGCAAGAGTGTTTGATAATCTGCTGCGCAATGCTGTAAATTACTGCTATCCGGAAAGCGCGATCCGCCTATATGCCTGGAAACAGGAAAACTGGATCTTTGTCACTGTACGCAATACATGCGACCCTATTCCGGAAGAAAAGATCTCCATGCTGTTTGAAAAATTTTTCCGGCTGGATACTTCCCGAGGCACTTCCTCCGGAGGCGCCGGTTTGGGGCTGGCCATTTCCAAACAGATCACAGAACTGCATGGGGGAACTATTTCTGTAAGCAGCAATCCGGAGTTTACGGATTTTACCGTAGCTCTGCCTGTCGCTGTGGTGAATTCCTCTTCTTCTCCGGAAAAATCGTAAGAGATTTGTAAGAATTCCTATACCAAGGCCGTAATATATATTCTCCTCCCGTATGCTAGACTGATAACCGTCAAAGTTTCGGCGGTATCTTTTCAAACATACGGGAGGGTTTATTTTGTATCGTTTCAACACAAATACACGAAATACAAAAAATACACGGCACACATGGCATCGGCATCTGGGTAAAATATCTTTGCTATTAGGAGCATGTATGTTTTTCACAGGATGCCAGCTTTCCCATTCTGTTTCACAAAGCTATTTCATCGATTTTTCCGGAGAGAAAATTCCAGCCTCTATAGAAACCATTTCCATTTCCACCGGGCAATCCCGGAAACTTTTCCGGAAAGAAAATTGCCGGGTTTTACAGCTTTCTTCTTCCAATCTCACCCAAGGGAATCTGATCCTTGTAAACGCTCAGGCACCCTATGATTTCTCTTCCGCTCCGGCCATGATTTCCCTGCTTTCGCAAAAGGGGGCAGGGTATAAAGTCAAAGATGAGACTGTGTTGATCGATCCTCAGATCCTTACGGACCTAAACGCCATGATGAAGGATTTTTCGGAGTCTACCGGGTATAGGGATGTCACCGTGGTCAGCGGCTACCGCACATGGGAATACCAGCAAACCCTATTAGAACGGGAAATTGCCCAGTCCGGTGAAGCGGAAGCAAGAAGGTGGGTTGCACTGCCCGGGTGCAGCGAACATCATACCGGGCTTGCCCTTGATTTCAGTATCTATCACGATAACGGAATCAGCGAAGATTACACCGGAGAAGGTGTTTGCCGCTGGATTGCCGAAAACAGCTGGAAATATGGATTCGTGCTGCGGTATCCAAAGGAAAAAGAAAGCCTTACCGGGATCTCTTACGAACCCTGGCATTTCCGCTGGGTTGGCCTCCCCCATGCTATCGCTATGACCAAAAACGGTCTTTGCCTGGAGGAGTATATCAACTTCCTTAAAACCTTCACTTTTGAATCTTCTCATCTTCTGATTACTTACGGAAATACAGAATATGAAATTTGGTATGAGGCCGGAAATACCATCCACGTTCCGGAAAACGCGGAATACACCTTTTCCGGAACCAATACAGGGGGAGTTGTAGTCACTTCCCAACGCCCTCTGGAAGAATAATTTGGTCTCCTGTTTTGAAAATCCAGAAAACAGTTGACTTTTTTACCACACAGCTTTATAATGACCATGATATACGTATAGCTGTGAAGGAACAGAAAAACGATCCAGAGGCAATTTCAGAGAGGGTTTCCCCCGTCTGCAAGAAACCTATTGCCGGTTGTTTTGGCCACTCCTGAGCTCTGTGTGAGGAACACGGCGTTTGATCCGCGTTAAGGATTTTGAGAGGCGCTTGTCGCAATTTGGGTGGTACCGCGGTTTTCTCCGTCCCATACGGGAGGGGAAAGCCGCTTTTTTGTTGCCTGTTTTCACCAAAGAAAAAGGAGGTTTTTATATGGAACAAACAGAAGAATTGCGGTATTGTATGGAGCAGCTAACAGCACTCTGTGCCATTGACAGCCCCAGCGGAAAAACCGATGATGTGGCAGACTATCTTATGGAGGAACTTAAACGCTTGGGGTATTCCCCCTGCAAAACCCGAAAGGGCGGCGTCACTGTTTCCTTAGGAGGCACCGGAAACGGCTTATTTATTATGGCTCATGTGGACACTTTAGGCGCCGTAGTCGCTTCCGTAAAGGGAAACGGCCGGTTGACTCTTTCTCCCGTAGGCGGGCTGCGGCCGGAAAACTGCGAGGCCGAAAACTGCCGGATCCACACTCGTTTTTCGGGAACGTATACAGGGACATTTCAGATCAACAACGCTTCCGTGCATGTCAACGAAAATTACGGCAGCACCAAACGTTCCTTTTCGGAAATGGAAGTTGTCATTGATGAGCCTGTTTCCACCGCGGAAGAAACCCGCGCTTTAGGCATTGAGGAAGGGGATATTGTTTGCTTTGACCCCCGGACGCGGATCACCCCCAGCGGCTACATCAAGAGCCGTTTTCTGGATGATAAGCTCAGCGCCGCCATTCTCCTGACCTACGCGAAATTTCTTCGGGACTCCAAAGCCTCGCTGACCCGAAAAGTGGACCTGCACTTTACCGTTTATGAAGAAGTAGGCCACGGCGCCTGCGCGTCCGTTCCGGAGGACACCGTGGAGCTTCTCAGTGTGGATATGGGATGCGTGGGCGACGGTCTGCGCTGCACAGAGCGGGAAGTTTCCATTTGCGCCAAGGACGGCGGAGGCCCTTATGACTACAATGTAACGACCAATCTGGTAAAAACCGCCAAGGAAAAAGGATTGGGCTACGCTGTGGACATTTATCCTTTCTACGGTTCTGACGCGGAAGCCGCGCTGCACGCCGGCTATGACACACGCCATGGCCTGATTGGACCCGGCGTATATGCTTCCCATGGATATGAACGTTCCCATATAGACGGCGTGCGCAACACTTTGGAGCTTCTGAAAGCCTATACCTGCACGGAATAAAGTATATCTTCTTTTTGAAGCCCATTAAAAGCAGGTTATATAGAGTCAAAATCAATTTTTAGAATCAGAATGGAGTTTTGAACATGGAATGGACAAGTCTCAATGACTTAAGAGAAAAATATCTATCCTTTTTTGAGAGCAAAGGGCACCTTCGTCTCCCCAGCTTTTCCTTGATCCCCAAAGACGACAACAGCCTTTTGCTGATCAATTCCGGCATGGCCCCGATGAAAAAATATTTTACCGGCGAAGTGACCCCGCCCCGCAAGCGCGTCACCACCTGCCAGAAATGCATCCGTACGGGAGATATTGAAAACGTAGGCGTAACCGACCGTCACGGTACTTTCTTTGAGATGCTGGGAAATTTCTCCTTCGGAGATTACTTCAAAAAAGAGGCCATTCCGTGGGCTTGGGAATTCTGCACGGAAGTGCTGAAGATGCCTGTGGAAAAGCTTTGGGTCACCATTTATCTGGACGACGATGAAGCGTTTGAAATCTGGACCAAAGACGTAGGCGTAGACCCCAGCCATATTGTCCGTTTGGGCAAAGAAGACAACTTCTGGGAGCATGGTTCCGGCCCCTGCGGCCCCTGTTCGGAAATCTATTTCGACCGGGGTATTGAGCACGGCTGCGGAAAACCGGACTGCGGCCCCGGCTGTGAGTGCGACCGCTACGTAGAATTCTGGAACGTGGTATTCAGCCAGTTTGACAGCGATGGAAACGGCAATTATCCCCCCATGGAACATCCCAATATTGACACCGGCATGGGATTGGAACGTCTGGCCTGCATTATGCAGAATGTGGATAACCTGTTCCTGGTAGACACCGTGCAGAACATTATGAAGCACATTTCCCAGATCGCCGAAGTGAAATACGGCACCGATCCTAAAAAGGACATTTCTCTCCGCGTAATCACCGACCATATCCGTTCCACCACCTTTATGATCGGCGACGGCGTTATGCCCAGCAACGAGGGCCGGGGATATGTTCTGCGCCGGCTTCTGCGCCGGGCAGCCCGCCATGGCAGACTTTTGGGAATCCATCGTCCCTTCCTGGCGGAAGTGGCGGAAACCGTTATTCAGGAAAACAAAGGCGCCTATCCGGAATTGGAAGAAAAAAGCGCTATGATTCTGAAGCTCATCAGCGTGGAAGAAGAAAGTTTTGCCAAAACCATTGACCAGGGTATGGCCATGCTGAACGCTATTCTGGACAAAAATCTCTCCGATTCCATCTCCGGCGAAGACGCGTTCCGTCTCAACGACACATACGGCTTCCCCCTGGACCTGACCCGGGAGATCGCGCAGGAACGGGGATTTTCCGTGGATGAAAAAGCGTTCCGCATCCTGATGAAGGAACAGAAAGAGCGCGCCAGAGCCGCCCGGAAAAATGCCGGAGCCGACGCCTGGCTGGGAGAAAGCAATCTTTTGGAAGATATTCCGGAAACCGAATTCACCGGTTATGAGACCACCCGGGATCAGGGAAAGATCCTGGCGATTGTGAAAGACGGCGCTCGGGTTGAAAATGCCCTGGAAGGGGACGAAGTGATTCTTTTGCTGGATCGCACCTGCTTCTACGGAGAAAGCGGCGGCCAGGTGGGAGATACTGGACGGATTTGCGGCACAAACGGCACTCTGCAGGTGGAAAACACCACGAAAAACCACGCAAAAAACTTCCTGCATCAAGGCACAGTAAGCACCGGTATGATTTCCGTAGGAGATACTGTGGAAATTTTGGTGGACGAGGAGCGCCGTCAGGCTATTATGCGCAACCATACAGCTGCTCACCTTTTGCAGGCTGCTTTGCGGACCGTTTTGGGCAACCACGTGGAGCAGGCAGGCCAGCTCGTCAATGAGGAACATGTGCGTTTTGACTTCACCCATTTCTCCGCTTTGACTGCGGAAGAATTGGCGGAAACCGAAAAGCTGGTGAACCAGGAAATTCTGAAAGCCATCCCTGTCTCCTGCCGGGAAATGCCCATTGAGGAAGCCCGGAAATTAGGGGCTATGGCCTTGTTCGGTGAAAAATACGGAGATACCGTACGGGTTGTCAGCGTAGATGAATTTTCCAAAGAATTCTGCGGCGGAACCCACATCCCCAACACCGCTCAAATCGGCCTGTTCAAGATTCTTTCGGAATCTTCCGTGGCTGCCGGTGTGCGCCGGATCACCGGTGTAACCGGAACAGGCGTATTGGAGCTGCTGCGCAGCACCGTATCTCTGGTCAATGAAGCTGCGGCTGTTATGAAACTCAACCAGCCTGCCGACCTGGCATTCAAGGCTTCTCAGCTGATGAATGACCTGAAAGAAAAAGACAGCACCATTGCCTCTCTCAACAGCAAACTGGCTGCTATACAAATGGAACAGCCCTTTGGTAACGCCAAAATGGTAAACGGCGTAAAAGTGGTTACCGCCCTTTTCTCCGCCACCGATCCTGCCGCCCTGCGGAATATGTGCGATAACATTCGGGATCAGGCACCGAATATGGTGGCGGTTCTGGCCTGTGTCAATGACGGAAAGGGAAATTTTGCCGCTACATTGGGCAAAAACGCCCAGGAAAAGGGACTGAATGCCGGAAAGCTGGTACGTGCTGTGGCGCAGATCACCGGCGGAAACGGCGGCGGCAAGGCGGATTTTGCCATGGCCGGAGCCAAAGATCTTACCAAGATGGATGAGGCCTTGGCCGCTGTGGAAAGCCTTGTAGCTGAAATGCTGGGCAACTAACCAAAAACGGATCCTTACAATAGCAACAACAAAGAGCCGACAGATTTTAAAATCTGTCGGCTCTTTTGTACTGCAAAAAATGTCTTACCGTTAAAATTTCCCTTATCCCCTGGGCTTTCTTAAAATAGCCCCCGGTGAAACAGGAAGGTCCGTCTCCGCTAAAACAGTCATGGTTGCGTGCGGCGCAGACGCAATGGGATTCCCTTCCTCATCGAAAATAGCATCCAGCAACAGCGGATACGGTTTTTTCCCCGGCTCCAGAACGTCCGCCGTATCGCCTTTAAAGAAACGGTTGCGCTGGGATAAAATCAGCCTTCCCTGGGTATCTCTGCCCTGACATATGGCAATCACCTCATAGTCCCGGACATACCCGCCGGTATGGGTTTCCTGCCCCGGTTCTGTGCCCAAATAAAAACCGGTACTGTATTCCCGATGACTGATCTTATCCAATTCTTCGGGGATCCAGGAAGGCAAAGGCTCCCCCGGGTGTTCCCGATGAAAATCCAGAGCCTGCCGGTAAGCGTTGGTCACCACAGACACATAGTAGGCCGATTTGGCCCGTCCCTCAATTTTCAGACTGCTGACACCCGCTTCCAAAAGTGCAGGAATGTGATGAATCATACACATATCCTTGGAGTTCAAAATATAGCTTCCTTCCGAGCCCTGAAAAATCGGGAAATAGGCCCCCGGGCGCTTTTCTTCCACCAGCGCGTATTTCCAACGGCACGGCTGGGCGCAATCCCCTTGGTTTGCATCCCGGCCTGTAAGATAATTGGAAAGCAAGCATCTTCCGGAAAAACTCATGCACATAGCGCCATGGACAAAGGCCTCGATTTCCAGCTCTTTCGGGGTTTTGGCCCGGATTTCTCCGATTTCCTCCAAAGAAAGCTCTCTGGCCAGCACGACTCTAGTGGCTCCCATATTATAAAACGTCATAGCTCCGGCGTAGTTTGCCACGCCAGCCTGTGTGGAGATGTGCCGCTCTACTTTAGGGGCATATTTTCCCGCCAGCTCAAAAGCGCCCAGATCCGTAAGAATAAAAGCATCCACTCCGGCATCCTGCGCCGCTTCCAAAAAAGACGGCAAGCGAGCAATGTCCCGATTGTGGGGCACTGTGTTGCAGGTCAAGTAAACCCGCACATTCTTATCATGGCAAAGGGAAACAGCTTTACACAGCTCTTCCTGAGAAAAATTAGAAGGGGCGCTGCGCATACCAAATTCTTTGCCTGCCAGATAAACGGCGTCCGCACCAAAGGCCAGCGCCGCTTCCAGCCGTTCCATATCTCCGGCCGGAGCCAGGAGTTCCACCCGGCCCATCAACGCAAACCTGCTTTCTTCAGATTCTGTTCATGCTCCCAACTGGTTCTGGCGTAATACGCCTTACCGTTTTCATCATGACAGAAATAGTAATAGTTGGTTTCTTCCGGATTCAGCACCGCATCAATTGCGTCCATACCGGGGCTGCAGATGGGTCCCGGGGGAAGGCCTCGATTAGCGTATGTATTATACGCACTGACAAAGGTTTCCCGCTCCGCTTCCGGAATTTCCTCCTTGCTGCGATAGGGGTAATACACGGTGGAATCGCAGTCCAGAGTATAAATATCATACTCCTGCCCATCCCGGAGACGGTTCTGAAGAACGGAGGATACTTTGTACATATCCTCTTTATTGGCAGCTTCCAGCTGCACAATGGAAGCCAGCGTCAAAAGCTCGTCAATGGTAAAGCCCCGTTCCTCCGCTTTGGCTCGGATATTGTTGGTAAGCTTCAAATTACAGTTGCGAATCAAACGCTGCACAGCATTCTCCGGATTTTCGTCCACATAAAACTGATACGTATCCGGGAACAAATATCCTTCCAAACGATACACGCGGCCTTCATTATCCGGGATCAGAGGAAGCATTTCATAGGTTTCATCATAGGTGGTGCTGTTGCAAAGCTTCAGCACTTCTTCCCCATCGCACACACCCTTTTCTTCCAGAAGGGCCGCCACTTCCTGAACCGTCATTCCTTCCCGGAAGGTTACGTCCACAACATCCAGGCGGCTGGAATTGTTCTGCAAGGTATTGATCAATGCTTCATAATCCATCCCCGTAGAAACCTGAAATGTCCCTTTCCGGAAATAGTCCTCGGAACTGGTCAACTTGACGTAAAGGGTAAAAAACTCCGGATTATCAATCACACCGCGTTCTTCCAGAATGGTTACAACCTGTTCCAGAGTAGGATCTTTGGGAATATCCACTGTAATATCAATAGGCGTACGTCCGATAGCCAGCATGTCGTTAATGCCCGCTACCATATACTGCCCCAAAGAAAGGCCCACAAACACGATCATAACCGCCCAAACTGCCCGAAAAATCCGACGATTCTTTTTCCGCTTACTTCGGTTGCGCTGCCGATGAGCAGACCGTGCCTTCTGGGCAGCGGCTTTTTCCGCCGCCGTAGGTTTTCCGCTTTCCATAGGCTGCGCTTTGGTAGGATCGCTGAAGCTGCTGATTGCTTCCACTTCCTCTGCCTGAGAAAATGCCGCTCCACCAGTTTCAGCGCCAGAAGGCTGCGGATCCACGGAAATATCCACTTCATTTTCTTCCTCATCCACGAGATTCAAAGTAAAATTTCGAATTCGTTTTTGATGCAAACGCTGATTCAGCTCCTGTTCCTCACTCCACTGAGGGTCGGGCTGATTTTTCTTTTCGTTCATTGTATATCCTCCTGCTTTTCTTGCCGGGATATCCGTCGGATATATTTTTCCGTAATTAAAACGTCCACCGGCCTATCGTAGTACCCATGAGGGAGATTCCACTGAACACAATTCATATAGCAAATTCCTACGGTTTTTCCCGGAAAGGAGGAAAGGAAACGATCGTAGTAACCCTTCCCGTATCCAAGCCGATATCCCTGTGCATCAAAAGCCAGCCCGGGAACCACACAAAGCCCTTCCGTTCCGCTTTCCACTTTTTGACACCGAAGAGGATCCGGTTCTAATACGCCAAATGCACCTAGCTCCAAATCTTCCGAGCCGTGAATATAATAAAACTCCATCATCCTGGTGCCGGCTACACATCTGGGCACGGCTACTTTTTTTCGATTGGATAAAGCCGCATGAATAAGGCCCCATGTATCCACTTCTATAGCCTTGCTGACATACGTAAAAATCACATCGGTTTTAGCATACTCTTTTAAACTTAACAAGCGGGATTGAATTTCCGAATCCAAAAGGCTTTTCTGCTCTGCCTGCATTCTTTCCCGGATTTGGCGAAATTTAGCACGTAAATTCTTTTTTAATTCTTTAATATTTCGAACATGCATGGAAAGCTTCGTTCCTTTCAACCTTACTCTGCGCAAATGGCCTTCGCTAATTTTTCGGAAGCCTCCTTGCCGCAAAGGGTCTCTCCCAGCTGCAGCGCAAAAGGAAGCGCCGCTCCGGCTCCGCGCCCGGTAATGATTTTTCCGCTGACGACTACCGCTTCCTCCACATATTCTGCGCCTTTCAATTCCGACGCAAAGCTAGGATAACAGGTCGCTTTTTTTCCTTCCAAAAGGCCTAAATGGCCTAAAATGGAAGGGGCCGCACAGATGGCCGCAATATAGGCTCCGCTTTCCGCGGCGGCCTCCACAGCCGCACGCACAATAGGCGATTTTTCCAGATTCAGCGTTCCCGGTATACCCCCGGGCAAAATCACCATTTCCATGGAATCGGTTTCTACGTCTTTTTCCTCCAGATCCGCTTCCACGGAAATCCCGTGAGAACCGGTGACCCGCCGACCGGATACGCCTACTGTTTTCACATCACAGCCTAACCGGCGCAGCATGTCTACCGGAACCAAAGCTTCGGTTTCTTCAAATCCATCGGCCAAAAAAACATAAATCATTTTACAAATCTCCTTTCCCTGTCTATACCTTACATCTCACACCTTTACTGGACTTTCATTGCCGTTGGTGCTCTCTCTATGAGAAAACGACATTTCCCTAAAAAAATCCGACGCGGCAAGGATGCTCACGATTTCTTTATGAATGTCCTGAATCGAGCGAGGAGTTTGCCCTTCCGCGCAGGAAATGATCCGCCACCCCAGTGTTTTTGCGGTATACATGGCGCTTTCCCTGCAGTGCTGCAAATAAAGCAAATCTCTTTCGTGAATGTCTTTTTTGCTTTCGTCTCCGGCATAGCGAGCTTTAAGCAGCTTCTGGGAAACTCCCGGGGGCATATCCAAATAAATCGTAAGATCCGGACGGGGAAGCCCTAATTTCCCATATTCATAGTCTTCCACCCAGGCAAGAAAAGCATCCCATTCTTCTTTAGGCAGCTTAGAAATTTGGTAGATCATGTTAGAAGTAGTATAACGGTCCGCTAAAATCCAAGAGCCGCTCTTATAAGCAGTTCCCCAATCCTTAAGGAAACCGGCACAGCGATCCACTGCATAAAAGGAGGAGGCTGCATAGGGATTCACACACCCCGGATCTTTTCCAAACTCTCCGGATAAATACATTTTGACCAACGCCGAAGAAGGACTTTGATAATCCGGAAAAGATACTTTTCGCAGGGAAATCCCCTGCATACCAAGCCATTGCTCCAAAAAGGCCGCCTGGGTACCCTTTCCGCTTCCATCCAACCCTTCCAGGGTAATCAGCTTTCCATTCATTTCTCCACTCCGTATTTTTCACGAACCTGCTTCATTTTTCCGCAGGACATTTTTCCTTCCGGGCATCCTCCACGCAAACAAGGCGGTCCAGCATACGCAAAAAGATTGGGCGCTACTTCTTTGACCAATGCCAGCATTTGCTCCGCCAGCTCCCGAATTTCCCACTGCGCCCGATTGCAGCAACGATGGGAAAAGAAATTCAGCAGAGAACGAGCATTCATGGTGCAGATCATCTTTGTAGCACAGGCATTGGGCAGAACAAAACGAGCATCTTCTATGGCTTTTTTCTCCGCCAAACGTTCCGCCTGGGCTTCAGACTTTCCCTCTTCCAAAAACGCTTTCCGATGCACCGCTTTCAACTTTTCCGTTAAAGATTCATAATGCCGCTGATCTTCCTCCATCGCTTCCAGAAACTCTTTTCGGGCCTCGGGAATCTTTTCAATCTCCGGAGGAATCACGTACTCAAACGCCCGCTCTGCTACGTACCGTTGGCTCTGGACGCTATAGGAAGCGATTCTATGCCTGGTGATCTGCGCCAGCAGGGAACGGCTGACTCCTTCAATTCCAAAAGTAAACGACGCGTGCTCAATAGGGCTTTCATGCCCGATTTCCGAAAGCATCTCCACAAAGGCTGCCGTTTTTTCTTCCGTCAACCCTTGGCAAACCGTAGAGATGCTCGAAGGAGAGTAACACAATTTCGCAGAAGCGGCTACTACTTTCTCCGGCCCCGGTGTATACGCTAACAGCATCACATTCGCCAAACGAACCAACCAACCTTTCCTTGTACATTCCAGGCTATTCCCAGCTTTTCTGTATTCGGTTTATTATAGCAAATTTTTATACGCTGTACAAGCCTTGAGAAGATGTACATTCCTTTCGCTCTGTTTCTGCGGCGAGCATGCCGGGATAACGCAAAAGGGAACTTATCCGATCTTTTGAAGCAGGAAGCAAAAAGGCTACGGTCATACGGCCCGCAAGCCGAAAGAAATGCTTCCACAGTGAAAGTAAGAGCTTCCTTCCATATCCGCTTATTTTTTATGGAATCAGTTCTGCTGGCTTTGAATATATTCTACATATTCTTCCAGACACATAGAAAGGCGGCGCATATTCCCGGCGTGTTTCACGCCTACATAGCGGAAGCAGGAATCTGACGCTTTTCGTCCGGTAGCCTCTTCCTTTCCCTGCGGGAAACGCTGAACGAATCCAAATTCTCCTGCATGCTCCATTAACCACTGATACGCATCAGACGAGAGAAAATTCTCTTCTGAAGATGTAAAATCCAGGGACAAGCCAGTCTGGCTTTCACTGTATCCTCCCTTTCCCAAGTCCGTTTGAGCCTTATCTTCCGCCCGGACTTGGGAATATCCTTGTTCCAAAAGGGTCTGTACATACTGATTATAAAGCTGTTCCTGCTGAGATGCCTCTACATATCCTCCCGATACCCCCAGCGATATACCGTCCTCTTTCGCTTTTTCCAAAAGAGCCTCCAATGCAGGTAAAATGCGCTGATCCAATTGTATTCCTTGAAAGGATTGGATCTGGCTTTCCCAGTCATCCGGCAGCTTTTCATAACTGTTAACCAAAAGCAGGTTGAAATCGTCCGTATATACGGGAAGCTCCTGTGCATTCTGCTCCCATTGCGGCGTGCTCTCCAAAGCAGAAGACTCCTCTTGCCCAGACGTTTGATGAAACACCTGAAAATAAGCCAAAAGCAAAGCGCAAATCACAGAAATACAGGCCGCCACTGCTACGATCCCCATATAGATCCGCAGTCGCTTCACTTGTTTTTCTTTTCTGCCCTGCCGCTTGGTTTTGACAACTTTTTCCGGACGGTTTTTTCCCAATTCAGCCTTCCCCTTCCACAAACATTATGGTTTATTTTATCTCCGTTTTAACAAAAATTCAACCAAAGTTTTATTAAAAAATAATTATATCCCCCTTTACACTTCTTCTGATTTTCAGTATACTGTATCCTGGAGGAATTTGGAGCATTTATTTAAATAAAATTGAAAAACAAACCGTGGAAAACCTGTATCTGAAAAGAAGAGGTGCCTTATGAGAAAAACAAAAATTATCTGCACATTAGGACCTGCTACAGACAACGAAGATACCCTTCGGAAACTGATGTTGGCCGGTATGAATGTTGCCCGCCTGAATTTTTCCCATCAAACACATCCGGAGCAGAAAAAGCGTGCGGATATGGTAAAAAAACTGCGAAAAGAGCTGAATCTTCCCGTTGCCCTTCTGCTGGATACCAAAGGGCCGGAAATTCGGATCAAAACTTTCAAGGAGCCCAAAGTAGAACTAAAAGCCGGAGATGCCTTCACTTTGACAACAAGAGATGTGGAAGGAGATTCTTCCATCGTTTCCATCACGTTTGATCGACTTCCCCGGGAAGTACATTCTCAGGATCGTATCCTGATCGATGACGGCCTGATCGAGCTGCGGGTAGAATCCACTACGGAAACGGATATTCACTGCGTCGTTATCAACGGCGGCGTTCTTTCCGGAAGAAAAGGGATCAATGTTCCCGGAGTTGCCGTATCCTTGCCCTTTATCAGCGAAAAAGACCGGGAAGACATTGCCTTTGCCGTAAAGGAAGATTTTGACTTTATCGCTGCCTCTTTTACCAGAACCGCTCAGGATATTCTGGAGATGCGTTCCCTTTTGGAAACCTATAATAGCCATGATATTCGCATTATCGCAAAAATCGAGAATTCCGACGGCGTAGAGAATATTGATGAGATTATTCAGGTTTCCGACGGAATCATGGTAGCCAGAGGTGATTTGGGAGTAGAAATCCCCCTGCAGGAAATTCCTGTGATCCAAAAAAAGCTGATTCAAAAAGCTTACAATGCAGGCCGTCAGGTTATCACCGCTACGCAAATGCTGGATTCTATGATGAAGAACCCCCGGCCTACCCGTGCGGAAGCCACAGATGTTGCCAATGCAATTTATGATGGAACCAGCGCGATTATGCTCAGCGGAGAAACAGCTGCCGGGCTCTATCCTGTAACTGCTCTGAAAACCATGGCCACCATTGCCCAACGGACAGAAGAAGATATCGATTATAAAGGTTTATTCAGCCGAAGAGAAATGAACGAGCAGCCCAATGTGACTTCTGCCATTTCTCACGCTACCTGCACCACAGCGCATGATTTGGGAGCTGCTGCCATTATTACCGTAACCAAATCCGGCAAAACGGCCCGGATGATTTCCAAATATCGCCCCCTTTGCCCCATTATCAGCGGGACAACCGATGAGAAAGTTTTGCGGCAAATGAACCTTTCCTGGGGTGTCATTCCTATCTTGGTGGATGAAAAGCAGAATACGGATGAACTTTTTGAACACGTGGTTTCTGTTGCTAAAAAACAAGATCTGGTACGGGACGGGGATCTTTGTGTCATTACAGCAGGCGTGCCTTTAGGCGTTTCCGGTACTACCAATCTCCTAAAAGTGCAGCTTGTGGGGGATATTTTGGTCTCCGGCCAAGGTGTAGGAAAGGGAATCACCTGTGGAAATTTGTGCGTATGCCACGACGAAGAGGAAGCACGGATGAATTGTAAAGCAGGTGATATTTTGGTGATTCCTCAAACCAGCAACCGGATTCTTCCGCAAATCAAAGCCTGTATCGGCCTGATTACGGAATTGGGCGGAGAAAATTCCCACGCAGCCATTGCCGGCATGGCTCTGGACAAACCGGTAATTGTAGGCGCGGAATCCGCCACTCATTTGCTGAAAAGCGGCATCTGCGTCACCATTGATGCCGGAAGAGGCATCGTTTTCAACGGTGCTACCTGCCATGAGCAATGATTTTTCCATAGACTAAAGGACTAAAGGCCCCTCTATAAAGAAATCTGTTTATAAAGCAAAGGCAGCGCATAGTTTTGTTTTTCAATGGGCAAAACTGTGCGCTGTTTCTATTGCTTTCAAACTTTCCAGTTTTCAAAAAACAACCTTCTGGAAAAAATAGAAAGGTATCTGTTTTTTCTCAGAAGGCGTTTAAGTTAAGAATCGATTTTTCAGCTTATAAACATGATCTTAAAATAAACAAAACAAAATCAAATATCCTCATCCGGAGATTTTTAGAAATGTGTTTTCTTTTTTCTGGTGGATACTTTGACAAAAATAATAATGCATATAAGACCGCTTCCAACAAATACCATGAGCAAAGCGCTCTGATTAGAAAACTCTCCTGTACTGTGATTGGTTCCGTCTTCCGTTTTTTCGGAAGATGGTACATCTTCCAAAGAAGGAATTGGATCTTCATACCCTAGCGCATAGATGGAAAAGCTGTCTGCTTGGAAAGAAATGGTGTTATCCTCATTGAGAATCGCAGGGATCTTCTCCGCTTTTTCATCATGGATGCGGATAATAAAATAGGTCCTATTTTCCTGGATCAATTCTTCAGGAATGGCCATTTGAAAAGTTATAGGTGCAGAAAACTGGGTGATCGTACCCAATTCCTTCTGTCCTGCTTTAAGGACAACCGATAAATCAAAAAACTGCGCAATGCTTCCATTCTCCCCTATCAATGCGGAGACCATTGTCTCCTCCGCTTCCGTTGCCACTTTCTCCTTATCAAACTGAATTGCAACGGTCACCGTTTCTCCTGCGGCAGCGGCTTCTGTTACCTTCTGAGCAACTTCTTTTGTAACACCAACCGGTTCTTTGCCGGTTAAGATATCCGTTACCAAATTCGCTGCTTCCTGGTTGATAACTTCTGCCGTCTCTTGAGAAACGCCCAGTTGAATTTCCTCTGAAGGCTTTGCTGTATCAATGGAAGGAATTTCTGCTTCTACTTTCACTTTTACAACCACGGAACCGTCCGCCTGTTCCTCTGCCACAAAACCTTGGGGGATGGTAACTAAGCTTTCATCCAAATCGGTAAAGGTGCCCCCAGTGACAATGATTGCACTATTTTTTCCACCATTTACTGTAGCAACTTTTCCACGAAAAATCCCGGCAGCAATACGCATCTGCGCCTGAATGGTCTGATCCTCTCTTCCATACAGAATCACAGCGTATTTTTCCGCGACGATCTGCGTTCCGTTGATTGTTACAGAAGAGTCTCCTGTTAAAGAAGGATAGGCAGCGCTTCCCGCCCAATAATTGTCCAGATACACGCCCTGCTTTGTGTTGGAAATCGATCCCCCTATAATCTGAACATCCGCATGATCATAAATCTCAATAGCCGCAGAAGACCATTCTTCATAATTGGAAGAAGAATTTATAATCGTGGTATCTTGTATGGTTCCGGTAACTTTGCTGTTTCCAAATCCAATCTGAAATGCTTTCGTCAACATTTTAGGACGATCAGCATCCGGCGCACAATCAATAACAGTATCTTTTACGGAAAAAGATCCCGCTTTAAACGTAAAAGCATCTCTGGCAAAATTGTTAACTTTCACATTTTCCACTATAACTTTTGCCGTATCATGCCCAGTATCGATTTTAATAACTGAACCATAAGGCGCATTGATATTTTCGTCAAAATCCGTAAAAGTCAAATCCTTAAATACAGCTGTTCCGTCATTTACCAAGAAACCGACAATATTGGTATGGTCAATTCCTGCGCCGGAAATTGTATATCCTTTTCCGTCTATGGTAACTGACTGATGAATCTCTACGCTTTCGCCTAACGTAATATTATTAGTCAAACGGATGGTAGTACCATTTTCCGCCCTTTCCAGTGCTGCGCGAAAATCACTTTCGCTGCTTACCTCCACAGTACTTTTTCTTTCTGCCGAAACGGCAGTAAAAGAAAGCATAGAAATTGCCATCACGGTAGCTATAAAAAATGAAAGGCTTTTTCTTATTCCTCTCATGAACAAGAACCTCCTACGATAAAATCCATAAAAATAATGTATGCAAAACAAAATTGGATTCTCCCGTTAATATATGGGAAAATCCAATCCATCTTTTTTATTTCTACATGATTATTCGCTGCCTGTCTTCATTTTGCTCGCTGCTGCTTATCCGGATATATCCATACACCTTTCCCATCGTTGTATGTTCTCTGATTTTTTTAACTATTTGATAGGACTTTTCTCTTTGCTTCTATAAATCTTAAAAAGCTTATACCTTCTATGGTACCCATTTGGCAACGCAACTGCAGATTGGTTGCAGTATTAGAATGCGCAGAAATTTTTCATGTAAAATAAAATATCCCGGAGATCGAGAAAGAAAGCACACCTTCTCATATTCTCCGGGATATTTTTTAGCAAAGCACTTTAAAAATCAAAGCATATTTTTTCTTAAAAATTCGCTGCTTTCCGAACTCAAGTAAGCAGGAGGAATATCAAAAACCGTTTTACATCCGCTCTGCCCTTCCCGCTGCAAACGAACGGCCGCGCGAGCATACGCCACCAAAACAGAAGAAGTAAATTCTGGATTGGAATCCAATTTCAAGCTATATTCGATCACATGAGAATTCTCCTGATCCCAGCCTGTCTTGCCGGTTCGGATCACAAATCCTCCATGAGGGATTCCGCTATGATCCCGCTTCATTTCTTCTTCCGTAATAAAATGAACTGTCGTATCATATTCGGCGAAGTAATTGGGCATCTCGCAGATTTCTTTTTCAATGCGAGCCAAATCCGCTCCCGGCTCCGCTACTACAAAGCACTCTCTCACATGTTTCTGGCGGGTGGTCAGCTCCGGATTTTTACCGCTGCGAACCGCTTCCAAAGCTTCTTCTACAGGGATGGTATACTGACGGGCGTCTTTAACTCCTTCCACTCGCCGTACAGCATCGGAATGCCCTTGGCTGACGCCTTTGCCCCAGAAGGTATAATCCTTGCCGCAGGGTAAAATACAAGAAGCATACAGCCGGTTCAAAGAAAACATTCCGGGATCCCAGCCTACGGAAATAACGCCTACCGTTCCGGCATTTCGAGCTGCCTGATCCACTGCCGCAAAATGTTCCGGGATTCGCGCGTGGGTATCAAAACTATCCACCACGGAAAAATCCGCTGCATATTTAGGAGTCTGCACCGGAAGATCTGTAGCACTTCCGCCGCAAAGGATCAAAACATCCAACTTTCCTTTCCACTGAGGGAGTTCTTCTGTTGTACAAACCGGAACACCTTCCGTTTTCACGGAGACGCTTTCTGGCGCTCTGCGAGTAAACACGGCAGCCAGCTCCATGTCTTCAGTCTGACGCAAAGCACATTCCACACCTCTACCCAAATTGCCATATCCTACGATTCCCACGCGAATTTTCATTCTGTTTCCTCCTGTCCGGTATTTAAAAACACCTTACTTTTTCAGTATATTTAATAATAATGGCTTTATAAAAAGCCGTTTATCTACATTTTATCCCTGCGCCTGTTGGAATTTTCCTTTTTTTATTTTCGGCAGAAGAAATAGGAATTTTGGGAGAAAAGTCCACTTTTCGGAAAAAGAAAGCTCCCAAAAGTAAAATGAGGAAATTACTGATCACCATGGCATACCAGATTCCCAAACTTCCAAGATCCGTGAAGCTCTTAAACAACAAAATCAACGGGAGACGGATGCACCACAATCGCACAGAAGACATGATGAATGAAAACCCTGTATTCCCTGCACCATTAAACACACTAATGTAATTCTGGAACAATGCCATTAAAGGCTGTGTTAAGAGAACCCAGAAAATATACTCCACAGCTGCCGTCTGGGTAGCCGGATTATTGCTGAGAAGTTCCGCCAAAAACCAACGGAACGGAAGCAGGATGGCACTTCCTACCAACGCCAGCCCAAATGAAATATTCCGGCTGATCTTGTAGGCTTTCAACGCTTTTTCCCGATTTCCCGCACCAATATTCTGCCCTACATAGGCTGCCAATACAGATCCCAGCGCCAAAACTGGCATAAGAAGCATACTTGAAATTTTATTTCCATTGCTGAAAGCCGCTGTCACAACATCGCCATAGTCCAAAATCAGAGCCTGCAAAATCAAGAATCCCAGCGAACTTAATGCCTGACTGGCTGCAGAAGGGATAGCGATTTTAAAGAGCCGTTTCACATTTTCCCATTTTACTTTCAGATCCGATGTCTTAAGAGATAAAAACTCTTTTGGGGAAAACGTCAGCCAAATGGCCACCGGACAAACCGCTGCCTGACCGATCGCCGTAGCCAAAGCCGCTCCAAACACTCCCATGTTGAAGACGGATACAAACAAACCTGTTAGCACCACATTGATCACAATGGTTCCTATAGAAAGGAGCACCGGCGTTGTGGTATCTCCCTGCGCCTGTCGGATCGCCTGAAAAACAGAAAAAATCATCACAAACAGCATTTCAAAGGAACGTGTACGCAGATAAATGACAGCGCAGGACAAGGTTTCTCCCTTTGCACCCATCCAATACATCACCGGTTCGCTTAAAACATACAACAGAACATTCAGCAAAACGCCGAAAAACAACCCCAGAGTCATTAAGACGCCCGCGTATTTTCTGGCTTCTTCCCGATGCCCGCCGCCTAAAAGCTGACTGATAACCGCTACACCGGCCACAGCTAACCCGATCTGGAAAGAAAGAACAATGTTAATCAAGGGCCACGCAACGGAAATTCCCGCCTGCGCAGAAACGGAGTTGGGAATTTGCCCTACAAAATATGTATCCACCAAATCATTGAAGGCCTTGAGAAAATTTGCCCCAAAGATGGGAGCCGCCAAAATAAAAAACACTTTATATAGGTTCGGCTCCTGCAACAAAAGTTCCATTCTGTTTCTTTTCACATTCTTCATCCCTATTCTAAATTGTGTGGCACCTGCCGTCTAAAATCCTCATGTATTGTTTGTTCAAAAGCTGAACTACTCAAATCGGCCGATTCATTATACCACTCTCCTTTCGTATTCGCAAGGCACTCAGGGCGACAGCATTTTTATCTGCTGTACAGCATACTACAATCATACTACAATAAAAAAAGAAAAATTTTTCGTTTGTAAAAAAAGCTCTTGCATTTCTCGGATAAATCTGATAAAATATTGCGTGTTGTAATACGAACTGACCTTTAAAGGAGGTGCAGACACATGGCAAAGTGTGATGTTTGTGGCAAGGAAATCACTTTCGGCATCAGAGTTTCTCACTCTCATAGACGTTCCAATCGTTCTTGGAAGCCGAATATTAAGCGAGTAAAAGCTGTTGTTAACGGCAGTCCCAAGCGTATTTACGCCTGCACCCGCTGCTTGCGTTCCGGTAAAGTTACCAGAGCGGTTTGATTTTGAATCCGTTGCACAAAGGGAGTCTGAAAAGACTCCCTTTTTGTTTTCTCAAAATTCTTCAGGATTCCGTATTAAATTTCCTAATTTTACGAAATGTCGGCCTATGTATGTGGTATTCTCTAAAAAACAATTGTTTTTGAAGGAGGATTCTCTATGATCCTCAGTGCTTCTCGACGAACAGATATTCCCTGCTGCCACGCCTTGTGGTTTATGAATCGAATTCGAGAAGGATTTGTGCTGACCCGTAACCCTATGAACCCTTCTCAGCTCTTTCGATTTTCTCTCTCCCCGGATATTGTGGACTGCATTGTGTTTTGGACAAAGGATCCCGCCAATCTGATGCCCTATTTGGATGAACTGGATGAGCGGGGGTACCAATACTATTTTCAGTTTACCCTCACCCCTTATGGCCCCGATCTGGAAAAATTTCTTCGGCCTAAAGCAGGGATCCAACACACCTTTCTTTCCCTTTCCCAGCGCGTAGGCAAGAACCGTGTGGTTTGGCGGTATGATCCCATTGTTTTGAGCTCTCAATTCAATATAGACTACCATAAAACCCAATTTTTCAGGCTATGTCAGTTGCTTTCCCCCTATACGGACACGGTGACCATTAGTTTTTTGGACCTGTATCCCAAGCTAAAAAACGCCGGATTTCGCTGTGCCTCCAGGGAAGAAATCTCGGAACTAAGCTTGTATATTGGAAAAACAGCTGCAAGCTTTGGCTTGCAGGCCACTGCTTGCTGCGAAGAAAATTTAGCTTCCTACGGTATCCGGCAGGCAAACTGCATCGATAAAAAGCGGATCGAAGCAATATGCGGGCAGCCCCTCCGTATTAAGCCGGATAAAAACCAGAGAGACGGATGCGGCTGCGTGGAAAGTGTGGACATCGGCGCCTACAATACCTGCTTAAACGGATGTTCCTACTGCTATGCACGTTTTCCCGGCAAATCGCCTTTGCGCTGCAACCCTTCTTCGCCCATTCTGGGAAAGCCTCCCTTGCCCCAGGAAATCATCCGGGAGAAGCTAGGGATGTCTTTTAAAGAAAATCCGCAGTTTTCGCAGTTTTCCTTGTTTTCATAGCCATTCAAAAATTCCAGTCTTTCCTCTGTTTATTTCCCTTACGGGATTTGCATACTCCTCTGATTCAAACTTAACTAAAATTTATTTTATCACCAAAGGAGATGTTTCCATGTTAAAACAAGAAGGGAATCGTCTGATCCGCCGCTTCGATGCGGAGCAACTGTGTATTGAACCTTGGGGCGCAAACAGCTTTCGGGTTCGAGCCTCTTTACAAGCTTCCATTTTGGAGAATGAAGATTTTGCTCTGTTGCCCTGCACCGAAACCGGCTCTGCGGAAATCACCATAGAAGGAAATCGAGCCTCCATTGTAAACGGAAAAATCCGCTGCGAGGTCCTTCCCTCTGGAAAGCTGCGCTTTTTCAATCAAAACGGAACGCTTCTTTTAGAGGAGTATGACCGCAATCGCTTCCGGGAAGAGGACGAAGGCTTCAACAGCGCTCTGGAAATCAACCCCAGAACGTTCAAACCCATCCTGGGAACGGATCATTACAGCCTGTGCGTACGGTTTGAAGCCAATGATGAAAAGCTCTTCGGAATGGGGCAATATCAGCAGCCGGATCTGGATTTAAAAGGCTGCATCCTGGAGCTGGCCCACAGAAATTCCCAGGCCAGCGTCCCGTTCCTTTTGTCCAGCCGGGGATACGGATTCCTTTGGAACAATCCGGCTATCGGGCAAGTGACTTTTGGAAAGAATTTGACAGAATGGCGTGCGGAATCCACAAAGCAAATGGACTATTGGATCACAGCGGGGGACACGCCTGCCGAAATTGAAGAGGCATACGCCAACGCCGCAGGAAAGCCTCCCATGATGCCGGAATACGGCACCGGTTTCTGGCAGTGCAAGCTCCGGTATCAAACCCAGGAGGAGCTTTTGGGCATTGCACGGGAATACAAAAAGCGGAACCTTCCCCTTTCCGTGATCGTCATTGATTTCTTCCACTGGCCCCATCAGGGAGATTGGTGCTTTGACCCGGAATACTGGCCGGATCCTGCGGGGATGGTGAAAGAACTCCGGGAAATGGGCGTGGAACTGATGGTTTCCGTATGGCCCACCGTGGAAGAAAACAGCGTTCATTACAAGGAAATGCTGGAACTAGGCTATTTGACCCGCTCCGAAAACGGAAAACGCATGAACCATCTGGGAAACACCTGCTTTGTGGACATGACCAATCCCCAAGCCCGCCAATACGTTTGGGAAAAGCTGAAAGAAAATTACTACAAATACGGGATCAAAATTTTCTGGTTGGATGAAGCTGAACCGGAATATACTTTGTATGCATACGATCAGTACCGCTACCAGAGGGGAACGGATCTGGAAATCGGGAACCTGTATCCCCGGTGCTACTCCAAAATGGCATATGATGGCATGACAGCTCAGGGGCAGGATTCTGTTCTGAATTTGGTTCGCTGTGCCTGGGCCGGCTCCCAGCGTTACGGCGCGTTGGTCTGGTCCGGCGATATTGATTCCAGCTTCCGTTCTCTTCGGAATCAATTTGCTGCCGGCCTGAACATAGGGCTGGCGGGGATCCCCTGGTGGACCACCGACATCGGCGGTTTCCACGGAGGCAATATTCACGATCCTGCCTTCCATGAATGCCTGGCCCGTTGGTTCCAATTCGGCGCGTTTTGCCCGGTCTTCCGCCTACATGGGGACAGAGAGCCCCACAGCCTTCCTTTGGGCACCACCGGCGGAGGAAAGATGGGCAGCGGCGCGGAAAACGAAGTATGGTCTTATGGAGAAGAAATTTTCCGGATCTGCCGGAAATATATGCTTCTGCGTGAAACTATGCGCCCCTATTTGGCAGAAACCATGAAGCAGGCCCACGAAAAAGGCTCTCCTGTGCTGCGGACTTTATTCTACAATTTTCCGGAGGATCCTGTTGCCTGGGAGATCACCGACCAATTCTGCCTGGGAGACGACATTTTAGTTGCTCCCATTTTGTACGAAAACCTGCGGGAACGCCAGGTCTACCTTCCTAAGGACCATTCCTGGCGAGATCTGAACTCTGGCAAGGTTTACTCCGGAGGTTCGTCCATTCTCTGCCCGGCTCCTTTGGATACGATCCCCGTCTTTATTCGGGATGATCTTCACCCGGAAATTTCATTCTAAACAAAAAAGCTCCGGATTTTGCTGCGTGTGTATAAGGCAGTATCCGAAAAACACACAGAAATCGGCATTGCAGGGCAGAAACAAGAGTACGAATCGAAGGGTTCGTACTCTTGTTCTTGTGCGCCCGGCATGGGCGATAACTTGGCGGTGAAAGTCCGCTATGCGCTTGGTAGTAGGAAGCATTAGCCGAAGGCAAGGGTGCTCACCGTGAGGTGAAATCTGAAGGAAGCCGGATTGAGGGATGAAAAGTTCCCGATGGGCAAAATTCCGGACCGACGG
>CALWUW010000012.1 GCA_944384815.1 uncultured Clostridia bacterium
GTTGGTATTTGCTTTGCTGGCCTCCCTCGTCGTTTTGGAATACGTTCCTGTTCTTTCCGGGCTTTGCGTCTTGGCCTCCTCAAACATTCTTTGACCTGTTCTTTTGTAAATCCAAACTTTTCTCCAATCTCTCGGCAGCTATGTCCTTCCTGATGCATCTGCTCCATTTCTTCATAGTACTGTTTGATATGGGTATAGCTTCTTGCCATATTCAAATTCACCCCCGTTATAGTTCTATCCTACTCCGGGGGTGATTTCTTTGCAATGTCCATTTTTTGCGGAATAGTTCAAGAACCAGGGGTTTTTGTTATGCCTAAAGGCAACAACAAAACGCAGGGCCTCGCTTCAACCGCGAGACCCTGCGTTTTTTTCTTTCATTGCTGTTATTTAAGAAAACCTTCAATGATTTTTGCTTCCGCTTCCTTTTCCGAAAGGCCCAATGTCCGGAGTTTCAAAATTTGTTCCCCGGCAATTTTTCCTATGGCGGCTTCGTGGATCAGTCCCGCATCTACATGGTACGCTTCCAGCATGGGCGCTGCGTTTACCGTGCCTTTTCCGATAAGGATAGCATCACACTCCGAATGCCCTGTGCACCGGTTTTCCCCACGAATACTGGAAAAGAATTCCTGATGAGAGTTCCCCTTTGCCACAGAACGGGAGATAAGGTCCACTCCGGAATCTTCTCCCTGAAGAACCACCTTAAAATCTGTTTTCGCGGTTTCTTTGCCGTCCGTCATAATTCTCTCCCGCACCAGAAGCTTTGCCTCTTTTCCCAAAACCGCAGACATTGTACGGTTGGTGGCATCCACGCCGCTGATCTGGACAGAGTCCATTTCCAGGCTGGCGCCTTCTTCCAACGTGGCTTCTGTTACAGGGTCAATTCGTTTTGCTCCGGATCCTGTACCTGTTCCGATGTGTTTTTCTTCATATAAAACATGGGCATGCTTTCCTAAAAAGAACCGGTGGATTCCATTGTGTCTGGCTTCTCCTTCGCCATCCGAATGGACGCCGCATCCTGCAATAATTTTTACATCAGCGTTTTCGCCAATATAAAAATCATTGTAAACCAAATCATCCACGTTCCCATGGGTAACGCAGGCCGGGATATACACCGTTTCATCCTTTGTTCCGGGCAGCACACGGATCACCAGCCCCGGTTCTCCCTCTCGGTTCTCAATGTGAATATTGGGGCTGGACTGCCGCCCTACACATTCACCATCTTCCCGAATATTAAACGCTCCCTGAAACTTTCCTTTAAAATCGGAAACAATTCGAAGAAGCTCCTCAGTAATTCCTTTCATCCGCCGTTACTCCTTTCCCAAAGGACAAATTGCCGCTTTTTCATTGGCCAACAATGTGGGAAGAATTTCCTTGGCCGCACCGGCAGCACGAACGTATCCGTTGGCAATGACAACGATCTCGTCCGCAATATTCAAAATGCGTTCCTGGTGAGAAATGATCAAAAGCGTACCCCGGCAAGTTCTGCGAAGGTCCTGAAATGTCTCCACCAATCTGGAAAAACTCCAAAGATCGATGCCGGCCTCCGGCTCATCAAAAATGGACAGCTTCGCTTTTCTTGCCAATACACTGGCAATTTCAATTCGTTTGATCTCGCCTCCGGAGAGAGATGCATTCAGTTCCCGGTGCATATATTCGCTGGCGCAAAGCCCAACCTGCCCCAAATAGCGGCACACGCCCGCCTCGTCCAACGGCTCATCCGCCGCCAATTCCAACAGATCCCGTACCGTAAGCCCTTTAAAGCGAACCGGCTGCTGAAACGCATAGGCAATCCCTTTTCGGGCTCTTTCCGTCACATCTGCATGGGTAATGTCTTCTCCGTTAAATATGATTTTCCCTGAAGAAGGTTTCTCGATTCCGGCAATCAGTTTCGCCATCGTGGTTTTTCCGCCGCCGTTGGGGCCTGTGATCACCACGACCTTTCCTTCTCCGGCCTCCAGGCTTACATCTTTGATAATTTCCTCACCTTCCGGAAGCGCCCAGGCAAGGTGTTCAATTTTCAGCATATCCATTCCTTCCTTTGTTGTTCGAACCTTTATTTTCATTCTTAAATCGCAGCACTCGCATAGCATTCAAAATAGCCAACACAGAAACACCTACATCCGCAAAAACAGCCTCCCACATATTTGCCAGGCCCAATACGCCTGCCAGCAGAACGATTGCCTTTACAGCCAATGCAAAACAAATATTCTGGGTTACAATACGGCGAGTCCTCTTCGCAATATAAATGGCTTCCGTTATTTTCGAAAGGTCATCATCCATCAGAACCAGATCTGCGGCTTCAATAGCCGCGTCCGATCCAATCGCTCCCATAGCGATTCCCACATCCGCCCGGGACAATACAGGGGCATCGTTGATTCCATCTCCCACGAATGCCAGCGCTGTTCCCGAAGGCTGTTTTTCCAAAAGTCTTTCTACTTTTTCCACTTTATCACCGGGAAGCAGCTGGCTGAAAACTTCGTCCGCTCCCACTTCCGCGGCTACAGCTTCTCCCACGGCTTGGGTGTCCCCTGTAAGCATGACTACCTTTTCCACGCCGTTTTTCCGCAAGCTTTCAATGCTTTCCCGGACATTGGGCTTTAAGGCGTCGGAAACCACAATATGTCCGGCATACTCTCCATTGATGGCTACATGAATGGTCGTTCCCACTCGATGACATGGATGCCAGGAGATGCCCTTTTCATCCATAAACGTACCGCTGCCTACCCAAACATTTTTTCCATCAATTTCCGCTTCTATCCCTTTTCCTGCCAATTCCTGCAAAAAAGTGATCCTTCCCTGCTGGACCGGGGTCCCGTATGCCTCCAGCAAGGAGGAGGAAATGGGATGCTCAGAACCGGATTCCGCTAAAGCCGCATACTCCAGCAATTCCTGTTCCGTGCAGAGCTTGGGATGTATGGCGGTCACATGAAAAACGCCTTTCGTCAGCGTTCCTGTTTTATCAAATACAATGGTTTTCACATCCGCCAGGCGTTCCAGATAATTTCCGCCTTTAACCAGTATTCCCCGGCGGGAGGCGCATCCGATTCCTCCAAAAAAGCTCATGGGAACGGAAATCACCAACGCACAAGGGCAAGAGATCACCAAAAAGATCAGAGCCCTATGGATCCATTCTCCCCAGTTTCCCACAAAAAGCGGCGGAAGCAGTCCCAGCAGCAGCGCGCCTAAAACCACCCCCGGAGTATAGTAGCGGGCAAATCGTGTGATGAAATTTTCCGCCCGGGCTTTCCTTCGGCTGGCGTTTTCCACCAATTCCAAAATCTTGGCGGCCGTAGAATTTTCAAACTCCTTGGTTACTTGGATCTTAAGACGTCCGCTTCCGTTTATGCAGCCACTGATCACATCATCCCCTGGCTGCACTTCTCGGGGAACAGACTCACCGGTAAGAGCCGCTGTATTCACAAAGGAATGACCTTCCAGCAGAATGCCATCCAGTGGAATTTTCTCCCCGGCCTTTACCACGATGATATCGCCTACGGAAATTTCCTCAGGATCTTTACGAATCAGTTCTTCTCCCTGGAGCAAATTGGCGGAATCCGGGCAAATATCCATCAAACGGGAAATGGACTGCCTAGATCTTCCTACCGCATACCGCTGGAACATTTCCCCCACCTGATAAAACAGCATAACGGAAACCGCTTCCGGGTACTCTCCGATGCAAAAAGCGCCAATGGTTGCCAAAGCCATAAGAAAATGCTCGTCAAATATTTGGCCGTGGAAGATCGTACGGATAGCCTTATACAAAACATCCCAACCGATTATACCATACGGCAGCAGGAAAAGGAAGATTTTCCATTCTTCCGGTAAACCAAAAACATTCAGCACAGCCAGCACCAAAAGCACAGCACTGAGAACAATCCGCACCAAAATGATTTTTTCTTTCCGATTCAAAAAGATTCCCCCTCATTTCTTCCATCTCCAAGAAGTTCTTTACAAAGACGGAATGGCAAAACAAGCTTTAAAAAATCACCTTACAATCCGGATCAATTTTTTCACAAGCTTTCTGCGCCTGCTCCAAAACATCCGCCATAGCCGCTTCTTCTGCGACCAACGTCATTTTCTGCAGCAAAAAACTGATACTTACATCTTCTACCCCCTGAATTTTTCTGACAGCGTCCTCCATTTTTTGAGCGCAGTTGGCGCAATCCAGATTCTGCATTTTCAGTACTTTTTTCATACTTCATCCATCCTTTCTGCTAATTACTCTTTTATATGATCCATGCCCTGCCCTAAAACACTTCGGACATGATCGTCTGCCAAAGAATAAAAAATATTTTTTCCTTCTCTCCGGTATTTGACCAAGCTGCTGTTCTTCAGCACCCGCAATTGGTGAGAAACCGCCGTTTGGCTAACGCCCAAAAGCTGAGAAATATCACAAACACAAAGCTCCGCTTCCAGCAGCGCGTATAGAATTTTGATCCGCGTGGAGTCGCCAAATACTTTGAACAGCTCCGCCAAATCATACAAATCCTCTTCCGCAGGCATGGAATTCTGCACTTTCTCCACCGTTTCCTGATGGACATACAAAAAATCACATCTTTCCGGCTTATCCAAAAAAATCATCTCCGTTCATATGAACACTTTATCATATATTATATCTGTTTTTAGGTTTTGTCAAGAAGGTTTCCATATAAAAAGCAGGATTTGATGAAAATCAAACCCTGCTTTTTATCCTATAGACTTTCCGTTAACTGCTTCAAAGTGTTTTCATCCATTGCCGGCGTGTTTTCCAAAGGAAAAGGAATCCCCATCTGCCGATATTTCTCCAGACACATGGTATGAAAGGGAAGCCATTCTATTTTTTCCAGATTGGTGTACGTGTGCGCTATGGCAGAAATGGTCTCCAGATACTCTCTTTTCGCCGTTATCCCGGGAACCACCACATGCCGGATCCAAAGGGGAATTTTCATCTCTTCCGTCCGTTTAAGAAAACGCCGCACGGTGTTGAAATTCCCTTTGCAGTACTTCGCATACTCTTCCTCTCCGGCAAATTTCAAATCGGCCAAAACCAAATCCGTATATGGAAGTACTTTTTCAAAAGCAGCCTCTCCCACATTTCCGGAAGTGTCCAGCGCCGTGTGGATCCCGTTTTCCCGAAGCAAGGCAAACAGCTCCGCCGTAAAATCCGGCTGCAATAAAGGCTCCCCGCCTGTAACGGTTACGCCGCCCTGATGGCCGAAATACGGCTTACAGCGGAGAATTTTTTGCAGCAACTCCTTAGGCTCCATTTCCGTTCCCAAAGAAGGATCCCAGGTATCCGGATTATGGCAGTATACACAACGCAAAGGACATCCTTGCAGAAACACCACATAACGTAAACCCGGACCATCCACAGCCCCCAGGGACTGCACCGAATGCACTCTCCCCTTCATGGCTTACACCGAAACATGGAACGTACGGGAAATCACTTCCCGCTGCTGCTCACGGGAGAGCTTATAAAAGTTCACAGCATAACCGGATACACGAATGGTCAGATTGGGGTACTGCTCCGGATGCTCATACGCCGCCAGCAAGGTTTCCCGATTCAGCACGTTTACATTCAGATGATGCGCCTTCTGGGCAAAGTATCCGGAAAGGATCTGCACCAGATTGGTAAGGCGTTCTTCCTCTGTTTTTCCCAGCGCCTGGGGAACAATGGAGAAGGTGTTGGAGATCCCGTCCCGGCAATATTCATAGCTCAGCTTCGCCACAGAATTCAGGGAAGCCAGCGCTCCGGAAGTATCTCGCCCGGACATGGGGTTGGCACCGGGAGCCAAAGGCTCTCCTTTCTTTCTTCCATCCGGCGTATTACCTGTTTTCTTGCCATACATCACATTGGATGTAATGGTTAAAATAGAAAGCGTATGAACCGCCTTCCGATACAGAGGATACTGCCGCAGAGCCTCATAAAACTTCTCAACCTGCTCACAAGCAATGGAATCCACCCGGTCGTCATCGTTTCCGAACTTGGGATAATCTCCCTGAATTTCAAAATCCGTCACCAATCCGGTTTCCGGATCTCGGATGCACCGGACTTTCGCATATTTTACCGCAGACAAAGAATCCGCCATGCAGCTCATACCGGCAATTCCAAAGGCCATCAGCCGGCGCACATCCGTATCGTGCAGCGCCATCTGGCTTTTTTCATACGCGTATTTGTCGTGCATATAGTGGATGGTGTTGTTGGCGTTCACATAGGTGCGGGCAAGCCAGGGGCGGTAAAAATCGATGCGTTCCAGCAATGCGTCGTATTCCAGGTATTCCTCCGGCCAGATGTCCATTTCCGGGCCCACCTGCTGATTTTTCAGCTCATCCCGGCCGCCGTTGATGGCCAAAAGCACCAATTTGGCCAGATTGGCCCGGGCTCCGAAGAATTGCATGTCTTTTCCTACACGCATAGCGGAAACGCAGCAAGCAATGGCATAATCGTCCCCATACACCGGGCGCATGATGTCATCGTTTTCGTACTGTATGGCATCTGTATCGCAAGAGACTTTGGCCACAAATCGCTTCCACGCTGCCGGAAGCTTTTCAGACCAAAGAACCGTTAAGTTGGGTTCTGCGGAAGGCTTCAAGTTATATAAGGTATTCAGCATCCGGAAGCAGTTTTTGGTAACCAGAGGGCGTCCGTCTTCTCCCACACCGCCCAGCGCTTCCGTGATCCACATAGGATCTCCGCCAAACAGCTCATTGTATTCCGGCGTACGCAGATGCCGGGCCATCCGAAGCTTCATGACAAAATCGTCCATCAGCTCCTGGGCTTCACTTTCGGTCAAGCTGCCGTTTTTCAGATCCCGCTCAAAATAAATATCCAGGAAGGTGGAAACTCTCCCCAGGCTCATAGCCGCACCATTCTGCTCCTTGATAGCCGCCAGGTATCCAAAATACAGCCACTGCACCGCTTCCCGGGCAGTTCCTGCAGGCCGGGAAATATCATAGCCATACATTTCCGCCATCTTTTTCATGTCTTCTAAGGCACGGATCTGATCGTATAATTCTTCGCTGCTGCGAATGGTTTCATGGAACATAGGCATAGCGGCGATTTTCAGTTTATCTTCCTTTTTCCCCTCAATCAGCCGATCCACCCCGTACAAAGCCACCCGGCGATAGTCTCCGATAATACGGCCTCTGCCGTAAGCATCCGGAAGGCCGGTGATCAAGCCGCAATGCCGTGCCGCACGAATTTCCGGCGTATATGCGGAAAAAACGCCGTCGTTATGGGTTTTATGAAGGCGGAACTGCTCTTCCAAACGCGGGGAAACTTCATAGCCATAAGCATGGCAGGCTTCCCGGACCATGCGCATCCCGCCAAAAGGATTGCAAGCCCTTTTCAAGGGTTCATCCGTCTGGAAACCTACAATCCGTTCGTTTTCCTTGTCTAAATAGCCTGGAGCGAAAGAAGTCAACGTAATGGCCGTTTCCGTATCCACGTTTAAAACGCCGCCATTTTCGTGTTCTTTCTGAAAAAGCTCCTCCATTTTAGTACGGAGGTTCAGCGTCCTTTGGGTAGGAGAACACAAAAAGCTTTCATCTCCGTAATAGGGGGTATAATTCTTTTGAATGAAATCCCGAACATTGATTTCATCCTGCCATTCACCGGAAACAAATCCCTTCCACTGTTCCATAAAAAGCTCCTTTCTTTTTATCCTACCGTTGCCACTGCCTTTTCCAAAACAAAAAAGGCAGTATCGCAAGCAACGATACTGCCCAGACGGACGGCGTAAAAAAGATTCCTGCTCCCTCGTGGTTTCCCACTGCTCCGTCAGTTACAGAAATCCTATCGGTTACGCTTAGGATAGCATAGGAACCTCGTTCTGTCAAGAAAAGATTTCTTGATTCATTTCATTAAAAAATAATTTCGGAAACCAAATTTTTACTAACCCAGAAAATGCTCCCGGATGAAAAACACTTTCAGCAAAAGAAATGGCTTATGCCCCACAAAATCAAAAGGTGCCCGGGATAAAATCCATAAAACAACCGAAAGTCCTTCCTGCCTTTTTTTCCGTTATAAAAAGCAATAGGAAGCAAGGCAAGAACCGCCAGCAGCTGAAGGAGCACGCCGTTTTCCAAAACAAAAAGCACCGTCAGCGCAATCATCCCTGTAAAAGAAAGAAAAAGCCGCTCCCTTAGGTTTTGGCCAAATCTTTGCCCACAATAGCAAAACCAAAAAACCAAAAGGACGCCATACCACCCATAATCCGTTTTGAAAAAGGAAGCGAATACAGACAGCAAAGCCGCAAAGCACAGACATACGCCAGGCTTTTCGTTGCCCAGGCGCAGCCAAAATCCGGATGCCATCGCGCCCAGCAAAAGGGTCCAAAGCACATTCTGGGCACCCAAAAACAACAGCGTATTATGAAAAGCCAGATCAAAGGGAACTTCCGAGAGGGTGGCAAACACGGCGATTCTACACAAATACCTATATAAATTTCGGGTATAGCGGCAGCCTTCCGCGGCTAAAAAAGCAAACAACGGAAAACTAAGCCGGCCTACTCCCCGCAGCCAAAGCTGCTCCGGAAAAAACAAGGCACCAATATGATCCAACAGCATAAGTACGGCTGCCAGGCATTTCAGCTGAAAGGATGTCATTTTTTCTTATCTCCTTACCTGCTTTTCCACGCAACAACCGCTGAGCTCAAAGCCACAAAACCACAAGCGTCGTTTTCACTTGCCGCGAACAGCGGAAGTCCCTTTTTCACGCAGATATGTACTTTCTAAATCAGCCAGGTGCAGCTTTACAGCCAACGGATATTTTTCAAAGGCTTGGCTCAAAGCAAAACTGCCGCCTCGAACAGAGTCATCAAAACCGCCCATGTGCCAACGGATCGCCATGGCTTCACTGGTTTTAAGACGGACAAATCGTTCGATCAAAAAAACAGATTTTTCCCCATGACCATAAGGGAAACTATCTTCCACTTGATAGAAGCTCTTTTTCTCCCAAGTGCCGGTTTCTTCATTTTTTACATTCCGGAAGGACTCTTTGTAAAATTGCGCTTTGCAGATATCGTGCAGAAGTGCACAAAGCGCAAAGCTTTCTTCATTATCCGAGGCCGGATCAAAATGCCGTTCCATTAACGTATGATATACGTTTACGCTATGCTGCACCAAGCCGCCCAGGCAGGCGCAATGAAATTTCGTGCTGGCCGGCGCCGTAAAAAAATCCGTTTTTTCCAGCCATTCCAAAAGCGCTCGGGAATTTTCCCGGTGGATTTTTTCTGTGTAAATCTGAATAAACTCTTCTTTATATCCCATGTTGTTTCTCCGTTTCCATATTAGAATTATAAAAGCTCATATCACTAGAAAAACAGCACCCTGCATGCGGAACAACCCTCAAGCAAGTGTGCTGTTTTTAAAAAGCAAACGCTTTCAGCCAACTATTCCCGGGGCTCAATGGAAATATTTGCTCTATAAGACCCCGCTACCCAACAACCTGTAGAACCGGAAATGCTAAAGGTAACCGGAACCTCTGTATGCCCGGTCACACCTTCTCGTCCGGCCAAATTGATCTGCCCGTACAGATTGCTACTGGTCAATCCCTCCACTTCTTCTTCCGGACCGATCACGGTGACCTGAATGGAAGATGTACTCATTGTCGGATTGACACCTTCTGGAATATTCGTAAAGCGAAAATCTTCCACTTCTATTACGCGACTGCTATACCCGGATAAATTCACTTTCAACTCCACAGATTCCACTCCCTGGAGATTCCTCAATCCGGAAGGAAGTGTAACCGGAAGCTGGAATTGATTATTTGCCAGTGTGATTTGAGAAAAATCGATAGGATCCAAATCAATGGAAGTAATAGACTCGAAAAGCTCCGGACTCCCCGCTACCTCAATATAAGAAGGAGAAAGACTAAATCGGGGAGAGGATGCGGAAAAGCCCGTGGGACGATTGGTGAAGTTCAAAGTAAGGGGCAATGTTTTGCGAACAAGCACCGGAATGGTCACATCCGCTGTTGTTGCGCTAATTGTCAATTTTTGCAGCTTATCCGCGCTTAACGCATTCCCGTTGGCGTCCAAAAACAAAAGCCCGGTGTTAAAAGATGTACTTTCCGTAAGAGAGGAAAAGCTTTTCTCACCCACTCGCACGGAAGCAATGCTGTCCACCAGCGTCTTAGGTCCGGATACTTTTACGGTAGCCGGATTGGCCGTGGGGGTTCCACTGAAATATCCATCCGCACCAGAAGCGATCACTTCACTGGTATCCACGGTAAACGTTTTTTCCTGTAAATAATCCAACGAAACCAATATAGTGGACGGTTCCGTATGGTCAATTTCAAAATCTGTAATGTATCCAACTTTTTTCACGGAAGGGGTAGCCAAATACGTGCCGGCTCCGTTGATAGTCTGGGAAAACTGTGTCTCTACCTGCAGATCATCTTTTGTAACATTATGCACGGACAAGCTATTTCCCTTGATATATACCGTTATCGTCTGTTCCTGGGGAGTGAAAACCGTCAAACCGCTTTCCTGCGCGGACTGGGGCAAACGCACCGTTACCGACACAGAACGCACTGCCACGGGAAAATCTTCCGTATTGGTAAACGCCATCATCAGCCAGAACACCATGGCCAAAAGCACGGAAAAACACATGGTAAATTTGTTGTTCTGGAATACGGAAAAAATTCCCTTTTTAGAAGGGCGGCCCTTTTTCACTTTTTCCGCTACAGGCTCCGTCTTCCGTTCCTTACTTGTTTCGTTGTTTTTCTTCATTACTCTTTATCCTCCAAATGGATGGAATCCGACGTTCCGGTTTTTCTCCTGCCAACAAATACTGTTCCAACGCTTTCTCCAACGTTTCCCGAGTGTAATTTCTGGACAATTCTCCGCCTACTGCAATGGAGATCTGACCTGTCTCTTCGGAAACAATTACCACCACAGCATCCGAATTTTCACTCATTCCGATTCCTGCCCGATGCCGGGTCCCCAATTCAATGCTTACGCGATCACTTTTCGTCAGCGGCAAAATACATCCGGCAGCATAAATCATTCCATCCCGGATAATCATAGCACCATCGTGCAGAGGCGCCTTATTGAAAAAAATATTTCCGATCAGAGGGGCCGATGGCTCAGCCGCTACGATGGTTCCTGTATTCACAATATCTCCTAATTTTGTCTCACGTTCAAAAACAATCAAAGCCCCCGTTTTGGACCGCTGAAAACTGACCGCTGCCTCCACAACGGCCTGTATACCCTTTTTCCTTTGCTGGTCCATTTCTTCTTCTTTCTGGACCAACCCCAGGCCTTTGCTGATCCCGCTTCTGCCCATCTGTTCCAGAGCTCTCCGAACTTCCGGCTGAAACACAATCAAAAGGGCGATCACGCTGAAATTAAACACGTAACTCATGACGTTCTTCATCATCTGCAGCCCCAGCAGATTGGAAAGCGCCCACACCACTACCAGGATGAGAATTCCCTTGACCAGCTGTTCTGCCCGTGTTTCCCGGATCAGTTTTATAAAGCTATAAATGATAAAGGAAACCAGCAAAACGTCCAAAGCAGAAAGAAGGGTAAAAGAAGACATTAGCCCCAAAAATTGATTCCATAGATTTACTATAACTTCCAACTCCGTCATCCTTCCTACTGATCCGTCTGCATCTTCCGGCCGGACCTTTTGCTCCGCATCCGCGTTCCGTCTGTAAATATTCTACCATATACAGCGAAATATGCAATCGTTTTACCCCATGTTTTTGCATTTTGTCACAGTTTTTCCAATTGCCAGCCCAGCCATCTCTATCTCTTTCTGGGATGTGAAAGCGGATGGACAAACACGAACTGCTCCCTGCTGTTCTGTACCAAAAGCTTTATGCGCCGCCGGAGCGCAGTGCAGCCCTGCCCGTACCGCTATCCCCTGCTGTGCCAACATGGTCCCCACTGTTTCACTGGGAACTTCTTTCACATTAAAAGAAAAAACCGGCGCAAAAAATCGACCGTCCGGCTCCGGCGTATAGAGAACCACTTGAGGAATTTTTCGAAGATACCGATACAGCTTACGCATCAATTGCAGTTCGTGGGACAAAATGCGTTCCACGCCTGTGCGCTGAACAAAGTTCACTCCCGCCCGCAGGCCTGCGATCCCCGGCACATTCAATGTCCCGCTTTCCAACCGCTCCGGCAACGTTTCCGGCTGTTCCCAATCGGCAGAATCCGTTCCCGTTCCGCCTTCCAAAATCGTATCCAGTTTTTCCCGGCTGCCGCAAACCAAAATCCCCGTTCCCATAGGAGCGTATAATCCTTTATGCGCCGCCGCGCAAATATATGCGTATCCGTCTTTCATGGATAACGGGAACACCCCCGCAGACTGGGCGCTGTCAATGCACACAGGAATCTCATATTGCTTCGCCAACGCGGCGATACGTTCCACAGGAAGGCGTATTCCCCACACATTTGATACATGCGTGCAAACGATCAGCTTTGTATTTGTCTGTAAGGCTTTTCGAAATCGAGCGACCGTTTCGTTGTTATCTCCAGGGACCACCTCCACTTGTGTAAAGGTTATTCCCTTTTCGGCCAGCTTATGCAATGGACGCATAACCGAATTATGCTCCAAATTGGAAACAACACAATGATCTCCCGGTTTCAAAGTTCCTTTGATCACATAATTCAGCGCTGCCGTACAATTCAAAGGAAAGGCCACGCACTCCGGCCCGTCTGCCTGAAAAAAATCTGCCACAGATTTCCTGGCAGCATAAATTTCTTCGGCCGCTTTTAAACTCATGGTATGCCCGGCTCTTCCGGGGTTTGCCCCCAAATAGCGAAGGGCATAAGTTACGGCTTTTTCCACGGACGAGGGCTTTGGGTATGTGGTGGCTGCATTATCCAGATAGATCAAGGGGTATCCCCCCTCTCCATCCGCCTGCGGATCCGAATACCGGCCTGCTGCAGCAAACGCTGTGCTTCCTCTGCATCCTCGACTACATAAATCCCATACCCACAGCCTAAATGCTCGGCATCTGCAGGCGCCCGCTCCACATAGGCTCTGTATCCATTTCTGCGGAGCAAATCTCTTCCTTTTATGGCATATGTGATGGAACCCACCACAAACAAAACCGAACGCATGACGCTCACACCCCTTTGGTAATACTGTTCTCTCAGCAAAAGAAAAGCTTTATTACCAAACTATGCGGCCGGGGTCGGTCTTGCCAGTATTACTTTTCCTCCAACAAACAAACGGCATGGGCGGCAATTCCTTCCTGCCGCCCCGTAAATCCTAACCCTTCCTCCGTGGTTGCCTTAACACTGATCCGATCACAGGACACTTTGCAAATGCCGGCAATGTTCCCCCGCATTTGGGAAATATACGGAGCCAGCTTGGGCTTTTGGGCTAAAATCGTAGCATCCAAATTCCCCAACGTCCATCCGTTTTTTTCCAGCTCCGTTACAACCGCCTGCAGCAGCTTTGTACTGTCCGCGTTTTGGTAAGCAGGATCCGTATCCGGAAAAAGGTGTCCGATATCTCCTAAAGCTGCCGCGCCCAGCAAAGCATCCATAACAGCGTGAAGCAAAACATCCGCATCCGAATGCCCCAAAAGGCCTTTTTCCCAGGGGATCTCCACGCCCCCCAGCACAAGGCGGCGCCCTTCCACCAAACGATGCACATCATATCCGTGCCCGATCCGCATTTCTTATCCCTCCATGCGTTTACGCAGAAAAATCTCTGCCAACGAAACATCTTCCACCGTTGTCAGCTTTATATTCTCATATTCTCCCACACACAAATGGACAGGAAGGTTTTCATATTCCCAAAGCTGGCAATCGTCCGTATATTCACGCCCTTCCCGGCAGGCCTTTTGGGCCACCTTCAGATACGTTTCCCGGGGGAACACCTGGGGCGTCTGCACAGCCCATAGGCGCCGACGATCCGGCGTAGCTTCCACCATTTGCTGGTCGGTTACAAGCTTGACTGTGTCCTTTACGGGAACAGCCAGGGCGGACGCCCCCAACTGAACAGCATCCTGGATCACCGCGTCAATTTTTTCCGGGGTAATCAAGCAGCGCGCACCATCGTGAATCACAAGCCAGTCCCCGTCGGCTGCCGAAGCACCTGCCATAACCGAGGCCTGTCGACTATCGCCGCCCTCTACCAAAAGAATTTGTTTTTCTTTTCTACAGAGCGCCGCCACCGATTCTGCCTGCGGAAAGTCCTCTTTTCGCAGCACCAGCACAATGGAATCCACCTGTTTGGCAGCACAGAAGGCTTCCAATGTCCACTGCAAAACCGGCTTTCCCAGCAAGGGGATCCATTGTTTTGCCTGCCCCATGCGAAGAGAATTCCCTGCAGCCACTAAAATCGCGGAACAGCGTTTCTCCACATTCTTTCCCACCTTTACTCTTCCATTACAACACTATCCGCCAGCAAAAGAAGTTCCGGCAAAATTTTCTCCGTATCTTTCCGGGTATCCTGCAGCAGATCCGAGTCCTCCCCATGATTGCCCCAGACGGAAAAGCGCCCATCTTCCTGGGCTATGATCTCCAGCTCAGAATATGCGTCGCCGAATTGCGGCGGGCCTTCTTTTCGATGAGCAAAAGCTTTTTCTATGGCTTTCACCTGCTTTTCCCCGTAAAAAAACATCCGTTTCAAAATTTTCGTCTTCCTTCTACTTTTTTGTATCGTACCAGCCATTCCGGCCGTATTTCTTCCAAAATCGCCTGAGGAACCCGGTAAGACCATGGCCGACGCTGCCGCTGCAAATCGGCAATGATCTGATTCAGCCGCAGCTGCGTTATTTCTCCGTCCGGAGAGATGTCGATTTCCAAAGGATTGCTTTCCTTGGTATACTGCATGGCAAACATAAAATCCGCCCAAACACCGTACTCCGTTAATTTTACATACTCTTTCGGAACATCCAGCGTAAGCAAGACACTAGTAGACACGCAGCCACCCGCATATTTTTTGTGAAACTGCAAGCATCCGAAAACAGGGCATTCACAGGAAAGCCCCAGTATTTTCACCAACGCTTGGTAAGGCTTGGAAAAACTGATGCTTTTGTGGGCACGATATACTTTTCCCGATTTTAAGATCTTTAAAACCTGTGTGGATTGATAGGTTACGATTCGGATAACAAGCCCCCCTTTCTCACTCCATCAGTGACCAATTCAGCAAAAACATATCCTCCCGACCCTGGGAATCTTTTTTCACAAGGTATTTCCGAAGCAATTTTTCGTTATCAAAACCGGTAGATCCATAATACGCTTCTGCTAAAGCACCGGCTATGCACCCTACTGTGTCCGTATCACAGGTAATTCCCAACACATTCCGTATACAGCTCTCCCAATCACTGCTCTCCAGAAAACAGCGGATGGCCAAGGGCACCGTTTTTTCGCATCGGATGTCGAACTTGGAAAAAGGTCTGCGAAGAAACAGGGGGGTATCCAAATCATACCCGTACTGTTTTTTAATATAGGAATGGAGTTCCTTTTTGCTGGAACCTTTTTTGCAAAGATAAACCGCCACAGCGGTTGCTTCCGCTCCTTTAATTCCCTGAGGGTGATTGTGGGTACAGGAAGCACTCTTCACCGCCTCTTCCCGCACCTGCTCCAACGTGGGGAAATACTCCCCTATATAGCTGACTCGCATAGCCGAACCATTGCCATAGCTGTTATACGGCTTATGGGACGGATCATTCAGCCATTTTTTAAACATTGTGCCATAGCCGGCGGAAGGATACCGTTTTCCCAGCTCCGTATAAGCCACCCGATATGAATATTCGCATAAAATCGCGTATTTAGTGGCAATGGTCATCACCGTATCGTCTGTAAAAAAACAGTCATCCGCAAAAAGGTCCACTTTGTGCGGATGAAATCCCTTTGGTTTGCTGAACTCAAAACGGGAACCAGCAATATCTCCCAAAATCGCCCCGATCATCCAATTCCTCCCGAAAAGCAGAATACTTTCTCATATACTATAGCATACTTTCTATAAAAAAGTCTATTCTTTCCGTTTGGAAAAGGCATTTTTCACAAATTTACAGCTGCGCCTGCCCGTTGATATTTAAGTGAAACACCAACCCCAGTTTTTCCGCCGCCTTTCGGCAGAGCAGCATACGTTCCAAGAAAATCTCAAAATAGTCCATCACCGGGGAAATTTCTGTATCAATTTTCAATCTCAAAAGAACGGAGGTATGGTCTTCCGAAAGTTCCACTGTGCTTTCTTCCACAGCGAAGTTGACTCGATCGTGAATATCAAACGCCGCAAAATCACTGTTGCGCACCCGGCTGCGGCGCACATCGGTTTTGTCTCCCAAAATCAGCGCCGCGGCAATCTCCGTCACCGGGAAAGCGGTTCCTTCGTCGTGATTTCCGATAGCGCTAACAATAGCGGATATTTCGTCCGGCTCTGCCCCTAGATGATCCAAAATCCGAAAGGCCATAACTGCTCCGCTTTGGGCGTGATTATAGCGGTTCACAACGTTTCCGATGTCGTGCAAATATCCTGCGATCCAAGCCAATTCCGCTTTGCGCTGAGAATACCCCAGATCCAGCAGCAATTTCTGGGCAAACTGGGCCACTTTGGTCACATGGGCAAAACTATGCTCTGTATATCCCAAAGATCCCAGCATGTCATCTGCCCATGCAATATAGGTTTTCACTTCCTGGCTTTTCTGAATATCTTCTTTTCGAAGCAAAACAATCTCTCCTTATTTTCACCGGCATTTTGTATCAATTCAGTATAGCATTTCAGCCATCATTATTTCAATAAAAAGCAGGTTAAAGAATAGAAAAGATCTTTGCATATACAAAAAAAGAAAAGACACGGAAATCCGTGTCTTTTCTTCTGGAGGCGTCACCCAGATTTGAACTGGGGAATGAGGCTTTTGCAGAGCCTTGCCTTACCACTTGGCTATGACGCCAAAAAAAATGGAGCGAACGACGAGGCTCGAACTCGCTACCTCCACCTTGGCAAGGTGGCGCTCTACCAGATGAGCTACGTTCGCAAAAATGGTGCCTCCGGGCGGAATCGAACCACCGACACGGGGATTTTCAGTCCCCTGCTCTACCAACTGAGCTACAGAGGCAAGTATGGCGACCCGGAACGGGCTCGAACCGTCGACCTCTAGCGTGACAGGCTAGCGTTCTAACCAACTGAACTACCGGGCCATACCATGGTGGGAGTAATAGGACTCGAACCTATGACCCCCTGCTTGTAAGGCAGGTGCTCTAACCAGCTGAGCTATACTCCCATGTGTTGCTTCCCGCTTTCGCGGGGTTCATCAGCGACGTGTTATATAATACAACATCTCTTTCAGAATGTCAACACTTTTTTAAGATTATTTTTACTTTTTCCTTTTTTTGGATATCTCCAAAAGATCCGCCTGGGAAAGCGTGTATTTTTTCCCGCAATATTGGCAGCAAACTTCCGCCGTACCGGTTTCCTCGGAAGCTAATCCCAGAAGCTCTTCCTGGGGCAGGGTAAGCAAAGCGGCTTCCACCCGTTCCCGGCTGCAGGGGCATACATACCCTACCTGGTATTCATCCAAAATCTCCATGTCAAATCCGGCAAAGGCCTTTTGACAAATTTCCTCGATGGTCATTCCTCCCGCCAGCATAGAGGTTATAGGAGGCAAAGTTTCCACATTTTTTTCCAGCTTTTCGTAGTCCTCCGGCAAAGCGCCCGGGAGCACCTGCAGCAACAGTCCTCCTGCCAAAACTTTCGTGGAATCGGTTTTATCCACTAAGACTCCCAAGGCAAAAACCGTAGGGATCTGCTCGCTTTCCGCGTAATATCCCGTGAGATCTTCGGCAATTTCTCCGGAGCGAAGGCGCACCTGCCCCATATGAGGCTCCCCTTCTCCATAATCCCGGATCACGCCCAGCAAGCCATCCGCCCCAACCAGAGCTCCCACATCCAGCTTACCGTTTGGCTTCAGGGGCACATCCTCCTGGGGGTGGTCCATATACCCACGGCAATTTCCGTTTCCGTCGGCAATGGCTACCAATGTCCCTGCCGGACCGCCGCCATTGATCTTCAACGTTATGGTGGCTCCTGTTTTTTTCAGCATGGAGCCCATAACGGAAGCGCCAGTAAGAAGCCTTCCCAAGGCCGCAGTAGCCGTGGGACTTGTATTGTGAATTTGCTGAGCGGTGGCCACCATATAGGTGGAATCAATAGCCGCTGCCATAACAGCGCCATCCGCCGTGATACATCTGATGATCCGATCCACGATTTTATCCTCCAATTTTCTAATCAATCTTATGATCCTTTTTCTCCCGTTATTCCCGTTTCCAAAACTTCCGGCTTTTTTACGACAAAAACCAGGCGGTCCGTTGTAGGCGTCGGGGCGTCAAAGGTCATGGCCGCATATAAAGCCTCTGCCTTCAGCCCGGCTGCTTCCAGCCATTCCCCGATCTTTTCAGCGGAATACGCTCTTTCGGAAAAATTCTCCGTGCTCCGGTGATAAACCCGGCCCTGACGCTCAAAAAAGTCCAAGGATATAGACACTCGGCAGGTTTTTTCCTCCAGGGTGTTCTGCCACACGCAGTATACATCTTCCATATCGTATACAAAGGTCTGATTTCCCAAAATCTTTCTGTGTTTATATTCCGTATTTACATCGAAAACAAAATATCCTCCCGGATTCAAAAACAGTGAAACCTTCTGAAAGGTTTGCTGCACGTCTTTTTCACGGGTAAGATGATTCAAACTGTCCAATGTGCAAAACACCGTATCCACCGTGCCAAACAGATCCAAGGACTGCATTTTTTGGCATAAAAACAAAAGCTGCAGATTTTCCTCTGCAGCTTTTTGCTGCGCTTCCGATAGCATTTCCATGGAGGCATCTACACCGTACACATCCACGCCCCGTCTGGCCAATTCCAGGGTAAGGCTTCCTGTTCCGCAGGCCAGATCCAACGTCAGCCCCGGTTGATGTCCATGGCGGGCCAACACATCCAACAAATACTGCGCCTGCTGGGAATACGGAACATTTTGGGTAAGACGGTCATAATAGGAGGCAAATAAACTATAACTCATGAACTCACGCCTTTTTTGTCTGCTCCATGCGGCCAAATACCAACTCATATCCGTCACAGCCGTAATTGAGAGAACGATTCACACGGCTGATGGTGGCCGTGGAGGCGCCTGTCTCGGCTACAATATCGCTGTATACCCGTTTGGTGCTGAGCATATGGGCCACCACTAAACGCTGAGACATTGCCTTCAGTTCCGGAACCGTGCAAAGGTCTTCAAAAAAATTATAGCACTCCTCTACCGTTTCCAAGGACAAAATCGCTTTGAACAGAAAGTCCGTATTGCTGTCTTTTAATTTCGAATTCATACACTGAACCTCCCGTATTTTATCTATATAAAATAGTATCACAGAAAAGCCTAAAAGTAAAGCGGCAGGAATTTACTCCCGCCGCTTATGTAAAAAACACATCTTGATCTTTTGGCTTTTTGCCTTTTCAAAAATCATTAGGATTTTTTCTTAATGGTGATCTTCTTTTCCGTACCTTGGCGGATCCGCTGGATGTTAGAACGATGCTTCCAGATCAAAATTCCCGCCTGCAGGGATCCAATTACGAAGGTTAAAATCACATAAAACAGCGTAACTTCATGTTTCCAGCAGTAGGCAATCCCCAGATTAAAAATCAGCGTACAGATGGGATAGGAGGCCGCTGCGCAAATGGAGGAAAGAGAAACAATTTTGGAGATCAAAAAGACAACAATAAACACTACAATTACCAGAATGAACGAACGCCAATCAATCAAAGCGATAATCGCCCAACTGGTAAGGACCCCTTTTCCACCCTTAAACCCAAAATAAAGGGGATAAATGTGCCCCATCACGCAGAAAAACCCGGAAAGGTAGGCGCCAAACTGGATCAGTTCAAATTCGCTGACCATTCCCACAGCGGAAGGAACCGCCAAATATTGAAATAAAAGCTTTCCCAGAAAGACCGAGAGAACGCCCTTGGCAAAATCAAATACAAACGTGCAGACAGCCGCTTTAACACCTACCGAACGCAGCACATTGGTAGCGCCTGCATTTCCGCTTCCCATGCTCCGAATGTCTTTTTGATGGTCAAAAAGCTTGGTAAACAAAATGGAAAAACTCACGCTGCCCAGAAGATAGGAAATAACCGCCGCCAAAACACCGGCAAGAATAATGTTACTCATTACAGCTTTCTCCTTTTTCTTTATTTATCGCCTTTTTCGCCTCGTTCCCGAATAATAAAGCGAATAGGTGTGCCTTCCAGACCGAACACTTCCCGAATTCGGTTTTCCAGATAGCGCTGATAGGAAAAATGAAACAATTCCGCTGAATTTACAAAGCAGACAAATGTGGGAGGCTTGGTGGAAGCCTGGGTCATGTAGTAGATTTTCAGCCGTCTTCCTTTGTCCGTAGGAGGCTGGACCCGTGCCGTAGCCTGAGCCAGCACATCGTTCAACATGCCTGTGGCAATGCGCATGGCGTTGGAGTTGGCCACATGCTTGATAAGATCAAAAAGCCGTTCTACCCTCTGCCCTGTTTTTACGGAAATAAATAAAAATGGTGCGTAAGACATAAAGGAAAAATCTTTTTCCAGCTTGGCTCGGTATTCCTGCATGGTCTGCGTATCTTTTTCAATGGCGTCCCATTTGTTTACCACAATGACACAGCCTTTTCCTGCCTCATGGGCAAGACCCGCCACTTTGGAATCCTGATCCGTAAATCCCACAGCGGCGTCAATCATAATTACACACACATCCGCCCGTTCAATGGCCATCTGCGCCCGAAGAATGCTGTATTTCTCAATAGCGTTGTCAATTTTATTTTTCCGGCGGATCCCGGCCGTATCGATCAGGGTAAAGGATCCATATTGATTGTCCACTTGAGTATCAATAGCATCCCGGGTGGTTCCCGCAATATCCGAAACGATACACCGTTCTTCACCGGTAATCCGGTTGATCAAAGAGCTTTTTCCCACATTGGGCTTTCCGATGATAGCTACACGGATCCGCTCTCCGTCTTCCTCTTCTTCCGTCTCCGCAGGAAGGTATTCCAGCACCCGATCCAGAAGGTCTCCCGTTCCATGGCCGTGCACGGAAGAAACCTGAACCGGATCTCCCAGGCCTAAATTATAGAATTCGTAAAATTCTGCCGGAGGATCTCCCACAGTATCGCACTTGTTTACACAGAGCACCACCGGGCGCCCGCTTTTCAGCAGCATAGCCGCCACATCCGCATCCGTAGCCACCAATCCGGCCCGCAGATCCGTCACAAAAATAATGGCATCCGCTCCGTCAATGGCCAACTGCGCCTGAGCTCGCATTTGAGAAAGGATCACATCCCCAGAAGACAGCTCGATTCCTCCCGTATCCACTACGGAAAAGGAACGCCCTCTCCATTCACAGTCCCCATAAATTCGATCCCGGGTCACACCGGGGGTATCTTCCACAATAGAAAGCCGTTCTCCAACCAACTTATTGAACAACGTGGATTTTCCCACATTGGGTCTTCCTACAATCGCTACGACCGGTTTAGCCATCCTGCTCACCTCCTGTGATCGCATTTAAGAGTTCATAACCATCCTGAGAAACGCCGCGAACCTTAATCCGCAGCTCCTCCTCTACCTGATGAAGTGTTACATCATCCAAAAAAACATCCTCGCCGTGGCGCAGCATCACTCCGGGAAGCAGCAATTCCTCTCCCAGATCTTTACCGGACAGCTGATCAATCAGATCTCTGCCGGTAATCAGCCCCGCTACAGTGATTTGTTCACCGAAAAAGTGATTCACTATTGGAATCACCTTACAGGTTAGATTATGACATTTTGCCCGTAATTCGTCAAGTAAATTATCCAAAAACGGCGCCGCTGCCGTTCCCGTGGCAATGGTGACGTTTCGAGGAGAAGGCAAAGCCAACCCTTCTTCCGGAGAAAGATCTTCCAGGGCGCTCAAAAACTCCTGCTTTAAATTGGCGATCAAGCCCACGCCATTCTCCAGCTGGTCAAAATCGCCATAAAACGCCGCATCCGGAATGGGGCGCTCTGCTTTAAGATAAAATTCATCCGCCGCGTAGCACACCCGGTTCCCATATTTCTCCAGCATTTCCTTCCCTTTGGCTTCCACCAAATCCAGCACTTCTCCTGCCGTTTCTTTTGTATACGGCGTTAAAGGATACAGCCCTTCCCGATATTTTGTAAGCCCCACAGGAACCAAGGCTATACTTTGCACGGAAGGATACAGGGGCAAAAGATCCCCCAAAGTTCTCTCCAGCTCCGCGCCGTCGTTGATCCCCGGGCAAAGCACCAGCTGACAATTCAGCTTGATCCCCGCCTCCGCCAAACGGTACAGAATCTGCAAAGATTCCCCGGCAAATCGATTGTTCATCATTTTCACACGGAGCTCCGGGTTTGTAGTATGCACAGAAATATTGATGGGGCTGATATGCATTTTCAGGATGCGGTCTACTTCCCGCTGGCTTAAATTGGTCAGCGTAACGTAGTTTCCAAATAAAAAGGAAAGACGGGAATCATCATCCTTAAAGTACAGGCTCTCCCGCAGCCCTTTGGGAAGCTGGTCGATAAAGCAAAAGATACACTGATTCCGGCAGGAATGCTGCCGGTCCATCAGATAGGTCTCAAACACAAGCCCTATGGACTGGTATTCTCCTTTATGGATCTCTACGGTTCTTTTATCTCCTTTACTGTTTTCCAGAGAAATAGAGAGCTTTGTACTAATCTCGTAAAAGCGATAATCCAGAACGTCGTAAATATCGTTTCCGTTCATGGAGATCAGCGTTTCTCCCGCCTGAATCCCGGCTTTTTCCGCCGCGCTGGAAGGCTCTACCGCGTATATTTTTACAGACATGAAAATCACCGTCCTTACTGCTTACGAAAAGCTGCAACGTACACAACGTAAAAAAATAGAGAAGGATTTCTCCTTCTCCATTCTTCCGAACCTGAAGAAAATTAAGCTTCCTTCTTAATCACTTCTCTGCCGTTATAGTAGCCGCAAGCGCTGCATACTCTGTGAGGAGACTTGAACTCCCCGCACTTGGGACATCTCATCAAAGCCGGAGCTTCCAGTTTCCAAACGTTGGAACGTCTTTTATTCTGCCGCGCGCTGGATACTTTTCTCTTGGGTACCGCCATGTCAGCACCTCCTTATGCTAGTGCTAATCTATCAGTTGTCTGAGAACCTCCAAACGAGGATCGACCTGATGCAAATTACAGCCGCAGGAGCCATGATTCAAGTTCTGCCCGCAAGACGGACACAGCCCTTTACAATCTTCCCTGCATAAAAACTTCATAGGGATTTCCAGAAGAACATCTCCCCGGAAAAGCTCGTCCAGATCCAAGGATTCACCTTCCACCCGGATGTACTCTTCCTCATCCTCCTCGTTTTCCAAACTTGTCACCAAGAGATGGGAAAACGAATAGGACTCATGCCGCTGTATCTCGTCCATACAGCGATCACAAGACACGGAAAGGTCAAATTCCGCCTTTGCTTTCAGCTGCACACTGCCTGCCCGGGATGTGGCCTCTCCCTTCACTTCCACCGGAGATGCAAAGGGACACACACCGCTGAGCTCTACTCCGGAAAGGTCCATCTGAAATGAAAAAGGAATGGAAACAATCTCCCCGGAAAACAATTTCTTTAGTTCAAGACGCATAATATACCTCGACACTACATTGGTCTATTATATAGGTCCAACGCAGATTTGTCAATAGAATTTTTCGAAAAAAACGCAAAAGATGCTGCCGAAACCATCCCGCTCCGGCAGCATTTTTTAGCTACGGAAAAGTGCCTGTTTTATCAGCCCTTAAACGATTTCCGCTACGGCTTTGACGCCTTCCGGCAGTTCTTCCGGCGTCAGGGAAACCAACTGGGTAATTTTAATGTTGGCCTGCTCCGCCAGAGCATTCAGCTTCTCCATATATTTCTGGAGAACTTCCGGATCCGAGCCGATGATCTTCAGCGTGGAATCAATGAAAATATCCGTCACGTCGTAATTGCCTGCGCAGATACCGCAAACAAAGCCATACATGGCGTCCGCTCCGGAAATGCCGTACGCGTCAGAGTCCACCAAACGGGCCTGATGGGAAATATCATACGTAAGTTTCAAACCTTTTTCTATTACGATAACATTGCCGTCCGAAAGCCGTACAGCTTCATTGGCGCGCTCAATCAATTTCTTTGTTTTGCCGGAACCTTTTTTACCAACGATAAGAGTGATCATTTTATCTCCCCCTGTTTTATATTTATCCGCAAAAGCGGACGGGATTCCTTTGTTTGTTTATTCCGAAAGCCGCGCTTCCAGCGCCTCTTTCTGGGATTCATAACCCGGTTTGCCCAACAGCGCAAACATATTCTTCTTATAGCTTTCCACACCCGGCTGATCGAAGGGATTGATTCCCGTCATGTATCCGGAGATGGCACAGGCCTTTTCAAAGAAATAGATCATATATCCCAAAGTGTCTTCCGAAAAATCCGGTGCTTCCAAAACCACATTGGGAACGCCGCCGTCCGTATGCGCCAGGACCGTTCCCTCAAAAGCCTTGCGGTTAATGTAAGAAATGGACTTTCCTTCCAGGAAATTGAGCCCGTCTACATTTTCGGGATCTTTTCCCATGTAGATCTCTTCTTTGGCTTTATCGAACAGCACAACCGTTTCCATTAAATTGCGCTTTCCTTGCTGGATATACTGCCCCATGGAGTGGAGGTCCGTAGAGAATACGCAGGAAGCCGGGAAAAGACCTTTTCCGTCTTTGCCTTCGCTTTCACCGTAAAGCTGCTTCCACCATTCGCACATCATGGTAAAGCAGGGCTCATACGCCACCAAAATTTCCGTTTCTTTTCCTTTGCGGCTGAGGATATTCCGAATCGCCGCGTATTTGTAGCAATCGTTCTTCTCCAGATCCGGCTCTGCCAGCTCCTTCTCCGCTTTGGCAGCACCGGCCATCAAAGCTTCGATATCCGCCCCCGCAACGGCAATGGGCAGCAGCCCTACCGCCGTCAGCACGGAATACCGGCCGCCCACGTCATCCGGCACCACAAAAGTTTCATAACCTTCCCGGTCCGCCAGCTGCTTCAAAGTTCCTTTGGCACGATCCGTGGTGCAATAGATCCGCTTTCTGGCTTCCTCTTTGCCATATTTTTTCTCCAACAGCTCCCGGAATACCCGGAAAGCGATGGCCGGCTCCGTTGTGGTTCCGGACTTGGAGATCATATTGATGGAAACGTTCTTCCCTTCACAGATCCGCAGAAGCTCGCCTAAAGCGGAAGAACTGATGCTGTTTCCAGCAAAATAAATGTCCGGCGTATCTTTCTTAAGAGCGTTATATTGATTGGATTTCAGAAACTCAATAGCTGCCCGGGCACCCAAATAGGAACCTCCGATACCGATTACCACAAACACATCCGTATCGGACTGGATTTTCTTGGCCGCCGCCTGGATACGGGAAAATTCTTCTTTATCATAGTCCGTAGGCAAATGCAGCCATCCCAGAAAATCATTTCCCAGCCCTGTTCCCTCATGAAGCATTTCATGGGCCAACCGAACCTGGGGAGCGATAGCAATATACTCTTCCTCACGAATAAAGCCGGATACATATCGGGCATTTATTTTTACGGACATCTTACATTCCTCCTGCGCTTTCCTCCCGTGTACAGAATGCTTTCCACAGGAAATAAAGTCCATTCTGTCACATAAGAGATTGGTAATTCTATGGTTTCATTTTACAATACACGCCTTGTATTTGCAAGAAATTTTCGGCAAAATTTATATTTTTTTTATTTTTTATCCTGGCGAGACGGAAAAAAATCGACAAAGAAGCCAGTGCCAAACGGAAGCAAACGTGATTTCCTCTACATTCCCTGCCGCTTTTACGGGATATTCCGCCAACGTCTCTCCATCCAAACGGTAGATCACTTTTCCCAAAATTTGCCCCTGGGTTACAGGCGCCTGCACGGCTTCTTCCACCACCACTTCATATTCCAGCTCCTCCTGCCTTCCTTTCGGCACCACGATTCCCTGCCCCAGTTCCACAGAAACCGGTACTTGTGCTGTCATTCCCTGCTCCACCGCCACCGGCTGCAGCTCTTGAGGCGGCAAAGAAGGCTGCGCTATGGCCCAATTGGCGAATCCTTCATCCAACAGCGCCGCGGCGGAAGTGAACCTTTCGTTGGTGTTGGAGCATCCTAAAACCACAGCGATCAGCGAAACGCCGTCCCGCTGGGCTGTTGCGGTAATACAGCTTCCTGCCTGACCGGTAGTCCCGGTTTTCAGCCCTGTGATCCCGGAGTAACTTTTCAGCAATTTATTGGTATTTACCAGCTGGGTCTTTCCATCCCGGACATAGTCTATCCATGTTTGCGTATAATCAAAGATCTTCTCGTACCGAATCAGTTCCCGGGACATAATAGCCACATCCCGCGCGCTGGTTAAATGCCCTTCTTCATCCAGGCCGTTGCAGTTTTTAAAAACGGTTTGCGTCATCCCCAGTTCCTGTGCCCGTTGATTCATCATCACCAGAAAATTTTCTTCACTTCCCGCCACATATTCTGCCAAAGCCACAGCAGCATCGTTGGCGCTGGCAATGACCGTCGCTTTCAGCAAATCATCCACGCTCATGGTTTCCCCCGGTTCCAGCCAAATATCCGAGCCGCCCATGGATGCGGCATGCTCGCTGGCGGTCACCATATCCGTCAGCTGGATTTTTCCGCTGTCTAACGCTTCCATCACTAAAAGGAGCGTCATCACTTTGGTAATGGAGGCACAGGGCCGCTGTACATCCGCATCTTTTTCATAAAGGATCTTTCCGCTTCCGGCTTCCATGAGAATCGCGGAAGGGGCGGTCATTTCGGAAGAAACGGCTTCCGCCTGCATTTTTCGGGGATAAAGGCCTATTCCCAGTATACCTGCCAGAATAAAGGCAACAATTCGTCTGCGCTTCACAATTCCACCTCCCAAATGTACTACAAATCTATGCTTGCCCCGCGGGATTTATCACCGGAAAGTACGCCTTTCCAAAGTAAAGCAAAGTAACAAATCAGGGGACAAATTTTTATTTGTGTGTTATACTGAAAATCAAAGACGATTTGAATCGTTTCAAGATTTTCTATTGGCAAGGAGGAACACATATGAAAAACAGCATACAGCTGACTTGGATGGGTCATTCCTGTTTTTTGGCGTCCTACGAAGGCTACACACTGGTTTTGGACCCTTTTTCCCATAATACGGTTCCCGGTCTTTCCCCCTTATCCATCCAGGGGAATCAAGTGCTGTGCAGCCATCTGCATCCCGACCATCACGGAGTGGAAACGGTCTCCCTTCTCTCCGGCCAAAAAAATCCCTTCCAAATTGAAGCCATCCCCACCTTCCATGACCCGGAACAGGGCGCACTGCGAGGGACCAACACGATCCATATTTTTTCCGCCGGCGGCATCCGAATTGCCCATTTGGGAGATCTAGGTTGTGATCTTTCCCAAGAGCAAATGCAAAAATTGCAGGGGCTTACCGCGCTTTTGGTTCCTGTGGGAGGATTTTACACCATAAACGCTCAGCAAGCCAACCACTTGGCAGAAGCCCTTTCCCCCACGGTTATCATACCCATGCATTATAGAAGCGATACTTTCGGATACGACTGCATCGGAACGCTGGAGGAATTTTTATCCCTTCGCACAGACTGTGTCTTTTACCCCGGAAATTCCATAGAAATCACCTCCGATATGCCATCGCAGACAGCGGTTTTAACCTACGCGCCGTAAAAATTTGCCGATGCGAAAAAGCTTGCAGAGAAATTCTCTGCAAGCTTTTTCGCTTTTATTGGGACAAAATATCCACCCGAACCGGGATCCCTCTGGACGAAAGATATTTTTTTAATTCCGGAACAGGAACTTCTCCAAAGTGGAATAAGGAAGCTGCCAAAACAGCATCCGCTTTCCCTTCTGTAAACGCCTGGTAAAAATGCTCCTTGCACCCCGCTCCTCCCGATGCGATCACCGGGATCTTCACTGCCTGGGAAACAGCCGCGGTCAGTTCCAGATCGTATCCGCTTTTCTGCCCGTCCTGATCCATACTGGTCAGCAGGATTTCTCCCGCTCCCCGGCGCTCCGCCTCCCGGGCCCAGCACAGCGCGTCTTTTCCTGTATCGATCCGGCCGCCGTTCAAATAAACCGTCCAATTCCCGTGACCCGTACGCTTTGCGTCAATGGCACACACCACACACTGGCTCCCAAATTTTTCCGCTGCCTGGGTCAAAAGCTCCGGCTGCTTCAAAGCTGCAGAATTCACGGACACTTTGTCCGCCCCTGCCCGAAGCAACACGGTAAAATCATCCACACTGCGGATCCCGCCTCCCACCGTAAAGGGAATAAAAATCTGAGAAGCGACTTTTCTTACAATTTCCAGCATTGTGCCCCGCCCCTGATGGGACGCTGTAATATCCAGCAAAACCAATTCATCCGCTCCCTGGGTATCGTACAATTTTGCCGCTTCCACCGGATCTCCGGCATCCCGCAAGTTCAGGAAACTGGTACCTTTCACCACCCTGCCATCTTTCACATCCAGGCACGGGATAATTCGTTTCGCATACATAGCTTATTCTCCTTTCCGGCTCAACGCGGCAAAATTCCGCAGCATCCGCAAACCGGTTTCCCCGCTTTTTTCCGGATGAAACTGGGCTCCCATAATATTCCCTTTGCATACGGACGCGTCTATCTCCACGCCATAAAACGTCTGAGAGGAAACGGCTTGCCGATCCTGGGCTTTCAGATAGTAGGAATGGACGAAATAAACATAGGACTCTCCGGACAGGCCGGAAAAAAGTCCTTCCGGCTGCAGAATTTCCAAAGAGTTCCATCCCATATGCGGAACTTTCAGACCATTCTCTTCCGGTATCCGCAAAATTTTTCCGGGAAGAAGACCTAACCCCGGCACACCGGGAGATTCTTCACTTTCTTCAAAAAGCATTTGCATTCCCAGGCAGATTCCAAGAAAAGGCCGGCCGGACAAGGCAAACTCCCGCACCCAATGAGTAAGGCCTGATTGATGCAGAGATTCCATGGCATCTCCAAAGGCTCCTACCCCAGGGAGAACAGCAGCCTCCGCACCCATCAGCACCTGTGGGTCCCGGGTAATTTCCACCTGTGCGCCGATAAAGCGTAAAGCTTTTTCCACGCTTCCCAGATTACCTGCGCCGTAATCAATAACTGCAATCATAATGTTTTCGGGTCTCCTTCCGCCATGGCGTAGTATTTCGCTTTAGAGTGATAACGTATGAAACCATTGTATCATTTTTTCATTTAAATAGCAAACAAAACCGACTGTTAGACATAAAAAGATTTTATTTCTTGACTTTTAATCTGTTTGGTTATATGATAGTAAAACTCGGTTTTTGAAAAAACAGTTTGAGGTGAAATTCAGAATATGGACATATTGTCTTTGATAGGCATTGCGGTTGGGTTGGCTATGGATGCTTTTGCCGTTTCTGTGACGAACGGTGCTGTTTGCCAAAAGGTCACCTGTAAATTTGCCGTTAAATTAGCCTTCAGCTTCGGTTTTTTTCAGCTTTTGATGCCCGCCATTGGCTGGCTGGTAGGAAAAGCCGGAGAAGAATTCATTTCTTCCATCGACCACTGGATCGCTCTTTTATTGCTTTTATACATAGGCATTCAAATGCTTCTGGAATCCAGAAAAGGGCAGGATGAGGAGGAAGCAGCAGAAGCCGCATGCCATCTGGATGTTCCCTTGAAAACCCTTCTGGCTCTTTCCGTGGCCACCAGTATTGACGCGCTGGCCACCGGCGTGATTCTTCCCTCCGCCGTGGGCGCTTCTTCCGTAGAGCGGATGTTGATCGCCGTTTCCGTGATCGGTTTGATCACCTTCTTTATTTGCCTGGCCGGTGTCTATGTGGGAAAAAAATTCGGCACTTTGCTTTCCAAAAAAGCGGAAATCGCAGGCGGTATCGTTTTGATCGCCATCGGTCTGAAAATTTTCATAGAGCACATGTTCTTTTCCTGAGAAACAAACGAAATTATTTACACAGAAAGCCCTTTGAAAAGCATCATTGCTTTTCAAAGGGCTTTTCATTTTCGCAATCGTTTCTATTCAGCTGCAAATTGCTCACACGCGGAAAAAAATCAAAACTCTCCCTGTTTTGCAAAATCACAAAAAAGATCAGCATTCATCCGCAATCCGATACAAAAGGCGCTTAGTATCCTCCCAGCCGAGACAGGGATCCGTAATGGATTTTCCGTATACCCGCTCTGCGGAAATCGGTTGGCAGCCCTCTTCCAAATAGCTTTCGATCATCACGCCTTTTACCAGCCGATGAAGTTCCGGGTTATGTCTGCGGCTATGAAGCACTTCGCTAACAATCCGGATCTGCTCTTTATACTTCTTGTTGGAATTGGAATGGTTGGCGTCCACAATCACCGCCGGATTTTTCAGGTCCCGCTTCTGGTACATTTCCAGCAGGCGGACCAAATCTTCATAATGGTAATTGGGCACGCACGTTCCGTATTTATCCACACCGCCCCGAAGGATCACGTGAGCCAGATCATTGCCGCCGGTGGTCACATCCATGCCTCTGTAAATAAAAGTATGGGGAGACTGCGCTGCCACCACAGAATTCAGCATAACGGAAAAATCCCCGCTGGTTGGGTTTTTCATTCCCACGGGAATATCCATCCCGCTGGCCGTTAAGCGGTGCTGCTGATTTTCTACAGACCGAGCCCCCACTGCCTCATAGGAAAGAAGATCGTCCAGGTAACTCCGATTTTCCGGATACAGCATTTCATCCGCTGCTGTCAGGCCGCTTTCCTGCATGGAGCGAATGTGCATTTTCCGGATGGCGATAATGCCCGCCAGAAGATCCGGCGCTTTATCCGGGGAAGGCTGATGCAGCATCCCCTTATATCCTTCTCCGGTGGTCCTGGGTTTATTGGTATAAATTCTGGGGATCAGAATCAGTTTTTCGGAAAGCTCCTGGTTCAGGCGGCTAAGCCGGGAAACATATTCACAAACGGCGTCTTCATTGTCCGCCGAGCAGGGGCCCACCAGAACCACAAATTTTTCCTTTTTCCCCGAAAAAACGTCCCGTATCTCCTTATCCCGCTCTTTTTTTAAGCGGATCAATTCCCGGGACAGCGGATATTCTTCTTTCAATTCCGCCGGAACAGGTAATTGATGATTTACGCGCATAGACATACCGGTCTCTCCCGTTCACGAAAGTTTTGTTATTGGATCTGCGAAAATCAAAGGATCTCCACATTTTCCTTCTGGCAAATCTCCAGGGTTGCCGGATCCCATAATGAGCACTGCACTTCACCGATATGGGCTTTCCCCAGCAGCAGCATACAAAGCCGGGACTGGCCTATACCTCCTCCGATGGTGAGAGGAAGTTTGCCTTCCAGCAGCATGGAGTGGAAAAGAAGATTTCTTCGTTCCTCGCAGCCGCTTTCTTTCAGCTGCCGCTCCAAAGCTTCCGCGTCCACCCGTACTCCCATGGAGGAGATTTCTTCGGCCCGGTTCAGAACCGGGTTCCAGAACAAAATGTCTCCATTCAAAGACCAATCGTCGTAGTCCGGAGCACGCCCGTCGTGCTTTTCTCCGGAGCGAAGCTTTCCACCGATCTGCATCAAGCACACGGTTCTGTATCGTTTTGTCACCGCATTCTCGCGTTCTTTCGCCGTAAGATCCGGATATTCGTCTTCCAGCTGCTGCGTGGTCAAAAAGGTTACTTCCCGGCTCAGTTCCGTTTTCAGAACCGGAAAAGCCTTTTTCAACTCTTCCAATGTATCGCAAATGGCCCCTACGATTTTCCGCACCGTCTCTTTCAGGTATTCCTGGTTCCGATCCTCTCGGGAAATCACCTTTTCCCAATCCCACTGATCTACATAAATAGAGTGAAGATTATCCAGCGTTTCATCCCGGCGAATGGCGTTCATATCCGTATAAAGGCCCTCTCCCGGTTCAAATCCATATCTCCACAAAGCCATCCGCTTCCATTTTGCCAGAGAGTGCACCACCTGCCCTTCTCCGCCTACAGCCGGAATATCAAAAGAAACCGGCCGCTCCACACCGTTCAAATCATCGTTAAGGCCGGTGGACGGATCCACAAAAAGCGGCGCACTGACACGAACCAAATGCAGTGCTTTTCCCAGTTTATCCTGAAACGTATGCCGTGCCTGCTCAATCGCGTACTGCGTCTCTTTCAGATTCAAGGCCGCACGATAGCCTTGAGGAATATATGATTTTTCCATAGGAACCTCCTTTAATATGCAAAGAGGAAAAATATTCCATCTTTGGTTCTTTTTGGATTGATCAACCGAGTAGTTATAGCATTAGAAAAATAAAAATACAACAAAGGCTTTTATTTCACAGGCGGAATCGCCCGCAAAGCTTTTATGGGAATCCCTTTTTCGGAAAACATTTTTTCATGCTCCGTCATAGCCCGCATATCCGAGCATGCATCTTCACGGGCGTGAAGATCTGCGGTCTGCCAAAGAATCGTATATCCGCTTTCTTTCAGATACCCCAGCGTATCCTGGTATAGAGCATCATCATCCGTTTTAAACCAAAGTTCTCCCCCGGGGGACAGCAAGCTGCCATATTCCTGAAGCCGGGTGGGGAATGTCAGCCGACGTTTATGATGTTTGGGCCTGGGCCAGGGATTGCAGAAATTGATGTAGATCCGTTCCACGCTATCCCTTTCATCCATAATCTGGCGCAGCCGTTCAATATCCTGCGCTGTCAGCGCCACATTTTTGATGGGTTGATCGCGGAAAGCCTTCGTGATTTCTCGGCAAGCAACCGCCAAAACCACATCTTTTAAATCGATCCCGATATAGTTGATTTCCGGATGTTCCGGCGCCAATCCGGCAATAAACCATCCTTTTCCACAGCCCAGTTCCAAATGAACCGGCTGCCTTTTTTCAAAATATTCCTGCCATTTCCCCAATTGCTCCACGGGACGACGCACAAAAAAGGGGCACGCCTCCAATTCCGGGCCCACCCAAGGTTTATTCCGCATCCGCATTTGTTTATTCCTCCTGCTTGCCAATCAAATTCCCTTTAAATCATCATCTCATTTTAAAAAACAGATTCAGTATACCATAGACCTATTTTTCTGACAAGAACGGATCCGATTATTTTTTTCTTTATAGCAAATTTGGCTCACACTTTCTTTTTTTCATATTCTTAAGAAGAACATAAAATCACAGAAAGCATTCTATACTAATTAGATAGGTGATTTGTATTTACCAGGAAAAAGAGCTGCCGGAAAATCCGGGCATCTTTTTAATAACAGGAGGACTTTATGAAAGTATCCTTTTCCCGTTGGTTGGATAATAAGAAAACCGCCGCCGTGTTTTTGGTGATCCTGGCCATTCTGGCGGGTGTATTGATCTGGATGTGGTCCCAATATGGCTACCGAGAAAACCGTTATGAACACAGCAGTTATGCCATGGGAACCTTAGTGCAGCAAACCGTATATGGAAAGGACAGGGAGAATACCGCTCTAAAGGCCGCCTCTGCTGTAACCAACTTGGAAAACCAGATTTCCTGGAGAGTGGAAGGCTCCGATATCGCCCGTCTGAACGACGCTGCCGGAACCCAGTGGATCTCTCTGGAACCGGAAACCATTTCTCTGCTGGACCTGTGTCTGGATGTGGCGGAAAACAGCCAGGGCGCTTTTGATCCTACGATTCTTCCCATTTCCTGCTTATGGAATTTCGACAGCGAAACCCCTTCCTTCCCCGGGGAAGAGCTTATCAACACCTATCTTCCCTACGTTGGCTATGAAAACCTCAGGATCAACACGGAAGATAACACCGCGTCTCTCCGCAATTATTATATGGCCGTGGATCTGGGGGCCGTCGGAAAAGGCGCCGGGTGCGACGCTATTGTGGATACATATAAAAGCTCTTCCGTTTCCGGCGGGATCGCCGCTGTAGGCGGCAGCGTAGGAATCTACGGGCAGAAACCGGACGGTTCCCTGTGGAGCATTGCCGTGCGCAACCCGTATGTATCCCAGGGAGAGGATGCCACCATGGGAACACTGGATCTGACAGGCGGGTTTATTTCCACCTCCGGATCCTATGAAAAGACTTTCACGCAGGATGGTATTACATATCATCATTTGCTAGATCCTCAAACCGGCTTTCCGGCGGACACCGGCCTGGTTTCCGTGACGGTGGTGTGCGGTGGAAGCGAACCCGGGCAGGGAGCTCTCAGCGATATTCTTTCCACCGCCTGTTTTGTTCTGGGAGAAGAAAAAGGGAAAGCCCTGCTTCTTCACTACGGAGCAGAAGGAATTTTCATCCGAACGGATAAAACCGTTTCGGTGACCGATGGTCTAAAAGATTCTTTTCATATTGTATCGGAGGACTTTTCCTATGCCGGGTAAAATCTTTCGAAAGTGGGATCTGGCGCTGATCGGTGGCGTTCTGGTTCTGGCACTTATCTTGCTTTTTTCCTTTACCTTCGCCGAAAAAGGCGGCATAGCCGTAATTGAGCAGAACGGAGTAGAATGGGGCCGGTATTCCCTGCTGGAACAACAGGAAGAAACGATTTTGGAAATTGGCGGAGAATACCATGTCCGCCTGCTTCTGGAGCCGGGAGCCATCTCCTTTCTTTCTTCCGATTGCCCCGATCATACTTGCGTCCGCACCGGAAAATTGACCCAGGCGGGACAAGGAGCTGTCTGCCTTCCGGCCAGGGTATCCATTCGAATTCTTCCTTCCCCCGGAGAAACCCAGGGATTTGACGGAATCACCGGATAGTCAGGAGGCACTTATGGATCAGGATAAATCTTCTTTTTCCCGTACGTCCGGGCGTGTGGCGTTTTTAGGCATCTTGGGCGCTTTGGCACTGGTATTGGCCGCTTTGGAAAACCTGCTTCCTCCCCTTCCCGTTTTGCCGGCGGGAGCTAAGTTGGGGCTTTCCAATGTGGTCTCCATGTATGCGGCGCAGTCCATGGGGATTTTCCCCGCACTTTGCATTGCGCTGGTCAAGGGCTTTTTCGCAGGCGCTACACGAGGACTGACCGCCATGCTCATGAGCCTTTCCGGAGGCTGCTGTAGCACGGTGGTGGTTTGGCTTCTTCTGCGGCGGAAAACACCGCTTTTCGGCTATTGCGGAATCGGCGTTTCCGGAGCTTTGATGCACAACGCCGCGCAGCTTGCCGTGGCCTTTCTGCTCACTTCGTCCGCCGTATTGGTTTATATTCCCTGGCTCTTACTCTTTAGTGTGTTGTCCGGCATTTTGACCGGTTTTGTGCTGAAAGTCATTTTGCCGCTTCTCAATACAATCCCCTTGCCGGGTCACGGCAAAACTCTGTAAATGGAGGTTAGGAAAGTGGATCTTATGTTTCCAAAAAAGCCGTATCGTACACACGGCGGCGCACATGTTCCTCATCATAAGAACACGGCGCAAATGGAAAGTGCTGTTATGCCTTGTCCTTCTCAAGTGATCCTTCCCATGCAGCAGCATGTGGGAGCCCCCTGCAAGCCTTTGGTTGCAAAAGGGGACACCGTTCTTGTAGGGCAGAAAATTGCGGATTCCCAGGCCTATGTCAGCGCGCCCATTCACGCCAGCGTTTCCGGAACCGTCAGCGCCATTACCCAAGTTATGCTGCCGGGAGGGCAGTTCGTGGAAGCCATTGTGATCGATTCCGATGGACAGATGACAGTTTCTCCAGACGTAAAACCACCTGTGGTGGAAACGGCAGAAGATTTGATTCAAGCTGTCCGGGAATCCGGATTGGTCGGGCTGGGCGGTGCCGGATTTCCGGCCCACGTTAAGCTGAATGTTCCGGAAGGCAAAACGCTGGACACCTTGATCGTCAACGTGGCGGAATGCGAACCCTACATCACAGCGGACAACCGGGAGGCTCTGGAAAATTCCTGGGCTGTTCTTTCTGGCGTATACACTCTTCGGGATCTGCTGCATCTAAAGCGAGTGATTATCGCTGTAGAAGACAACAAACCGGACGTGATCGAAGCCCTTCGGAAAATCGCCGACAATCCCAAAATGGATCCGGAAGATACCGTGCGAGTGCTTCCTTTGAAATCCCAGTATCCCCAGGGTGCGGAGAAAGTTTTGGTGCAGGCCTGCACCAACCGGGTCATTCCTTTGGGAAAACTGCCAGCGGACGTAGGCTGCCTGGTGATGAATGTAACTTCTGTCGCTTTCCTGGCGAATTATCTGAAAACCGGGATGCCTCTTGTTTCCAAACGGGTCACCATCGACGGCTCCGCCGTGGAATATCCTAAAAATGTCATTGTTCCCATTGGCACAAAGATTTCCGAAGTCATTTCCTTCTGCGGCGGCTACAAAAAGCCCCCCAGAAAAATCCTCATGGGCGGCCCTATGATGGGTATTGCTCTTACAACGGACGAGCTTCCCATTTTGAAGCAAAACAACGGCATCCTGGCCTTTGCCGAAGAGGAGGCAGGGCTTCCGGAGCCTACGGAATGCATTCGCTGCGGCCGCTGCGTGTCCGGATGCCCCATGCACCTGGTTCCCACTTTGCTTGAAAAATATACAGAGCAAAAAGATACGGAACAGCTGCAGAAATTAGGGATCCTCTGCTGCATGGAATGCGGCACCTGCGTATTTAACTGCCCCGCTGGCCGGCCTTTGGTGCAGGCTATTCGTCTGGGCAAAGCTCTCATCCGAAAGGCAGGGACGAAATAATGGAGAAAAAACTGATTGTTTCCTCTTCCCCTCACCTGCGCAGCGGAATGACCACCCAAAAAATCATGCTGGACGTGATTATCGCCTTGATGCCTGCCGCTGCAGCGGCCTGCGTCATTTTTGGCTGGAGCGCCTTGCTGATTATGGTGGTTTCCGTAGCCAGCTGCGTATTGTGTGAATACATTTGCCGGAAAGTAATGAAGCGGGCCAATACGATAAGCGATTTAAGCGCGGTAGTCACCGGACTGCTTCTGGCCTTCAACCTTCCCGCCAACATCAATCCTCTGATCGCTGTGTTTGGCGCCGTTGTTGCCATTGTTGTGGTAAAGCAAATGTTCGGAGGCATTGGGCAGAACTTTGTAAACCCCGCTCTTACAGCCCGAATTGTTCTGATGAGCTCTTTCCCGGCCAACATGAGCGGCACCTGCTGGCCCATTCCCTTCTGGTACAAAAGCTCCGCTGACGCTCTCACTTCCGCCACGCCTCTGGGGCTTCTGGCAGAAGGAAAGACCGATCAGATCCCGGATTACCTGCAGATGTTCCTGGGCGCCAGAGGCGGATGCCTGGGCGAGACCTGCGCTTTGGCCCTTCTTTTGGGCGGTATCTATTTGGTGGTTCGGAAAGTGATCACCCCGGTAATCCCTGTTTGTTATATCGGCACGGTGGCCCTTTTCTCCCTTTGCCTGGGACGGGATGTCCTTCTGGATCTTCTTTCCGGCGGTTTGCTTCTGGGGGCTATCTTTATGGCCACGGACTATACCACGTCTCCCATTGATCTGAAGGGAAAAATCATTTTTGCCGTCGGATGCGGCGTGCTCACCATGCTGATCCGGGTATTTGCTTCTCTTCCGGAAGGCGTCTCCTACTCTATTATCTTAATGAACATTATGGTTCCCCTGATTGAGCGGGGAACCCGTCCGAAACCTTTTGGAAAGGAGCCTGAGAAACATGAAGCTTAATCCAAAAGAAATTGTACGTCCGGCCCTTTCTCTGTTTCTGATCTGCATTATTGTTTCCGCTCTTCTGGCTGTTACCAACAGCGTCACCGCCGGCCTGATTGAAGAGCAAAACCTGAAAACGGCAGAAGCTGCCCGGAAGGCTGTATGTCCGGATGCGGACAGCTTTGAAGAAGGGGATGAGACCGGTTCCTTCTACATTGCCAAAAGCGGCGGGAAAACCATCGGATACGTGTTTACCACCGAAGCCAGAGGGTACGGCGGCGATTTGGAAGTGATGACCGGCATCAGCGTAGACGGAACCATCACCGGCACCTCCATTCTCACCATCAACGAAACTCCCGGGTTGGGCATGAACGCGCAGAAAGATTCCTTCCGGGATCAGTATTTGCAGCCCGCTCCGGAAGGCGGCTTTACGCTTATCACCTCCGGCACCCCCGGTGAAGGGGAAATCAGCGCCATGACAGGCGCTACCATCACCAGCCGGGCTGTGACGGACGCGGTAAACCAGGCCGTTGAACGGTATCATCAGGTAAAGGAGGGGTAAACATGGCAAAAGAAAAAAAGACTCTTTGGCAGGAATTCAGCAAAGGAATTGTGAAAGAAAACCCTGTCCTTCGTTTGGTCCTGGGAACTTGTGCTACGCTGGCTGTAAGTACGGCAGCCGGAAACGCTATCGGCATGGGGCTGGCTACCACGTTTGTTTTGGTGTGCTCCAATGCGGTCATCTCGCTTCTTCGCAACGTCATTCCGGACCGGGTCCGCATTCCTGCATACATCACCATCATCGCCGGATTCGTTACCATCGTGCAAATGTTTATTAAAGCATTCTCCCCTCAGTTGGACAGTGCCCTGGGCATTTTCCTGCCTCTGATCGTTGTAAACTGCATCATCCTGGGAAGAGCGGAAATGTTTGCCAACAAAAACCGGATTCTCCCCTCCATTCTGGATGGACTGGGCATGGGAATCGGATTTACGGCTACACTGCTGCTGATGGGAATTATCCGGGAGCTTCTGGGAGCGGGAACCATCTTTGATATTCCTGTTCTTTCCGGATTTATGGATCCCATTATTATTTTCATTTTACCTCCCGGAGGATTTTTCGTCTTTGGTATGCTGATCGCTTTAGCCAATAAGCTTTCCGGCGAAGGAAAAGCTCCGGAAGAAATGGGATGCTCCGGCTGTCCTCTGGCCGCCAGCTGCTCGAAACTGAAGGAAAAGGAGGCTGCTAAAAAATGAACGCTGAAACCATTAAAAGTCTGGTCTCCATCTTTCTGGCAGCCATTCTCACGGAAAACTATATTCTGAACAAATTCTTGGGAATTTGCCCCTTCCTGGGCGTTTCCAAAAAGCTGAATACAGCCGTGGGCATGAGCGTAGCTGTAACGGCGGTCATGGTGATCTCCACCGCCGTAACCTGGCCCATCTACACCTATATTTTAACGCCTGCGGGTCTTACGTATCTGCAGACCATTGTATTTATCCTGATTATTGCCGCTTTGGTGCAGCTGATCGAGATCATTCTGCGGAAGTTTATCCCTTCTCTGTATAACGCTTTGGGAATCTACCTTCCTTTGATCACTACCAACTGTGCTGTTTTAGGCGTTACCATGCTGGTTATCGAAAAAGGCGCCGCCGATCCCACCTTCGGGTATGTGCAGGCGCTGGTAAACGCTTTCGGTTCCGGCATTGGTTTCCTGGTAGCTATGGTCCTGTTTGCCGGCGTTCGGGAACGCCTGGAGTTTTGTGATATTCCCAAATCTCTGCGTGGTCTTCCCATTACGCTGGTAGCGGCCTCTCTGGTGGCTGTGTCCTTTTTAGGCTTCTCCGGCCTGGTGGACGGCCTTTTAGGCGCATAAAGGGGGTTAGCTGCATGAATGAGATTTTGTTTGCTGTTTTAATTGTTGCAGGGATTGGTTTGATCGCCGGTATAGGATTGGCTGTAGCCTCCATTGTATTTGCCGTTCCCAAGGATGAAAAAGCCGAGAAAATCACGGAAATGCTCCCCGGAGCCAACTGCGGCGCCTGCGGATATTCCGGATGCTCCGGCTATGCCGCCGCTCTCTCCAAAGGAGAGGCCAAACCCGGGCTTTGCGCTCCCGGCGGCGCAGAAACTGCTCAGGAGATCTCTGCTTTTCTGGGGATCGCTTCCTCCTCCATGGAGAAAAAAGTGGCCATGGTTCGGTGTATGGGAAGCTATGATGTCACCAGTGATAAGATGGAGTATCAGGGAATTCACAGCTGCTCCGCGGCTGCTCTCTTAGCCGGCGGGGTCACCAGCTGCCAGTTCGGCTGCATGGGATTGGGAGACTGCGCTCGGGTTTGTCCCTATGGAGCTATCGAGGTTTGCAACGGGATGGCCAGAGTGGATCCCAAGCGCTGCCGGGCCTGCTCCTTGTGCGTAGCCGCTTGCCCCAAAGGCCTTATTACTCTGGTTCCCTATAAGAAACAGGCTGTTGTTCGCTGCTCCAATTGCGAAAAAGGTGCTGCCACCATGAAGGTTTGCAAAATTGGCTGCATCGGCTGCAAAAAATGCGAAAAGACTTGTCCGCAGCAAGCCATCCATGTGGAAAACTTCCATGCGGTTGTGGATCCTGAAAAATGCATCGGCTGCGGCGCCTGTGCGGAAGCTTGCCCGCGCCACTGCATTTCCATGACGGAGGATATGGTCTAAAAACCAGTTCATAATCCTGATTGTTTTAGTTAAAGCCCCGCCGGCAGAAGTCTGCACTTCCGCCGGCGGGCTTTCTTTCAGGATTTTTATTTTTTCTTTGATTTTCCTCTTGATTTTTTACTGGATTTGTAATATAATATCTTACGTTCCGCCGGTGTGATGGAATTGGCAGACGTAGTGGACTCAAAATCCACCGGTAGCGATACCGTGCCGGTTCGAGTCCGGCCACCGGCACCAGGGATATGTACGCCAATGTGGACAGTGCAAGAGCCGTCCGCGTTGGCGTATATTTTTTGCACTAAAGTCCGCACAGCATTGCGGGGCTCAAAATCCTGGAGCAGGCACAGAAGCGCCTGGTGGATCTCTTCGGGTGTGTAGATATGGCTATTGCTCTGCTGTTTTGCGGCAATCGCAGATTCCAAATCCAGCTTTCTCTGCCGCAGCCGATCAATTTCCGCAGAAAGCTCCGGCACAGACAAGCCAGAAAGCACCGCTTTTACACCATTGGCAATCTGCCTCTCAATATCAGCCAATTCCCGCTTTTCAGCGGTGCAATCAGGCGCTCCGCTGTTCAACTGCTTAGCGTATTCTTCGGCAATATCCCGAAAATCCCAAGTATTCAATGCGTCACGGATCTGGGACACTACAAAAAGCTCCAGCTCGTCCGCGTTAAAATTACGATTGTCGCAAGTGTGAGATCTGTATTTACTTCCGCATTCATAGTACCGGTTTTCTCGCACGCTGCCATCCTTCCGGCGATTTACACTGCAATGGCCTACATAAGTAGCACCGCACTTGGCACACTCAATTAAACCGGTAAGCAAATATTCTCTCTTTGCTTTATTTGTTGCTCTTTTATTGTTCTTCATACGCTTCTGCACCTTCTCCCAAGTATCTTGGTCAATGATTGGCGGAATTATCCCTTTCAGAATCACAGGATTCTCTGTTTTCTTTCCTCCGGCCCATTTTCTCATGACCCGGATATTTCTTTCGTTCCATTTATACACGCCTATGTATCGTTCGTTGGAAAGGATACTGTTAAAAGAATTTTTCCCAAAAGGCCGACCAAATTTCCCGCACTTTCCCGCAAGGCGATCGAGAATCTGATTGTAACTGTCGCCGGCCGCATACCAGTGAAAAATGTTTCGCACAATTTCCGCTTCCTGCTGGTTAATAATATACATTCCCTTTTGGATGTCGTATCCCAGGGGTGCGTGCCCGCCATTGTATAATCCTTTCTTTGCCCGTTCCATCATGCCGGCCATAGACTTTTTCCGCGTATCCAAGACCATGTGCTGCCCAAGCCCGGCGGTAATCAGCTCTGTGAGGAAGCTGCTGGGGTCTGTAATGTCTCCCAGCTGCTGCGTGGTAGAGATCACCTGAACCCCCGCCGCCCGCATTGCTTTACGGAAGCTGAACCAATCCACCACGTCACGGCTTCCCCGGGAAATGTCATAGATCACCACCGCGTCAAATTCATGGCGCTTTGCGGCCTCTACAAGGGCCTGAAAGCCTTCCCGGTTCGCATTCGTACCAGAAGACGCTTCGTCCGAAAAAGCGGCGCACAGGTCAATCTGGTGGGCAAGGCAATACTTTGTAATGGCTTCCATTTGATAGGCAATGCTGTTTTCCGTCTGTTTATCCGTTGAATAACGGGCGTATGCCGCTGCTCTCATAAAATAAAAACACCTCCGAAGGTATGACTTGCCAAGCCTGCCCCGGAAGTGGTATAATCACAGTGTTTCGGATGGGATTATTCCACTACGGAGTAAGCTCGTTCTATTTCATCCCCTGCCGGTTGCCGCCGGTGGGGGATTTTTATTTATTTGGATTAGATGTGCAACTCCATAAGCCATCTATATGCTCATTTAAATTAGGTTTAATAGGTGACCACATAGGATCTAAAATAAAATCTACACCTTCTCTTCGTGCTAGTTTTGCCGCAGGGACAAAATCACTATCAGCAGAGATTAAAATCATTTGATCAACTTGCTTTTTATATGACATAGATGAAATATCAATCCCAATTTTCATATCCACGCCTTTTTGTTCAATTTGCAATTCAAAATCATTTTCTTTTAGATCAGAAAAAACGGTCCTTCCATTACAAAGATTTTTGGTTACTTCAGGCTTGATGTTAAATTTTAATTGTTTCTCCGATAAAATCCCCATTCGTAAGGCTACTTTTCTTTTTTTCTTTAAACATTCCAAAAATGATGTCATCCATTTATACAAATCAGTTTTTGAGTAATCAATCTGGCGTTTAAGAAAAGGATGGTATATGTTGGTTCCAACAGGAGGACAATCATAAAAAAAGATTCTGTAAAGTTCATTTCCACTATGCTTTAAATGCTTATAACAATAATCTATCAATTCGTCTGCTCTGTCTTCTGGGCTTTTATTTCCCCATAATGAATAAGCACGATAACGATAAAAACCGCCGTCGACTAGAATTGCAGTCTTCCCCATATTTTTCACCTCTTAATCTAAAAAGTAAAAAGCCCTAGGTTTCAGCACTTCCCTTATTTTGTGGGAGGCTTACTACCAAGGGCTTGTTAAACAATATGCAGCCGTACAGAGAACAAAAATCTCACCTCAGGCTGTACTATTATTGTATGCCATTTGGCAGTAAATATCAACCTACTTTTTAGAAAAAAGCGCACTATTTAGAGCAAATATATGTACAATGATATTTCATTGTTACATTATTGTGTTATCTCATAGTGCTTTGACACATTTTGCGCTCGTTCCTGCGCCAACAGGAGCGGGCGGTTCTTTTTATAATACTTTTTCAGAAATCATTTTACAAATTTCAGAAACGTTTGCACGAGCTACAAATTCAAATTTGACTTTTCCCATGCCGCTAAACCACATTTCTACCTCGCTGTCCATATCAAACACGCCAGCTGTTTCAACAGAAAAAGCCTGGATTTTGCTGTAAGGTAAAGAGGTAAAATCTTTTTTCTTTCCGGTCATTCCCTGCACATTGATTGCAATAATTCGCTTGTTTGTAAATACAACGCCGTCCCGCATACCCCGGAAAGTACCCATAATGGTTTCGCCATCCACAAAAATGGGCGAAATCATAGAGGAAAAATCAGTATCTGGTACCGGTTTAAGTTTCATAAAGCTTGCATTTTGGAAATCGATCATAGTTTCTACACTCCTTCAAATTTTTATTAACACGCCTTTCGGCGGGCCAATCTCCTTCTATTTTCTTGCCAAACGGTTAAATATGCACGTTATTATCTCGTAGATTCTCCAATTATTTCCGCAATATCATTTCTGTTTTCTATCACTTCCTGAACATCTCCGGTAAGATAAATGGCAGAAGAAGCACTTAAACAACTAGATTTCAGAGAACTACAATGCGAAATTTTGTCGCCGTTGTGTTCCTCATCTTTTTCGCGCAATTCATCTTCTTCCTTCTCCAATATGTCATAATAAAGCTTCAGCTTATCGTACGCTTCATCCGCTGTAATATCTCCGTCCAAATATTGATCTAGAGTGGTTAAAGCATTTTTTCCTGTTCGATATGTCTCATCACTTATATCTCTTTGTTTTATCCAACACCCCGAAACGAAAACCGACAAAATACACAATACCGCAATTGCTTTTTTCATGTTAATTTCTCTCGCCTTCTCATTATCCAACAATATTTTCACCTGTATGATAACATAATTTCAAACTAGAAACAACAAAAATTCCTTAAAAATAATATAAGGTCTCAAAAATAGTCGAAGAATATTTTTAAAGTCTTTTTATTGTATACGCAATAATGTATAATGTAGCAAAACTACAGAACGTTTGTTCGTTTAAAAAGGTGAACCATAAATATAAGCATTGTGCTAAAAGAATTTCTATTGATTTTTCGAAGAAACAGGAAAATTTTTCTCCTGTTCATTTTTTCTTTTACCTTATGAAAAAATAAATTTTAAATTACTTGACTCTCACCTTAGCATTAGGTGTATATTTTATTCGAAAGGTACCTTACCATTATTGTAGAGGTGATAAAATGCAGATTGGCGAGTTTGCGAAATTGTGTAATACCAAAGTGTCCATACTCAGGTATTACGATAAAGAAGGAGTTCTTATTCCTGATTTTATTGATCCGTTTTCGGGTTATCGCTACTACTCAAAAAAACAGGTGAAATTATTTTTGAAAATATCCGCTTTAAAAAAGGCGGGATTTTCTCTGACTGAAATCAAGCAAATCTTAAAATTTTCGCAAAACAGCCAAGATATTCTGCACTTACTGGAAAATAAAAAGCAAGATCTTAAAAAAGCAATTCAGAATTTGGAAGAAGCCAAAAAAATGTTATTGGGAGGAAGCACTATGACAAACGTAATATTTCAACAAATTGAAAACAACATACAGGCACAATCTGCTATAACAGATACGGAACCACTGGATAAGGCTTATGAAACCATGGAACACGAGATTTTTTTACAAGGGTATCAACGTATTTCCAGCTATTCCGTATGTCAAAATTCTTCATTGCATTCAGTGGATCTGGAGTGCAAAGTAATAAAACTCAGCGATGAACTAATAGAACCACACGAAAACATAAACCTTCCCTTTGAAGACGACCAAACTGTCATAGGGAAATGGAAAGTTCTGGGAGAATATGCGGTAAAAGAAGACTTTTGGAAAAATCAACTGGCCAATAAAAAACATTTTGGCAATTTAGTAAAAGAAATATTCTTCCTTCCCAAAGGAGAATCTTACTGGTGCTACGGATGGACAAAAGGAAAGCTTCTAATTGACACAGGCACCTGTTCATACGCCAATGAATATACAACAGAACTATATAATGGAAAAAGATATATGTTTGTTGACCTTAAATCTTATTCGTATTTTCACGGTGGAATTCCAACCGTACTTGTACTGGAACAGCTTGATAATACAGCGTATTCCAGTGATGAAATTGCCCGAAAAGATGATCTGGCCATGCCGTTTGTCTCAGATAAAGAAGTGCTTGGAAAATGGAAAAGCTGTAACTTTGTACGCACAAAAGAGGAATTTGAGGAAAGCGTAAGAAATCATTCTCCCTTAAATCCTTCATCTTTCTTTTTCAGAAGCATCGAGTTTTTTGAAAATGGCCATTGCACCAGTGTATATGGTGACGAAACAATTTCCGGCGATCATATGCAGGTCTGGACAAAAGGCTATGTACTGCGGAAATATAATCACACTGCCTGCCGCTACGAAATAAAAACCATCGATACCATCGACTATTTAATTATGGAATGGAAAAGCGGAGATTATCGGTGGGGCGGATTTGATACGGATTATTATGTTTTTGTAAGAGCTTAACTGCATAAAACCAGCCCGAAATTTAAGAAATAGTTTATTCCTTATTAGGTGATATTTCAAAAATTTATCCTAAAACAGCCCCGAATGCGGTCTACGCTTCGGGGCTGTTTTAAATTGGTCCTATCTTCATAGAAATTTTCTTACAAATGAAGCATCAGAAAAATCCTCTGGAAACTGTATCTGAATTTCTAAAATATTCTAAAGAGCCTACTTTATCCTACTTTATTTTGCTTCATCTAAAACAAATGAGATTTGCTATGAAGGCACTAAATACATCCTGCAAATAAAACCATCTTTTAAAAGGGGTACTCATATTCAAAAGAAGCCTGGTTGGTTTCAAAAGAAAATACGGTGTGATTATTCACCTGAAAAGCATATGCAGCCCGGCAAGTGGCGCTTTCCCTAATGATCCGTGTCATGCTTCCATGTGCAGGCGCTCGCAGGTCATGAGAACGGGTTTCCATTTGCTTTGCAAAAAACGTAAGATTCCCTTGATGAAGAAGGATCTGTCCTTTCCCCAGTTTCACTACCTTTGCGCCCAGATATGTGGCCAAGCGATATTCTTTGCCTTGCCAATAAATCACACAGATTGTGCCGGTAAAACGGAAAGGTCCTAACGGAATTTCAGCCACGCTGAGCATCAAAGATCCTTCTTCAAAACAACACTGTGTCCAGGCGTATTGCTTGGGAAAAGAAAAACCACGGTCTCCTTCTATATAGCCTACGCCATTTGGGAACTGATAAGGCGTGCCGTTGATTTGCAGTTCTCCGGAAACAGAATGTCTCATACTAAATATGCTGTGGCGGCATTCCATCAAGGGCAAATATTGAAAAGGACCCATAATGTCATATCGAATAGGTGATAAGGCTCCAAACCTGACTTCTCCGATTGCGGAGAAACGGTTCCCTTTTATCGCCAGCCGGATTCCATCCGCACCGAAATAATTTTCTCCTATTCTTAAAGAAAGCTCTTTTTTCCCCTTCTGAAAACAATCGTAAGGGAATTTTACATTCCAGGCGCCCTCTTCTGTGATCAACTGAATAGAACAGGATTTTCCCTCTTTTCCCTTATGAAAAGCTGGGATCACAGCCAAGGTCTGCTCTGGGGATTGACACTTAAAATACCATCCGCAAAAAAAATCTTTCACCCTATTTCTCCTACCCTTTTCTGCGTCATCATAAATCTATTGTTTTGAAACACTATGGAATTATACGTTGGAAAAAATGGGTAAGTTTTTCCTTCCTAATGTCCACAAAATTTATTTCTTCTTTTTCCTGCCTTTTCCCTTTCCAAAAGTTTTATAGGAAAATTTCCCGGATCCAAGTATATTTTTCTCCAAAAGATCAACCCTAATACCCAAAGAAAGTTTTGGGGGAATTCTATGGGATCATTATGGGAAGAAACATCTAGCCTGAATGGATTTGAATCCCTTCATGGGGACAGAAAAACAGATGTACTGATTATCGGAGGCGGCATGGCTGGCCTTTTGTGCGCCTATAAACTGCATCAGAAAGGAATCCCTTATCTGTTAGTGGAATCGGGAAATTTATGCGGCGGAATCACAAAAAATACCTCCGCTAAAATTTCTTCTCAACACGGGCTGATTTACCAGAAACTGGTTTCTCAATTTGGATGGGATACCGCCCGAATGTACTGGGAAGCCAATCAAGCCGCCTTGGCACAATACCGGGACATTTGCCAAAAAATAGACTGCGACTTTGAAGAAAAAGACTCCTATATCTATTCTTTGACGGATAGGAAAAAAATTGAGAATGAAGCTAGGGTTTTACAGAAGCTGGGAGCACCGGCAGAATTTGTCCAACAAACTGCTTTACCCTTTCCTGTGGCAGGCGCTGTTAAAATTCCGCAACAGGCACAATTTCATCCGTTAAAGTGGGCTGCTGCCATTGCCGGTGATTTACACATTTATCAAAATACCACGGTCCGTGAATTGATTGGTATGACTACCATCACCGATTCCGGAAAGATTTCCGCTAAAAAAATCATTGTAGCCACTCATTTTCCTTTTCTCAATAAACATGGCAGCTATTTTTTGAAATTGTATCAGCACCGTTCCTATATAATCGCTTTGGAAAACGCCCCTGACCTAAACGGAATGTATTTGGATGAGACGCACACAGGCCTGTCTTTCCGGAACTACAAAGATCTGCTGCTGGTAGGCGGAGGCGGTCACCGTACCGGAAAGCAGGGCGGCTGCTGGCAGGAAATCCGCGGTTTTGCGGAAAAATATTTTCCAAAAGCTAAAGAAAAATACGCATGGGCCGCACAGGACTGCATGACACTGGACGGAGTCCCCTATATCGGAAGATACTCCAGCCGCACCAAAGATCTGTATGTGGCCACCGGATTTAACAAATGGGGAATGACCTCTTCCATGGCGGCAGCCTCTCTTTTATGCGACTTGATCCAGGGAAAACCAAATCCATACACGGAAATGTTTTCGCCTTCCCGAACCATTTTCCGAACACAGCTGGCCCTCAATGCCTGGGAGGCGACCCTTGGTTTTCTGGCTCCCACTACCAAGCGCTGCCCGCACTTAGGCTGTGCATTAAAATGGAATTCCGCGGAGCATACCTGGGACTGCCCCTGCCATGGCTCCCGATTTGCAAAAAACGGCTCCAAATTGGATAATCCCGCTACCGGAGATCTGAACCGCTGATTTTTCTGTTGAAAATTATGTATCAAACTCCCCTTGAGCAATACTCTTTAAAACCGCAAAGAAAACTCCGATGTTTTCCACGTCACACTGTGTGTACAAAATCAACAGCCTGCTTCCTGTCGTTTGCTCACAACAGAAAGCAGGCTGTTACTTTTTCCAGCTGTTACTTTTTCAAAAGATTCCGCCCAAGCGAAAGGCCGGTTCCCTATTCCTTCACGCCAGGGTGAAAACTGTTTCTATTCTTTCTTGGGTTCTTCATAAGTCATTGCCTGTGGACTGTCGGATACACCGGCTGTGGTAGGATCGTTCACTACTCCTAAAAGTGTAAGCAATCCAAAAACGGTACCCAAAATGGCGGAAGCCTGTTGGGCCCAAGGCGTATAATCCCAGGTAAATCCAAACAATACAGCAACCTGACTTACCAGCAAAAAGAGCGCGGGAATAGCAGAAAGCCAAAACGCTTTATTTTTAAGACGAACTTTCCAATTGATTTTCATGGAAAAACCTCCTTAACATACTGCTTAAAAATTCCTATCTCCTCTTTATTACAATATGCGCCCTAACAAAGTTTGCGTCTTCTTCCCGCGGCAAAAAATAGTCCCCTGCCGGTTTGTTGCCTTTCAAACACAGCAGGGGAAATTCCGTTTTCATTTTAACTTTTTAAAGGCAATGAGCCATAAAAGAAATCATTTGTATTCCGGGAGCCAATCCTTATGGGCTTCAAAAAGATCATCACAAAGGCTGCAAATGTCATCCTGCGATAATTCTGCCGCCGTATGAGGATCCAGCATGGCCGCCATATATACATCTTCCTTCTTTCTGGAAACCGCCGCTTGAATGGTCAGAAGCTGCACGTTGATATTGGTCCGGTTAATGGCGGCGCACTGTTCAGGGAGATCTCCCACTACACAAGGATTGATCCCGTTTCGATCCACCATACAAGGAACCTCTACGCACGCATTGCTGGGCAGGTTGGTAATCAAACCCCGGTTCAGCACATTACCATGGATCCGGTAAGGTTTATCATTCTCCATGGCCTCAATAATGTACGCAGCAAATTCGTGGGATTTTTTATGCTCCAGCTGCGTATTATGAACCAAATCTTCCCGCATCTTTTCCCAGCCTTTGATTTGATCCACACAGCGTCTGGGGTATTCATCCAACGGAATCTTATACCGGTCGATCAGTTCCGGATACCGATCTTTGATATACCAGGGCGTGTATTCGGAAGTATGTTCGCTGGACTCAGTAATGTAGTATCCGAACCGCTTCATCATATCCAGCCGAACAAGATCCCAATCTTTTTCATAGCCCGCTGTCTCATCCAGATTCCGGCGTTTAATCTCCGGATAAAGGTCATTTCCTTCCAGATCCGTTAATTTCAGAAGCCAGGCCTGGTGATTGATGCCGGCAATTTCCCAACGGCAGCGATCTTTGTACTCGTCCATCTTAAACGTATGCAGAAGCCCCGGAACGCAGGCCTGCACGCTGTGGCAGAGCCCTACCGTCCGGATGGATGTATAGCGCTGCATGTATCCGGAAAGCATGGCCATAGGATTGGTGTAATTGATAAACAGCGCATCGGGGCAAACTTTTTCCATGTCCCGGGCAAAGGAATCCAAAACGGGAATGGTACGCAATGTACGGAAAATTCCTCCGATTCCCAAGGTGTCCGCAATGGTTTGACGAAGCCTATATTTTTTCGGTATTTCAAAATCCGTCACCGTGCAGGGCTCGTACCCACCTACCTGAATAGCGTTTACTACATATTTCGCGTCTTTCAACGCTTCCAGGCGGTCCATGGTGGCTGTAATGGAAAGGTCGGTTCTTCCGGAATTGGCCGCAATGTTTTCCAGCATCTTTCGCGAATCTTCCAGACGCACCGGATCAATGTCGTAAAGAAAGATCCGAAGGTCCTGGATGGCAGGGGTCATAATGCAATCCCCCAAAACATTTTTAGCAAAAACGGTGCTTCCCGCACCCATAAAGGTTACTTTTACCATAGTGCAACTCCCCTTTTTCATTTTTATGGTATAAACTGGCTAAAATTATTTTATAACCCCTTATCTCTTTTTTCTGCGAAAAATGTTGCTCTTTTCTGTAAAAATGTTGCATGATAAATTATAAAATGCTAAGATGCGTTTAAAAGATTGCAATAGAACCGGTATTTTTGATGAACTTCTTTTCGGCATTAAGGAAAAACGGAGTGAAAAATATGTTTTTATATTACGCGTCAAACTTTTTCAGTGAAGAACTTAGTCTTTATCAATGCGGAGAAGAGGCTTGCTCTCCCAAACATTCCTTTGGACCGGCCATTCGGAACTTTTTCCTGATCCACTGCATTCTTCATGGAAAGGGCACCTATTGCCGGGGGAATTTCTCCTATTCTCTGGGCTCGGGAGATGCGTTTTTGATCTTGCCCGGAGAAAGTACTTTCTATCAAGCGGATTCTCAAGATCCCTGGCATTACATATGGGCAGGCTTCCAAGGATCCAAGGCGGAAGAGATTCTGGCTGCTGCCGGTTTGGGGAAAGAAAGGGTGGTGTTCCACTGCGGAACGGACAGTGACGCTTTTCTGGCACTGAAAAATTTATGCAGCTATGCCGCCAAAGACTCCCCCAACGATTTTGCCTTACTGGGACATTTATATTGGTTCCTTTCTCAGCTTACCAAACCGGATTTCGTCCCCCCGCAGCCTTTGAAAAGCGGCGAATATTACGAAAAAGCCATTCAGTTTATTTCCACCAATTACGCCGACCCTATTTCGGTTCCCATGATCGCCAAGGCTGTAGGGATCCATCGCTCTTACTTGTTCCGGGTATTCAAAGAAAATGCCGGAATATCCCCTCAAAAATTTCTGACGCAGTACCGCATTCAAAAAGCCAAGGAGCTTTTGGATACCACTTCTCTGAATATAACAGAAGTAGCTTTTTCCACAGGATTTCAGGATCCCGGCTATTTTTCCAAGGTCTTTCGTACCGTTTCCGGCACTTCTCCCAGGGAATACGAAACACGGGAAAAAGCGATCCTGTATTCCACTGTTGAGCCCTGAGTCACTTTCTTTCATCACTTTTTCTGGCACTTTTCCCCTCTATAACAATTTCCTGTTATAGGAAGAGGAAGAAACAAAGGCCCTTTTGGCAGGCATTTTTGCCGTACCAAAAGGGCCTTTGAAATGGAACAGACGGATTTTCTCTGTCTGCTTTCACCTTAGGTCTTTATTTCATGGTGATCAATTCATATGTTCTGGAGCCCAGACCAATTTTTTCCGCGTGCTCCAGGCAGGTCTTCCACTCGGATTCCGGCGTGGAATTGGTGAAATGGTCATGGTGATCCACGAAATCCTTCTTTGCCAAATTATCCGAAAGCTGGCTATTGGGAAGGGGAGACGCCGCCAAACAGGCATCCACACAAGCCTGATCCAGCGCCAAAGGATCAAAGGAAGCAAACATTCCCAGATTCGGCAGAATAGGCGCGTCGTTTTCCGCGTGGCAATCGCAGTTAGGAGAAACATCCACAACCAGGGAAATGTGGAAATTGGGACGTCCATCCAAAACCGCTTTGGTATATTCCGCCATGCGGCAGTTCAATTCCTTGGTTGCCGCAGAATCGTTAAAGGCAATGGCGTCAAAATTGCAGGAACCCAGGCACCGGCCGCATCCTACACAATTCTGCTGATCCACCGTCATCTTCCGTGTGGTTTCATCAAAGATCAAGCCGTTATTGGCGCACTCTCTCTGGCATCTGCGGCAGCCGCGGCAGAGATCCGCCTCGATATGCGGTTTCCCGTTGTTATGCTGGTCTTTCTTTCCGGCCCGGGAACCGCAGCCCATGCCAATATTCTTGATACAGCCCCCGAAACCTGTCATTTCATGGCCTTTAAAATGCGTCAAGCTAATAAATACATCCGCATCCATAATGGCGTGGCCGATTTTGGCTTCCTGGATATACTCTCCTCCATTTACCGGTACGGAAATATCATCCGTTCCTTTCAGGCCGTCGGCAATAATCACCGGGCAGCCCACCGTGAGAGGCGTAAAGCCGTTTTCCCAAGCGCACTCCAAATGCTCCAAAGCATTTTTCCGGCTGCCAGGATAAAGCGTATTGCAATCCGTCAAAAACGGCTTGCCTCCCAATCCCTTGACCACGTCCACCACAGCTTTGGCATAATTGGGACGAAGGTAACTGATATTGCCCAACTCACCAAAATGCATTTTGATGGCTACAAATTTACCTTCCAGGTCCAGCTGCTGAATCCCGGCCTTACGGATCAGTTTTTTCAGCTTGGTGGGAAGGCCGTCCCCATAGGCAGGCGTGCGGAAATCCGTAAAATACACCTTTGCTTTTTCCATAATCGTTCCTCCAATTTTTCTTTCTGCAAGCAGTAAAAAGGAACCGGCTCCCTGCTGTACAAGAAGAACGATTCCTTTATTAGACCGTCAAAAAAGAACTTGAACTTGCCGTTCCCGGCGCTCGGGTTCAAATCTTTTAAAAAACAAAGCAGCTACGATAAAATGTAACTGCTTCGTTTGGCGGAGAAAGAGGGATTTGAACCCTCGCGCCGGTTACCCGACCTACTCCCTTAGCAGGGGAGCCCCTTCACCACTTGGGTATTTCTCCATATATATTTATTTGAACAGGCAACCTGAAATGTTCCGTGGCGGAGAGGAAGAGATTCGAACTCTTGGTCCCTTACGAGATCACTAGTTTTCAAGACTAGCTCCTTAAACCACTCGGACACCTCTCCGGGTTCCTCAATGAGACGAATGTTATTATATCCTATTTCATCTACTTTGTCAACTATTAAGAGGGATAAATCTTTTAAAACAAAGATTTATCCCTCTTGTAAAGGCATCTTCTCAAAATATTTCAGGAAACACCTTATAAAATTTAAAGATTTCTTACCTTTTTCTTCTTCCCATTTTTCATAAAAGCACAAATGCCCATTGCCGGAATGGTTATAAAAAACCAAACCAGGGAAAAGGCCGGGCAAATTTGCCCCAGAAAATTTCCGGGCAAACCGGAGTAATCCCATACATTCATTTTCAGTCCTACATTAACCACCAATCCGGTGAGAAATTCTACCCCGGTGATGATTCCCGATCCTGCCGCACAGCGGGCGATCCAATGTTTGCCCTTCATGCCCGTACAGCAGATTTTTTCGATCAGGCAGAGACAAACCCCTCCTGCCGCCACCATAGAAACGTCCGTTCTTCCTCGGGACAAAAGTTCCAACAACGGATATCCCACTCCGCCGGTTAAAAAAAGCTTTGCTGTTGTTGTCATTGCATGTTCCCCTTTTTTCGAATACTTCTGACAATTGCAGTTTTTACAGTTTTGTGGCATTTATTCCGAAAAAAGAGAGAACTTTTTCACCGTTTATTTTGCACAGCAAAAAAATCCGGCTTTAGCTTGCGCCGCAAGCTAAAGCCGGAAAAGACTTCCCGAAACGACCTTATTTCCCTAAGGCTTTCTTGGTAACAGCCGCGATATTTTCCGCACAGAGACCAAACTCTTTCAACAAATCTTTGGCCGGCCCGGAATATCCGAACACGTCCTGAACGCCCATCCGCACCAAAGGCGTGGGGCACTTTTCGGAAAGAACCGCAGCAACGGCTTCTCCCAATCCGCCGATCACATTGTGCTCTTCCACCGTAATGATCTTTCCGGTTTCTTTAGCGGCTTTAAGGATGATTTCCTCATCCAAGGGCTTTACCGTATGGATGTTGATTACCCGGGCATGAATGCCTTCTTCTGCCAAAGCGTCCGCTGCTTTAATGGTCTCGGATACCATCAAGCCGGTGGCTACAATGGTAATATCATCGCCCTGACGAAGGGTGATTCCTTTTCCGATTTCAAAGGAATAATCGTCTCCGTTATTGAAGCTTTCCACTGCCAAGCGGCCCAAACGCAGGTACACAGGGCCCTCATATTCAATAGCAGCCTTTACTGCGGCTTTCATTTCATAATGATCCGCCGGATTCAAAATCACCATGCCGGGAATGGTCCGCATCAATGCCAGATCTTCACAGCACTGGTGTGTCGCGCCGTCTTCACCAACAGAAATGCCCGCATGGGAACCTACCAGCTTTACATTCAAATGGGGGTACCCCACAGAGTTCCGGACCTGCTCAAACGCGCGGCCGGCCGTAAACATTGCAAAGGAGGCCGCAAAAGGAATTTTGCCGCAGGTGGCCAAACCGGCCGCAATTCCCACCATATTGCATTCCGCAATACCGCAGTCAATAAAACGATCCGGATACGCCTTCTTGAAAATGCCCGTTTTCGTTGCTGCAGCCAAATCCGCGTCCAATACAACTACCTGCGGATACTGCTCTGCCAGCTCTGTCACAGCCTGACCAAAACTTTCACGAGTCGCCAGTTTTACCATCTCTGCCATTATTCTGCCTCCAATCCGGCAAGCGCCTGTTTCAGTTCTGCCATTGCCGTTTCATACTGTTCCGCGTTGGGCGCCGTTCCATGCCAGCCCACCTGGTTCTCCATAAAGGAAACGCCTTTTCCCTTTACTGTTTTTGCAATAATCACCGACGGCTTCCCCTCCACTGCCTTGGCGTGAGCAAAAGCAGCTTCCAGAGCCTCAAAATCATGGCCATCCACCATCTGCACATCAAAACCAAATGCACGGAATTTCTCATCAATAGGCTCTGGCCCGCCAACTTCTGAAATAGGACCGTCGATCTGCAAACCGTTGTTGTCCACGATCACGCAGAGGTTATCCAGCTTTTTATGGCCGGCGAACATAGCCGCTTCCCAAACCTGGCCTTCTTCCAATTCACCGTCTCCCAACAGTGTGTATACCCGGAAATCCTTCTGATCCAGTTTGGCTGCCAACGCCATTCCGCAGGCAGCGGAAATCCCCTGGCCCAAAGAACCGGAACTCATATCAACACCGGGAGTATCCTGCATATTGGGATGTCCCTGCAGCATGGAACCGATATGACGCAGCCCCTTCATTTCTTCTCTGGAGAAATAACCTTTTTCAGCCAGAACACCATACAAACCGGGGCAAGTATGCCCTTTGGAAAGCACAAAACGATCCCGATCCGGATCCTGGGGCTTCTCAGGATTTACCCGGAGCTCTCTAAAATAAAGATACGTGTAAATATCCGCAGCGGAAAGAGAACCGCCGGGATGGCCGGACTTGGCATGATAAACGCCTTCGATTACGTTCATCCTGACTTTGCAGGCAGTAAGCTGCAGGCTTTTCTTTTCACAGCTATTCATTCGTTGGCCTCCTAATTTGTTCAAACTATCGCTGTATTCTCTGTTACAGCGAACGAATTCTAGATTATTATACAATAGAAATCCACAAAATGCAATGGATACAGATAGAAAAAGCAAAGTTAATTCTCATTAAGAAGTATAGGGCTTGGCTGACCTTAAGCGAAACAAAACCAATCTTTAAAAGAATCAGCCCAAAATTCAGCAACCATAAATTTGCCTGTAGGGAATATCGTCTTTTCCTCCTCGCAGGAATAAAAACAAGCCCGGCGGCTTACGTACAATATCCGTAAACCCGCCAGGCTGTTCTTTACTTTCTTTTGAACGCGGATTTCGGCATACCACAAATGGGGCAAGTCCAATCATCCGGCAGTTCTTCAAAAGGAATCTCTTCGTCCTTATATTCATATCCGCACACTGTGCAGACCCATGCCTCATCCACGGAAGAGGCTTCTTTCTGCGGGGCCTGGTACGTGGGGGCGTTTTTGGGCGCGGATCCTTTGATAACCGTATGATAGTAATCGTACGTCATGGGCTTCCCTACGGACCGGTCACTTCCGGCTACGATCTCGCCGATAAAAACAGTATGCGTAAATACGTCGACTTTACCGATCACTTTACACAAATACCAGCAGCAAATATTCTCCTGAAGAACAGGATATCCCTCCGCCAAAACTCTGTGACGAACATTTTCCAGCTTATCGGTATCTTTTCCGGAAGTAAATCCCAAAGCGCCGATCACAGCGCCGGAGGTGTCTTCCGAAAGAACGGAAACCGTAAAATATCCCTCTTTTTCAATGCAGGAATGGCTGTAGTTCTTCTGATTCATGCTTACGGCTAAAGTATTGGGCGTATTGGATACCTGAAAAACCGTATTTACGATACAGGCTGAAACTTTTGCTTCATCTTTTACACCAATGGCATACATTCCATACGTTAGTTTCCATAAAGTTTCATTTTTCATCTCACTCGCTCCATTCTTTGAACCTATATGCTTATCATACCACCGAATGCCATAGGTTACAACAAAAAAGAAAAAATTTTAAAAACTTCTTATTTTCCGAAACTTTTTTCTCCCTTGATATGCTCCCAATATGTCCGGAACGCCTGTTCATTTTTATTCTCGCCCCAATGATAATATTTCGTGCCCACAAGGGACTCCGGCAAATACGTTTGTTCCACCCAATGCTGAGGGTACTGGTGCGGATATTTGTAAAACTGCCCTTTACGCAGGGCATCAGCGCCATCGTAATGGGTGTTCTGCAATGCGCGGGGAATGTCCCCTACTTTTCCGCTGCGCACATCGTCCATGGCTTGCAGAATCGCGTCGTGAGCGGAGTTGGATTTGGGGCTGTTAGCTACCAGCAAAACCGCATCCGCAAGCGGAAGCTGCGCTTCCGGGAGCCCTACCTGCAATGCCGCATCCACCGCCGCTTTTACTATGGGAATAATCATAGGATAAGCCAACCCTACATCCTCGCAGGCACAAACCATCAGTCTTCTGCAAACCGAAGGAAGATCTCCGGCACAAAGCAGGCGCGCCAGATAATAAATGGAAGCATCCGGATCGGACCCCCGCATGGATTTTTGGAATGCGGAAAGCAGGTCGTAATGCTGGTCTCCCTCCCGATCGTATCGCATAGCGCTTTTCTGCGTCAATTCCCGGGCGCTTTCCAGGGAGATCTTCAAGCTTCCGTCGGGCTGGGATTCTCCTGAAAAGATGCACAGCTCCACCGCGTTCATGGCCTTACGCACATCGCCCCCGCAGGAAGAAGCGATCTGCTCTTCCACACCTTCTTCCAAAAGCAAAGGGACACCGTTTTCCTGCTCTTCCAAGGCAAAAGCCCGATGAACGGCTTTCTGCACAGCCTGCGGAGGCACCGTCTTAAATTCAAACACTGTGCACCGGCTTAAAATGGCGCCGTAAACATAAAAATACGGATTTTCCGTTGTAGACGCGATCAAGGTAATGCTTCCGTCTTCAATATACTCCAGCAAGGTCTGCTGCTGCTTTTTATTAAAGTATTGGATCTCATCCAGATAGAGAAGCACCCCATTTACCGCTTCCAATCCATCCAATTTTCCGATGATCTCTCGAATATCCCCTGTGGAAGCCGTTGTCCCGTTCAGTTTGCATAGTTTCCGGTTGGTCTTGCGGGCGATCCAATTGGCCACTGTGGTTTTTCCTACGCCGGAAGGGCCGTAAAAAATCATATTGGGGATATTCCCGGATTCTAAAATTTTACGAAGGGCTCTTCCTTCTCCCAAAAGATGCTCCTGCCCTACTATAGTGTCCAAAGAATCCGGACGTATCCGGTCCGCTAACGGTGCACCCATATTTCTCCCTCTTTTCCCCACAGAATACGAAAGTGCCGTTTCCGGAGCTTCCCCGGAAACGGCACTTTTCAGGCGCTGCGTTCCTTATTCGTACAAAGGATGGCGAGCGCAGATTTCCTGTACCGCAGCACGGATTTCCTGCTGTTTTCCTTCGAAATCGTAAATGGCGGAAGCGATACACTGGGCGATCTGATCCATATCGTTTGTATCCAAGCCGCGAGTGGTAACGGCCGGCGTTCCCAAACGGAGGCCACTGGTGATAAAGGGACTTCTCTGCTCATTGGGAACCGTATTCTTATTGGCCGTGATATTCACCGCGTCCAAACGATGCTCCAGTTCCTTGCCGGTAAGCTCCATACCGCTGAGGTCTACCAGCATCAAGTGGTTATCCGTTCCTCCGGAAACCAGCTTCACATTCCGCTGCAACAACCCCTGCGCCAAAGCCTGGGCATTGGCTACGATGCGATGGCCGTACTCCTTAAAGGAAGGCTGAAGCGCTTCTCCCAAACAAACCGCTTTGCCGGCGATCACGTGCATCAGCGGTCCACCCTGGGTGCCCGGGAAAATTGCCTTATCAATGGCCTTGGCAAATTCTTCTTTGCACAAAATCAATCCGCCTCTGGGGCCACGCAGGGTTTTATGGGTAGTAGTGGTCACTACATCCGCATATTCCACCGGGTTGGCATGGTCTCCGGAAGCTACCAAGCCGGCAATATGCGCCATATCCACCATAAACAAAGCGCCGCAGTCGTCAGCGATCTGGCGGAACTTCTGAAAGTCCAAAGCTCTGGGATACGCGCTGGCTCCGGCTACGATCAGCTTGGGCTTTACTTCCATAGCCAACGCATGAACGGCTTCATAATCCACGCATCCGGTTTCCGGGCTGACGCCGTACGGAACAAAATTATAATATTTACCGGACATATTCACCGGAGAGCCGTGGGTCAAATGCCCACCTTCGGAAAGGCTCATGCCCAAAACCGTATCTCCCGGATTCAGCAAAGCAAAATAAACGGCCAGATTTGCCTGGGCGCCGGAATGAGGCTGCACATTGGCGTGCTCCGCGCCAAACAACTGGCAAGCGCGCTTACGGGCAATTTCCTCCACCACGTCCACAAACTGGCATCCGCCGTAATACCGCTTTCCAGGGTATCCTTCCGCGTACTTATTGGTAAGGATGCTTCCCATGGCTGCCATAACCGCCGGAGAAACAATATTTTCCGAAGCGATCAATTCCAGATTCTGCTGCTGCCGTCCCAGTTCTTTCGCCATGGCTTCGCCCACTTCGGGGTCTACGTTCTTCACAAAGCCGATGGAGTCCATCAAATCACTGTACATAGCTTTTTCATTTCCTTTCCGCCGATGCAAATAATGTCGGTATTCAGTATACCATGTTTTCCTCCTAAAACGCAACATAAATCACATTGCAAATTCCAACATTGCTTTGCTTTTAGGGAATCATTATGATGTCCCTCATAAATTTCCGCTGTTCCCTTTCCGCCGCAACAAAAAAGGAAGGCCACCCCTGTTTTTCTCACTGGGGTGGCCTTCTCTGTTTTGCAGAAACCTTTTACGGAAAAAATATTTTTGATTTTTCGTTTATTCCAATTCAATCACCAGGCAGTTTGCCGTTTTAGCCGGCAGAGTTTCCGGAAGCTTTACACTCAGGACGCCGAAATCCTGCGCAAAAGGCATATTCCCTTCACCCAGCAGTCTTACCGATTTAACGGTTTCTTGGGGCAAAAAGCTTTTCAAAACAGCCACACGATTTTCCGGCGCGCGCATTAAGAAAGCATATACGGTTTTGCCTTTACTGGTAAAACGATAGTCCGAATCGGTCCAATCGGTTTCGTTTTCCGTAAATCCTTCTATCAGCACTTTCGTGTTCCCTTCTCCGGAAATTCTCCACGGGCGAGTCCCATATACACCTTCAGAGCAAACGGCAAACCAGTCCGCCAGCTCTTCCAGAATCCAGATGGTCTCCCGATCCAGAGAGCCGTCAGGACGCTGGAGAACATTCAGGAGCATGGTTCCATTCTTGGATATGATATCCACCAGCATTTCAATAATATGAGAAGGACGCTTAAATTCCTGCCGTACGTCATAGAACCAGTTTCCGATACAGGTATCCGTTTGCCAGGGATAGGGAAGGATATCCGGAAGCTGGCTTTTCTCAATATCCAGCACACCCACCGTGTAGATATCCGGTCTGCGGTCCTTCTGATTGTATACCGCTCGGTTTTCTCCGTATTTTCCAATGGATGTGTTATAAAGATAGGCAACCGCTTCCAGCCCCATTTTATATTCCTGCTCCAAAGCAGGGCCTTCCTGGGTCTGCACAAAGGGAAGGCCGCCGTCCGAATACAGCAGGTCCGGCTGGTATTTATCGATCAATTCTTTCATCACATTCAGCCAATATTCCTGGAACTGCTGATTTGTCGTATACCATACGTCAAACGTGCCCCTGTTGTCGATTTTATGCTCCTTATTGGCATAATAAAAATCTTCATACTCCGGGGCATTTCCATCGTAGGGAACGCCGGCGTACGGTCCCCATTCATCCGCCCCTTTATTGGTATTCCACCAGGAAAAAGAAGCACCCAAATGTTCCGTCAGGCCAAACGGCAAATTGTACTTTTTCGCTGCGGCTTTCCACAAACCACAGATATCCTTATGGGGACCCACCTTAACAGAGTTAAAGTGATTGATAGCGGAATCGTAATTGAAGAAATGATCATGGTGCATGGCCTGCGCCACAAAATACCGGGCGCCGGCTTTCACGTAAAGCTCCATCAACGCCTCCGGATCAAAATTTTCCGCCTTCCACAAAGCGCAAATATCCTTATACCCAAATTGGGAAGGATGCCCGTAGTGCCGAAGATGGTATAGATACTGGGGCGAACCCTGTATATACATATTTCTGGCATACCAATCTCCAAACATAGGAACGGACTGCGGTCCCCAATGGGACCATATGCCGAATTTTGCGTCCTTGAACCAATCCGGGCACTGGTATTGCCTTAAAGATTCAAAGCTTGCCTGAAATTCCTTTTGCATGGTTTAACAACTCCTTTTAGGCCGCCAAAATTAGTCATTCTTCTCCTATTCCCAGCCTGAGTGCGTTTTCCCCAGAGCTTTCAACCCAACGATCGTTTATAAGGAAACCTTCCTTCAGCTCTCAGTTAAATCACAGACGCAAACACAGAAAAGTTCTCCGTAAATCTATAAACTAGCCGGCTGTGATGGTCCCGTCCATATCCCAAAGGTCCTGCCAACCGGACGCACCTTCCCATAAAAAGACCTGCCCTTTGATCAATCTGCAATTTTTATCAGCGCCGCGGATCGTCTCCATTTCCTTTTCTGTCAAAGGATCTTCCAAAATACAACTTAAATTTGATTGATACTGGGCCGGTTTTACAGAGAAAGGAATGGGAACCACTCCCCTTTGCACAGCCCACTTCAGGCAGATCGTTGCCGGATGAACTCCATGTTTCCCGGCGATTTCCACGATCTCGCTGATTTCGGTTGCTGCGATGTCCGTATCCGTTCTGTCCCTTTCCGGTCTGGAGGGAGAACCGATGGGACAATATCCGATAGGCAGGATCTTATGAGAAAGGGCATAAGCAAAAAGCTCCGGCTGCTGAAAAGCAGGGTGGCATTCCATTTCTAATGCTGCCGGCTGAATCCGGCATAAAGGTAAAACCGCCTCTAATTTGGGAATGGTCATGTTAGACATGCCGATATGCTTTACCAACCCCAGATCCACCAGCTGCTCGCATTGCCGCCAGGTGTTCATAAATTCTTCCACAGAAAACGGTTTGGAGTCGGGATTTCTGGAATCGCCGCTACAGCCCGGCGCATGGTAATTGGGAAAAGGCCAATGGACAAAATAAAGGTCAATCCAGTCCAGCTGAAGGTCTTTCAAGCTTTTCTTGCAAGATTCCAGCACTTTTCCCGGTCCGTGCATATCGTTCCACACCTTGGAAGTGATAAACAGTTCCTCCCGGGTCACGATTTTTTCCGTCACTGCCCTCTGAATAACCTGGCCGATCTTATCCTCATTCTGATACACAGATGCGCAGTCGATCAACCGGTAACCATACCGGATAGCTCCATACACCGCTTCCGCAATGGATTCTCCGCTGTATTTGTCCGAACCAAAAGTACCGATTCCCATAGGCGGAACCGGGGTTCCGTCATAAAGATATCGCTTAGGCAGCTGGGATACATCGATTTTTTCTGTCATTTCCCCATCCTCCTGTTATTCAAACACCACAGCTACTTTTCCGCAGTTTCCTTCCGCCATAAGCCGATACGCCTCATCGGCCTTTTCCAGCGGGAATTGATGGGTGATCAGATCTTCCGGATGAATTCCCCAACGAACCAAACGTTCCACCAATTCTTCCATTCTCCACAGAGAAGTCACCCAAGAACCATAGATGGTTTTTTGTCCATGAATAATGTCCGGGCTGGGGGTAAAGGTGCAAGTGCCGCCTTCTCCCACAAAAGCAATTTTTCCCCAGGGGCGCGTTGCCCGGATGGCCAATTGGCGTCCGGCATCACTGGCGCTTGCGTCAATGGCTTTTTCTACGCCTTTCCCACCGGTTGCCGCTAAGATGGCATTTAAAGTGTCTTCTCCAGGCTTAAACACCTGGTCCACCAATCCTAATTTTTGAGCCAGATTGATTCGATACTCGTTCATTTCAACGCCGATCAGCTGGTTGGCTCCCATGGCTTTGGCCAGCATCAGCGCCGCCAACCCCACAGGGCCCAGACCGGTAACCAAAACCGCGTCGTTTCCGCTGACCCCGATCTTTTCGATGGCTTCATACACCGTGCCGAATCCGCAGGCTACCTGGGCTCCGTCCTTGTATGTAAGCGTATCCGGCAGCAAAATCAAGTCTTTTTCTTCTGCCAAAATATATGGAGCCATGCCGCCGTTTCTTTGCCAGCCGTAGGCTCTCCGGTGAGGACTGGAACATGAAATATAATAGCCTCTCCTGCAATCGTTGCATACGCCGCATCCGGAAATATGGTAAACAATCACCCGGTCTCCCTTTTTAAACCGCCGCAGACCTTCGCCTTCCTCCACAATCACGCCGCAAGGCTCATGACCGGCGATCATGCCCGGGATATATCCTTCCGGGCCTTTTCCCACATGCTCCCGATAAATACAGCGAATATCGCTTCCGCAAATGGTAGTCGCTTTGGTCTGAATCAAAACCTCACCATGTCCTGGCTTGGGAATTTCAAAATCTCGCAGTTCCACCGTACTGTTACCCGGCAAAACAGCCCCCTTCATCTTCGCCATAATAACACAACCTTCCTTTCGTCCGTCATTCTTTTACGACCCTTTGTACTTCCCATTATATCGTCGTCTTTACAAAATATAAGATGTATTCCTGACGATATTCTCATGAATATGTCGTATTATTACAGATTAATTACAATTTTATTTGACTTCTTCCGATTATTGCTCTACACTTAATACACAAAAGGAGACATTTATATGAGAATTGCTTATTCTGACCTTGATATACGTTTCTCTGTGGATCAAATGGAATTTTGCGTACTGAACATCATTTATGAGCGGTTAAGCCGAAGGATTCCACCCCATAGTCATGGGCCCGGGTGCTATGAAATTCATTATATTGATTCCGGATACGGAAAAAGTATCATAAACGGCGTGGTGTATACCATTTCCCCCAACACCATTTATGTGACCGGTCCCGGAGTAGAGCATTCCCAAATTTCGGACACTCAAAACCCCATGTGTGAATACTGCATCTATATGCGACTTTTAAAAAAAGGTGGGAAACGCCTTTCCCACCCTTCCCGTTCTATTTTGGCCGCCTTTCTGGAAACCTATTTTTGGATAGGGCAGGACACGGAAAATCTCGGCACCCTTTTTCAAAGCATCTTTCAGGAGTTCAGCCAGCAGCGGGACGGCTATATTCTCCAGATACAATCCTTGCTGCAGCAAATCCCTGTTACGCTGGCCCGATGCTATGCCCAAGGCAAACCTTCTTCTAATCATTTTCTTCCTTCCGACCTGCACAATAGCAACACCGTAATTATAGAAGAATTTTTTCTCTATGAATATCAGAATTGCACCTTGGATGCTCTGGCTGAAAAGCTGCGGCTTTCCAACAGGCAAACTGAGCGCCTCCTGCAAAAACAATATGGCATGACTTTCACCGAAAAACGAACACAAGCACGTCTTGCCGCCGCTTCGGTGCTTTTGCAGGAAACTTCCTTGTCCATAACGGAAATCGCTCAGGAAACAGGCTTTTCTTCCGGAGAATACTTTACCAACACGTTCCGTAAGCATTACGGTGTCAGTCCAAGAGCATACCGAAAACGCAGCAATACTCCTCTCTCACAAAACGCCTCCACGCCTTAGCTTTTTCCGTAAATAGTTTTCTCTTACGAAAACCGCTGCTGGGTAAAGTGGTTTCCTTCTTCTTCGATTTGCTTTTCTCGCGGTTCAGCCCAATGAAAGCCATGGGTATTCATTCAGTACTTTTTACTAAACATAAGATTCTAAATGCAACTTGCGTGTGAAAATTTTCCATTATAAACAGCAACTAAAAAAGATACTATGGTTTTGGGATGTGGAACTTGAACCTGTATATTTAAAGACGTCTTTATATAACTTCAACATTTTCATACAAATAAAAAATGGATATTCATAACAGAAATCTGTTATGAATATCCATTATGGTGCGCGAGACGGGACTTGAACCCGTACGTCATGCAACACACGCCCCTCAAACGTGCCTGTCTGCCAGTTCCAGCACTCGCGCAAGCACCGACAACGTTGATGATTATAGCATTTTATCCCGGTGCTTGTCAAGAGTTTTCTTCCAAAAGGTTTCCTTTTTCTGCTTTTCGGCTTTTTTCAAAAAGCGTCAGGTATCTTCCTCAATTTCCTTAAAGCCATATCCTACCACTTCTGCCGCAGTTGTTACGATCATAAACGCATTGGGATCGGTTTCCACAACGATCTTATGTAGCATATGGTATTCATTTCTGCGAACAGCGCAGAGAAGCGTTTCATTGGATGCATTGGAATACGCGCCTACACTTGGAATTTTGGTTACACCGCGTTCCAAATTCTCCATAATCTGGCGGGCAATCGCCTCTCCTTTTTGCGTCACAATCATAACCATTTTTCCCAGGTCTGCACCATACAAAACTACGTCGATCAACTTTGTCTGCACAAACATGGCAATCAGCGCATACATAGCCGTATCAATATTCTGATACGCAAAAGCAGAAAATATCACAATCACCGCATCGGTAGCAAACATCAGTGTGCTGATCTTAAAGCTGGGGAATCGAAGCTGGATCAGCAGATTCGCAATATCCAGCCCTCCGGTGGAACCGTCGCACAGAAAACTAACGCCCAATCCCAGCCCCAGAAGAGCTCCACCAAAAATGGAAGCCAGCAAGGGGTTTCCAACGTATTGCGGCACAAAAGGCAACGCGTAGTCATAAATCACCGCAAAACTGGCAACGGACAAAATCGTTTTCAGGATAAATGCCCGGCCGAGAAAAAACCACCCGAGGATCAAAAGAGGAAGGTTGATCACCGCTGTCAGCGTACCAATGGGAGCTCCCGTAAGAAAATTGATCACCGTTGCCAAACCGGAAACTCCGCCAGGCGCGATTTGATTGGGCTCTGTAAACAGATAAATTCCCAGCGCCAAAATCAGGCTTCCCAGCAACGTTAAAGCCACATCCCGGAACGTCAATTTTTGTTTTTTCTTAGCCATATACACACCTCACTTGATAGTGAAAGTAATGAATTTTACTTCATTACTCTCCCGAAAACAGCCCGGGGCGGAAAACACCGCGCCCGGGCTATTGCCATTTTGCCTTTTCTGCCTGAAACGTATCAGATCATAGAGCGATAAAGCGCTGCCAGATCTTCTACCGTAACATCTTTCGGATTTCCCGGACGGCATGCATCCGCATAAGCGGATTCCGCCAGGAACGGCACATCTTCTTCCCGAACGATCTCTTTCAGGTCTGCAGGGATCCCCACATCTGCCGAAAGTTTCCGTACAGCATCCACTGCCGCCTTCCGATATTCTTCCTGGCTCATGCTTTCTACGCCCTGGACGCCCATGGCCGCCGCGATATACTTATATTTATCCCCAGTTGCCTCAGCATTAAACTCCATAATTGCAGGAAGAAGGATCGCGTTAGCCACACCATGCGGCGTGTCATACACCGCACCCAAAGGATGAGCCATAGCATGCACGATTCCCAAACCTACATTGGAGAAGCCCATTCCGGCCACATACTGGCCCAGAGCCATTCCTTCCCGGCCTTCCGGTGTGTTTGCTACCGCGCCCCGAAGATTCTGAGAAATAATTTCAATGGCCTTCAGATGGAACATGTCCGTCATTTCCCAGGCGGCCTTTGTGGTAAATCCTTCAATTGCGTGGGTCAAAGCATCCATACCTGTTGCAGCCGTCAAGCCTTTGGGCATGGTGGACATCATATCCGGATCAATAACCGCTACCTCCGGAATATCGTGCACATCCACGCAAACAAATTTGCGGCTTCTTTCCGTATCTGTGATCACATAATTGATGGTCACTTCTGCCGCCGTACCGGCCGTAGTGGGAACCGCAATGGTGAACACCGCTTTTTTCTTTGTGGGAGCAACCCCTTCCAGACTGCGAACATCGGCAAATTCAGGGTTATTGATGATCACGCCGACTGCTTTGGCTGTATCCATAGAGGAGCCACCGCCAATGGCAATGATATAATCCGCCCCGGAGTTTTTAAACGCTTCCACACCGTTCTGCACATTCTGAATGGTGGGATTGGCCTTAATGTCGGAATAAATTTCGTAAGCAAGCCCCTCTTCATCCAGCGCATCCGTCACCTTTTGGGTCACTCCGAATTTCAAAAGGTCAGGATCCGAACAAATAAATGCTTTTTTCAGCTCCCGTCCTTTCACCTCTCCGGGAATCTCCCGGATGGCCCCTTTGCCATGATAAGAAATACCGTTGAGCACAATCCTGTTTGCCATTTTATCAGCCTCCTGTATAAACCGGATTTCTCCGGGAAATAAACGCCCTATGGATTTCCACGGATATTAAGGGTTTGCCGCCAGATACTCCACCCATTTCCGGCAGTACTCCCGCTCCAGATGCACACCATCCGGCGAAACACCTACCGGAAGGTTTCCCGACTCATCCTGAAACGCCGAATACAGGTCCACATACCGCAGTCCTTTCTCCTCAACCATTGCTTTAATTTTAGCATTGAAAGTGCGGATATTGGTATTGTTATAAATAGAATCACTGGCAGATTTATTCTGCGTTACAGGGAAAATGTTCTGCACATAAATCACCGCCTGGGGCTGTGCTGCACGAACATCGTCCAAAAAAGCACCATAACGGGATACAAAAGAATCTACCGGCCAACCCAACTCGTTGATCCCAAACATAACATATACTTTTTCAAAAGATTGCTGTTTCAGCGCAGCAGGCACTGTTACCTTCTGCCCATTCAAATCCACAGCGGGCTGCGTATATACCGTATTGATTGCCAATCCCTCTGCTGAATAAAAAGTCGCATCCGGCGCTACGCCAAACAGGCGAAGCCCTTCTGTGCGGGAATCTCCGATAAATACTGTGTTTTCAAAAAAGTCCCCAATTGGATCCGCCGACGATCCAGAGGAAGCCGGTGTTTCACTGCTTACTGTAGAAGAAGGTGCGGTCTCAGAGGACTCCGGAGGAAGGGAAGAAGACTCCTCTTCCTGAGAAGATTCCGAAGACATACCTGAAGAAATCTCGCTTGAAGATTCTATAGACGGCGTGGAAGCATCTTCCGCCGGCGCTTTCTGAACCCACTGTGAAATCAAAATCACTGCAGCCGCCACAACTGCAAAGATCACCGCCACTACAACTAAAGTCAGCGCTATAGGGGGGCGTTTGTTTCTTTTATATCGATTTTTTCTGTGTACTACATTTTGAGCCATTGCTTGCATCCTCCCTGCCTATTCAACATCACACTGTTGTTTCTTTCCTTAAAGCATATACCATTCAGACTATATTTTCAACAACATTCTCCTTGCAGAGTGGCTACAATATTGTCACTTTTATGCAGGTGTCTTTAAACGGCTTCCGTGTCGGCATACGGCTAATGTAATCAAAAAACTGATCCCCTCCACAATGTCAAAAAAGGAAGGATCAATGGTTCCACAGGCTGCTTCCTGGGCCGCTTTCCAAAGGCGGCATTCCAAAAGTTCATGATACAACCGGCATCCATATTCCAAAAGGCCGCCGGGAGTGGCGTGCATCTGCGTATTGCGGAGAAGTTTTTCCCGGGATTCCAGTTGTACACACAGCACATTCATCTCAAAGGAGAGAGAATTGATCGTTTGACAATCTTTTGAAGACACACCTACGGAGCCTTCTGCAAAAAAATCTTCCATGCCTGCGACCCAGGCTTTTTCCAGCTGTTCCAAAAAAACAGACAAGCCGGTCGGAAGATTTTCCTGCTGCCGAAAAGGCGCCACATCGTTTCGGGAAAGTTTCTTGCGATTTCGATAGAAAGTACGGATCATTCCTCCGACAGTCTGGGCGGATAGCCGGATTCCTTTCTCCGCCGCCGCATCCGAGATCGTCATGGCAATATCGCACATCAGATGACTGGTGATCTTCACAGCCAAAAAACGCATCACATCCCCGTCTTCCAGCAAAAAGCTGCTGCCAAACGGGGACAAGAAATCTTCCAGTTGCCGGCGCATTTCGTCCGACCATTCTCCATGCAAAGAATACAAAGTCGCTCCTAAATCAGCCGCCGAAACTGCACCGATTGGCTCTGCCATACTGGGCATGATCTTGGCCGCCGGAACCGGCAGCCCTATCTGCTCCGCGAACCAGCCCGGAGACCGGTTGGGGACAAAAGAGTACAAAGGAGGCAAGGCCTCCCCTTTGGTCGCCTTACTTTGATAATAAGGGGCCAAATCCTCCTTGACCAGTTCAGACGCCGCCTCCGGTGAAGGGGCAAACACCAAAAGATCCGGCTTCTGCTCCTGCAGCCGGCGCCCAACCTCTCCCACCACTACCGGAAAGGGAAGTCTTTCCTGCTTTTCTTTCCAGCCTGCCGTGGTTTTCTTGATCCCCACAACGCAACGGGCCAGCTCTTTTTCCGGAACAAGCATTTTATATGCCGGCAAAAGATACTCCCCCAAATTTCCCATTCCGATGATGGCTATACGCATGCCATTTCCCTCTCTCCCTTTTATTGGCCGCCCATTTTAAAGTTCTTACGGCGTTTGCTTTTTCGGGAATTTCTCCAAAAGCAGCGGACGGATCTCCCCTGCCAGATATAAAGAACCGCAGACCAAAAGAGCGGTTCCCTTTTCCCTTGCCTCCTGCAGCGCTTTTTCCAGCGCCTCCCCACAGGACGGTTCCGCCTGAGCCGACATACGGAAACGGCTCCAACGCTGCGCCAGCTCTTCCGCCGGCATAGCACGGGGGCTGGGAGGCGCAACCGTATAGATTTTGGAAAGCACCGCTTCCAAAGGCCGCAGTGCCGTATCCACATCCTTATCCCGAAGCATACCCATAATGCCGATACATTTTTTCCCCGGAAGATACCGTTTTACCGCCTTTGCCAAAGCAGCCGTTCCCCCGGGATTATGCGCCCCGTCCAGCAGCACCGGCGGAGTTTCCGAAAACACTTCCATGCGTGCCGGAAACGAAGCGGACGCAAAGCCCGCTTGTATGGCGGAATCGGGAATCTGCCATTTTTGCCGCCGCAGTTCTTCCACAACGGAAAGCACCGTAGCCGCATTCTGCATCTGATGCTCTCCCAAAAGAGGAAGAAGAATGGATAGACGATTTTTCCACAGCAGCCGGGTGCCTTGCAGGGAAGCCTCCACAAACATCAAATCCATAGGTCTTGCCATAATCATCCGGTTTTTCATCACTTCCGCTGTGATCCGAATCATCTGCACCGCCGCCCGGGGCTGATCGCCGTAGCAGACACAAGTTCCTCCCGGTTTCAGGATCCCGGACTTTTCAAACGCGATCTTCTCGATGGAATCGCCCAAAACCGCCGTATGATCCAAAGAAATAGAAGTGATAACCGAAACCAAAGCGCTGTCGATCACATTGGTGGCGTCAAATCGTCCTCCCAAACCTACTTCCAGCACAACTATCTGGCAATGGTTCCGGGCAAACCACGCAAAGCCAATGGCTGTAACAAACTCAAACTCCGTGATGATACATTGCTCTTTTTCCAGCTGCTGCACCAACGGAAAATATTCTTCCACCAGATGGGAAAGTTCTTCCCGGGGAATCTCCTCCCCGTTGATCTGCATTCGCTCCGTGAACGAGGTAACATAGGGAGAAATGAAAAGTCCTGTTTTGTACCCCGCCGCCTGAAGGATCCCGGAAAGGCACACACAGGTAGATCCTTTCCCATTTGTTCCCGCCACATGAACAAATTGCAGGTTTTTCTGGGGATTCCCCATGCGTTCCAGCAAAATCCGTATTCTTTCCAGACCCGGCTGGCTGCCGAATCTTTGTAAACTGTCAATTTTCTCTATGGCTTCCTGGTATGTCATTTTTATTCTTCCTCCCCGGCCTGTTTTTTCAGAAAGAAATTATCATCTCAATTCGGTTGTTTCCTTCATGAAAAACAAAAAGAGAAAATACCGGAGTCTCTCTGGGAAACTCCGGTTTTTCGTCAGCGAAGTGCGTCCATACTGGAGCGAAGCAACGCGATATGCTCCTCCAGTTTCTTTGCGTTCTGCCGTACGCCTTCCACTACATTTTCCGGCGCCTTACTCATAAACTTCTCATTATTCAGCTTGGCATTGGCTGTATTCAGCTGCTTTTCCGCACTCTCCAGCTCTTTGCTCAATCGAGCCAGCTCAGCTTCTTTGTCCACCAACTCTTCCATGGGGATATAGATCTTGGCGTCCGGCGTTACAATGGTCACCGCCCCGGGAATTTCAAAAGCATCCCCTACTTCCAAACCGTCCGCATAAGCCAAACGGCGGAAGATGGGCTCTCCCCACAGGAACCGCTGCGCTTTTTCGGAAGCAATATACAGCTTGGCTTTTCTTCCCGGCGCTACGTTCATCTCGCTGCGCCGATTCCGAATGGCACGAACGGCTTCCATGATGCTTTCCATCTGGGCTGTTTCTTCCGCAAACACCCGGTCCTGAGAAAAGGCCGGATATTCGCTTATCACCAGAGCTTCTCCGTCATGGGGAAGTGTCTGCCAGATTTCTTCCGTAATAAACGGCATGAAAGGATGCAGCAGCGCCAATGTTTGCTGCATTACCCAAACCAGCACCTGACGTGCTGTCTGAGCCGGCATTTCCTCCGCTCCCGTAAGCCGGATCTTGGCAATTTCAATATACCAGTCGCAGAATTCATCCCAAATGAAATCATAGAGTTTCTGAACAGCGATCCCCAGCTCAAATTTCTCCAGATTTTCGTTCACTTCTCCTGCCACACGGTTCAGCTCGCTGATGATCCAACGGTCTTCCACAGACAGTTCCTGAGGAAGCCCGTAAGGAACGGAATGTCCTTCCAAATTCATGCGGATAAACCGGGCCGCGTTCCAAATTTTATTGGCGAAATTTCGGCTGGATTCCACCCGTTCTGTAGAGAAGCGGGTATCGTTTCCGGGGCTGATGCCTGTGACCAAAGTAAACCGCAGAGCATCCGCGCCATACTGATGGATCACTTCCAGCGGGTCAATTCCGTTGCCCAAGGATTTGCTCATTTTCCGCCCTTGGCTATCCCGAACAAGGCCGTGGAAAAACACCGTGCGGAAGGGGATCTCCTTCATATGCTCCAATCCGGAGAAAATCATTCTGGCCACCCAGAAGAAAATAATGTCGTAGCCAGTAACCAGCGTATCCGTGGGATAGAAATACTGCAGTTCTTCCGTCTGATCCGGCCAGCCCAAAGTGGAGAACGGCCACAACGCGGAGCTGAACCAAGTATCCAGCGTATCTTCATCTTGCTTCAGATGGTCACAGCCGCAGTGGGGACAAGCCGTGGGGTCCTGCTTGGAAACAATGGTCTCCCCGCATTCCGGGCAGTACCAAGCGGGGATCCGATGCCCCCACCAAAGCTGACGGGAAATACACCAATCCTTGATGTTCTCCATCCAATTATAGTACACCTTGTTCATCCGCTCGGGGATCAGCCGGATCTCTTCTTTACGAACCACATCAATGGCTGGTGCAGCCAAAGGCTCCATTTTAACGAACCACTGTTTGGAAACTCTGGGTTCCACTACCGTTCCGCAGCGATAGCAAGTGCCCACATTGTGATGGATGTCTTCCACCCGCACCAGGAATCCCTGCTCCTCCAGTTCCTTTACGATCTGTTTTCTGGCCTGAAGGCCGGTCATTCCGCAATATTTTCCGCCGTTTTCGTTAATGCTTCCGTCTTCGTTCATCACGTTGATCACCGGCAGATTATGCCGCAATCCCACTTCGAAGTCGTTGGGATCGTGGGCAGGGGTGATCTTCACAACGCCGGTTCCAAATTCCTGCTCCACATAGGTATCCGCCACCACAGGGATCTCCCGGCCTACCAAGGGCAGAACCAGCATTTTTCCTACCATATCCTTATACCGGGGATCTTCCGGGTGCACAGCCACAGCCGTATCGCCCAGCATGGTCTCCGGACGGGTGGTGGCCAGCTCCAGATACCCGGAACCATCCGCAAACGGATAGCGAATATGCCAGAAATGACCGTCTTTCTCCTCAAATTCCACTTCGGCATCGGAAATGGAGGTTTTGCAGTGGGGGCACCAGTTGATGATCCGTTCGCCCCGATAAATCAATCCTTTTTCATAGAGATTGACAAAAACCTCCCGAACGGCTTTGGAACAGCCTTCGTCCAACGTAAAGCGTTCTCTTTCCCAATCGCAGGAAGAGCCCAGCTTTTTCAGCTGCTGGATAATGCGGCCACCGTATTTTTCCTTCCAGTCCCATGCTCTTTCCAGGAATGCCTCACGGCCGATTTCTTCCTTTGTCACGCCGTCCTGCCGCATGGCTTCCACGATTTTGGCTTCCGTAGCGATGGAAGCATGATCCGTTCCGGGAAGCCACAAGGCGCTGTATCCCTGCATACGCCGCCAACGGATCAGGATATCCTGCAATGTCTCATCCAAAGCATGCCCCATATGCAGCTGCCCGGTAATATTGGGAGGGGGAATCACAATGGTATACGGTTTTTTCTCCGGATCCGGCACCGCATGGAAATATCCGTTTTCCATCCAGAATCCGTAAATCCGGTCCTCCACTTCCTGGGGTTCATAAGTTTTTGCCAGTTCTCGATTCATTTCTTCCACCAAGATCATCCTCTCTTCCAATGGTCTTTTGCAAATCCCATTCCAAAAATCTTTCCTACACCAAATTTAATAGCGTATTTTTCCCCGCAAAAAAGCCCCGGATATGCCAGCGCATATCCGGGGCGAATCTCTCCGCGGTACCACCCGTGTTCAGCCAAAAGGCTGCCCTCTGATCAGAGCCCAACAAAAGCCAAGCTCCGAAAGCCTGTAACGGCGGCTACCGTCCCACCTTACTGCCGGAACCGAAGCCGCACGGGACCTTCTGAAACCGGGTTCTGCCTGGGAAGCTCCGGGGCGACGTATCCGCATGAATCCTTCCACCGGTTTTCACCACCCACCGGCTCTCTTTGGGAAGAAAACAAACCTTTTTCCCCATCTCAGCTTTTTTCATATTCATTTCAAAGGGTTTTAAAGTCCTTTCATTATAGCATATCTATTTCATTTGTCAAGGAAAAGCCGTTACGGCCTTTGCACAACCGGCGCGCGATTCTCTCCTAAAATGACACTATCCACCGCCGCGCAGACACACAATCCCAGAATCACGTCTTCTTCTCTTTGAATCTGAATGGCATAAACGTCCTGCTTCCAATCCACGCCATGGGTCAGAACCACACGCCGATCCACATCCACTAAATCAAAATTACCGGACACTGGCGTTCCCCGAAGCCTCCAGCTAGGGCACCGCATGACGAAACTGCCTCCGGGAACTGTCAAATTTCGGATGAGCATGGCTTTTCTCCTGCCGGGAATTTCTATGCTGAATTTAGAGAGGGAAGGCGTACCCATTTGCACCATACGGGCCATTTCATTTTCTCGCTCATCCAAAAGGCTTATCTTTCCGGATAACACCCCATAGGTTCCTTTTAAGCGATATACAATCTCTTCCGAAGCATTGCCTTCGTAAACCAAAAAAAGAAGCGAATCCGAGCTGTTGATTGCCCGCTTTAGATAAAAATTCATCGGATCTCTCCTTTTCTTCCCATTTATCTGCCAACCATTGTAACACCTTCCTAAAAAAATAGCAAGAATCCGGTTTCTAATAAAGAATATTTTAGATTCGCTGAAAATCTACACACAAAAACCGCCCTTCCCAAAGGAAAGGCGGTTTTCCTCTTTATTCTTCCTCATCCCAAAGGACTCTTTCCTGCTCCGGCTGGGCATCGCTCATAAGGCGAAGCATTTCCAAAACGCTTCGAAACCGCTTGGTTTCCCCCTTTTCCGCCCAGGTGATGGTTCCCTGCCAACTGGAATGCTGACGGTATTGCACATCAATAACGAACGTTGCTTTAGCTTCCGCCTGCAGCGGAATAATTTTATTGGTATCTTCGGCCACAATCATCTCCGCCTTTCTGATATTCCGTTTTCGCCGTGAACCTGCGACAAAACTTCTGGGAGTAAATGCCTCCTGAGGGCCTCCGGCCTGGTTGATCAAGGCATCTATCGCGAAAATAAGATCCATTTCGTTGTAAAAAGGGATGGACTTCCCAAAATAGTAACTTTCCAGAAAACCGGAGCATCCTTCCGAACAGAAAAGATACGCCGTACAAGAACTGCTGGAATACGGACGGTACGATATAGACTGCATAACGTCTCTCCATTCTACAAAGAATCTCTCTACACTGGGCAAATCTCGCAATACATTTTGTCCCTCAAATGGGACGTTACACCGTATATGTACATTCAGCCCTTTTTCTTTCAAAATCAGTGTATATAAACCCGGTCACATGTCGGTCACAAAAATCTAGGTCTTCCCTTAAACCAAAAAACCGACTTTTTGCTTTCTCACAAAAAATCGGTTTTTTTCTTCTTTTTCGACTCTTTACCAGTTCTTGAAATATGAACTTTATCTGCAGATTTACTTTTCTGTTTCCTTCCTCAATTCTTCTCCTCTTTTTTCTTTCTTTTTATGACCGCTTCAAATGCTTTCAACTCCTTTTATTCCCATTCCAACACTTGAACACCGGCACCAATCAGTCGGGGGCCTACATGGGAGGCCAGGACGGAATCAATGGCACTTTCGCAATACATCCGGCTTTTCCGCAGACAGCCGCCTAAGGCTTTCCGCAAAATCTCCAGTTCCTCAGGGCACCCTCCGTGAGCCAGAGCCATATTATAGGCTCCCTTTTCCGGAACCAGATTTTGAATCTTCAGAGCGATTTCCTGAATGGATTTCTGCCTTCCCCGAACTTTATCCACATTGACCAATTGCCCATCGGACGAAAATGTTATGATGGGTTTAATCTGCAGCACAGAACCTGCCACACAGCTGATCCTTCCGATACGGCCGCCCCGGCGTAAATATTCCAGCGTATCCACGCAGAAAAAGACCTTGGTATTCCGAATCAGAGAAGCAACAATCCCTTGCATTTCCAGCCAGCTTTTCCCCTTTCGGACCCATTCCGCTGCCTGCAGAGCGATCATCCCCAGACCCAGACTGGCCGTTTGGGTATCAAACACCCGAATTTCCATTTCTTTAAAGGACTGCGCCGCCAAACGGACCGCGTTGTATGTTCCGCTGATCCCGGAAGAAAGCATCAATGCTAAAACATAGCTATATCCTTCGTCCCGAATGCGTTCCAAAGTACCGAAAATTGCTTCTCCGGAAGGAAGGGTAGTGGAAGGAACTTCCTCTGGCATCCGCCGGTATACATCTTCCGCCGTAATATCCACACCGTCCGCATAAATTTTTTCCGGATACACTACAGACAATGGAATCACATAAATCCCAAAAGCCTCCACCGTTTCCCGTGAAAGATCCGCACAGGAATCCGTAAGAATTGCAATTTTACCCATCCGATCTGATTCCTCCATCCTTTTTCTTTTCCCGTTTTCCACATTTTCTCCTGAAGGTTACAAATGCAGTCGACGAGAAAGTTCCCTGCGTAAAACCGTCATATCAAATAAGAAAATAAAAAGCAAAGTGATCCCGCCCAAAGAAGCGGAAATTAAAGCCGGCACTCCGAAACGTATTTCCCCTGCCAAATATAAAAGCGCCGGAAAAATCCCCATGAGTGCATTTAAACACTGGCACACCACATACTCCTGGGGCGGAATTTTTTTTGCGGGACAGACAATGAATAACGTCAGCTGCGCAGCCGAAAAGAGAATGGGCCCCATCCATTCCAGGGACCATCCTCCCCATCCGGTTATACCGTCCCAAAACAGGCATAGAAGCCAAAGGACAAACGCTTGCTCTGTAAACAAACGAGGCAGCCTTTTTCTATGACGGCACAGCAGAAAAAAACAGAGCCAAAAACTGGCGATTCCTAAAATCACACACCAGGACCAGTTTCCTGTTTCCGGAAGCATTCCGTTCATCGCCAGGCATATCACTCCGGCAGAAACTGTCCCCATCAGCATAATTCGAAGCAGCATCCCCATGCCGCTGATTTTCCTAGAAAGCTTCGGGTAAATGGGGAGCTCCGGTTCTCCTTCCAACGGAGAACCGCATAAAGGGCAGACGGAAGATCCACGAACCTGCACATGGCATTTTTCGCAAATTTTCATAGCCGATCCTCCCCTCCGTCATTGGAAGCCAATTCCAGCTGAATGCCGGAATCGGCTAATTTCCTGAAAAAGTTCCGCTCAATATCTGCGTGTACAAAGGGAGATGTAAAGCTCATGCTCAGCCGATCTCCAAACGTGCAAGTGCACAGCTGCAGCTTGTCGGTTCCCGTACAAATATCCGCCGCCCGGATAAACGGCTGCACCTGGCTTGGAAATTCCACTCTTCCAATATTAGAAAACGCCGCGGTATCTCGGGTCTCGGAAATTTGATACGCGTACCGCAGGCAAACATCTTTTAAAAACAACGGTGTGATCCGGGCAAATACATTTCTTTCTACGGCGGTATATCCGTTGATTGCCTCGGAAAGACGATCTTTTTGCAGATTCTCTCCGAAAGCTTTCCTCACGCGCTCCAATAATTTTTCAAAGGGTACGTCCTGTTCACTGCAGTCCAGAGACACATAGCTCATACTGAAAAAATTTCTGGCAGAACCGGAAGGAAAATACTGCCTTAAATTTACAGGCACCCCTATCACCAAAGGACGATTTCTTTTCCGCAGAGGAATTTCTTTTTCCATTGCCTCCATCAGGCAAGCACAAAGGAATTCCGTCAAAGTGGCTCCGTATTGGTGGGAAAGCTCCAGAACCGCTTTAGCACTGGCGGAACCGGTAATGATTTTCAGACGTTTTTCCGGATAGCGGTCTCCCCGAAGGCGATAGGCGCGGCAGAATCGATTCTGCTTTTTTTCCCGTTTCTGGCTGTAGCGCTGAAAACTGTCTTTCAGCATCTCGCTTTGTGAGGCGTCATATGCGGGAACAGAAGCGGAGCAGCCGTACCGAAGGGAGCAATACCGAGTAACCAGCTGGATCAAAAAATGCATAGCGCCTGTTCCGTCGGACAAAGCGTGAAAAACTTCCAAATTGATCCGGCATCCGTAATAGGTCACTTCAAACAGGAACCCTCCTGCATTTCGATCATACAATCGTCCGCAGGGCTCCTTATATTCTTCCCGCACGGAGATCTTCCTTTTGGATTCTTCCAGATAGTACCAAAAAAAGCCCCGTTTCATAACAAAGCGATACATGGAGAAGGTTTCCAGTGTATCATCCAAAGCTTTTTGCAATACTTGAGGATCAACCATTTCCTTCATTTCGCAGGAAAAACGAAAAACCTGTGTATCCGTGGCATGGACCGCCGCAGGAAAAATTTTAGCCGCGTTGTCCAACCGTTTCCAAGTATACGTTTCAGGCATTTCTTTCACCAACATTTCCGTTTAAAAAGTTTCCGATTTTCTTATAGCATCGCCGCACGGCAGAAAACCGAACAGGCAAAGAAAAGAAACCGTGCAGCATTCCCGAAACTCTTTCCATATACACTTTACAGCCAAATGCCTGCAGCTTTCTGCCGTAGGCCTCTCCTTCATCTCGCAAAGGATCATATTCCGCTGTAAGGATCAATGTCTCCGGCTGATGAGAAAGGTCCTTCGCCAATAAAGGGGCAAAATACGGGCTGCTTCTGTGGCGGGGATCGGGAGCGTACAAATTCATATACTCCTGAATTTTTTTCGTAGTCAGCAAATATCCTTCCCCATTTTCACGCAGAGAGGCAAAGGGCGCCAAAGCGGAGTAGTCATTATTCACGGCAGGATAAATCAGCACCTGGCGAGAAACCTGAAATTCGCCTCTGTCTTTTGCCAGCAAACTGACGGCAGCCGCCAGGTTCCCCCCTGCGCTGTCTCCTGCCAAAACGATTTTTTCCGGCTGTGTATGGAATTCTTCCGCGTGCAGGAACCATTCTCTGGCCGCTGCGTAACAGTCCTCCAAGCCGCAGGGAAACGGATGTTCCGGAGCCAAGCGGTAATCTACGGAAACCACCCGGCAGCCTGCGATTTCCGCCAAATTGCTGCAAACGGACACGTATGTATCCTTGCTTCCCGAAACCCATCCTCCGCCATGAAAAAACAAAACCACTGTCTGTGACCGTAACACTTTGGGATAGAAAAGACCAATGGGAACAGGATATCCATCCTTTGCCAAAACCTGATGGTCCCATACAAAACAACGCGTGGGCAACGCAGGATGCATCCATTTCTGCATCCGCCGCTCCGTTTTATAATCTCCCGGACTCCCATAGGAGAGCATTTTAAGCGCCATCACCATGACTTTTCGCATTCCGCTTCTCCTTCCGGAGCAATATTCTATTCTTTAATTGTACCTTTTTCCCCTATATTTGTAAACCGTGAAAATACCACAGGTTACCCTGTTTTGGGGGAATGAAAAATCTCGCATTCCCTGGCTTTAAGTCTATAAAACCGATTGAAAAAATTTTTTCATCTCTTGATACGTCTCTTCCTCCGTGGGACCTTCTACTTGCACTAAAACGGTCTCCCCTTTTTGAACGCCCAAGCTCATTACGGCAAAAAGCCTTTTGGCATCCACCGTCCTGCCATGGGCTGTAATAGAAACAGAATCCTGAGAAAATTCGGAAGCTTTCTTTACCAGCATCCCCGCAGGCCGTGCGTGAATTCCCACAGGTTCGGAAATCGTGTACATAAACTCTTTCAATCCTTTTTCCTCCTTTTTTCATCGTACGCCACAAACTATACCATTTTGATTTTAAGTCCACTTATCTTTCAAAACTTTTTCCGCTGATATTTGCCGACACCGTTTAAAAATTGCTTTCTTATCCTACCTCACTTATTCCGAAAGAGATAGGGAAACACGGCGAAAAGATTCTGCCTCTTATCGTTTTCCGGCGCTATTTTTCCATAAAATATAAGTTTCTGCTTTCATTATAGCCTTTTCTAAAATACTTGAAAAGCAATTTCGTTCTCTGCAGTATTCCCTGTGAAAAATTTTTTCTGGACAAAATAATTATAAAATGTTTGTTTTCTTTATTTTTACAGAATTTTCTGAGAACTTTGTAAAAAAACTTTTAAAATATAAGGAATTCTCGCTTAAATTTTTCCCTTTTGCCACCAATTCTTTCTTTTGCCTGTTTACGGCTCTATCGGTTCATGCTACAATCAAGGCATTCTGGTTGGCTTTTTTGCTTTGAAAAGAGCAACCAAATTGTTTCACCGATTTATCAAGGAGGATTGTATTCATGGCTGTTTATCAAGAACTTTCCGGCAGACAGGTTCGAATCAAGGATCCTGAGCTTTGCCGCAAACAAGGGTCCAACCGCGCCTACATGATGCGGTTGACCAGCGAAAATCTGATCCGGAACTACCTGTTGGAAGCCGGGCTGTACACTGCAAACTCGTATCCGGAGGATGCTCACGGAGGGTGGGAATCCCCTGTGTGCCAGCTTCGGGGACATTTCACCGGGCATTGGCTTTCCGCTGCCGCTATGATCTATCACGGGACCGGTGACCAGGAAATCAAAGCCAAAGCGGACGCCTTGGTAGCGAAGCTGGGAGAATGCCAGGAACGCAACGGAGGAGAATGGGCCGCTTCCATCCCGGAAAAATATCTGTATTGGATCGCTCAGGGAAAACAAATCTGGGCTCCCCAGTACACCATTCACAAAACCCTGATGGGCCTTGTGGATATGTATGAACTGGCCGGCAATCAGCAGGCTTTGGAAATTGCCGACCGCTTCGGGGACTGGTTCCTTCGCTGGAGCACCTCTTTCTCCCGGGAAGAATTTGACAAGATCTTGGATTTTGAAACCGGTGGTCTTTTGGAAGTCTGGGCGCAAATGCTCCAGCATACCGGAAAGGAAAAATACCGCACGTTGATGGAAAGATATTACCGGAGCCGGCTGTTTGATCCTCTTCTGGAAGGAAAAGACATGCTCTCCGACCGTCATGCCAACACCACCATTCCGGAAATCCTGGGATGCGCCAGAGCATATGAAGTCACCGGCGAGGAACGCTGGAGAAAAATCGCAGAAGCCTATTGGAAGTGCGCAGTAGAAGGCCGCGACAGCTACGCTACCGGCGGCAACACCTGCGGCGAGGTCTGGAATCCCCCGGGATCTGTTGCTGAGCGTTTGGGCCTCACCACCCAAGAGCATTGCACCGTATACAATATGATGCGTCTGGCCGATTATCTGTTCCGCTGGACGGGCGAATCCAAATACGCGGATTATTGGGAGAAAAACTTATACAACGGCATCATGGCTCAAGGATATTGGCAGGGATACTTCTTCCCCGGCCAAAAGGTCACCACCCCGAGAACCGGTCTTCTCCTTTATTATCTCCCCATGCGTCCCGGCTCTGTTAAGCCTTGGGCTTCTGAAACGCAGCATTTCTTCTGCTGCCATGGCACTCTGGTGCAGGCCAACGCTTCCTTCAACCGGTGCATTTACTATCAGAAGGAAAACGAGCTGCGCATTTGCCAGTATCTGGATTCCGAAGTGGATGTAACCATGGGAGAAAACACGTTCACGTTAACACAATACGAAGATACAATGGAAGGCTTGTGGGAAAGCCAGGAAACATCTCCGCAAACGTCTTTCCAAAACTCTAAGGAAAGTTATAAAGCCCTGAATATGGTATACAAAGTAAAGGCGGAAAAAGCCTTTGATGCAACACTTTCCTTCCGTATTCCCGCTTGGATCCAGGGAGATATGATGATCCAGGTAAACGGCCAGTCCTGTTCCTTCTCCGTATCCGACGGCTTCGCACAGATTTCCCGGACATGGAACCCTCAGGATGAAATTCGGGTCCAGCTGCCCAAAGCCATTACCTGTGTTGCTTCGCCTGACCGGCCGGATATGGTGGCTTTCCTGGACGGCCCTGTCGTTCTGGCAGGTTTGTGTTCCGAAGAACGTACTTTGTACGCTGCGGATCCCAACCATCCCGAATCCATTCTTACCCCCGCAAATACCCATGAATGGAGATGCTGGGGGCACACTTATAAAACACGGGATCAGGATGCAGGAATGCGGTTCATTCCTCTCTATGAAGTGGGATATGAAAACTATTCCATCTACTTCCCCATTCGTCCCTTAAAGTAAAACTTTTTCAGTTATAAAAGCTAGAAACAGGAGCCGCGTCATTTCGAAAATGACGCGGCTCCTGCTTTCTTCACACAAATCAAGCCTTTACCAAGCTCTTATTTTGTTATCTGTCCGGCTTTCCCAGTTTTATTCCGGGTATACCAGATTTTCTTCCTTCCAGTTTTCAATTACCCGGCTATACTCTCCCGCCCAGCGTTTTGCTTCTAAAAGGTCATGCTCCAAATAATTCCCGCATTCTGCGGAACAGGAAGCGCCGGGGATCTCGCCCTGAAAATCCCGAATTTTTCCCATAATTTCCTGTATCAGCCCAATCACCTGAACATGGCTCATGCCGGTTACCAAGAAATAAAAACCGGTACGACATCCCATAGGGCCAAAATAAATCACCTGGCTGCCATAATCGGAGTTTCTGGCAAACGTGGCAAAAAGATGCTCAATGGTATGCATTGCCGGATTGGGTAGATATGGCGGCTGATTGGGCGTTACAAATCGCAGATCATAGGTAACAACTTCGCCGTCGACCCGGGATAAATAGATTCCCGGTGTAAGCACATCATGATTCACACAAAAGCTGGCAATTTTTTTCATTTCTTCCTATCTTTCCTCTCTGCCCCGCCTGCAAGCTGGGGGTGTTTTATCCTTCAAAAGAAAGCTCTCCTGTATATTGTTTCAAATCTCCGCAGGAAGGCCAGCGGCGGATTAAGTCTAAAGCATCCTCAATGGCACGTTCATATACATCAAAGAAATTTTCTTCCCGAACGATTTCACTTTCCGGAGGCCATTTCCATTGGCCGTTAAGAAGATTGGCATAATCCGTTTCATCGGCTTCACTGATTCCCCGGATATGGCAGGAAATGGAGCGTTTTTTGTTTCGTTCCAAATGTTCCACCAGGTTCTTTTTAAAGCCTGTACGATCTGTCAGTAAAGAAAAAATCGTGCGGCAGTCTCCCAGTGCCTGAAGCATTTGTTTTATCGAAACCGTTTTTGCAAATAACTCCTGCAACAAAAATACATAGAGACCCGCAATTTCTTCCATGGCTTTTTGATTTTTGGGCACCGTTCTTTTTAAGGGAAACTCCAGGGGAAGCTGGGCGGTTTCATAGCGCAGCATAATAATGTCCAAAGCAGACTCGATTTGATTATGAAACACTTCCTCATTCTGGGAGGGATCTGCTTCTAACAACGCCTGGGCTCCAAAGCAAACAAAAGGATGGCAAATCCGATCCGCGCTGTAATGGCACAAGAAGCCCCGGATATACCAGCTGAGGCACTCATTTTCCGGATGCTGCCTTTGATATTTGCGGATCGCGCCCAACGTTTCCTCCGGCGGAAGTTTATGGAGCTTTCCTCCGTACGCCGCTAAAGACTCTCCCTTTTGCCAAGGCAAAAAACGGCTGCAAAACAAAAAATCCGGGCCCTGCGCCCCCCAAAAAAAGGCATCCCGAAAAAGTGAATTTTCGGACAGGTTCTCTTCTCTTTTTTCAAGCACGCGTTTCGCGTGCAGATAATGCGTGATCGCCGCGGGCATATAACCAACTCTCCCATCTTTTTGTACCGCAAAAAACCGGGTCAAAGACCCGGTTTTCCGTTCCCTTTTATTGAGTATACCATACAAGCCACGGAGTTTAAAGGACTTTAGACAAAAACTCCTGCAAACGAGGATGTTTGGGGTTGGAGAAAAATTCAGAAGGAGACGCCTCTTCCTTAATTTGCCCCTCATCCATAAACAAAACCCGGGTGGCCACTTCTCTGGCAAATCCCATTTCGTGGGTTACCACGATCATGGTCATGCCTTCCTCTGCCAGCTCTTTCATTACTTCCAGCACCTCGCCTACCATCTCCGGATCCAAGGCACTGGTGGGTTCGTCAAACAGCATCACGTCCGGTTCCATGGCTAAAGCCCGGACAATGGCGATCCGCTGCTGCTGCCCGCCGGAAAGCTGAGAAGGATACGCCTCCGCTTTATCGGCCAGACCGATTCTTTTCAGCAGTTTTTCCGCCAGCTCATCTGCCTGGCTCTGGGTTTTCAGCTTCAAAAGCACCGGAGCCAGCGTAATATTTTTCCGCACCGTCAGGTGTGGAAACAAATTAAAATGCTGGAACACCATTCCCATTTTCCGGCGAACTTTGTCGATATCGCAGGAAGGCACGTTGATTTGCTGCCCTTCAAACCAGATTTCTCCGGAAGTGGGGGTCTCCAAAAGATTCAGGCAGCGAAGGAACGTGCTTTTTCCGGAGCCGGAAGGCCCAACGATTACCACTTTTTCGCCTTTCTGTATTTCTTGCTGCACACCTTTCAGGACCTGCACGTCTCCTTTGCTGGTGTGGAAGGTTTTTTCCAGATTTTTAACGCTTATCACTCTGCCCCATCCTCCTTTCCAAACGGCTTAAAATCGCAGTCAATCCGATCACCATTACCAGATAAACCGCGGCCACCGTCAGCATTGCCGGATACGGATCATATGTAATACTGCGGATAATATCTCCGCCCTTGGTAAGATCCTGAATTCCCACATATCCGGCTACGGACGTTTCTTTCAGCAAGGCAATGAATTCATTGAAAATAGCCGGCGCCACGTTACGGAACGCCTGGGGAAGAATAATTTTGATCATGGTCATCCGGTTGCTGAGGCCCAGAGAGCGCCCCGCTTCCATTTGCCCCCGGTCCACGGACTGAATGCCGCTTCGCATAACCTCCGCCACATACGCACCGGAATTGATTCCAAAAGCCAAAATAGCCACTACAAGGGGATTTCCTCGATAGGCCGCAAAAACAATATAGTACATAATGGTCAGCTGCACTACTACAGGCGTACCACGAAATACCGTTAAATACAACCTGCAGATCCCGTTTAAAAACCGAAACTTTTTGGGGTTCTGCGTATGGAGAATTCGCACTAAAGAAACCAATGTTCCTAAAATCACACCCAAAAGCACAGCTCCCAATGTGATCAAAAGGGTGTTTCCCAATCCTTCTACCAGGTATAAATACCGATTTTTATAGATAAAGGAATCATACAAATGCTGCCCGATGTTTTGAAAAAAAGACTGAATCGCCTGCCAAGCTTCCATCAAGGCTTGGGTAATAAAATCCACAGGTACTCCTCCTTTTTAAATGATTTTTCTGAAACGATACCAACGGGCAGGCTGTTTTCACGGCCTGCCCGTATATGATGAAAATTCAAATCCGGCATCCATCAATACTGGTTAACGATCTGCTCCAGTTCTCCGCTTTCTTTCATTTCACGGATCACTTCATTGATCTTATCCAGAAGTTCCTTGTTTCCCTTAGGAACGGCAATGGCATACTCTTCATTTTCCGTCAGAGCTTCCTCCAATACCTGGAGAGTATCCGAATTCTTTTCTACAAATTTGTCGGCAGGAAAACTGTCAATCACCACTGCATCCAAACGGCCGGCCATCAGGTCGGAAACCGCTTCCATACCCTTGCTGTAACGCTTTACTTCGCCTACGGTGTACTCGCTCTCGCCATCTTCGTTGGTGCAGTATTTATCACCGGTGGTTCCCTGCTGCACACCTACGGTTTTGCCCGCCAGGTCTGCCGGTCCGGTAATGGGGCTGTCCTTCGTTACAATGATTACCTGGGCCGCATTGTAATAGCTTTCCGAGAAATCCACGTTCTTTTTACGATCCTCATCGGCCGTCATACCCGCAGCGATCATATCCGCCTTGCCGCCCTGAAGAGCAGGAATCAAAGCGTCAAATTCCAGATTCAGCACTTCCAGTTCTACGCCCAGCTTTTCCGCAATTTTCTCGGAAATGTCAATATCGATTCCCACGATCTCGTTTCCGTCATGATATTCAAAAGGTTCAAATTCCGCATTGGTGGCCATCACCAATTTGCCGCTTTTCTGAATATCCGCCAAAGACCTTGTCTGGCTGCAAGCCGCAAAGGAAAGCAGCATTCCTACAGACAAAAGCAACGCCATAATCTTTTTCATTTCCTTATTCCCTCCATACATTCCTGTGTCACGTTTATCACTGTTCTGTATTATATCGCATAAATATTCACATTTCAAGTCATTTGCAAATATTTTTGCATGTTTATAGGAATCATCAATCCTTCCCTGTTTTCAGCGGCGACTTTGTGGATTTTGTCCGGAAATCCACGCATATAACGCTTTCAGGTCCGGGGGAACCGGTGCCTCCATGCTTTGTACCGCACCGGATACCGGATGTATAAACTGTATAAAACGGCAATGCAGCGCCTGACGGCAAATGTGCTCCCTGTTTCCTCCATACAAAGTATCTCCCGCCAAAGGCGTACCCCGGGCCGACATATGCACGCGGATCTGATGGGTTCTTCCGGTTTCCAGAGAAAACCAAAGAGCCGTATGGCCCTTTCCACAGATCTCCGTTTTCCAGTGGGTGACGGAAGGGTCTCCGTCCTCCCGCACACACCTTTGCACGGTGTGCCCCGGGAGCAACCCTATGCTTCCGGATTCCGTCCCTTCTCCACACCATTCCCCCTGGCAAATGCCCCAGTATTCTTTTCGGACATGATTTCCCAGAAAAGAGGCGGCAAAAGAGTGTTTGGCCAGAAGCAGCGCGCCTGTGGTATCTTTATCCAAGCGATAGACGGGATAAAAAACGGAAGGTTCCCCCTGATGATCCAAATACCATGCCACTGCGTTGGCAAGGCTTCCGCTGTCATGGCCGGGGCAGGGGTACATGGGCATTCCGCTGGGTTTATTTACCAGCAGAAGGTGGTCGTCCTCAAACAGCACCTCCAGCGGAAGCTTTTCCGGAGGGATTTCGGATATTTTTTCCTGAGAAAGGATTTGTATTTGATCTCCCGGGTGGAGAAGGGCTGTTGCAAACACTGGGGTTCCGTTTAACAAAATGCCGCCATCCATTTGTTTTGCCTGGGAAAGCACCTGCGCGGAAACTCCTTTTTCCTTTCGCAAAAAGGTTTTCAGCTGGGCGTTTGCCCAAGATTCTGGAACTGTCCAACATATGGCTTTCATATCCTTCACCCCTTTTCCCCATTTTATCTTTTCAATGCCTGATACAGAAAACGGGACAGCCTGCCGCTGCCCCGTTGTTTTTTTATTTTACTTCCACTGTCCAGCCGAATTCATCTTTCAGCTTGCCCCACTGGATGCCTGTTAAGGTGTCATACAATTTCTGGGAGAGCTCTCCGATCTCACCATTGTTGATGGTCAAAACCTCGTCGCCCCATTTCAGGTGACCAATGGGAGAGATTACCGCTGCCGTACCGCTGCCGAACGCCTCTTTCAGGCGTCCCTCCTGGCCGGCCTGCACCAGCTCGTCAATAGAGATCCGTCTCTCGCTGACTTTCATGCCCCAGCTCTTCAGCAGATCAATGCAGGACATCCGGGTAATACCGGGAAGGATGGAGCCCTGAAGTTCCGGCGTTACCACTTCGTCATCGATAACAAAAAATACGTTCATGGTGCCTACTTCTTCCACGTACTTTCTCTCAATGCCGTCCAGCCACAGAACCTGGGTATATTCCTGCTTCTCCGCTTCGTCCTGCGCTTTCAGGGACGCTGCGTAGTTGCCTGCTGTCTTGGTATAGCCCATGCCGCCCCGAACCGCGCGAACATAGTTTTTCTCCACATAGATCTTCACCGGATCCAATCCTTCGGGATAGTAAGCACCTACCGGGCAGCAGATCACAATAAACAGCAGATGGACGGAAGGATGCACACCGATATGCTCATCCATGCCCAGAATAAAGGGACGAATGTAAAGGGAAGTTCCCTCTCCCTCGGGAATCCAATCCCGATCCACGGAAACCAGCTTTTTAATGGCTTCTTCCGCAAATTTCTCGTCGATCAACGGAATGCACAGCCGCTCATTGGAAGAATTCAGACGAGCCATATTTTTCTCCGGACGGAACAAGAGAACGCGCCCATCGGGAGCTTTATATGCCTTCATGCCCTCGAATACCGACTGTCCATAATGCAGGCACATACAGGACGGCATCATGGGAAGCGGGCCGTAAGGAACGATTCTCGGATCGTGCCATCCCTGCCCCTCATCATATTCCATGATAAACATATGGTCCGTAAAGATTCGCCCAAACGGAAGGGGATCCCCGGGAGCCGGTTTATTTTTCGGATTTTTTGTCAGTTCAACTTTGATTTCCTGCATGTTGGAAGCCTTCTTTCCGTGTATTCCTCCGCAAAAACCTGCGCTTTGCAAAGATATTAAACAAGATTGTTGTTATTGTAGCACTATCCGTAGGTTTTTTCAAGAGATTCCTTCTTTTAGAAATATTGTTCAAAAGCGCTGCTCCCGCAAGCGCAATCCTTTGGGATAGCGATTCTTCAAGCGCCCTCCTGAAGCTTTTCCGAAGCCGCACAGCACTCCGGCAACGGAAACGCCTGTCCAACCTCGCAGAGAATCCGAAACGGAGATCTCTTCCCCCCGCAGAAAGGCAAGAAGGTTGGGGTCCTCCGGCGCAAAATCCACACTTTGCCGAAGCATGGAAGGGGTGGCGGCCATGAACAGATGGTGACAAGGTTCCAGGCGATTTCCTTTTTGTTCAAACGCCTGTACTCCCGCTCGCAGCACTTTGCAATCCGGAAGATCCAGCCAGTCTTCCGGAAGAAGGTAGATATATTTTCCCTGGGTCTGAAATTTGCCCCAGGGAGAGCAGGAAAACAACTCCTGCTGAAACGCCCTGGCTTCTTTGTTCTCTTTTAGGGCTCGTCCTTCCCCGGAAGGAAAGGCTTCTTTCCAGCCGTCTTTTCGCAGGCAAGCCACAAAATGTCCTTCTCCTCCATCCATGGGATAAATGCGCCACATGGCTTCTCCGGTTTTTCGTCCAAAGGAAACCTCCTTGGGTTCCGGGTGAAATTCCGGATGGCGGCGCAAAAAGGTGTAAATGGTTTCCTCGTTTTCCACCGGCGCGAAGGTACAGGTGGAATACACCAAAAGTCCGCCGGGACGAAGAGCCCTGGCCGCATTGTCCAAAATTTCCGCCTGCCGTGCCGCGCAGCTTTCCGTTAACTCCGGGTTCCACTGGGTAACTGCCTGTTCCTCTTTCCGAAACATTCCTTCTCCGGAACAGGGTGCGTCTACCAGCACCCGGTCAAAAAATTCTTCCATCTTTTCGCACAAAAATTTCGTCTCACAGGAAGAAACCACCCCATTGGAAACTCCCATCCGCTCCAGATTGGAAAGAAGGATCGAAGCCCGGCTTCCTATGACCTCATTGGACCAAAGAAGCCCTTTTCCTTCCAGCAAGGCCGCAATTTGAGAACTTTTTCCTCCCGGGGCGGCACAAAGGTCCAAAATCCGCTCTCCCGGCTGCGGATCCAGGATCGTAACAGCGGAGGCCGCGGAAGGCTCCTGGGAATAGAAAGCTCCCGCATGATGAAGAGGATTTCCTCCCAATTTGCCGCCATCCCAAGGGAAATAGTAAGAGAAGGGGGAAAACGGCGCCGGTTTTAATGGAAAGGAAAAAATCTTCTCCCATGTATCAGCAGAACATTTGGCAGGATTGCGGCGCACTCCTCGAAACGCAGGCTGAGTATATGCCTTCAAAAGAAGAGGATACTCTTCTCCCAGCAAATGTTTCATTCGTTCCAAAAAGGCAGCCGGTAAATCTTTCTGAATTTTTTCTTCTGCATTCTGCATAAACTTCCTCCCGAAACAGCATACTAGGTATTGCAAAGGGGGTGAAAAAATGGATAAAACCAACAAGACCAATTCCACCAATAAGGCAAACGGTTCCAACAACATGAATTCCACTCGTAAGCCCAACGGCGCTACTTCCTCTGTAAAGCCCAACGGTTCTTCCTCCATGAACAAGAGCTCCCAGAATTCCGCCGAAAATTGCGATTGACCTATCTTAAAATACGGTAATGATTCAAGAAAGCAAACAGGGAAACCTGTTTGCTTTCTTTGCTTGCCTATAAGAAATTCCGCAAACCAAAGTGCTTTGCTTCCGGATGATCCTCTTTTTCATTCCTCCGTAGCCTGCATAGCCTCCGTAGTCTGTGCAGCCTGCATGGCTGAGAACAGCTGCCGCAACCGGTCCAGCTTTCCTTCCAGATATAAATAGCCAAACAGCGCTTCCAAACCCGTGGCTCCGTGGTACTCCGCCGGGGAAGCATTTTTAGGCACATGCCCCACGTGGGCGTTTCGCCCCCGCAAAAACACTTCCCGCTCCTTCTCCTCCAGCAAGGGGAAAATCCGGTTCACCGCTTGATTTTGCGCCGAACAGCAAACCTGTTCCACTGCCCGAGCATGCAGCTTTTTCACAGGACAATTCCCGCCGCAAACCAGCTGCTCCCGCACAAACAGCTCAAACACACAATCTCCCACAAAAGCCAAAGTCAAAGGACTCAGCAAGGAGGGATCGCAGGGCTGTCCCAAAAAACGTTCCATGCTTTCCTCTCCTATTCCATAAAGTCAAATTCCAGATCATACAGGCTTACGGTATCCCCTTCCTGCACGCCGGCCTCCCGCAAAGCATCAATTACGCCGGACTGGATGAGAACTCGCTGGAAATATTGGAGCGATTCGTAATCGTCGAAATTGACCGACTGAAGAATTTTCAAAAGCCAAGGCGCTTCCACAAAATACACGCCGTCCTGGACGGTGATCTTCACATCGTGGCGCCCGATCTCCTCGGCAGAAGCCAAAGCTACCGGTTCCGCCTCAAACTGGCGGATAGGCGGCAGCTTGGAAAGCATCTCCTGGATCTGATCCAGAAGAGGATCCACCTGATACCGAATGGCAGCCATAATGGGAAAAAACATATATCCCTGACTTTCCACATATTCCTTAAACTCTTCCACGTCAGCATCTTCCGCCAAATCGCATTTGTTTCCCGCTACCAGCATGGGCCGCTGGGCCAGCTCCGGATTAAACTTTTCCAGCTCCCGGTTAATTACGCGAAAATCCTCTTTGGGGTCCCGCCCTTCGCTGCCGGAAACGTCTACGATATGCACCAGCAGGCGGCAGCGTTCCACATGCCGGAGGAACTGATGCCCCAAGCCAACTCCTTCCCAAGCTCCTTCAATCAGCCCGGGAATATCCGCCATAACAAAGGAACGGCCTTCTCCATGGCGCACCACTCCCAGCACCGGCGTGATGGTGGTGAAATGATAGTTGGCGATATTGGGTTTGGCCTCGCTGACAACGGAAATCAAGGTGGATTTTCCCACGTTTGGGTATCCAACCAGCCCTACATCCGCCAAAAGCTTCAGCTCCATCTGCAATTCCATTTCTTCTCCCGGCGTACCAGGTTTGGCAAAGCGGGGGACTTGCCGGGTGGGCGTGGCAAAATGGCTGTTTCCCCAGCCGCCTTTTCCGCCTTTGGCAATGATCTGGGGCTCATCGGAGGAAAGATCCGCAACCAGTCTGCCGGTTTCCGCGTCCTTCAGCAACGTCCCTCTGGGAACATAAACCACCAAGTCCTCCGCGTTTTTTCCGTTGCACCGCTTTCCTCTTCCGTTTTCTCCCTTAGCGGCAATATATTTCCGCTTGTACCGGAAATCCGCCAACGTAGAAAGGTTATCGTCCACCTGGAAAACAATATTGCCTCCACGGCCGCCGTCTCCGCCGTCCGGCCCGCCGGCAGCCACATATTTTTCTCTCCGGAAAGAAACCGCTCCGTCTCCTCCGTCTCCGGCTTTAATTTTAATTTTGGCGCTGTCAATAAACATGCGTTTCGCCTCCTTTTCCGGAATATCCCGCCCGGATCTCTATTTTCCGCAAGCGTCACCGAAATATGCCCGGAAACCATTTAAAAAATCCCGGGCAGAACTGCCCGGGATCTCAGACCTATCCTTACTGCTCTACTGCGTAAACGCTGACCTTCTTGCGGTCACGGCCAAGACGCTCAAACTTTACCTTGCCGTCCACCAAAGCGAACAGGGAGTCATCGGAGCCTCTGCCCACATTCTCACCGGGATGAATATGCGTTCCGCGCTGCTTTACCAAAATGTTTCCGGCCAGAACAAACTGACCATCCGCACGCTTTACGCCAAGACGTTTGGACTCGGAATCACGGCCGTTCTTCGTGGAGCCCATTCCTTTTTTATGCGCGAATAACTGAATATTGATCTTCAGCATTCCTTACACCTCCGTATAACATACTTGAATATTTTGGGGATACTGTTCTTCAAGCCACAACATATGAAGCTTGAACCCCGAAAACAAGACTCTGCAATCTTTCGCGTCTTTCCCATCCACACGAATCCGAAGGAATCCATCCTCTGCGGAAACCTGCGCCTGAACCCCCAGTACATCCGTCACGGCATTTACCGTCATATACGCTGCGGAGGAAACCGCCGCGCAGACAATATCGCTGCCGGACTCTCCGTATCCGGAATGCCCATTTATGGAAAAACCTAAAAGCTCGCCCCGGGGATTTGTGAAAAACTCTGCCTGAATCATGAACCTGCTTTAAATCAGGCGTGGATCGCTTCGATCTGCACCTTGGTATAAGGCTGACGATGACCCATCTTCCGCTTTTCACCCTTCTTGGGCTTGTACGTAAACACGGTGATCTTCTTTGCCTTACCGTTTTTCAGAACTTTGCCCACTACGGAAGCACCTTCCACATAAGGCGTGCCGATTTTCATTCCGTCTTCACCGTTCAAAGCAATTACCTTGAACTCTACGGTGGAATCTTCTTCTGCCGCAAGCTTTTCCACAAAGATTACGTCGCCGTACTGCACTTTGTACTGCTTGCCGCCTGTTTCGATTACTGCAAACATCTTTTTTCCTGCTTTCATATGAGTCTCGCTACTGTCAGGTGGGAAATCCACTTAAACCTGCAATACGCGGCTTAAAGAGTATACCACAGAGTATCGGAAAAGTCAACGAAAAAAACCGGATTCTTCCTAATTTTTACAGATCAGGAATCCTCGCCGTAATCTCCCAGGGTACCCAGGTTCTGCGCTTTCAGATAGGCATTGATAAAGCCATCAATATCCCCGTCCATCACGGCGTTGATATTGCCGTTTTCAAAGCCGGTACGATGGTCCTTGACCAAGGTATATGGCATAAACACATAGGAACGGATCTGGCTGCCCCAGGCAATCTCTTTCTGATCGCCTTTAATATCCTCAATTTTCTCCAGATGTTCCCGCTCCTTAATCTCCATCAGCTTGGATTTCAGCATACGCATGGCCACTTCCTTATTCTGGAACTGACTGCGTTCCACCTGGCAGGCCACCACGATACCCGTGGGGATATGCGTCAACCGGACAGCGGAGGACGTCTTATTTACCTTCTGGCCGCCGGCGCCGCTGGCACGATATACATCCATTTTAATGTCTTCCGGATTGATATCCACTTCCACAGTGTCATCGATTTCCGGCATGACTTCCAGGGACGCAAAAGACGTATGTCTTCTTCCCGAAGCGTCAAAGGGAGAAACACGAACCAGACGATGCACGCCGTTTTCACTCTTTAAAAACCCATAGGCATTTTCGCCTTCAATCAAAAGCGTGGCGCTTTTCAGACCCGCTTCTTCGCCGTCCAAATAATCCAGCGTGGTCACCTTATAGGAATGCCGCTCCGCCCAGCGATTGTACATACGGAAAAGCATTTCCGCCCAATCCTGGGCCTCTGTCCCGCCGGCACCGGCATGGAAAGTGAGGATGGCATTCTTGCTGTCATATTCCCCCTGCAGAAGCGTAGAGAGCCGCTGGGCCTCCAGATCTTCCTTCAGCTTTTTCAGCTCTTCCTGAGCTTCCGGCAAGAGAGACAGATCCCCTTCTTCATCCGCCAATTCAATCAAAGCCATGGTATCCCCATAGCATCTTTGAAGGCGCTCATAGCCTTCGATCTTATTTTTCAGCATACTGGAACGCTGCAGGATTTTCTGGGATTTCTCCATATCGTCCCAAAACCCCGGCTCCGAAGCCTTCATATCCAATTCCGCCACTTCATTGGCCATCGCCTTGAGCCCCAGCGCGTCCGCCAGATCCCGGATCTCCGGCTCCAGATTTTCCAGTTCTAACCGCAGTTCTTCAAATTGAAGCATCCTGTCACAAGCCTTTCTTGCTCCTACCAAGCACTCGTCTCCGGCACTGTATGCCGGCTTTTGATCTATATAGGAGAGTTCTCTTTTAACCTAAAAATTATACCGAATTTTCCACTTCTTGTAAAGAGAAGGGACGCAAGTGTTCAGAATTTTTCTTTACACTTTTTCCTCCTGCAGCCGGGCAATTTCTTTTTCCACTTCCGAACGGGTAAACATGGTGTTGAGAATCTGAACCAAAGCATTGGCGGAAACGTATTCCGGCAACTCCAGTTGCTTCAAAAACCGCAGCCGGCGTTTTCCGCTCTCCGGCCCGCCGGAAAGTCCCCACTGAAAAAGATCCAGCTTGGTGATGGGTTTCTCTTTCGGGTCTTCTTTCAACGGCGTCTCCTTCGGGCATTCCTCCGTTTTCACGCCGGCTCGGCGCAATGCCTGAAGAATCAATTCCTCCGGCATTCCTTCCACGCCCAGTCGGCCTTCCTTGGAAGGCTTTTCCTTGCGCTTTTCCTTACCCAGAAGCACCGGGATATACGCGTGGCGAATCTGCTCCGGGGGAATGGACCCGGCCAGATAATTCCGGATCACGAATCCGGCGCTGTCACTATCCGTTAAAACCAGGAGGCCCCGGGTTGCTGCCAATTTCCGAATCAGCTGCATCTGCTCTTTATCCTTAAAGATCCGAAACCCATGCGTTTCCAAAATGATCCCGTCCAGAATGGAAGATAGTTTGATTTTGTCGTATTTCCCTTCTACAATAATGGCTTCCCGCACCCGTATCAACGTTTTTTCTCCCCCTGTACAATCCACAAAAGTTTTGCCATCAATTTCTCCAGCGCCAAACGTTGAAACAGTTTTCGATCCCCATAGCCGGACTTGATCTCTTTGTCCGCCTGGGATAAAGCTTCCAAACAAGCCCGGAGAGTCGGCATGGAAAGATTGCGGCTGTCCCGCTCTGCGTTTCGCAAACGGAATTCTTTATTCTTATAGTCAAAATACTTGGCAGGTTCCATAGCCGTCTGACCGCTTTGAATGGCACAGCGCACACGATACATATCCAAATACGAGGAAGCCAGGACTCCCAGGATGGCCACTGGCTCTTCATTTTGGGAAAGGAGCGTATCCAAAATTCCATAGGCTTCCTGGTATTTCCCATTGAGAATAACTTTGGAAAGAGAGAAAACCGTCGTTTCCAAATTACGGGAAACCAAAGTCCCAATCATCTCCGCTGTAATTTCACTTTCTTGTGCATACGCACAAAGCTTTTCCAACTCATTCAAAAGCCTTTGCAGGTCATTCCCGCAGTTTTCAATGATTTTAGCGGCATTTTCCCGAGAAAGAGGACAAAAGCGCTTTTCCGCCGCTGTGCACAAAAGCTTTTCCAATTCGCTCTGGCTCTTTCGTTCCAGGCAAAGCACTTTCCCCTGTTTGCCTGCCGCCGCGATCCATTTTTTCCATTTGGCGGAACGTTTGGGATCCGGCTCCAACGCCAGGGTGTACAGCACAAGAACGGTACTTTCCGGAATATCTTCCAAAACGGCGGAAAGCTTCTCCCCGTCTGCCGCGGATCGGCTTTCCGCGTCCCAATCCGAAACCAGCACGTATTTTCGCTCTGCCATAAACGGAAGAGCTTCCACCGCTTCTCCGATCTCCTCCGCTGTACATTGGGAACCGTCCAAGCGCTGAAAGTTAAAATCCGGGAACGGCTGTTTCTCCGCTTTTTCCCCAAAGCGGGAAACAAAGCGGTGCAGCAAATATTTTTCCGGTCCATATAAAAAATACAGCCCTTGCAGCATACCTTTATCCATTTCTTTTTTCAAATCGGTTTCCGTAATCTGTGGCAAATTTATTTCCTCCTGAACTGAATGGTTCGTTCCGCAGTAAAATCAATTCGTATTGTGCCTGAAGCGGTGTCCGTCAAAGGATATGGGCATGTTTGCCATTGCAAGGCATCTTCCGCCGTAACCCAGGAATCGGTGCAGAGAATTCCCGCGGCGCAGGAAAGGTCTTCCATTCCTTTCTGGGGCGTTTCCAGAACCACCAGATCGCTGTGCTTCCACGATTGGGGCAGATCTGCTGCCTTGGCTCCCGAAGGCCAGAACAAAACGGAAGTCCCCCGGCAGCTGATCCGGGTAAATCCTCCGAAGGCTTCCACCTGCAAACACTCCAGCCAAGTTCCCGTGCACATTTTCTCAAAGCAGTATAACCGGCCGATTTGCGGCAAAGCGTTTAAAAGCTCGCCGTTTTGAATTTCTTTACGGGGAATCATCAAAAGCTCCGCGGGATATTTTTGCAGCAAGCTTCCTGCGTTTCCGGCTTCTTCATACTCCCCGGAAAGCAAAATTCCTGCGGCCAGTGAAGGGGCGCCGGACTCCTGAAGCAAACGGGCAGCCGGCACTTCCGAGTATCCACGGCACCCTACCAAAGCGGCATTTCCGTTGTACACAAAAAGGGAAGAAATCCCTGTGCCGGACTGGGCGATATAAAGGCTTACAACATTTCTTCGGGCCAACTGAGACAAAAAAGCCGTCAGCAGCAAAAGGATCGTGCACAATAGACCGGTGGCACGGAACAGCTTTGGATCTTTCATGATCCATACCGTTACCCCGCACAGCAGAAAGCTGCAGGCCAGCCAAAGCATGGCTTCCCTTCCGGCAAAAGGCACGGACCCGTAAGGAACGCGGCTCAGCAGCTCCGCCACGCCTTCAGCGAAATCGCACAAAAGCTGCACTGTCCAAAGAAACGGCGCACTAAGCAATCCTCCGAAAGGAAGAAGAAGCAGCAACAACCCGAAAAGCGCCAGATAGATCAGCAAAGAAACGGGGTACAGCAAGAGCAAGTTGGCCAAAGGAGCAATCACAGGAACTGTCCCGAAGATCAGAAGGGAAAGCGGCAATGTAAACACTAATGTGGAAACAGAAACCGAAACGCCACGCACTACTCCATGAAGTATTCTTCCCGGCAGCCGGAGGCGAATGGAAACAGGGATCATTTTCCGGGAAATAATCTGCGTCATTGGTTTCGAAAGCAAAAACATTCCCAAGCACGCGGAAACAGACAGCAAAAAGCCGATATCCACAGCGGCCCAGGGGTTTACCAGCAGCATAAGCCAAACAGCCAGCCCCAGGGAATTGATTCCATCGGAATGGCGACCCCAGGCGGAGCCCCACAGAAAAAGAAGGCACATACATCCGCTTCGGCAAACAGAAGGCGTAAACCCTGTAACTGCCATAAAAAACAAAATCAGTCCCGCTGTGAAAAAAGCCCGTACCCGACGGAAGGGAAGCAGCTTTCCCAAAAGCAAAGACACGAATTGCACCACAAGCGTCATATGGAATCCGGAAACCGCCAACAGATGAGAAACGCCGATCCCCTGAAAGTTTTCCGTCAGAGTTTGGGAAAGATTACTTTTATCGCCTAAAAGAAGCGCCTGCACCAAACCGCCGTCTTTCCCCAGCCACTGATGAATCCGTGTCTTCCATTGCTCCCGAAAGTCCCAGACCCAATCATGAAGGCTGGCCGTTTCCCGAGGAACATACAAAACCGCGTCCTCTTCCTGAAAGTATCCATACAGGTATATCCCATCCGCCAACCAGGAGACCTGGCCTCCCAGCTCCCGAGAAACAGAAGGCGCAAACAGTGCTGCCTTCCCGGAAAGAAAATCACCGGTGCGAACCGCCAGTTTTTCTTTGGAGGTAAGGCGGATCCGAAAAGAAGGATGTTCCCCGCCCAAACTGTTTTCCGGAACCTGCAATTGATATTGGTATCTTCCATCTTCGTATTCCGGCGTTGTCCACACATACCCCTGCACAAAAACGCCATTGCCTGCATAGCTTTGCGCTTTCTCTACCAAGGCTGTGGTGTGCAGGAACAAATCTCCCAACGCCAGAGCACAGGTCAGCAGCACCAAGGCGGAGATCCGATACTTTCCTTTTCTCGCAAAAACCAGAATCAGGCTTCCTCCCAAGCAGAAGCAAGCCATCAGCAAGGAGTTGGCTCCCAACAAAACAGCGGCCAATAGCGCCAGCAGATATGAAAATCCAACCAACGCCAATGGCCGCTTCATGTTCCATTCCTCCTGCCGAGCATTGTCTGAACCGGATTTAACGCCGGTTGGGGCAGAATCCTTGCCCGGTATCAATCTTTAAAAAACAGGGGCAACGGCTCCAAAAATACGATGTCTGTCCGATCCTTTGCATCGCCTTCCGCAAGAACGCAGGCTTTTCCTACGATCTTTCCGCCTACTTTTTCCACCAGGCTCTCAATGGCAACCAAGGATTCGCCGGTGCTGATCACATCATCCACAATCAGCACTCGTTTTCCTTCCATTCCCCGGTAATCATCTTCTGCCAGAATCAATTTCTGAACATGATCCGTGGTGATGGATTTTACTTCCACTTCAATAGGATTGCGCATATAGGCTTTGATTCCCTTACGGGCAACCACATAGCGCCCACAACCCTGCTTCGCCATTTCATAGGCCAGAGGAATTCCTTTGGTTTCCGCTGTAACAATAACATCATGCTCCGGACATTTTTCCAAAAGCGCCTGGGCTGTCTTTACCGTGATCTCCACATCCCCCAGCATTACAAAGCCCGCAATGTCCACCGTGTCGCTGATGGGACAAATAGGAAGATCCCTTTCACACCCGGCAATATTCATATGATAGTAGGCACGTTTTTCTTCGCTCATACAGTTCCCCTCTTTTTGTTTTTCCTAGAACAAAACAAACACAAATAAACGCTATCAACCGGGAGGCCATTTCATGGAACGACCGCCCAAAAGATGGAAATGAAGGTGCGGCACCGTCTGCCCGCCGTCTTCTCCCGTATTGGCCACGATCCGGAAACCGTTTTCCAATCCCAGCTCCGCGGCAAGCTTCGCCGCCACCTGGAAAATATGCGCCACCAGGTAAGAATTTTCTTCCGTGACCTCCTTGCAGGAAGAAATATGCTCTTTCGGGATCAAAAGAATGTGCACCGGCGCCTGGGGATCCAAATCATAAAACGCCAGAACCTTCGAATCCTCATAAGCCTTTCGGCTGGGGATCTCTCCGCTGGCAATTTTACAAAACACGCAGTCCATTTATTCACCAACTTTCTGTATACGTATACATAAAAACAAAAGTATGCACAGGAAAAAACGACACTCCTGCGCTTTTCTCAAAAACCCACCTTATTATAATACCCCGCCCCGCTTTTTGCAAGCATAGCCGCAGGCTTCTGCCAAAGAAAAACGCCCCGGCGAAGCCGGAGCGTTTTGTCCTGATTCAGAATACTGTATTCTTATTCCTCTCTCATCTTTGCAAAGCATTCGCTGCAATATACCGGGCGATCCTCACGGGGTCTGAAGGGAACGCGAGCTTCCTTGCCGCAGCTGGCGCATACAGCAGTAAACATTTCCCGCTCCGGCTTCGCAGCGTTCTTGCGGGCATCGCGGCAGGCCTTGCATCTCTGGGGCTCATTTACGAAACCCTTGGAAGCATAGAATTCCTGCTCACCGGCGGTGAAAACAAATTCAGCGCCACATTCTTTGCAGATGAGAGTCTTGTCTTCGTACATTTGATTTACCTCGCTTCGATTTAAAGATATTTGCCCGTAGACGGATTTACACCGCCGCCTTTGAAAACCAACGCTCTAATTTTTTAAGCTACCGGGGCATATAGACGAACTAAAACTTCGCCGCAACTTCTCGCGTCCACGCTGAATGGCGTTATACGCTGCCTTCTTCTCCACACCGAGCCTACGGGCAATTTCGTCAAACCCACATCCGCTCAGGTAAAGATACAGAACCTGCCGCTCCATTTTAGATAACGTTTTGTTGATACGTTCCTTGAGAAAATCCAAACTTTCCCCCTCGGCCACCACAGCTTCCGGATCCGCTGCCGCATCCGGCGAAGGAACCTGAAGCCCTTCTTCCTGGCTGAGAGAAAGGAAATCCTTCATGGGGAAATTTTTACATCCGGTTTCCTGCCTGTAAATCGTAATGAATCGATTCCGGATGCAAGCCCCTGCATACGTCTGAAAAGCGGCTCTCCGCACATCGTAGGAACGGGCGGCACCCAACAGCCCTAGCATACCTTCCTGACACAAATCGTCTTTTTCAAACAACCCGGATGGAAAACCGGATGCAATTTTATGCACCAAAGGCATATACCGGGAGACAAGCTCCACAAAAGCATCCATATCCTGCTCCTGCACCAGCTTCACCAACTGGTCATCGGAGCAAAGCTCCAAGCGCTTACCCGGACGACGATCCTGCAACGTGAACACCTCAGAACATCCGCAATCTTCTGATTTGCTTTATCATACCGCATTTCAAAAGGCAAGTCAACTCTTTTTTTCGTTTTTGCTTAAAATTTCAGATTAGCTTTCACAATAATCTTTCATTTTCAACATTTTTTTTGTGAATTTACGCCCCTTCCTTTAAATTCGACAGTACCCTTCGATTTTCTCACCAAAGCGAAAAGCAGATTTGAACTTTGAGAAAAAACGTGTATAATTAAGAAGAACAGTTGATTTTGGAAAGCAAAAACTTCTGAACTGTAAAAGTCCTTGCAAATGCTACCCTTTCAGAAATTATGGTACTCAGAAGGACAATGTTTCTTGATGCTTTGGTATCTGAATTTCTTATGGCGATACAAAACGGTACGAACAGATATAAAAAGATACCATATTATGCGAGTGTGAAAGTACTCGTTGCTTTCACGTTCTCTTGTTTGTTGCACAAGCAGCGGGAAGATGCACTTGCGCGCGGCAGACGAAACCTTTTCAACTTGACGTTGATAAAAGTGGCGGACTTTGTTGTTGTGCGGGATAACATTATGGTTGAAAAATTTATATATGGCGCAATGATACCTGGTAAATAAATCAACAAGCTAAAATTTGGAGGATTGTATGAAGATAAATATCAGACTTGAAAAAGAAGAAGATTATCGAAGAGTAGAGGAAATAACGAGGGCCGCATTCGATTATGCTGACAGAATCAAGCGAGGGCAAATTGGTTGTCCTTATGAGCATTGGATGGTTCATGAGTTGAGACAGCGTGATGGTATTATGGCACTAAGTTTCGTTGCTGAATTAGAAAATGGAGCGATTATTGGACACATCACTTGTAGTAACGCTGTTGTAAAAAAGGAGAATCAAGAGCTTCCTGTCCTAAACTTTGGTCCCTTAAGTGTGTTACCTGAATATCAACACCAAGGTGTTGGAAAAGACTTGTTCAGACAATGATAGAACAAGCGAAAAGGATGAATTATGGCGCAATTTTATTTTTTGGTAGACCAGAGTACTATCCGCAATTTGGTTTTAAAGAAGCGGTATTTTATGAAATATCGGATTCTGAGGGTTTTAATTATCCTGCATTTATGGCTATGGAATTGAAAGAAGGATATTTAAAAGATATCCGTGGGGGAAAATATTTTGAATCCGATATTTATAATGATGAGTTGAATCTTGAGGCAGTAAAAGCTTTTGATAGAGAATTTACAAATAGATAAATTTCATTTTCCGTAAAGACTTTCGGATATTCACAACAAGAAATTTTTATTTAAGCAAATAAAAACGAGTATTTTGTTTTTGCGGGAAAAGCATTCCTTTTCTATGCTTGCTACAAAACTTAGAATGGATAACTAAAACAATAACATTTCTTCCAAATGTTACGCAGTTAAAGGGAGTTTTGCTTAAAAGCATAAACACTGTACTCTATCCGTTCTAGTATCTGTAATGCCCTTGTGTGCATGTTTACTAAACCTTAGATTCGTAGCATAATGGCGTAAAACTAAGTGATCCCAATTGCTTTTAGGATGTGATAGCACCGCTCTATTTCCTCTATATATGGTGCAAAAACCTTACATGACTATCTTGTACGAAGATATAAAACGATAAACAGATATACACGAAAAATCTTTGATTTAAGGCACTCTCAAGAATCTTTGCAAATACTTACAGGCATATGAGACGATTTCATCTATTAAATCAATAAAAAATCGCAAAAAGGAGAGTAGATCCAGTTGGTAGCAAAAGTGCACAGCATGGGGCTTTTTGGCATGGAGGCCTTTCCTGTGGAAACCGAAGCCGATCTGAGCCGGGGGCTGCCTGCATTTGAGGTGGTAGGCCTGCCGGATGCTTCCGTTCGGGAATCCCGGGATCGGGTGCGTTCTTCCATCCGAAACAGCGGATTTTCCTTCCCCACCAGCAGGATCACTGTAAACCTGGCGCCTGCGGATAAGCGAAAAGAAGGCTCTCTCTATGATTTGCCTATGCTGGCTGCCATTCTTTCTGCTTCCGGGCAGTGGGGTCCCCTTCCGGAAGACGCTGTATTCTTAGGAGAGCTTTCTCTTTCCGGCGCGCTGCGCCCCGTCCGCGGTGTGTTGCCCATGGCCATTCGCGCCCGGGAATTGGGTTTTAAGACACTTTTTCTTCCTGCGGAAAACGCCGGAGAAGGCGCCGTAGTGGAAGGGATCTCCGTAATACCGCTGCAAACCGTCACGGATCTTTTTCTGCACCTTTCTGGAAAGAAGGTGCTCTCTCCGGCTTCTCCTTTGCAAGATTCTTCGGAATCTCTGCCTCCCATGCCGGATTTTGCGGACGTGCGAGGCCAGGAAAAAGCCAAAAGAGCGCTGGAGATCGCAGCTGCCGGAGGGCATAACGTGCTGCTGATTGGCCCTCCCGGTTCCGGAAAAAGCATGCTGGCAAAACGTCTTCCCTCTATTTTACCGGACATGACCTTTCAGGAAACCATTGAGGTGACCAAAATTCATTCCGTTGCCGGGATGCTTCCTCCCGGTTCTTCTCTGATCCGCCGACGTCCTTTTCGTTCTCCCCATCACACTATTTCCCCGCCCGGTCTTTCCGGGGGCGGAAGCATGCCTCGTCCCGGAGAAATCTCCCTGGCTCACCATGGTGTTTTATTTCTGGATGAACTGCCGGAATTTTCACGGGAAGCCATGGAAGTCCTTCGTCAGCCCATGGAAGACGGGCAAGTCACCATTTCCCGAGTCAGTGGCTCCGTTTCTTACCCTTGTTCCACCATGCTGATTGCCGCCATGAATCCCTGCCCCTGCGGATATTTCGGGCACCCTTCCCGAAAATGCACCTGCTCCCCCAAAGCTGTAAGCCGATACCTTTCCAAAGTCAGCGGACCGCTTCTGGACCGACTGGATCTTCATGTGGAAGTTCCTCCCGTAGAATTTGAAAAGCTTACTTCCCAAACTCCGGGAGAGCCTTCCCGCCAGATCCGGGAACGGGTCAATCTGGCCCGGGAGCTACAGCAAAAGCGGTTACAGGGTACGGGAATTTCCTGCAATGCCAAAATCACTCCCGATCATCTCCGGGAGCTTTGCCGGCTGAGCAAGGGAGGCGAAGCCCTTTTGAAAACCGCTTTTGAGAGATTGGGTCTTTCCGCCCGGGCCTATGACCGTGTTCTGAAAGTTGCCCGGACTATTGCCGACCTGGAACAAAGTCCGGATATTCAGGCCGAACACGCGGCGGAGGCGGTGCAATACCGCAGCTTGGATCGTAAATACTGGACCAAAGAACTATAAATTTTCAAAACATTTATCAAAAAAGCTTTGCAAGCATCTCGCCTGCAAAGCTTTTTATTTATTGAACGAAATTTGATTATGTACGCATGGAGCCTTCTGCGGAATACCGCGCCAAAAATCGTTTTGTCCGTTCTTCTTTGGGGTGATCGATCACCTCTCTGGCCTCTCCTTGCTCCACAACTACGCCGTTATCCATGAAAATCACCCTGTCCGCCACATCCCGTGCAAACGCCATTTCATGGGTAACAATAATCATGGTGGTTTTGGCCTGAGACAATCCACGGATCACTTTCAATACCTCACCGGTCAGCTCCGGATCCAGCGCAGATGTGGGTTCATCAAAGCACATAATATCCGGATTCATGGCTAAAGCTCTGGCGATGGCAACTCTTTGCTGCTGTCCGCCGGAAAGCTCGTGGGGATAATGAGAAGCCCTATCCTCCAAACCCATCTGCCGGAGCAAGTCCTCCGCCCGGCTGCGGATGTCCTGCAGGATCTCTTTTTTCCGGCTTTTAAAATCTTTTTCTTCCTTTGCCAGCAGTTCCGGTGCAAGCATAACATTTTCCAGCGCCGTATACTGAGGGAAAAGATGAAAAGACTGAAAAACCATTCCAAAGTGTAACCGTTTTCTGCGGATTTCTTTCTCTTTTTGCGCAGCCGGATCCTTAGCATCAAATAAAGTCTCTCCTGCTACGCAAATTCGCCCCTCATCCGGTGTTTCCAAAAAATTCAGGCAACGAAGAAGAGTGGTTTTCCCACTGCCGGAGGATCCGATAATGGCTAAGGTTTGCCCCTTTTCCAGCTCAAAACTGATATTATGAAGAACGTTTACGTTCCCAAAATGTTTTTGAATATTCTGCACCTGTAAGATCGACATACCGTCCCTCCTTTACCGGAAATACCCCAGCTTGCGTTCCACATATCCAAACAGCAGCGTTAGCACACCGACAAAAACCAAATAATAAACCCCGGTGTAAAACAGCGGCCAAATAAGACCATCGCTTTTCATAAAGCTCTCCCCTACCTTGATCAGCTCACTGACAGCGATGATCCTGGCCAGAGAAGTATCTTTTACCAAGGTAATGATTTCATTGGACATAGGCGGCACGATCCGCTTTACCATTTGCAGCAAAGTGATCTTGAAGAAGATCTGCGGCCTTGTCATTCCCAAAACCTGACCGGCTTCCCTCTGCCCTACCGGCACGCCTTCGATCCCGCCCCGGTAGATCACAGAAAAATAGCAGGAATAATTCAGTACAAAGGCCGCTACGGTAGCCACAAAGCGCCCGCCGTTTCCGGATCCCCAAATATTATTATCAAAAATAAGGCCCGGCCCGAAATAAATCAGCAAAAGCTGGAGCATCAGGGGAGTTCCCCGAATGATCCAAACCACTACATCCACCAAAAAGTGGATAGGACGAAACCCTGCCAAGCCCTTGAATATACCCGGCACACGGAAAAAACGAGACAAAAAGCGCAGCGGCGCCCATTTGCTCATAGAACCGAAAGCGATCACAAGCCCTAAAGGCAAAGAGAACAAAAGTGTCAGCGCAAACAGCTGCAAGGTCGTTCCCATCGCTTCCAAAAGCGCATTATTTACCGTCCAAAACATAACATCCTCCGTCCCCTATTTTGAAAAAGCAGAGAGCGGAGTTCCGCTCTCTGCCCGTGTATTTTGCGGGTGATTTATTTCTGCTCAACAATATTGCTTTCGATCCCGTATTTTTCCGCCAATTCCATCATGGTGCCATCCTGATACAATTTCACAAACTGCTGGTTGATGAATTCCGCCAAATCCGAATCCTTACGGCACCCTACTCCGTAATCTTCCTCTTCCATTCTGATGGTGATCACCAGATCCGGATAGCTGGTTCCTTCTCCGATCATAGCGCCTGCCATCAACAGATCTACTACACAGGCTCCGGAGGTTCCTGCGGAAACTTCCATCAAAGCCGCGGCCTGATCCAGCACATCATTGGTATTGAGGCCTTCCGCCTTAGCCGCCTTCTGACCAGCAGATCCGTCCTCCACAGCAATTAAAACATCTTTTAGGCTTTCTATCGTGCTGTATTTCTCCGCATTCTCTTTCTTCGTTACCACAACTTGCGCGTTTTTGGCATAAGGTTTGGTAGAGGATGCGCCCTCAAGGATTTCTTCGGTAATGGTCATTCCATTCCACGCGCAATCAATGCTTTTGTTTTCCAATTCCATGAGCTTGTTGCCCCATTCGATCACCGTGAACTGCACTTCTACGCCCAGAGATTCTCCGACTTTTCTTGCCATGTCCGCATCAAAACCGATCCACTCACCGTTTTCGTCTTTGTAATCCATAGGAGCAAAATCCGTGATTCCTACCACCAGCGTGCCTTTATTTTTTATGTACTCCACATCTGACTGGTTCTCTTCTGCTTTGGAGCAAGCCGCCGCAGAAAGAAAAAGACATCCCGCCAGAATTGCCGCAATCCATCTCTTTATTTTCATCCATTATTCCTCCTTATTGCTTTCCCGACACAGATTCGGGAAGATTGCTTTTGTATTTTACCATACTAATATGATAATGTAAAGAGGCGCTTTTTTATTTTCCTGCTCCTCCTACATTCGCGTGTTAACAGAATCTCTTTTTTCAGGGTTAAAAACCTATTCAAAAGGGAAAACTGTCAACGAAAACATATGCGAAGGGGAATGCAATCATGGAAAAGCGAATTCTTGCGGTTTTATCGGGGCTGCTGTTGGGATTATTTATTTGCCAGCTCAGCGTATACTCCTCTTCCTCTAAACCGCAGCTGGCGCAGGCGGCCCAGCAACAAAGTCAGTACACCCTGACAGTCACAAAAACCCGGGGCACTATCTACGATACACAGCTTACTCCTCTGACGGGAGGAAATTCCCGCTGGATCGCAGCTGTTTCTCCCGGCATGGAGACGCTTTCATCCCTGAATCAACTGTTCCCTCCCAAAGAAATGGAACCTATTCTTTCCAATTTTCAATCCGGTATTCCGTTTCTGCTGGAAATTCCCACTCTTGTATCCGTGCCGGGAATCCAGGCTTTCTCCGTAGAAAGCCGCTACACCCCAGACACTTTAGCCCCCCATGTTCTGGGATATCTGGATTCTTCCGGAGCCGGAGTATGCGGGATCGAAAAAGGATTTGACACAGCTCTCTCCCAAAATCAAGGAAAAATCACCGCCACATATCACGTAGACGCTTTGCAGAGAAGTCTGGGAAGCCAAGCGCCTGAAATCCAGGACACCTCCTATTTGGGGGATTCCGGTGTGGTTTTGACATTGGATGCCAGGATCCAGGAAATCGCCCAACAGGTAGGGGAAAAATATCTGAACAAAGGGGCTGTGGTAATCGCCCAGGTTCCGGACTGTTCTCTGAAAGCCGTAGCCAGCTTTCCGGACTACGCTCCCGATCAGCCAGCTACCGCTCTGAACGCCCCCGATTCTCCCCTACTGAACCGCGCTTTCAACGCTTACACCGTGGGAAGTATTTTTAAATTGGTCTCCGCAGCGGCAGCTTTGGAGTACGGAATCTCCCCGGATACTCCCTACACTTGTTCCGGCGCCATTCTGGTCTCCCAAAGCCTTTTTCACTGTTTCAACGGAGGAAGCCACGGAGCGGAAGATATGAAAAGCGCACTTTCCAATTCCTGCAACGCCTACTTTGTAAATTTGATGCAAATGCTTCCCTCTTCCCGCTTTTTGGAAATGGCCAAACAGCTGGGGTTTGGGCAAGAATTAGAAGTGGCGCCCGGGTGCATTTCTGTTTCCGGCGTCCTCCCTTCTTCCCAAACACTTTCTTATCCCAAGGGATTGGCTAATTTTTCCTTCGGGCAAGGAGAATTAACTGCTACCCCCATTCAAATTACAGCTTTGGTCAATACCATTGCGTCCGGCGGAGAATATGCACAGCCGTACTTATACCAAGGCCTGGTAGACGCTTCTCTGAACTACACCCATCAGCAAACGCCGGAAGCGCCTGTGCGTATTTTAAAAGAAAAGAATGCCCAATTTCTTCAGGAAGCCATGATCTCTTCCGCGGAAGAAGGAACCGGACGAAAGGGGAACCCTAAAGAAGTCGGCGGAGCCGGCGTAAAAACTGCTACCGCTCAAACAGGACAGTATGATGATGACGGAAACGAAATCGTTCAATGCTGGTACGCGGGCTTTTGGCCGGCAGAAAACCCTCAATATGTTATCACCGTCTTTGCTGAAGAAGGAGAAGGCGGCGGTGCCACCTGTGGTCCGGTCTTCCGGGAAATTGCGGAAAAACTGTACGCTTTGCAGAATTAGTTCTTATGTGAAATACAGAACGGAGATATCCGCATATTTTTTGTTTAGGGCTTATGAAATGAATGAGAGGGCAGAGAAAAACAATTTTCTCTGCCTCTCTTATGTATAATCAGAAAAAATCCGAATACACTGGTTGACTGATTTTTATTTTCGTGGTAGAATGACGAAAATAATTTTTGGAGGAAATATGTATGACTTTTATCATCATTCGACGCAGACGATGACGCTTGTATCTGTTTCAGGTACAGGCTCGTTTTGCTGTGTGCCTGAAAGAATGATGAAAAAGAAAACCTCTTTTTATCGTACTGTTAATGGCATACAGCTGTTAACAGTATTTTATTTTGGGAGGTTTTATTATTATGAAAATGTATCAATCTTCACTGAACCAGGTAATCTATAAAATGATCCATTTACCAAAAAATTCTTCGATCGTTGATTTAGGATGCAGAAATGCCGGATATCTCAACGGTATCATTGAAACATTTCCAGACAAAGTCGTCAAAGCAGTGGGGATCGATGTTACTGACAAAGAATTTGATGCTATTCCATATAGCTCACCGGTGGAACTAAAAATAATGAACTGTGCCAAGCCATTAGAACTTGAGGACAATGCCTTTGATTTGGTTTTAGCCAAAGATTTGCTGGAGTGTATCACCGATAAGCTAACTTTTGTCAAAGAAATATACAGAATTTTAAAACCGGGTGGTATGGTTCTTTGTATTAACACCGACTTTGACAGTACAATCTATAACGGAGAAAACAAAGACTTAATCACAAAGGTGCTGCACGCGTATGCTATTACAAAACAAAGTTGGATGGATGATCTTGACAGCTGGATGGGCAGAAGAACATACAGTATCTTTCACAATTCCGGATTGTTCAAAAGCAGCATAATGGTTCACAGCATAGTGGAAACCGAATATGCTGAAGGCAAATTTGGTTATGATTTCAGCAAAAATATCGGCTGGCTTGTAGAGGAAAATACGGGCGTACTCACAAAAGAGGAATATACCCAATTTATCAACAACCTGATAGAAGCCCACAAATCAGGAACTTATTTGTATTCAAAGCCTTACTACATTTACCAAGGCATAAAAAAGTAGTTTTCATTCACCAAAATTTTCCACTTAGTCACAAGGTCAGGCATCGTTAACAATTGCTTGAATTTCAAAATTCTATTTACAAGCAAGCTAAGATGCGTTATACTATCGCTGGGAATGAAGTTCTCCCTTGGGTGACCTAAACCGCTTTTTAAGCTGATGACTTCTGCGATTCTACATTCGCAGAAAAGCATCAGCTTTTTTGCGTTTAAAGGAGGAACATTCGTGTTAACATCCCTAGCGTTTATTTTTCTTGTGGGGCTGTCAATGGCCGCCATCTGCCAAAAGCTGAAGCTGCCCCGGATCATCGGTATGTTGATTACCGGTATTGTGTTAGGACCTTATGTGTTAAATCTGCTTGACCCGTCCATCCTGTCCATTTCCTCTGATCTGCGTCAAATGGCTCTCATTATTATTCTATTGAAAGCAGGGCTTTCTCTCAATCTGAACGACTTAAAAAAAGTAGGGCGGCCTGCAATTATGATGGCCTGTGTTCCGGCCAGTTGTGAGATTCTGGCTTTTGTTCTCTTTGCTCCCTATATTTTGGGGATCACAAAAATCGAGGCGGCCGTAATGGGAGCCGTTCTGGGGGCGGTCTCTCCGGCAATTGTTGTGCCACGCATGGTTCAGCTGATAGACACTAAATACGGCACCGGAAAAAGCATACCGCAGCTTATTATGGCAGGAGCTTCCTGTGACGATATTTTTGTAATCGTCCTGTTTTCGACGTTTACCAGTATGGCACAAAGCGGCAGCGCGAATTTTATGGATTTTGCAAACATCCCTATCTCCATTATCCTGGGAATTGCACTGGGGGCTGTTACTGGATATCTTCTCAGCCTGTTTTTTGAAACAGCGTATGCGCACAGACACTATGTCCGCAACAGCATGAAAATGATCGTTGTTTTAGGGGTGTCATTTCTGCTTATGGCTATTGAAACATGGCTGGAAGATATTGTGTCGGTATCCGGTTTGCTTGCTGTGGTAAGCATGGCCTGTGTTATTAAAATCAAAAGCGCCGCTTTTGTGTCAAAACGACTATCTGAAAAATTCGGTAAACTTTGGCTGGCGGCAGAAGTGATCTTATTTGTACTGGTTGGCGCCGCTGTTGATATTCGTTATACGCTTGATGCTGGTATTGCGTCCGTATGGATGATTTTCACAGCCCTTATTTTCCGTTCGGCAGGAGTTGCCCTCTGTTTGGTAAAAACACCTTTGACAAAAAAGGAACGCCTTTTCTGTATGATCGCCTATCTTCCCAAAGCAACGGTACAGGCGGCTATTGGTTCCGTACCTCTTGCCATGGGGCTGTCCTGCGGACAAATCGTTCTGTCTGTTGCTGTGCTGGCGATTTTGATCACGGCTCCGTTGGGGGCACTGGGGATAGACCTGACTTACAAGCGTTTCTTAAAAAAAGAAAAAGAGCAGTAGTAAGATATATTGAAAAAGGTGCAGCTGCGATAAAATGGCTGCATGGTATTTACGGGGAAAGCTATGAAAACATCCGTTTCCTGCCAAAACAAAAAGGATAAACATAATTGCAATGCAAATACGCTCTTTTTCTGTGAAGAGGCACTTGTACCATAAAAGGTTTGCCCTATAATTCGTCTAAATCAGACGGGATGGGGCGAAATATTCAACATTAAAAGCCATGCCTTCGCCGAAGCTGTTTTGTATATTTATCTTTGTTTGGCAGACACAAAAACTTTTATAGGAATCCCCCGGCTTTTACAGCTATCAATCACATATTTTGTTCCCCGGGAGACTCCATCCCAAAACGCCAACACCAGATCGACACTTTCAATGATATTAATATTGCGTTTCAGAGGAGCCGATCTTCCGTACTTTTCGTATTCCGGCAGGAACTCCGTTAACTGAATACCGTTAGAGAGTGCGTACTCTTTTGCGCAGGTATCGATCCCCTTTGCACCTCCCGACACAATTTCCGTCACATTGTCCGGCAGATATTTTCCCAAATTTGTAATCTTCAATTCTCGGGAACCCACGATAGCCACTTTCAAATTTTTCCGCCTCCAAATCATTGCGTCATTACTGCGTCATTATATCACCATTTCTGTTGTGACGCAATTATTTCACTATAATTTATTCATAATGGTGAAATAATAGTGAAAAAGAGGCGATAGCATGGAAGATAAACTACTGCGCTACACATTACGTGTGGACCGATTATTATTTCAAAAATTTCGTTATATTGCAGAATCAGAAGGGCGCTCTGCCAATAAAGAAATTGAACAATATTTAAAGCGACGTGTTGCGGAATATGAGCGGGACAACGGAAACATTCCCGTAACGATTACCCATATCGATAATGAATAGGAATTTTTATGGCGATTAAAAGCGTGTCCATTCGGATAGAAGAAATGCTGGAAAAACTGGATTTTGTGGCGGATTACGAAGGGTGTTCCATTAGCAGTCATATTCTGGTGGTAATCCGGGAAAACATTAAATTCTTTGAGCAGGAGCATGGTAAAATTAACGGTACCATTCGCCCGGAGGTAAACGTTAAGCCTACCACAAAAACTAAGCAGCCGGAAAGAGCGTCATAACCGATAGTCCTTGAAAGCAATATTTTTGCAAAAGAAAGAACCGCAGTTTTGATACAAGACGTATCAAAACTGCGGTTCTTATTTGTTAGTCAGGGATTAAAAAAGACGCTATGCTGTTTTTTTGCTATGAGACTTGAGCGCAATACAACAATTATGCTTATGAGTTAGCAATAAATCACTTTTTCCTTGCCCAAATTATAGCTCTATTTGTCATTTCACTAATAGGGTTTCTACTATAATCACCATATTCTTCTTCCACGTTAAAACCGGAAACTTCAAGCCATTGATGTATTTGCTCAAGAGTTACAAAATGCTTAGTAGAAGGTATGTCCTGTCTTATTTCAGTGCCATCAGATAACAACAATTCAAATCTGCGTGTAAACTTATTAAGTCTTGTTTTGGAATCAAAAGAACTGTTCAACAAAGTCATTTTTCCTGTATTGCCATTACTATCAGTTCCTTGCCAAACAACATTTTCCTTAGCATTTCCAAACCAATTTTCAGGGTGCAATGTGTATTCGTAATCAATATAAATATGACCGCCAGAAATAAGAGCATCGGATGATTTTTGAATTACAAGCATTTGCGCTTTGTCATAATCAATATCTGCAATAATATTAAAAAGAAAATTGGCCGCCAACATTACAACATCATATCCTTTGCCCCAATCATCTTTTATAACATCGCATTTCTGCCAAGTAATATTTTCCATTCCTTTGGCTCTTGCAGATATTTTGCCAAGCACACACTCGTCAAAATCGAGACCTTTTACAGTATGTCCGGCTTTTCCAAGTGGTACAAGAATACGACCGCTACCGCAGGCGACTTCTATGTTCCTACTGATTTTGATACAAAAGAAAAAGCCCTCTCCGTGGCAAAAGCCGCCGAAAAAGGCTTGAAATAAGGGCTTCCGAGGTCGTGCTCTGACTTTGGAAGCCCTTGTTTTATGTGTTCAGTTGTCCTGCTGCCGCTCGATAATGTGGCGGAGTGACAGCCTTGCGGTGTAGTGAT
>CALWUW010000013.1 GCA_944384815.1 uncultured Clostridia bacterium
CGAATACAGCTCAAGACAGGACAAACCCCGATGGAAGTCCGTTATGCTTATGCTGCATAACAGGTGTCCACAAAAAATGTCTACTTGACAGGGGGCGTGTCAAGGAAAAGTCCTGTTTATGGGACAGCAGATCCGCTATACTGAAACCAGAAACCGGATCTTTTGCAAAAGCTGTTTGGGTTGTTTGGCTCTTCGGCCGTTTTGGCTGTGTTTGGTGAAAAACAAAATCCAATGTTTTTTGGATTTTCCGGAAGAAGCCCTTGCAAAAATAGAACATTTGTGCTAGACTAAAGATACGGATAGAACAAATGAGCGATTCTAAAACGGGAAACCGTTATAAGGCAGAAACCGGAAACAGAAAAAGCAAAAAGCAAAAGGCAAAAAGGAAGCCAAAAAACCGGATAGCTGGATAGCCGAACAGCCCAACAGCGGAAAGGCCGGGAACGGGGCGCGGTGCGGACAAGGCAAGAAAGCAACAAGCCAACAAGGCGCAAGGAAAAAGCAGAGGCCCCAAATGAAAAAGGAAAAGAAGAACGGAAGAACAGACGAACAGACGAACGGAGGAACGGAGCATGAACACAGCCATATTCAGCATTTTAATGGGAGGAGCCATGCTGGTGTATACAGCGGCTTGCGGCCTGCGGTATCGGCAGGAGATCGCCGCCTGGAAGGACGGAGGCAAGATCTGGGGGCTCTGCGGCATCATGGGCCTGGCTATGACCCTGGCCGGGGAAGGCAACGGGTTGTTTTTAAGCCTGCAGGCTTTGCTGGGCCTGGTAACGGCCCTTTGCTGCCTGCTGCAGCTGCACCGGGAGCGTTTGGTTCGCCGGCGGATCCGGGCCCGGAGAAAAAGCTCCGCCGCCGAAAAGCCGCTGCAGAAGGCCCGGTCGCTGCCGGTGGCTGGCTGCGGCTGCAGCTGGACGGTACGGCAGGGGGAAAGCGGATTTTTTGCCGCGTGATCCTTCTCCTCGGGAGGGTAGATTTCAGGAAGCTTTCAAAAGCAAAGGCGCCGTTTACTGTGTACTGCTTATTGTGTACTGTGGGCTGTACATAGTGAACGGCGCTTTTTTGTTTGGTTTTGCTCTCCTCCCAAAGGCGAAGGGGCGTTTGATGAAGCTATGGAAGCTACGTAAGCTATGAAAAAAGAAAAACTCCGGAGCTGCGGCAGTTCTTTGGGCTTTCCAGGCTTTTCTTGACTTTCCTCCTGCCCTGCCGTATACTGGACAAAACGGAGGAGTGTGAACCATGGATTGGACAGAATACGCTTACGCGGCGCTGTGGCTTCTCAGCGGACTTTTGCTGATTTTCCGCTTTGGCCGGGAGAATAAAGTCTTTTATGCCCTGGGGGCCTTTTTTCTGCTTTTGGGGGCTTGGTGGCTGGCGGATATTTTTGTTCCGGAGGATCTGTTTGCCGGAGTATGGGTCTGGGTGCTGCGGGTTTTAGGCGCCGGAGCGCTTTTGCTGGCGGTGTATGCCTATTACCGTGAAAAGAAAAAAGCAGACCAAGGAAACGCTTTGGAGGAAGAAGCCCTTTCCTTGGGAGAAGGAAAGATTTCGGAGGAGCTTTCTTCCCATCTCTCTCAGGTCTCCCCGGATGAATCAGAGCCGGAATCAGAACCGGAAGACGATTATTTTTCCCGGCAGGATCCTTTGGAAGGCCATTGGGAAGAGGAAGACCTGGAAAACCAGGAAGGCCAGGAAGGCCAGGAGAGCCCGGAAGCCGCTGAAGATATGGAGACAGAAATGGAGACGGAGGCAGAAACGGGAGCGGAAACAGAAACGGATCCCCGGCAGGAGTAAATTTGTGGGCTGTGGGCTGTGAGCTGTGGCCTGTGGCCGGAGTCCGGAGTTCGGGAAAACGGGATGGGTTTTCCGGTAATTTCCCAAATGCAGTAGCCTTTGGGGGATCCCGGCATAGTATGGAGCATGGGGATCCCCTTTTTGATAGATTGCCCGACGGGAAAGCCGATGGTTTTTTCGCCGGGCACTGTCTTTTTCCCGGTGCTTTTTTCCTTTAGGATACGAAAGCGGTTGAAAAGCCCGGCATTTTCATGTACAATAAAACAAAGATAAAGGGGGTGTCCCTATGCAGGAAAGGAACTGTGAAAATCCCGAAGGAGCGGAAAACAGCCCGAAGGTTATGAAAATCGGACCTTCCATGCTGGCGTCGGACTTTGCCCGTTTGGGGGAAGAGATCCAGAAAGTGGAAAAAGCAGGAGGGGACTGCATTCATCTGGACGTAATGGACGGCGTGTTTGTGCCCAATATCACCATGGGTCCCCCGGTGATCCGGGCTATGCGGCCGTACACCCAGCTGCCTTTTGACGTGCATCTGATGATAGAGGATCCGGAAGTATATGTGGAGCGGTTTGCCAAAGCGGGAGCGGACTGGCTCTCCTTTCATCTGGAAGCCAAGGGAGACCCGGCCCAGGTGATCCGGAAGATCCGGGAAGCCGGAATGCAGCCCGGTATCGCCCTGAAGCCGGCCACCCCAGTGGAATCGGTATACCCCTATTTGAAAGATTTGTTTTTGGTTTTGGTGATGACAGTGGAGCCCGGGTTCGGCGGGCAGAAAATGATGGTGTCCATGCTGGAAAAGGTCCGCCTGTTGAAGGAAAAGGCCCGCAAGGAAAACCCGGCGCTTCTGGTGGAGATCGACGGCGGCGTAAACCGGGAAACTGTTTCCCTGGCCGCGGCGGCAGGGGTGGACATCTGCGTGGCCGGAACCGGGGTGTTCAAAGCGGAGGATCCGGCTTTGGAAGTGCGGATCCTGAAGCAGGGAGGCCTTGCCCCCCAGGCGTGACCCCGCTGAAACCCCATATCCCATAAGAGAAAGGACGTGGATCCGTGGTTTGGTCGCTGCGAAGAGGGATCCGTCAGGAAAAGCACAGACCCCGATCCCTGAAACAAGGAATTATTCCCCTGAAAGCGGAAAAGACCCTGCTGGTGCCTTTGTACGGCGGGGAAGAGAGCCGGGTTCGCCGGGTGCAGCCCGGGGAGCATGTGCGCCGGGGAGAAGCGCTGACCCAGCCGTCCCCGGAAGTGCCGGTTTCCTTTGCTCCGGTTTCCGGAAGAATCGTGGAGTTCCGGGCGGTGGAGCTTCCTTTGGACGGCACGGCCATGTGCGCCGTGCTGGAGCCGGATCCGGAAGAACAGGGGGATTCGAAAAAGAAGAAGGATAAACGAAAAGAGCTTTTCTCGGGAGAAAAACGGAGAAAGCCTCAAAGTCCTCCGGAGGAATCCCGGAAGGAGACGGTGGAAAAAGCCGCGGAGCAGATGGGCATTGTGGATGAGTTTGACGGTATGCCCCTGCAGACCCTTCTGGAGAATTTTCGCCGGGGAGGGGGAAAGGTGCTGGTTTGCTGCGGGCTGGACGATGACCCCTATGGAGACAGCTCCGGCGCCGTGCTTCGGGAAATGCCCCGGGAGGCAGCCCGGGGGCTTCAGCTGGCGGCTTTGGCCTGCGGCGCGGAGAAAACCCTTTTGGCCGCTACCTCTTTTTATGGATGGAGAAAGGTGCGTATGGCCCAGACGGGCGTTCCGGTGACCTCCGCAGGAGGACGGACCCCGGCCAAGGGTCTTATGGCCCGGCGCCTGCGGCAGAAAAAGAAAAAAGCCGGATTCATCGGCGCCCAGGCCTGTGTGGCGTTGTGCCGGGCTGTGGAAGAAGGCGTTCCCGCGTTGGATACGGTGATCACCGTATCCGGAGACGGAGTGTGGCGGGCCGGGAATTTCCGGGTGCCTTTGGGGATGTCCCTGGAAGAGGTGCTGAGCCGCTGCGCTTTGTATCCGGATGTAAGCCTTGTATATGTAGGGGACGCTCTTTCCGGCAAAGCGGTAACGGATCTTTCCCTGCCTGTTACGGCCCGGACCCGGTGTGTTACGGTTTTGCGGAATCCCCCGGTCCACCGGGAGTTTTCCTGTATCGGCTGCGGCCGGTGCACCAGCGTGTGCGTTCGGGGGATCTATCCCTGGCTGGTGCACGACGCTTTGAATCGGGACACGGTGGATCCCATGGTGCTTTGGAATGTGAATCGCTGTACCGGCTGCAAAGCCTGCACGGCGGCGTGCCCCGCCGGCATCGACCTGGCGGAGGAAGTAGCCCGGGCGGCTGCGATTCGGAAGAGCGGTGATTTTGATTGAAGCTGATACAAGGAAAAGCTCCCTTTTATCGCAGGGAGCAGACCGTGATCACCATGATGGACGACGTGGCGGCCTGTTTAGCGGCGCTTCTGGTGCTGCCGGTGTTGTATTACGGGCCCCGGCCGCTTTTTTCCGCGGCGGCGGGCTGTTTGGGAGGCTTTTTTGCTCAGGTGCTGTTCTGCCTGCTGCAAAGGCAGCGAATCAGCGTTTCCCAGCGTTCCGTTTTGGTAACCGGGCTTACAGCGGCTTTGCTGCTTCCCGGGGATGTGGATTTGTATATTCCCGCTTTAGCGGCGGCTTTCGGAATTTTTGTGGTTCGGGAGCCCTTCGGTTCTTTGGGAAGAAACACCTTTAACCCGGCGGCGGCAGGGGTGGCGTTTGTGACGGTGCTTTGGCCGGAAAAAGTGTTCCGGTTCCCCGGGGTGGATTTTCTTCCCCTTTGGGGAGAGGGAGTGGCAGCTTCCCGGGTAGAGGACCCCATGTCCATGCTGCAGCAGGGGCTGATCCCTCTTTTGCGGCCGGTGGACATGCTTTTGGGGCGCTATGCCGGCCCTCTGGGCAGTACGGCGGCGCTGGTGATCTGCGGCTGCGGCCTGTTTTTGTTTTTCCGGCGGACGGCTCGCTGGGAAATTACCGCCGGATTCTTGCTTTCGGCGGCGGCAGTGGCCTTTTTCTTTCCCCGGGCGCCCTATGCCCCGGAAATTTCCGTGGCCTATGAATTGCTGACAGGCTCCCTTTTGTTCGCAGGGGTATTTATGATGACGGACCCGGTCACCTCTCCTCGTATGGCCGGCCCCCGGTTTGTGTACGGCCTTTTGGGAGGAGGGCTGGCCATGCTGCTCCGGCATGTGGGAGCCTATGAGGAAGGAGTCTGCTTTGCGGTGCTCCTTTCCAACGCGGCGGCGCCTTTGCTGGACCGGGCAGGGCTTTGGATTCGGACGAAAGGAGTGGTGTTCCGTGGAAAGACCTTCCGCGCCCGTTAAAAACAATGGCACTAAAGCTGCCAAAACTGCCAAAGCCACCAAAATCCCCTACCGGGAGCGGCAGAAAAAGCGGCGGGAGCTGCGCCGGATCTTTTTAAACGGCGTGCTGTTTAAAAACCCCATGCTGGTAGGCGCCTTGGGAATGTTCCCTCTGGTGACCTGCACTACCCTGAAAAACGCTCTGGAGCTTTCCTTTTTGCTTTTGGTGATTTCTATTCCGGTGAATGTGGTGCTTTGCTATACGGGAAACTTGGTGCCCGGCTGGGTGCGTCCGGCCTGGGCGACGGCGATTTCTCTGGCGGTGTATGCCCCGGCTTCCATTTGGATGGATAGTCTTTTCCCCGGATCGGTACAGTCCCTGGGAATGGCAGCGGCGCTGATGGCCGTGAATTCCATGGTGCTGTCCCGGGCCAATGAATATGCCCCGGCTCACATTTTTTCCGCTGTGATAGCGGATACCTTGGGCTGTACGTTAGGGGGAGCAATGGTGCTTTGCCTGACGGCGGTCCTCCGGGAATGGATCACCTACGGGGATGTGGGTATGCGCACCATGACGCTGTTCCGGGGCAAGGGGATTTCTCTTCCCTTCTTTGGATTTTTGATTCTGGGTTTTCTGGCGGCAGGCGTGCAGCACATCAACCGCCGGCGTTCCCAGCCTAAGGGAAAGAAGGTGAACCGGCTGTGAGTGATTTCGGAACTTGGTTCCCCCAAATTATCACCTATGTGCTGCTGGCTCTTTCCGGGGAAAGCATTTTGTTTTCCGGAGCGGGAGGATTCAGCCGGGCGCTGCGGGCGGCCCGCCGGCCGGCGCTGCTGCGGCGGTATTCGGTTTTGGTGGGATGTTTCTCCCTGTTTACCATTTCCCTTTCTTGCTGGCTGGATCCGTGGCTTTCCGGCCTGCCCCGGCCTACGGAAAGCCGGGTGGCGGTGATTTTAGGGGCGGATCTTCTGCTGTATCTGCTGGCAGCGTGGCTGCTAAGGCGGTTCTGCCCGGGCTTTTGGGAGAAAACGGAGAAGGTGTTTTCTCCGGCGGCCATCAACACCATAGTGCTGGCCATGCCCTTTCTGCAAAGATACCTGAAGCTGACTTGGCCCCAGGCCATAGGATACGCTGTGGGAACGGGGCTGGCATTCTGGCTGGGAGCGCAGCTTTTAAACACGGCTTTGCGCCGGGCCAGCCATAAGGAAACTCCGGCGGCTTATAAGGGTCTGCCGGCGGCGCTTTTATACATAGGCATCCTGTGCCTGGCGTTTTACGGGTTTACAGGAGGCAGATTTATTTGAGAGGAATGGGCCTCTTCCGAAAGGAAGGGGCTTTTTCTTTTGTTTTCGGCTCCTTTCCGTTGCTTGAAAAAAGGGGAGGAAAACGAAAATTACCATACAGCGGGCGTTTTGCCCCAAGAAAGGATGAAATACCATGAAAGAATTCAAGATCGTACCCACCATCCGGATGTACCCCACAGTGAAAGAATTTTTGGAGGATACCCATCCGGGAAAAGGGGATCTTCTGCTCACCAACCGCTTCCTGTGGGAAAACTATTTTCAGGGAAGTACGGAGGAAGTTCGGGTGCTGTTTTACGAAGATTACGCTTCCGGGGAGCCTTCCGATGAAATGGTGGACGCCATGTATGAAAGCCTGAAGGGGGAGCAATTTTCCCGGGTATGGGGCGTGGGAGGAGGTTCCGTGCTGGATACCGCCAAGATCCTTTCCCTGAAAGGGGAAGAAAGCACGGCGCAGCTTTTCGCCACTCCGGCGCCCCTGCCCAAAAGCCGGGAGCTGCTTTTGGTGCCCACCACCTGCGGCACCGGCAGCGAAATGACCAATATCGCCATTTTGGAGATCCGCTCCCTGCGGACGAAAAAAGGTCTGGCCTGGGACAGCTTATACGGGGATCAGGCGGTTTTGATCCCGGAGCTGGTGAAGGGCTTGCCTTTCCCCGTATTCGGAACCAGCTCCATCGACGCGTTGGTGCATGGGGTGGAATCCTATCTTTCTCCCAAGGCAAGTCCCCTTTCCCGGATGTACTCCCGGGAGACCATTGAAAAGATCCTGAAGGGCTACCGGCGGATCCGCGAAGAAGGAAAGCAGGTGCTGGCAGAAACAGCCGGGGAATTCCTTCTGGCGGCGGCTTACGGCGGTATTGCCTTCGGAAACGCCGGATGCGGACCGGTGCACGCTTTAAGCTACCCCCTGGGGGCTGTGCACCATGTGCCCCATGGAGAAGCCAATTACGCCATGTTTACGGAAGTGCTGCGGGTCTATGAGGAAAAAGATCCCCAGGGGGAAACCCTGAAGGAGCTGAAAACCCTTCTTTCGGAGCTTCTGGAAACGAAGGAGGATGTGTACACGGCTTTGGAAGAGCTGCTAAACGGCATCGTGGAGAAAAAGCCCCTTGCCGCGTATGGCGTCACCGGCGGGGAACTGGAAGACTTCACCCAGGCGGTGATGACCCAGCAGGGGCGGCTGATGGCCAACGCCTATGTGCCTCTGGATGAAAAGGACGTGGCGGGTATTTACCGGCGGCTCTGGAAATAACCTGCGAAATCAAAAAAGAAGCCTGCTCCGGCAGAACCGGAACAGGCTTCTTTTTATAGCCCGCCAGAGGGCGTAAAAATCAATATCCCAGGGCTTTCAGCAAAGCGTCCGCAGGGGCTCGTTTGTCCGAAGACCCGGAAGCGTAGATGGTGATATTTTCCATACGCACCAAGACGCCGAAAGCGCCGCCGCCTTCCATGCTGGTTTTATTGAAGGTGGAGGAATCCACGGAAGTATGGGAGCCGCCACTCAGATCCCATTTGGAAAGGGTGGTGTGATAAAACGCCAGGGAATCCTGGGAGTTTTCAAACTCCACAAAATAAACCGTGCAGCCGCCTTCTTCCGTAGCGGTGAGATAGGTTTGCAGGGAGGAATAGGTGGAATAGCCGGAAGTGGTATCCGTTACGGTGAAGCCGTTATCCTCCGCGGCTTTGGTGAAGGTATCCACCGTGGCGGTGCGCTTGGCGGAACAGCCGGGGAGAAGGAAGCTCAAAAGCAAAACCCCCACCAGGAAAAGAGAGTGCAGCTTGCGGTGGGAAGAATGGGAACAGCCGGCAAAAGTGGAAAAGCCTATCATAAAAAACATCCTTTCTTTGATTGGAGAATAAAGGCCAGGCGGTAAACAAAAAAACAAATCGACAAATAAAAGCGCAACAGGTAAAAAGGTAAAAAGGCTAAAAGGTTGACAAAAACGCAGCCCTTATGGTTCGACCCAAAGTCTCCTCTTAATGGTACTTTTTTTTGGAGGGAAAGTCAATCCCCGTTTGGAGGCTTTTGTGAAAGAGGAAAAGGCAGGAGAAGAAGCTTCCTGCAAGGGAGAAATTTTAAAAAAACCCGGATTCTCCGCTTGTAGAATTCTCAAGGAAGGACTATAATAGAGCGGAAGGCAAAGAAGAATGGATGGCTTTGCCGGCAGCCGGAGGGGAAGGGAACCGCCCTTAAGCCGCTCCGGGAAGAAAGAACGAGTGGAGGTAATACAATGACAAGAGAATTCCATTTGGGAAACCGGAACCGGCTGTATGACCGGCTGAAGAAAAATTCCGTAGTGGTGCTGTTTTCCGGAAAGCTCACCAGAAAAACCGCGGATGAATATTATCCGTTCTGGGTGGACAGAAACTTTTTGTATCTCACAGGCCTGCGGAAGGAAGGGCTGGTGCTGGTAGCGGAGATCTCCGAGACCGATGTGAAAGAGACCTTGTATCTCCTGCCCCCCAACGACCGTCTGGAAAAATGGACTGGCGCCCGGGTAAAGCCCTGGGAAGTGGACGAGATTTCCGGCATCGCCAATTCCAAATACATTGAGACTCTGGAGAACGATCTGCACAGAATTTTTCTCTCGGGACATTATGAGAACCTCTATCTGGATATGAATCGCCTGACCCCGGACGAGCCGGACAGCGAGGCGTACGCCCTGTGCAAGAAAGTGCAGAACATCTATCCCTTTATGACGGTGAAAAGCGTCACCAACGATATCCGCGCTCTGCGTGTGATCAAGCAGCCCTGCGAGATCGAGGCCATGAAGAAAGCCGAGGAGATCACTACTGCCGGCATCAAGGCCATGATGCACGCTTCCAAGCCCGGTATGTTTGAATACCAGTATAAGGCTGTTTGGGATTATACTTTGGAGCAGTACGGTCCGGAAGGCCCGGCGTTCCCCTCTATCATCAGCGCCGGCAAAAACAATTTCTGCATCCACTATTATGCCTATACCGGCCAGGCCATGGACGGCGATATGATCCTTAACGACGTAGGCGCTATGTGGGACGACCATATGACGGACGTTTCCAGAGGCTGGCCCTGCAACGGAAAATTCTCCGACCGGCAGAAGCAGATCTATGAGTGCGTATACGCCACTTCCAACCATATGTTTGATATTATCAAACCCGGTATGCCCATGATGGATGTGGACGCCACCATCCGCCGCTACAACTACGAGCGGATGAAGGATGCCGGCATTGTGGACAAGTGGGAAGACATCGGCAAGTATATGTGGCACGGCGGCGCCCACCATGTGGGATATGACGTGCACGACGAGGTGCTGGTTCCCGAAAAGATTCAGCCCGGCATGGTATTCTGCGTGGATATCGGCGTGTACCACGAAGAGTGGGGCATCGGCTTCCGTCTGGAAGATAACTGCCTGGTTACCGAGGACGGCTGCGTGAACCTTTCCGCTGCTACGCCTCGCAGCATCCAGGAGATCGAGGACGAGATGAAGAAGAAGGTATTCTAAGAGAGATCCGGAATACCTGGGTGTTTGGATACCGCAATCAAAACCGGCGCCGGAGGGAAAACCTCCGACGCCGGTTTTTTCGGCTTTTCGTTTTTTATCTCATAAAATTATAAGCAGACAAAAGAAAGAAGGCGGGCTAAAAGCCCGCCTTCTGTTTTTGAATCCATTTTTTGAATCCGTTGTTTAAATCCGCTGCTTGAAAGGGAAAATATCCGCTGAAACAAGGGCTCCCGCAGCTTATGCCGTGTTACGTGTTACGTATTACGTATTACGCCATACGGATCTTGAAGTATACGTGATACCCCACTTCGTGAGCCGCATACATGGGAACGAAGGTGAGACCCTGGCTTTCCAGAACCGGCATATCGCCCTTGTGGGAAACCGTAAAGGAAGCGGAAAGATCCGGCTTCAAAACCAGCGTCTTGGTTTCCGTATCCTCGGAAAGCGCCACCATAACCAGCGGCCCGTACAGCACACTGGCCACCGGCAGCCCCTCGGGGGAAGCGTCCTGGGTAGGAGCCAGATGCAGGCTGTAAGGCGTATGCACGGTGATCACGTCGCCGTCGGCGAAGTCCCCTTCCAGGGAAACATAGCCGGAACCGTCGGGCAGGGCCTGGCCGGCGGAGGTTTCTACACGGAAGGTATCTTTGCACCACTGGGGCACACGCAGGTGCAGACGGAAATGCCCGCCGCCCTGTACCTTCAGGGTGTACGTCTCACCGGGGAATGCGCCGGAAAGCTCCAGAGTGGTGTTCTTTTCCTTCCAGTGGAAATGGGAAGGAATATACAGGTTCACATACAGATCCTCTCCGGAATCGGAGGTGAAGTAAATGGCCTGCTGGTATTTTACGTGGTTTTCCATGCCCGTGCCGTGGCAGCAGGTGAAATCATGATAGTCGTTGCTGTATCCTCTGTGAGCGCCGGGGCCAATGGGCAGCATATAAGTAACGCCGTGGTGGGCGTCCTCTGTCTCATGGGGATTGATGGAAGCCACGATCTGGTTCAAAAGGGTGCGCTCGTAATAATCCATATAGTAGGAAGCGTCGGGATCATAGGCGTAAAGGCCCAGCGTCAGCTTCAGCATATTATAGGCCGCGCAGGTTTCGCAGTTCCGATCGGAATCGATGTTTCCGGCCAGAATATCCGGCTCCTTGAACACTTCGCCCCGGCCTACGCCGCCGATGGAATAGGCGTAGTGGCCGGTGACCAGATGCCAGAAGTTCCGGGCCATGCGGAAATATTTTTTATCTCCGGTGGCGGCGTAGGTTTCCAGCGCGCCGATGATCTGGGGAATGTGCTGGTTGGCGTGCAGGCCGGAAATGGTATCATGGTTCTCAATGAGGCCGTCAAACAGCTTGGGATTGTAGAACATATCCGCCGTCTCCAGATATTCCTTCTTGCCTGTCAGGCGATAGAGGGAAGCCATGGACTCGTTGAATCCGCCGTATTCACCGGCAATATACATGCTCCACATCTGGGAACGCTGCTCCTGGGTGCAGGCGGAAAGCCGGCGATAGACCCAGGTGCCGATGCCTTCGGCAATGGCCAGAGCCTTCTCGCTTCCGGCCAGACGGTAGCAGTCCAGCAGGCCGGCCAGGATCTTATGCAGGGTGTAGTAAGGCGCCCAGATGGTGGCGTAGGGGGTGAACTGCTCCAGAAGGGCAAACTGATCCGGAGAATACGCGCTCAGGAAGCCCCGGCCCCAGGTCTTGGGATCCTTGCTCCAGAAGGACTGCGCCGCGCTGGAAGGCGTGCAGGCGGTGACAAAGGCTTCCGGATCGCCTTCCGCCATGGACTGCAGATCCGCCAGCTCTTCCACCATGTAATCCAGCTTTTCTTTCAGGAAGCTGTCATGGGAAGAGGAATAGGCCAAAGCCAGAGCGGAAAGGAAGTGGCCGGTGGAATGGCCGCGGAGCAGGCCCATGGGCTCATCCCAGCCTCCGGGAGGAACAGCGCCCTTGGTGTCCCGGCCAAAGGTGGCCCGGAAATTATAGAGCATACGGTCCGCGTCCAGCATACGCAGGTAGCGCAGACCCTGATGATACCGGTCAGTAAGAACGTTTTCCGATTCCAGGGAAGCTTCTTCCAAAGAAGCAAAGGAGCCCTGGGTCTCCGGAGCGCCGTCCTGGGCTACGGTGACTTCCCCGCGGAAGGAAACCGTGGGATATTCCGGGCAGGAAGCGGAAACGGAGAAGCTGCCGGGCGCCTGCAGTTTTTCTTCCGGGATGGATTCCCAGCGCAGGAAAGCCAGAACAGGGTCCCCTCCCTGGACATGGAGCGCCGCAAAGGGAGGAAGAATGGGCTGGCAGCCCGGAGCGGTCACCGCCTGAACGGAAATCTCGCTTTCTTCAATAATTACAGGATAGTGCCGCAGCACACAGGCGGGGAATTCCCGGCTCTGGGAAGCGCCGCCGAAGGAAGCGGTAAGCTTTAAGGTAAAGGAAACATCCTGCTCCGCCGGGCGGGTGACCTTTCCTTCTGCGGAAAATACAGAGGGATCGGAGCTTTCCCAGGTGAAGACGGTTCCGTTTTCGCCCTTGGTGGGAAGAGAAAGGTCTTCCACCAAAGCGGAAAGATCCGGCAGCACCAGCGCCTGAAGATCCATTTCCACCACCTGCTGATCCGTAGGCATGGCGGGAACAACCACCGGGAAGGCCCGGTCCAGAGAAGCGTCTTCATAAGAGAGGGTGGCGGTGAGAGTCACGGCCTCGTCGGGAGAAAGGGGAGCCGGGCGGCAAACGGTGCCTTCCGGAGAAAGGACCTGGGGCTTGTCCGAGCTCCAGGTGATCCGGGAGCCGTAAGCACCCCGAGCCGGCAGCGCAATGGACTTTTCCGCCGCAGCGGGCATACCCTCGGCCAGAGCCTGAGCGTCCGCTTCTACACGACCGGAAGCGGGGATCCGGAACAGATCCTGCACTTCTTCCTGAGAAAAAGCCGTGGGATAAATGGCAATATCCGCAAAACGTACGTTGGAGGGCATCTGGGCAAACAGACCGTAGCCGAAAACGCAGTCCTTAGCGTCTGCCAGATGGGAAGGAAGGATCTTCAGCTTTTCCAGGGACGTCTGCAGAGAGCCGTCCACATAGCAGGCCAGAACGCCGTCTTCCGAATGGGTAACCGTGACCATATACCAGCGATTCAGGAAAATGGAGCAGCCTTCTTCCGGGCAGCGCTCCTGAGAACGGCCGCCGGTGGTCACACAGGGGACCAAACGGGCTTTTTCTCCGTTTCCTTCCTCGGGGAACAGCCGCAGATACAAAGCCGGCTCGCTGCCGAAGGAGAAAAGGAAGTCGTGGAAATGCACGGAATTTACCCGCACCCAGAAGTTGACCGTCAGGCCCTGGTTGCCCTGCAGCACGCCGTCCGGCGCCTGCAGATAGCCGCCGCCTTCCCCGCCGGGAAGCTCAATGCAGGAGACCTCGCGGCCAAACAGGGAGTCCGCCGCGATCACGGCGCCGCCCCGGTCATAATTTCGGATTACGCCGGCCTGCCCCAGCCCGGAAATATCCGGAACGATGGTGCTGCTGACGTTGAGAAAATCGTAATTAAGAATCGGTTTTGTGGTCATATCGCATCCTCCAGAAAGTACTTTCCTAAATTATAAAACCTGGGCCTGAAAATAGCAAGGAGGAAAATAAGAATCTTGTGTCAAAAGGGAAGATGTTTTTGGCGCAGGAAGGTTTTGCAAAGGGTGGGGTTTGTTGACTTTCCTCCCGGCCCCGGATATAATGAAGCCATGGGAAACCTCCCGTGGGGAGGAATTTTGCTTTGCCCGGGAGCTAAGCCGGGAAATTTGAAAAGCAGGTGGGATGTAAAAATGCTGTCCAAAGAATTTTACAAAAGCCGCCGGGAAGCCTACGGCGCCCTTTTGGAGAACTATTCCCTTTCCGCCGTATTCTGCGGGGAGGAGATCATCCGGGTCAACGACGAGGCGTATCCCTTTGAGCCGTACCGGAACTTTTTGTATCTGACGGGCTACGCTAAGCCCAAGGCGGTTTATATGGGCTATAAAACCAACGGCGCTTACCGGGACATTCTCTTTATCGAGCGTCCGGACGAACGCCGGGAGCTTTATGAGGGAAAAATGGCCAGCACGGATAGCCTGAAGGAAGAGCTGGGCATGGAAGACATTCGGTATCTGGATAAAATGCCGGAGTTTGTTTCCCGGCTGATGTTCCGGGGAGATATGAAGAACCTTTATGTGGACCTGTGCAAATGGGATGGGTTTGAAGGCCCCCAGGATACGGCGGAGCGGTTTGTTGCCCAGATGCGGGAAAAATTCCCCTATCTCACCGTGCACAACACCTATAACGATCTGGGGCTGCTGCGTTCCCGGAAAAGCAAGGAAGAGATCGAGGCCCACAGAAAGGCCTGCAAGGTAACGGAGTACGGTGTGAAAAATATGCTGCGGCATATGAAGCCCGGCATGCGGGAATACGCTCTGGAAGCCTATTTTGATTTTGAGCTGAAGACCCACGGCTGCGACCATGCCTTTACCACCATTGCCGCCGCCGGAAAGAACGCCTGCACGCTGCATTACAGCGAAAATAACAGCGTGATGGGAGAAGGGGATATGATTCTGTTTGACCTGGGGGCAGCGGAAGAATATTACTGCGCGGACGTTTCCCGGACCTACCCGGTAAGCGGCGTGTTCACCCCCCGGCAGAAGGAATTGTATCAGGTAGTTTTGAAAGGCCTGGAAGCCGGATTGGCCATTTCCAAACCCGGCCAGCGGAAGGACCTGATCCAGGAAGAAAGCAAGCGGGTCATGGCGGAGGAACTGATGAAGCTGGGAATGATCCAGAAGCCGGAAGAGATCGCCCGGTATTATAAGCATGGTTCCGGCCATTTTATCGGCCTTTATACCCATGACGTAGGAGACGACGCCGCCATTCTGGAAGAGGACATGGTATTCACTCTGGAACCCGGCCTTTACTTTGAGGAAGAGGGCATCGGCATCCGCATTGAGGACACGCTGCTGGTGACCAAGGACGGCTGCGAGGTGCTTTCCGCCGGGATCCCCAAAACCGTGGAGGAGATCGAGGCTTATATCCGGGAAAACCGGGAGGCGTGATCCTGTTTTTTGATCGCCTGCTAGGCTGCTGGGCTGCCTTACTGTTTGGCTGCTTTGCTGTTTTTCTTGTCCTTTACTTTTTGGGAAAACAAAAGGAAGAAAGGGAATTTCCCTTTCTTCCTTTTGTTGCCTTTTCCTTTATTTCTTCCCCAGAAGCCGGGCTGTCCCCGGCTCCCAAACGTTCGTGATTTTTCCCGGAGCCGGACAAGCCGGCAGGAGAAACCCCGTTATTTGTTTTTGGATTTATCCGCTTCCGCAGCGTTTTTGGTGGCGGCTTCACGGTCCTGCTTCATTTCCTCTACGGTTTTGGTATGCACTCTGGCGGCGCCTTGATAGCCTTCCTTGGTGGGGAGGAGCGTGCCGTTCTTCCGGCCTTCTTCCATGCGCACCTTGGCTTTGGCGATCTCTTCCGCGTACTGAGGCAGCCATTCTTCCTGGGCAATGAGCATTTCGTCCACCATCTGCCAGATTTGGGGCGGGTTGCACACCGCGCCGGTGAGAGGATCCAGCATCATGGCCTGTTTCAGCAGGGTGGCGTCTCCTCTGTAAGCCGCTTCCACAGCCAGGCGCTGCACGTTGATGTTGCTCATGCAGCAGGCGGCGGGGCCCAGAGGCAGGGGGCCTACCTTGGTGATGTTGATGCCGTTGCCGTCCACATAGCCGGGAACTTCCACAACGCAGTCATCCGGCAGGTTGGAAATGGCGCCGTTATTGATCACGTTGAAGTGACCACGATAGATGCGCCCGGTTTCCAGAGATTCAATGATATAGGAGCCGTGCTCCCGGCTGCGCTCTTCCGGAACAAAGCGCATGGGGGGCTCTTTCATCCAGTTGGGGAAATCCGTCTCAAACCAGCTTCTGCCTTCCCGGCAGACCCGCAGGTAGCCGCCGGTTTCTCCCAGATCCCAGCCGTCCATGTCGATCCAGTTCTTCAGGTCGTCTTCGTGCTTCCGATACCAGGGCACATACTCGGAGAGATGGCCGTTGGACTCGGTGGAATAATAGCCGAACCGGCGGAGCATATCGATCCGCACTTTTTCGTGGCGGCTGAGCTCCGGATTGTTTTCATAGGCTTCCAGGATCTTGCCGGTAAGATCTTCGCCGTTGTGCTTCACGGAGATGTACCAGGTCATGTGGTTGATGCCGGCGCAGATAATGTCCACTTCTTCCCGCTTGTAGCCCAGGGCCCGGGCAATCTGGCCGTGGCCGCTCTGCACGCCGTGGCACAGGCCGATGGTGGGCACCTTGCTGTATGTATTGCACATCCAGGTGACCATGGCGTTGGGGTTGGAATAGTTCAGGAAGATGCAGCCCGGAGCGGCTACTTCCTCAATATCCTTACAGAATTCCAAAGCCGCGTAAGCGCTGCGCTGGCCGTACATAATGCCGCCGGCGCAAAGGGTATCGCCTACGCACTGATCCACGCCGTATTTGAGGGGAATGTCCACATCCGTCTCAAAGGCTTCCAGCATGCCGATACGCACGGAGTTGATCACGTACTTGGCGTCCTTGAAAGCTTCCCGGCGATCCAGAGTGGTGGTGATCTTAATGGGAAGGCCGTTGGCCTCGATGTCTCTTTGGCAAAGCTCATACACCATCCGCAGATTCTCGGGGTTGATGTCCGTAAACGCTACCTCAATATCCCGGAACTCCGGAACCGTAAGAAGATCCGCCAGCAGCCGCCGGGTGAAGCCGATGCTTCCGGCGCCGATAAAAGCAACTTTAAAGCTCATACAAACTCCTCCTGAAGGCCCGGAAAAGGGCCTTGATTTTCCTTCAGTATACGGCGGCGGAAAAAGAAAAGTGGAATAAAAAGAAAGGGAACGGAAGAAATGGAAGAAATCCTTGCATTTTTAAAATAAAAGAGGTACACTTTCCCCGGATGGAATTTTCCTGAAAACAGGCAGCGGAAGAGCCAAAAGGAGGAAGGGAACATGAGCTTTTACGGAAAAACCCCGAAAAATGCCCGGATTTCCGCCTATTACAGTTTACAGTGGAAGGATTTTTCCATGGAACCTCATGCCCACCAAAGCTGCGAGATCATGTATGTCCTTTCCGGAAAATGCAAGATTTTCGCAAATGAGCAGGAATTCCTTCTCCGCCGGAACCAGCTGATGTTCCTGGACGAAAGGGTCCCTCACGGGCTTTTGGTGGAAAGCCCCTGCTATATGATGAACCTGGAGTTTTCCTGCCGCTCCCCGGGGCTGGATCTGGAGCCCCTTTGGGCGGGAACCCCCGAGCCCCGGAGCTTTTGGGAGGACGCCCGGCCGGTGAAGAAAATGGACGACAGCTCCTTTGTAGGCCCGGCGCTGCGGGATTTGATCTCCGAGCTGGAAAAAGGCGGAGAGCCGTATCTTACGGGGCTTTTGTTCCAGCGGCTTTTGGTGGAGCTTTCCCGGTGCCGGGAGACGGGCAACCGGGGGATCCGGTATCTGCGGAAAGCCCGGGCGTATATCGGGCAGCATTTTGACGAGGAGATCCGGGTGGCGGATGTGGCCAGGGAGGCGGGGGTCAGCCCGGCGTACCTGCAGACGCTGTTTGCCAAATACGAGAACACCAGCGTTATGGAGATCGTCCGGGATCTGCGGCTGGAAAAGGCCTGCATCCTTCTGCGAAACACCCGCCAGAGCGTTACGGATATTGCCGTTGCCTGCGGGTATAACAGCCGCCAGCAGTTTGGCTACAGCTTCCAGAGCCTCTATGGGAAAAGCCCCCGGGAATACCGGAATCTTCAGGGCCGGGAGGAGCCTTTGTCCACCCGCATTCGGCTTTTGGAGGACTGCGCCTGCCCGGCGGATCCTCGGGGGAAGCGTTGAGAAACCGGGAAAAATCTGCTATACTGACAAAAGGAACCCAGGAACCCAGGAAAGAGGGGAAAGCTGAGGGGCCAGGAAGCCCACAGGCCACAGGCCACCGACCATCGGCTATCGGTCCAAAGACCGGGAAACACAAAACACAAGGACGGACAAAATTTAAAATTTAATTTATAAGGAAAAGAGGAAACGCCATGATTCTTTGCGCGGAATATTGCATCACAGGGGACGGAAAAACAGTTTTAAAGGGACAGGCGGCTTTGCTGGACGAAGAAGGGAAGATCCGGGAGCTGGGCCCCAGGGAAGAGATCCTTTCCCGGTTTCCGGAGGAGCCGGTGAAGGATATGGGGGAGGCCACCATGCTTCCCGGCCTGTGCGATATGCATGTACACCTGGGCTATTGGTTCTCCCAGCCGGACGGATTCAATTACAATGAATACCTGAAGGCCGCCTTTGCCATTCAGCACGCCCAGGCGGCGTTTGAGAGAGGGATTACCAGCGTTCGGGATATGACATCCGAGCGGAAGCTTTGCGCCACCTTGAAGCTGGCGGAGGAAAAGGGCTTTCTGGTGCTGCCCCGGATCACCCATGTGGATAACGGCATCTGCATGACCGGCGGCCACGGCCACGGAGAAGTGGCGGAAGTGGACGGCCCCTGGGAGATCCGCAAGGAGATCCGCCGGCAGATCCGGGACGGAGCGGAGTGGGTCAAAGTGCTGACGACCCACCGCACCCATACCCCGGAATTCACCCAGGAAGAGCTGAACACCGCCGTGGAAGAATGCCACCGCCGGGGCGTAAAGTGCGGCGTTCACGCGGGAACCCAACCCGGCATCCAAATGAGCATTGACGCCGGGTTTGATACCATCGAGCACGGCACCTTCATGACAGTGGAGCAGGCCCGGCAAATGGCGGAAAACGGCCAGGCCTGGACGCCCACCATTCTGGCCTACACCTATCTTTATGAGGTGTGCAAAAAAGCCCTGGAGGAAAGCGCCGGAAAGCCCGCCGGGGATCCCACCATGCAAACGGAGCTGAAAAACTACGAGTATTTCGAGCCGGCCTACAAAGCCTATCGGGATCACTTCAAGGAGCTGTATGATACAGGGGTGACGGTGCTGGCCGGCACGGACATGGTGGTCTGCGGTTCGCCGCTGCTTCCCCTGGATCAGGAGCTGGGCTACATGGTGAAATACGGCCTGACCCCGGTGCAGGCTATCCAGACGGCTACGGAAAACCCCGCCAAGGTTTTAGGCGTGGAGCAGCAGAGAGGTCTTCTGAAGGAAGGCCTGGACGCGGACATTCTGGTGGTAGGAGGCGATTTGAGCCAGGATATTACCCGGCTTCAGGATGTGCGCCTGGTGCTGCTGGGGGGCAAAACCGTGTATGAGGACGGCGTCCGCTATGTGGGCACTTCCCGGATGGTGATGTAAGAATCCGTTTCGGCGCCTTTTTATCCCTTGCCCCTTGTTAAGGGCTCTATCATTTGCGGAACCTGCAGAACTTGTAAATTCCGCAAATCCTGCAAATCCGCCGGAGGAAAGAGAGAATCTCTTCCCTCCGGCGGATTTTTTTGGGCCGAACCCTTTTTTGCTTTTTAATAAGAACGGTTCAGACAGGCAAAGGGTTTAAGGCTCCAGAGAGTAGAATAAAAGCCCCGTTGCCGGCTTGGGGTAAAAATAGGTGGACTTTTGGGGCATTTTCTCCCCGGCCTGGGCCACCTGACGGATCTGGGAAAGCTTCGTGGGGCGGAGAAAGAAAGCGCATTGGCTTTCTCCCGCTTTTACGGAGGCCACAGCTTCCTTCAGGGAGCGGGTGTAAGCCAGATGCCCCCGGGGACGGGAATGCCCGGAGGATGGGGAAAGGCCGGAAGCATCAGCCGCCCCGGCACGGCGGGAAGGCTCTAAAAAGCCGGGATCGTTTTCGGGAGAATGCGCAGGAGATTCCGGCGAAGAATCCGGCAGGGGATGCGGCAGGGGATCCAACAAGGGATCCAGCACCAGGGTTTGCAGCCGGGAAACGTCCAGTTCCTGCAGCACCGGGCTTTTCCCCGGGAAAGCTTTTGGGAAAGCTTCCGGAGAACCTGTAAGCAGCTCCCAGGAATCCCCTCCCAGGTAACAGCCCAGCACGGTGGTCCCCGGCGGATTCCCGGCGGCGGCCTGTTCCAGCGCCTCTTCCGGATCCCGTGAAAGGGACAGGGACAGGTTTTCCCGGGAAAAATAAGGGCGGAGAATTTCCCAAAGCCGTTTTTGGGAAAATCCCGGAACATCCTGCACCAAACGGTGGGTGGGCAGGACGGTGAGGGCCGGGTCCTCCATGTCCGCCAGCAGCATCAGGCAGAAATCCCAGGGATCCCCTGGCTGGGAAAGCCCCCGGGCTCTTTGCCGGTCCCGAAGCTTCAGGGCGGTTTGGTAGCGGTGATGCCCGTCGGCAATATAAAGAGAAAGAGGAGCAAAGGCCTGGGAAATTTTACGGATAGCGGACAGGTCCTCCACACGCCAGAGCCGGTGGGTAAAACCTTCCTGGGAGAAATCGTATACAGGCGCTTTTTGGCAAAGGGTTTCCAAAAGGGGACTGAGGGTCCGGGAAGGATCGGAGTACAGGGAGACAATGGGGCTGAACTGGCAGCGGGTGTGTTCCAGAAGAAGCTGCCGGTCCTCCAGAGGTTTGGGCAGGATCTCTTCATGGGGAAGCACCACACCCCGGGAAAAAGGCTGCAGCTCCACCAGCCCCAGCAGGCCTCGGAGGGCACAGGGTTTTCCCCGGAAAAATCCCCGCTTTTCATAAAACCAGAAACCGGGGGAAGCCTCCCGGGAAAGGATCCCCTGCCGGCGCCACCGGGCAAGGGTCCCGGCGGCTTCCTCATAGGGATGCGCTCCCTGGGGAAGTTCCAGCCGGATGGCGTTAAAGGGGCTTTGCTTTAAAAACGCTTCTCTTTGGCCGGGGGAGATGCAGTCGTAAGGGGGACAGATCTGTTCCCGAAGGTCTCCGGCGGCCGGGGTATACCGTAAAGGGGAAAAGGGTTTGATTTGTGCCATAATTACCCTCCTGTATAAAAAAGTAAAAAAATAACAATTTGCAGAGAGTTGGCTGAGAATTTATAAAAAAAACAGGAAAAATGACGGAAAATCCCGGGATTTTAACAATTTGTTCATATTTCTATCACCTTCCTATCACCTAACGCACATAAACTTATACTTGCAACTGCCAAGGAAATTGGTTAAAATGATACAGGTCTGCGGAGAGATTTGAGGGGCTTTTGGCTTTTTTAACAATGCTTACAAGCGTACAAGCGTAACAAGCCAACAAGCATAACAAGTGCACCAGAGGATCTTTCCAAAACAGCCGTCTGCCGTCTACAGGTTGCCGATTGCCGGTCATCGGTTACCGGTTACCGGTTGCCGGAAGTCTTAGCCGGAGCGGCCGGGCAGGCAGGCGGACAAAGCCGAAGCAAAGCGCTTTGGCGTTGGAATGCTTAAGGGCTGGAATGCTTGAAAGCTTGAAGGCTTGAAGGTTTACCCCGCAGGCAGGAGCAAGCCAAAAAACAATTTGGGAGGAATCAGGATGATCGAGGTTAAAAACCTCACAAAGCGATACGGCACCAACGTGGCGCTGGATCATGTGAGTTTTTCCGTAGAGGAAGGAAGCATCGTGGGATTCCTGGGGCCTAACGGCGCCGGTAAATCCACCACCATGAACATTATCACAGGCTACCTTTCCGCCGGAGAAGGAGAAGTGACAGTGGCCGGGCATTCCATTTTGGAAGAGCCGGCGGAAGTAAAGAAACTGATCGGCTATCTGCCGGAGATCCCGCCCCTTTATATGGATATGACGGTTCGGGAATATCTGGACTTTATGTATCAGCTGAAAAAAGTGACCCTGCCCAAGGAAAAACATATCCGGGAGATCTGCGCGCTGGTAAAGATCACGGAAGTGTATGACCGCCTGGTAGGCAACCTTTCCAAGGGATATAAACAGCGTGTAGGCATTGCCCAGGCGCTTTTGGGGAATCCCCCTGTGCTGATCCTGGACGAACCCACCGTAGGCCTGGATCCCAAGCAGATCATTGAGATCCGGAACCTGATTAAGAACCTGGGAAAAAACCATACGGTGATCCTCAGCTCCCACATTTTGTCGGAAGTGCAGGCCGTGTGCCAGCGGGTGCTGGTAATCAACAGAGGCCGGATCGTGGCCGACGGAACGCCGGATAAGCTGGGGCATGATCTCAGCACGGACCATCGCCTGATCATCCGGGTGGAAGGGCCGGAGCGGGAGATCCTGGCCGGGCTGAAGAATGTAAACAATGTAACGGAAGTTCACAGCCTGGGCGAAAAGGAGCCCGGCGTTTACGAATATGCCGTGGAAGGACCGGACGGAAAGGACATCCGCCGGGATCTGTTTGCTTTCTGTTCCAGAAACGGCGCTCCGCTTCTGGCTATGCGCAGCACGGAGCTGACGCTGGAAGAAGTGTTCCTGCGGCTGACCAACGAGGAATATGCCCATCCTTTGCGGAAGAAAAAGCGGCATGAGGCGAAAGGAGGAGAAACCGCATGAGAGCCATTCTCAAGCGTGAATTGCGTTCCTATTTTCTATCCCCCATCGGGTATGTGTGCGTAGGCGCGATTCTGTTTTTATTCGGACTGTTTTATTTCACGGTGATGCAGACGGGAAGCTCCTACTACATTGCTTCCGTTTTTGCCACCATGTTTAACTGGAACATGATCATCATTCCTATCATTACCATGAGAACCTTCAGTGAAGACCGGAAAAACAAAACCGATCAGGCGCTGATCACCGCTCCCGTCAGCGTGACGGGGATCGTTTGGGGAAAATTCCTGGCGGCGCTGGGCGTTTTCTTCATCGCTATGACCATCGGTCTGCTGCCGGCCATTGTGGTAGGATCCTTCGGTGATCCCAGCTGGGGGCTGGTGTTCGGAAACTATCTGGGCAGCCTTCTGTACGGCGCGGCTATGGTTTCCATCGGCGTATTCCTTTCTTCTCTCACAGAAAGCCAGGTGGTGGCGGCTATTGCCACCTTCGGCGTCAGCGTATTCCTGATGGTGATCAATTCCGTCACCGCCGGAGCCGGAGAATTTGTGGTGCAGCTGGTTTCCTGGATCTCCTTCTCCTCCCGCTATATGCCCTTCACCCAGGGCATATTCAGCGTGTCCAGCGTGATTTTCTATGTAAGCGTTGTGGTGATCTTTAATTTCATTACCGCCCGGCGCCTGGAAAGCAGAAGATGGAGCTAAGAAAGGGAGGGTATGAAAATGAACAACGAAAAAGATAAGAACCTGAACGCTCTGGAGCCCCAGGAAGAAACAGCGGCTCCTCAGCAGCAGGAAGAAGCCCGGGAGGAAACGGCAGCTCCTCAGCAGGAAGCGACTGAGGAAAAGGCCACCAAAAAGCAGGACTCCGGGAAGAAAAAAAGCGGAAAGAAACTGTCTTTCAAAAAATACCTGCAAAGCCCCCGGTTCAAGCACGGTTCCATGGCTACGGTGATGACCGCCGGTGTGGTGGTGATCGCGGTGCTGGTCAATATGCTGGTGGGCATTCTGGCGGATCGTTTCCCCTCCATGAACTGGGATATGACCAAGTCCAACAGCAATTCCTTGTCTGACAAGGCTTTGGAAATTGTGGACGGCGTCACCCAGCCTACGGAAATTTCCCTGATCCTGACGGAATCCGAAGCCAAGAGCAATCAGTATTATTCGCAGGTTGCCACATTGGCGGAAAAAATGGCGGAGCGCAATGGAAACATTACCGTGCAGTATATTGACGCGGACGCTAACCCCGGCTTTATCGCTCCCTATACGGAGGATGGGCTGGCCGCCGGCGGCGTGCTGGTGAAAACGGAAAAGCGCAGCCGGGTGGTAACTCAGGGTGAGCTGTTCCCCTCCCAGATCGATTACAGCACCTACCAGACCATTCGCTATAACGATGTGGATGCGGCTCTGGCCAACGCGGTCAGCGCGGTAAACGTGGCGGAAATGCCTGTTGTGGCTTTTGATACCGGCCATAATGAGGGAATGGATACCACCTATCTCCAGAGCTTCCTGAAAAGCAGCAATTTCGATACCGTCACCTTTAATCTTCTTACGGACGAGATCCCCGAAGAGGCCCAGGTGATTGTTCTGGCCGTTCCCCAGACGGATCTTTCTTCCGCTGAGGCCACAAAAGTGATGGACTTCCTGAAGGATGAGACCGCTACAGTGGATCGCAGCCTGATGGTGTTCTACTACCCCTCCCAGACGGAATTCCCGGTGCTGAACACCCTGATGAACGAATGGGGCCTGAACGTGAAGCCCTCCGTGGCTTTGGAAAATGACAGCACCAAGATGCTGGGAACCAGCGTGGACTTTATTGCTTCCGTGGCTGTAAAGACGGAAAGCAACGGCAGCACCACCAACCTGATCAATGAAAACAAAACCGGAAGTTCCTACGGCTATTTGCGGGCCTATATGGCTAACCCTGTAGAGGTCCTTTGGGAGACCCGAAACGAAGTTTCCACGGATATTCTGCTGACCACTTCCGAGCAGGGGCAGACGGCGGTGTTTAACGAAGAAAGCGGCCAAATGGAACCGGCCAGCGAGGAAAAGAGCGCCCAGACTTTGGCGGCTGTAGGCTCCAAGCTGGTGAAATACGGCGCCGCGGATTACCGGGAAGCCAAGGTCTTCGCCTTTGGCTGCGTGGCGTTCTTTAATGAAAGCGTTCTGAAGGCCAACACCTTCGGCAACGACGACTACACCACGGATCTGTTCAGCTATGCTTCCGGAACGGAGGCTACTTCCGCCATCACCAGCAACCCCACCGCTCTGGTGACCAATGACCTGGTGATCGACGCTACCACCATGAAGGTTCTGGGGCTTTGGGTGTTCACCATCATTATTCCGGCTTCCTTCCTGGTAGCGGCGCTGGTGGTATTCCTCAAGAGGAGGCACCTGTAAATGAAAAAAAACACCCGTAATCTGATTATCGGTTTAGTGGTGATCCTGATTTTGGCTGCGGCGGCCATTGTGCTGGCCCTTACCGGGGGGCAGGAGGAAGGCGAGTCTTCCTCCGCCGCTTCCACGGAAAGATATTCCCTGATCGATAAGACCAAGCAGGATCTGGCTACTATGGAAATTACCAACGAAGGCGGAACCTATACCATTCGCCTGGAGGAAAAAATCGTAGAGGCGTCTTCGGGGGATTCTTCCGCGGAAAGCGGCACTTCTTCCGATACGGCTTCCTCCGGAACCACTACCCAGTGGGTGTATTCCATTGACGGCGTGGCGGATTATCTGGCAGATACCACCAAGATCGAAAACGCCGCCCGGTATGGCTACAGCCTCTCCGCCAGCAAAAACCTGGGGAAGGTAGAGGATCTGGAAGAGTTCGGCCTGGCAGAGCCGGCGGCTACCGTATCCGTCACCTATCGGGACGGAACCACCGCCAAGTATAAAGTGGGCAATACTTCCGGAACGGATTCCGCCAAGTATTATGTGCAGATGGAAGGGGACGAAAACGTCTACATTGCCATGCTGAATACCGGCCTTCTGGAGCCCAAAACCTACTACACCAAGACGGACATCCTTTCCATTTCTCCGGAAGATGAGGCCAGCCAGGTATTTGCGGACTCCCTGAAGCTCTACGGCACGGAGATGCCGGAAGAGATCGTTCTGGAAGGACGGGATGACGGCAACTACTACATTACCTCTCCCAAGCAGGCCAAAGCCAACGTGACCAAGGTAACGGAGATCGTGCAGAGCTTTACGTATCTCAGCGCTGAGTCCGTGGCGGCTACATCCACCGACGAGGAGACCCTGAAGGAGTTCGGGCTGCTGGAGCCGGCGGCTGTAGCAGAGCTTACCGTTTCCGGAAAGACCTACATCATTTCCGTTTCCGCCCTGAATAAGGAAGGCAACCGGTATCTGACGCTGGACGGCGTGGAAGCCGTGTATGAGATTGCCGGCGACGACGTTTCTTTGTGGGCCGGAGTAAGTGTATTCAGCCTGCAGGACGCTTTGAGCCTGATGCCTATGATCACGGATATTGAGACCATGACCCTGGAAGTAGACGGAAAGACCTATCAGTTCCGGCAGGAGCGGGAAGAAGATACCGCCAGCAGCACGGAAGAGAAAACCGTCTATACGTATACGGTGTTCAATGAAGACGGCGAAGAGCGGACTTACGAGAACTTCCAGCGTTTCTACATGAGCCTGATCACTTCTTACCTGATCGAGGATTATCGTGAAATGCCGGAAGGGGAGCCGTACCTGAAATGTACGTATACCTACTATGAATCCGACGAAACCAATACCATTGAATACTATCAGATGTCCGACCGCCGTTTCTGCGTGGTAGAGGACGGAACCAACGTAAAGGGCTTGGTTTCCAATGAAAACCTGGAACGGGCCGTTGAGTATCTGGAGCTTTTGAATAACGGCGAAACGGTTCCCGAAGTGTACTAATGCAAGGGCCCAGCTGTTAAAAGAACCGGAAAAGAGCGAAAAAGGCCCTGATCAGCAAAATTGAGAGGAAGGCAGGCAAGATCGCCTGCCTTCCTTTTTTAAGGAGGAGAAAAAATGGTGTATGTGCAGGATTCCCGGCTGCGGATCCGGGATATGCTGCCGGAAGACGGCGTCCGCCTGACAGAGGAAGAAATTCGTCAGGGATGGATCCACGCCAGCCAGGAAAAGCATCGAATGCGGCTAAAACACCGGCAGGAAGGAAAAGCAGTGGTTCTTACGGCAGAGTATGAGGGGGAGCCGGCTGGCTATGTGAGCGTATACTTTCACCCGGAGCAGGGTCCCTTTGCCGGAGAAGGCATCCCGGAGATCGTGGATCTGGCGGTGTTGGAGAAATACCGCAGGCGGGGCATCGGTAACCAGCTGCTGGAAACGGCAGAGCAAATCGCCGCCGCTTACGGAAAAAAGGTGTACCTGGGAGTAGGGCTTCACAGCGGTTACGGCAGCGCCCAGAGACTGTACATTCACCGGGGGTATTTCCCTGACGGCAGCGGGGTGTGGTATAAGGACCGTGTCTGCCCGCCGTATTCTCCCTGCTGCAACGACGATGACTTGGTGCTGTATCTTTTCAAATCTCTGGAAACACTGTGACGAGAGGGGTTCTTAGGGAAAAAGCGCTTGAAGAAGCGCTTTTTCTTTGGGAATCCCTTCATTTTAAAAGGACAATATGCTATAATCACCATGTATCCTTATTTGGCGACGGGATGCTTTTTCCGGGAAGCGCCGCTTTTCGGAAAGCCCTTCCCGCCGACGGATTTCGGCAGAAGCCCCGGGAGTAGGGGCGGTATACTGAAAGGGATAGGACAGGATGAACGGGAAGGGTTTTCCGGAGAAAAATTTGGAGAAGTCCCTTCGCCGGAGCACGGAGAACCAAGAACGGAGAAAAGAGAACAGAGAACAGGCGTCCTAAAGAAACGGGCGCCGGAAAATCAGAAAACGGGCGGGAAAACCGTCCGGGAGGTGCAGCCATGAAACAGCGTTTGGAAAAAGGAATCGGGGAGCCTTCCTCTAAGGGGCCCGATCCTCAGAATACCACGTTTTCCGCGGATTACCGCAGCGCCGGCAAAGCGGAAGATCCGGTGGAGCGGACGCCGGAAGAAATAGAAGAAACACGGGAAGCGATGGCAATAAAAGAAACAGCGGAGACAGCGGAAACAGTGGAAACAGAAGCACAAGAAGGAAAAGAACCTGGGCAACCTGGGCAGTCTGGGAAGCCTGGGGGGTCAGGGAAGAAAAGCCGCCGCGGTTCCAGAGAAAAACGGGAAAAAGCCGGGGATCCCCTGGATCGCCTGATGCGGGAAGCCCGGGAGCTGGATAAAGAGCTGGACGATTTCCTTCCGGAGGGAGAAACTCTGCCGGAAGAGGAATATCTTACCAAATGGGGAGACGATCTGGAAGAGGAAGACAGCGCTTCGGAAGAAGATGCCTCTTTGGAGGAATCCCCGGAGGAGGAAGCTCCTTCTTCCGGCACATCCAGAGAACGCCGCCTCTGGGGGAAGCATTGGTATGGCATGGTGGTGGGATCCCTGGTGCTGCTTCTGGCGCTGACCGGGGTGGTTTCCATTGCCTGGACTGCCGGCTCTGCTCTCCATGCCCGGCTGACGGACGATTCCCACCTTCGGGCGTACGATACCTTTTTAAGACCGGTGGTTATGCTGGACCCCCAGCCCTTTGAAAGCCCGGAAAAAGCGGATATGGATTTTGTGCAGAACGCTTCCCTTTGGCATCTGATTCTTTCCGACGGCGGACGCTCTTACAGTCTATACGACGACGCCGGACGGGCCATGATCCCTCTGGGAGATGTAACGGCGGCCTGCGAAGAACTGTTCGGGCCGGGGATCACTTTTTCTCCCCGGAATCCTCAGGAAGAAACCTTCTATACATACGACAGCACGGATAACCACTACCATGTGGCTCTTTACAGTGCGGATAGTGTAATGACCCCCTATACGGAAAGCTCCTATACGGAAAACGGGAGAACTGTGCTTCGGGTGGGGTATGTTTCCCCTGCGGATCAGGGAAAAACCGGTTCCGCCAGTGTTTCCGGGGCTTCGGAAACGCCTGTGCCGGTGAAATATATGGAATATGTGATGGAACTCAACGAAGACACCGGCAAAGAATATATCTACGCCATTCGCACCATCCTGGAATAAACCGGGATCAAAGCAAAAGATACAATAACGCCAGCATCAGGCTGGAATCCCCTTTTTCCCCGGAAAGCAGCAAAAGAAGAATCAGGATCAGGGTACGGTCGCTGTCTTTGAACAGGGAGGAAAGAAGATCGGGATCGCCGGAAGGCTCTTCTTCCGGCAGAGTGCTTTCCCCGTCCGCCTCCCGAGGGGATCCTTCCCGGGGTTCTCCGGGGGATGATCCCGATGGCTCCTGCCGGGAAGCGCTGTAAGGACGGACAAAGGGAGGAAAAACCGGCCCGTTTCCCCCGGGAGCGTTCCCTGACCGGGAGCGGCCGGAGGAAGACTGGGGATGGGAACCCTGGGACCCCTGGGAACCGTGGGTGCTCTGGGCATTCTGGGTATTCTGGGAATTTTGGAAGCCCTGGGAATTTCGGGAAGAGGAGCCGTCCCTGGCGGCTTTGGCCTTGGCCTGCATTTCCTGCACACGGCGCAGGGCTTCCTGCTGCATACGCTGCATATCCGGATCCGGCATAGAGATCCCCCTTTTCTGAGAGTAAAATGACCCCTGCAGGGGAAATGCCGGGAGGCAGCGGCCCTATGTTTTCTGTGCCGCTTTTGCCGCTAAAAGACGGTTCCCTTCAGCAGGGGGAGAAATCGAAGCAGCTGCATAAGCCGGAGAGCTTCATCCAGCCGCTTTTGTTTGGGCGCGCTGAGCATGGGGCGCAGGGCCCGGAGCAGGCGGGTGCTGTCCGTTTCCTGCTGTACGGTGGAAAGCAGGGGCAGAAGCTTCATCATGGAAGAAAGAAGCTCCCCTTGCTGGGGCAGAAGGCCGGAAGCGTTTTCCGACCCGGAAAAAAGTCCGGCCGGTGAGGGAGAAGAAAAATTTTTCCCTCCTAGATTTCCCAGAAGCCCCAAAAGTTCCGGAGGAAGGCCGCCGGAGGAAGAAGCGGAAGCGGCCGGAACGGCAGGAGGGGAAGGAGCAGCAGGAGCAGCCGAACCGGAGCCCGAAGAGGCTCCCGTCAAAGCTCCGGAAAGCCGGGAAAGCAGCCCGGAAAGGTCCAGGGAAGATGCCCCTTCCCCTGGTTGTGAATGCTGTGAAGGCTGTGGAGGCTGGGGCGGGGGAGAGGGATCCTGGCCCCCCAACCCCAGGCTGCCGGCCAGGGACCGGATCTGTTCCATGGCTCCGGGGTCGGATAAAATTTTCTGAATGCTTCCGGAAAGATCCTCCATGCAGGTTCCTCCTTTGAAAAATGCGAGCTGCGGTTTTCTGTTGAGCTTTTGCCCAGTTTCTGTCCAGTTTCTGTCGGCTCTCTATTGTTTCACTGTACTTTTAAGCCGGACGGAAACAGATTTGCGGCCTTTGGTTTGCCTTTGGCCGGCGACAGAGCATCTGTTTGTTACCGGTTGCCTGTTACCGGTTGCCTGTTGCTTGTTGACGGTTGCACGCCAAGGGCTGGTGGTTAACGGCTGGCGGCCGGCGGCTGGCGGGTAATGGGGGACGGTCAACGGCCGAAAAGCTTTTTCATCAATTCCTGGGCCTGGGGTGTGCTGAGCATTTTTTTCTGTGCGTCCTTATCCTGTAAAATGGCTTGAAGCTGTTTTTCGTCTTCGGGGCTCAGGCTGTTCATCAGTTTCTGCAGAAGGGCCTGGCGATCCTTGTCGTTATGGATTTCCATGGAAATCACCTCCGGAAAATTAGGCGGAACGCAAAATTTCCGCTCTCTTTACACTATATTCAGAAAGGTTCCGGAAATGCTCCTCTTTTTGGGAAAGAGGGGGAAAACTTTCCGGCTTTGCTTTTTAAACGTCCAAACGGAAAGAAAGAAGGGAAAAAACGGTGCGGATTTTAGTGGTTTCCGACACCCATGGGGATGCTTCCACTTTGCGGCAGGCGCTGCTACAGCAAAGGAAAGCGGAAGTAGTGATTCATTTAGGGGACGGGGCGGAAGAGATGGAAGCCCTGGCCTGCAGCTTTCCTGCAAAAGCGATTTTGCAGGTTCGGGGAAACTGCGATTGGAACGCTCCCTTTCCCCAGGCAGAGGAAATCGTTTTGGAAGGGAAACGAATTTATTATACCCATGGACATATACATAGAGTAAAATACGGATTGTATGAACTTGACTGCGCCGCCCGGGAACGGAAGGCGGATATTGTCCTGTTTGGACATACCCATGAGCCTTTTCAGGATTACCATGACGGGCTGTATTTTCTGAATCCCGGCTCTTTGCACGGTCAGCAGGGGACATATGGGATTTTGGATATTACCCCCGCGGGAATCGTGACCAACATTGTAAAGATTCGATAAAATATAAATGAATTTATTGGTCCCCTTTTGCTGATTGACACAAAGTTTCAGGAATGGTATTCTTATAGCAGATGAAAAAGGCAAAAGTCCCTCCCCGGGGCGCAAAACAATGCCGGGATCCGGAAAACTGTCAGGCTGTCAGGCTGTCAGGATGCCAGGCCGAAAGGCCGCGAAGCCACAAGGCTGCGAAGCTGTGAGGCAGTGGAACAGTGGAACAGTGTTTCCCGGCAGCAAACGACCTGGGGGCGGGTGTATGGTAAAAGATTTCAAACGGAAAGGCGTGCTGTGTATGACGGAATATGAAAAATGGTTGTCCGTTCCCATGGAGGATGCGGATCTGGCGGAAGAGCTTCGCTCCATCCAGGGGAAGGAAGAGGAGATCAACGACCGGTTTTATCAGGATCTGGAATTCGGCACCGCAGGGCTGCGGGGCGTTTTGGGAGCCGGCACCAACCGGATGAACATTTATACGGTGCGGAAGGCCACCCAGGGCCTGGCCAATTACCTGAACCGTCAGGGCGCGAAAACCGGTGTGGCCATTGCCTATGACAGCCGGATCAAATCCGATGTGTTTGCCCGGGAATCCGCGGCGGTGCTGGCGGCCAACGGCCTTACGGCATACCTCTATCCCTGGCTTTCTCCTACGCCCACCTTGTCCTTTGCCGTGCGGTATCTGCACTGCGACGCCGGTATCTGCATCACCGCCAGCCATAACCCGGCCAAATATAACGGCTATAAGGCCTATGGAAGCGACGGATGCCAGATCACGGCGGAAATGGCCAGCGGCGTGCAGGAAGAAATGAACGCCCTGGATATTTTCAAAGACGTGAAAACTATGGACTTTGAAGAAGGCGTAAAACAGGGCCGCATTCAGTATATCCCCGAAAGCGTGCAGGATGCGTTCCTGGACCGGGTGTATGACGAGCGGATCCTGGAAGAGCCTTGCACCGGGCTGAAAGTGGTGTATACGCCTTTGAACGGCACCGGCCTTGTGGGCGTGACCAAGATCCTGCAGCGCATTGGCGTGGAGGATGTGACCGTGGTTCCGGAGCAGGAAAAGCCCGACGGCAATTTCACTACCTGCCCCTATCCCAACCCGGAGATCCGCCAGGCGTTGAAAAAAGGCCTGGAGCTTTGCCGGAAAGTTTCTCCGGATCTGCTTCTGGCTACGGATCCGGACTGCGACCGCTGCGGCATCGCCGTAAAGCAGGGGGATGCCTATGAGCTGATGACCGGCAACGAAGTGGGCGTATTGCTGCTGGACTTTATCGCCAGAAGCCGTGTGGAGCAGGGCAAAATGCCCAAGGACCCCATTGCGGTGACCACCATTGTCAGCACGGACATGGCGGATCCGGTGGCGGAGCATTACGGCATCCGGTGCGTAAGAGTGCTTACGGGCTTTAAGTATATCGGCGATCAGATTGCCCTTTTGGAAGCCAAAGGAGAAGAGGACCGCTTCCTTTTGGGCTTTGAGGAAAGCTACGGCTATCTTTCCGGCGGCTATGTCCGGGATAAGGACGCGGTGGACGCCAGCATGCTGATTTGCCAGATGGCCTGGTACTATAAGCAGAAGGGCATGACCCTGGTGGACGCCATGGAAGCGCTGTACCGCCAGTTTGGCTATTACACCAACGCCGTGGAGAATTTCGCTTTCGAGGGAGAAGACGGCATGCTGGCCATGGGTAAGATCATGGATACCCTGCGGCAGAACGCTCCCGCAGAGATCGCCGGCCGGAAGGTTACCGGCTGGAGCGATTATAAGCTGTCTATCCGGAAGGATGGAGAGACGGAAACGGTGATCTCCCTGCCCAAATCCAACGTGCTGGAATACCGGCTGGAGGGTGGCAGCAAAGTGATCGTTCGTCCTTCCGGCACGGAGCCTAAGATCAAGGTTTACCTTTCCGCCAAGGGCGAGACCCGTGAGGAAAGCCTCCAGGTGGTTCAGGTTTTGGGAGAAAGTGCCCGAAAGCTTTTGGGCATGGAATAAAAGGTGATTCAAGGCAATAGAGCACGAAAATGCCCGGGAACGTCCTGGGGATTTTATTGAAATTTGCCTTGACATCGTTCTTTAAAAGGGCTATAGTTAAAAAAGAAAATTTCAGTCAGCTTAGGGATTTTGACTGACTAAAGAAAAAGGAGTGTTCCGAATATGCAAAAGGGAAAATTTGGGTTTAAGCTTTGGGTTTATCCTGTAGCGGCCATTTTGCTGTTGATTCTGGGCCAGTTCCTGGCGGCGGCTTTGGTAGTGGCTTTCGGGATCGCTGCGGAAAAACATCAGTGGCTGTCTCATCAGCTTCTGCAGGTGTTCTTCTTCGGCGTGTTTTCTGAGATCGCGGATGGATTTATCGGCCTTCTCCGCTGGTTCTTCAACGGGCTGTTCTATCTCCCCAGCAGCGTGTGGAATATCTTCCGCATCATCTTCTCCATCTTTGATCTGGCCTTTGATGTAGCTTTCCTGGTATTTTTCATCATCGCCATCATCAACATTGTCAGAGGAAAAGATGCCCGGCTTCCCGGTGCGGCTTCCGTTGCCAACTGCGCTTTCGGCATTCTGCCGGTTGTTCCCCAGATGCCTCAGATGCCCCAGGCTCCTCAGGCTCCCCAGCAGCCGCAGTATCAGCCCTATCAGCCCACCCAGCCCACTCAGCCCACCCAGCAGCCTCCTCAGCAGTAAGGCGCCTTTCGTCACAGCTGCAAAGGAAAATTTGTGAGAGCTGGAAAAATCTACATACCAAAAGGCCGCGGGATCCGCGGCCTTTTTTGGAGCTTACAGAAACAAAAAAGGAAGGAGAGGCAGAAGCGTGAAACTGGCTGTTGTAGGATCCAGAGGCATCGAATCCTTTGACCTTTCGCCGCTGATCCCTCCGGAAACCACGGAGATCATCAGCGGGGGCGCCCGGGGGATCGACACCGCCGCCGCCCGGTATGCCCGGGAAAACGGGCTCCCTTTGCGGGAATTCCTGCCGGAGTATGAAAAATACGGCCGAAGGGCGCCGCTGGTGCGCAATGCTCAGATCGTGGAAGCCTGCGACCAGGTCCTGGCGATTTGGGACGGCCGGTCCGGGGGCACGATGTATACGGTGCGGTTGGCTCAGTCCATGGGAAAGCCGGTGCGACTGGAAAAAATCCCGGCGGCCTCTCTGGAAGGGCAGCAGAAATTTTGGAAATAACCCGATTATTTTCTTTTCCTGTGATTGACAAACCCACAGGAAAAGCCTAAAATGAATCTCGAATTTTCTTTTGGAAGCACGGGGGCGCGTTTTGCGTCCCCGGGTTTTTTTGAAAAGCACCGGCGGCCTTTGTATGGGGAAAGAATCGCAAGGGCAGGCTACAAAAAGCGCCGGATGACGGATCAAAATAGAAAAGAGTGTGGATACGATTTGAAACGTTGGGAAGCAACACGAAAACAGCTGAAAATAAAAAGCAGGCGGGAAGGCCTGTATCTGCTGCGGTTTTTGAAATGGATGGTGATCGCGGCCGTTTCCGGCGGGATTATTGGATTGGCGGGAGCCGGGTTCCATTGGGCTTTGGGAGAAGTGACTTCTCTTCGGCAGCAGCAGCCCTGGCTGCTGTATTTGCTGCCGGTGGCGGGCCTTTTGATTGTTTTTCTTTATCAAAAGGCCGGCATGGAAAGCAAGGGAACGGATCTGGTGCTGCAGGCGGTTCGTTCGGAAGATTCCGTCCCCTTCCGGATGGCGCCGCTGATCGCCGTATCCACTTTGCTGACCCACCTTTGCGGCGGTTCCGCCGGACGGGAAGGGGCGGCTCTGCAGCTGGGAGGCAGCCTGGGGCAGCAGATCGGCCGTTTTCTTCGTCTGGATGACCGGGATCAGCGGATCATCACCATGTGCGGCATGGGCGCTTGTTTCGCGGCGCTGTTCGGCACGCCGGTGACGGCGGCGGTGTTTGCCATGGAAGTGGTCAGTGTGGGGATTATGCAGTACAGCGCTTTGGTTCCCTGTGCGCTGGCTTCCTTCCTGGGAGCGGAGATCTCCCGGCTGTTAGGGCAGGAAGCCACTTCCTTTACGGTGCTTGCCTTTCCGGCGCAAAACTGGGCCAGCTTAGGGCAATGTATTGTTCTGGGCGTTGCCTGCGCATTTGTGGCCATGCTGTTTTATGGCGGCATGCATGCCATGGGGAAAGTGTACGGGCGGTTCTTTAAAAACGGATACCTGCGTGTGCTGGCAGGCAGCGGGCTGATCTGGCTTTTCACCTTCCTTCTGCAGACCCGGGATTATCTGGGCGCCGGAACGGACGTGATCGCCCGGGCTATGGCCGGGGACGTGCGGCCGGAAGCATTTCTTATGAAAATTTTGTTTACCGCCGTAACCCTGGGAGCCGGGTTCAAAGGGGGAGAAATTGTTCCCGCTTTGTTTATCGGCGCCACTTTCGGAGGGGCTTTTGGTCACCTTTTGGGCATGGATGTTTCCTTTGCGGCTTCCGTGGGCATGGTGTGCGTATTCTGCGGCGCTACCAATTCTCCTCTGGCCTCCCTTTTGCTGGCTATGGAACTGTTTGGCGGCGGCAGTATGCCCCTGTATCTGGTGGCCGTTGCGGTTTCTTATTGCCTTTCCGGGTATGGCGGACTATACGCCAAACAAAAAATGGTATATTCCAAGTTTCGCATGGGTAAATTTGACAGGCAGGATCTGTAAGGATCCTGCCTGTTTTTTGTAAAATTCCGCTGTTTCCAAAAATCTCCGGGAAAGAGAAAAGAATAGAAAATTTTTCTCCGGGGAAAATAGGGGAGAACTATGAAGAAAAACGCCGAGGTTTCACCCAAGCTTTGACATTTGAAGTCCGGTGTGATAGACTGAAAAAAAGCGCTTTGCGCTGAAGGAGGCAACAACCATGGGGAAGAAAATATGGGCGGCGGCTTTGCTGGGCGCTGCGGCAGCCGGAGCGGCCTATGCCGGCCGAAAGATTTCCCGCATTGTGAAGGATGCGGAAGAATCCGTAAACAGCGCAAAAGGAAGCCATAAGGCCTTTGTGAAAAAAAGAGAGCAGAAAATCGTTTTGCCGGAAGGGGATTCCTTTACGGGAGGCGCCGTAGGCGCCGCGCTGGGCTCTTTGGAATACGATATGAGCCGGGCGGAGATCCAGGACGGCGCCCAGCTGCAGGTGGAAGCCTGTTTGGGCAGCGTGAAGGTCACAGTGCCCCCTTATGTACAGGTAGTGGTGGATGACCGGGAATCTTCCATGACGGATACCCGGGTGGAGCTTTCGGAAAGCTCGCCCCAGGCGCCGGTGCTGCGGGTCTGCGCCAAAGGCACCTTGAGCGGCGTGCGAATCTCCGCTCCCTGCTCCCAGGAAGAAGGCGATTGGGAGGAGGATATTTGCTGGGAAGGCAGCTGCCCGCCGATAGAGGTGCAGGATCTGCATATTGAAAACGCGGAAAGCAGCGAAAGCGCTCAGGGAACTACGGCGGTAGGTCTTTTGGAGCATGACGTTCCCTGCTGCGGCGCGGAAGCGGTAGTGGCCTCCGCCCCTACGGTGGAAGAAAGCGCGCCGGAAGAAGAGGACGAAGCCGCAGAAGAGCCGGAAATGGCTGCGGAAGAAGCGGCGGAGGATCCGGTATAACAGTGTAACATTGTAACAGTGTAACAGTGTAACGGTGTGGCGGTGTGATGGTGTGGCAGTCCCCACCCATAGAAAAGCCGAGAAAGAAAAACAAGAAAAGCAAGAAAAACACAAAAAACAGAGAAAGGAAAGCAGGGAAAAACGCCCTGCTTTCCTATTGCGTTTTCCTTTGGAAAGGCAATAGGGGCTTTCTGTCAGATTTCGTTCTAGGGTATATTAGGGCAAATAAGAAAATTCCGTAGCCCACAGCCGGAGGAAACATAGAAAAAAGAAGCGGCAGGCAGTCTGCCGGGGAGGTACATATGAAAATCGTATTGCTGGAATCCCTGGAAATTTCCCAGGAAAAGCTGGAACGTTTGGTGGCTCCGCTTTTGGAGCAGGGGCACACCTTTGAAAGCTACCATCGCACGGAGGATCCTCAGGAGCTGATCCGCCGGGGGCAGGGCGCCCAAGCCATTCTTCTGGCCAATATGCCCCTTTCCGGGGAAGTAATCCGCCAGTGGAAGGATCTTCGGTTCCTGGACATTGCCTTTACCGGGGTGGACCATGTGGACCTGGAAGCTGCCAAAGAAGCGGGGATCCGTGTCAGCAACGCCGCAGGGTATTCCACCCGTTCCGTGGCAGAGACGGCGGTGTTTATGATGCTGAGTCTTCTGCGGAATATGAGCGCCATGGAAGAGCGCTGCCGCCAGGGGGGAACCAAGGCCGGGCTTCTGGGAACGGAGCTGGGCGGAAAAACCGTGGGTATTGTAGGAGCCGGCGCCATCGGCATGGAAACCGCCCGGATCTGCAAGGCTTTCGGCTGCCGGATCCTGGCTTACCGGCGGCATCCTCAGCCTACAGAAGGGGTGGAGTTTGTCTCTTTGGAGGAGCTTCTCCAGGCTTCCGATATCGTTTCTCTCCATTGCCCCTCCAACCGGGAGACCTATCATCTGATGAACGAAGAAAGGATCCGCCAAATGAAGCCGGGAGCCCTTTTGATCAATACCGCCCGGGGCGCTGTGGTGGACACCCAGGCCCTGGCCAACGCTCTTCACAGCGGAGCGCTGGCAGGAGCCGGGGTGGATGTATTTGAAACAGAGCCGCCCCTTCCCCCGGAGCATCCATTGCTCCATACCCCCAACACCCTGCTGACTCCCCATATGGCTTTTGCCTCCCGGGAGTCCATGGAACGCCGGGCGGAGATCGTGTTTTCCAATTTGCGGGCTTTCCTGGAAGGCCGCATGGAAAATGTGGTTCTGTAAATTTGTAAGCTTGTGGGCTTGCAGGTTTGTGGGCTGATAGACGTAAAGAAAAAAAGGATTCCCCCGGGGGCTTCGCTCCCCCGATGCAGGGCAGTTTCGGAATCCCCGGCGCGTTCAGCTTTTTCCCCCACGGGGCTCTGGATTTCTCCCTAACAGAAAACACCGCTTATCCTTGCAAAAGCAAAGGACAAGCGGTGTTTTTTTGATGAAACGGATGCGAATGGTAAAAATAAAGCACAAACCAAGGGCTGCAAGGTTGTGAGAGGCCAATAGCCGGGCAACCGGGCAACCGGGCCAATAGGCTAAAGCCTCAAAACCCCAAACCCCCAAAGCCTCACAAACCACCGGAAAGCCCAACAGGGCAGACTTGCCTTGTTAGGGCAACAAGTTCATGGAAATCAGCAGCTGTCTGACGGGATTTTCGGCCACAGCCAGCCTTGCGTTCCGGTTTACTCTTCCAGGCCGAAATAGTGCATAGCGTTGCGGAAGCAAATATCCTGCACCAGTTTTCCCAGCAGGCGGAAATCCGCCGGGTATTCTCCGTTTTCCGCCAGCGTCCCCAGATACTGGCAGAGGATCCGCCGGAAATATTCGTGGCGGGTATAGGAAAGGAAGCTGCGGGAATCCGTAAGCATACCGATAAAGTTCCCTAAAAGGGAAAGGTTTGCCAGACTTTGCAGCTGGGCCTGCATACCGGATTTGCTGTCGTTAAACCACCAGGCGGGGCCGTGCTGCAGCTTCCCGGGAAACTCCGTTCCCTGGAAGGCGCCCATCAGGCTGGCCAGAAATTCGTTATCCCCGGGATGCAGGGAAAACAGCACCATTTTGGGCAGGTGATTTTCCGCGGCCAGACGGTCCAGCAGAAGGGGAAGCCGCCGTCCGCTGCCAATGTCCCTGATGCAGTCGAAGCCGGTGTCCGGCCCCAGCTGACGGAAGGCCTGGGCGTTGGTGTTGCGGATAACCCCGTAATGCAGCTCCATTACCCAGCCCCGGCGGGTATATTCCTCCGCTAAAAACAGAAGCAGGGCGGTTTGGTATTGCTCCGCTTCCAGAGGGGAAACCGGCTCCCCGTTCCGACGTTTCCGGAAGATAGCTTCCACTGTCTCCGGGGAAGCGGGGGCAAAGGGAACCTGATCCACGCCGTGATCGCTGGCTTTGCAGCCCAGGGACTGAAACAGGTCCATCCGCTGGGAAAGGCAGGTTTTCAGGTCTTCCACGGTTTCGATGGGCTGCCCCCAGACGTTTTCCAGGGTTTCCATATATTGGGGGAAGCCGTCTTTCTCGATGTTTACGGCTTTGTCCGGCCGGAACCCGGGAAGGACCCGCACGCCCTTTTCTCCCTGGCAGAAGGGATCGTCCCGCAGGGCCCGGTGATACTCCAGGGAATCCGCCGGGTCGTCGGTGGTGATAATGACCCGGACGTTGGAAAGCCGGATCATATCCCGAACCCGCAGAGTGGGGAGCAGAGCGTTGGCGTGATCCCACACGGCCTGGGCCGTTTCCCCGGAAAGAGGAATCTGGCACTGAAAATACCGGCGAAGCTCCAGATGCACCCAGTGGTACATGGGATTGCCAATGGCCTTGGGCATCAGCTGGGCAAAGGCCTGAAACTTTTCAAAGGGAGAAGCGTCCCCGGTGATCAGCCGTTCCGGAACGCCGTTGGAGCGCATCAGCCGCCATTTGTAATGATCGGCTTCCAGCCAGGCCTCTGTGAGATTTTGAAAGGAACGGTTCTCCGCGATCTCTTTGGGAGGGATGTGGCAATGGTAGTCGATAATGGGCATGGGCTCCGCGTAGGCATGGTAAAGAGTGGGGGCGATTTCTCCGGAAAGAAGAAAATCTTTGTCCAAAAAGGGCTTCATAAGCGTTCCACCTTTCTGTTTCTGTTGCAGTCCGATGCAGACGGGATCGGCACGAAAGTTTTTCTTATATATTTTCAAAGAAGAAAGATTGCAAAAAGTATACACCGGCCGAAAGCCTTTGTCCAGAATCATTTTAAGTTTTTTGCATGGCTGTTTTGTGCTATTGGGAAAGTGAAAAAGACGGCAAAAATAAATGAAAATGCAGCAGCAGTTCCGCAAGCGGCAGCGAGAAAACTAAAAGCGCCGGAAAGAAATTCTTTCCGGCGCTGAATTTAGGAGGAAAGGCAGAAGGAGAAAAGAGAAAAACTACTTCTGCCTGAGGTGTAAGCAAGGAAATTATTCTCCGGTGCTGGCCATCAGGGTGACCTCCGCAGTAAAGGTTTTGCCGGTGAGGCCGTTATAGACTTCCAGGGTCACAACATCTCCGGCCTTTTTCTGGCTGCTGATATACGCGGTAATGGAAGTGGAGGAGGAAACCTGGGTGTCGTCAATTTTCGTGATGATGCATCCCTGGGTGATCCCCGCCTGAGAAACGGAGGGATTGCTGATTTCGCCCACATACATACCGGGTTCCAAGCCGTAGAACTGAGCTGTCCAGCTGTCGATAAACTGGCCGCTGATCCCCAGCACGGCCCGATCCTTCACGTAGCCGTATTCTTTCAGGCTGTTGACAATGGTTTGAGCGTAGTTGATGGGGATGGCAAATCCCAGACCTTCGTATTCCGTTTGAGCGATCTTGGAAGAGTTGATGCCGATGACCTGCCCGTAGATGTTGACCAAAGCGCCGCCGGAGTTGCCGGGGTTAATGGCAGCATCGGTCTGGATACAGTTCATGGTGTAACCGCTTTCCGTGGTAATGGAACGGTCCAGGGCGGAGATATAACCAACGGTGGTGGAGGACTGCAGCTCCATGCCGCCGGGATTTCCGATGGCCAGAACCTGATCCGCTACCTGCAGCGCGTCGGAATCACCGAATTCCGCGGCAGTAAGGCCGGTGGCGTCAATTTTGATTACAGCCAGATCCGTTACCGTATCGCTGCCGATCAGCTCCGCTTCGTATTTGCTTCCGTCATAGAGAACCACCTTCAGGCTGTCCGCGTCTTCTACCACATGGGCGTTGGTGATGATGTAGCCGTCGGATGTGGCGATGATGCCGGAGCCTTCACTGGCGTCCTGCTCTTCTTCCGTATCTCCCGGCGTGGTTCCCGGGAAATATCCGCCCTGGTTCTGCTGCACCCGCTGGTAATTCTGGATGCAGACTACGGAAGGAAGGGCCTTCTTAGCGGCTTCCTGCAGGGTTAAGGCATCGGAGGTGCCTACAGGATTGGTGGAGCCGGAGGAGGTGAAATTGGTATCGTTGATCAGGTTCTGCACCACACCGGATCCGGAGGAAGTCTGGGACGAATTCAGGGTAATGTATCCGCCGTTTACCAAGCCGATGAACCCGGCAATGGAACCGCCGGAGACCAGCGCGCAGGCCAGCACACAGGCGGTGGCTTTCAGCCAGAAGCGGGAACGCTTTTTGGCTTTTTTAGGCTTCCCGTCCGGGGAGGGAGCTCCCTGGCTGAAGGAAGGCTGGGCAGGAGAAGAATGATAGCTGCTGCCGTTCCAGACGGTCTGAGCCGGCTGGCCGCCCCAGCTTTGCTGGCTGTAGCCCCCTTGCTCCGGGGCGTAATGAGGAAGCTCCGGGGAAGGAGTGGAAGGGGCGGAAGAAGTGGAAGGGTTGGTGTTTTCCGGCACAGAGGCGGAAGCCTGGGGCTGTTCCGGCTCTCCGGAAAGAGGAGCGGAAGGCGTTTGGTTTTCCTGGTTTTCAGCGGGTATATGGTTCAAAGGATCATACATAACATTCATTCCTTTCTGTAAAACAGCTTCCTGAAAAGTTTCTTTGAAAGCTCTTTCCAGGGAGAACCGTTAGCCCTTAATAGTTAACGGTTAGTGGTTAGCAGTTGACGTTTCTTGTTTTCATGAGTATAGTATGAAGCGGGTATGTGAAAACTGTGTGAAGGTTGTGCGCATTTTTGCTGATTTATAAATGAAGAATTTTTTAAGGATACAGTGAAAAACAGCGAAAAACAGAGAAAGACGTCTGGAAACAGCGGAGATGCTTTTTCCTATATATAAGGAAAAGAGAAAGCGATTCCATATAGAAAAGATCCTTTGCTGTTCCGTTTACCCAGCCAAAGGAAGGAAATTGCCATGGAATGGACCCAGGAAAAGGACCAAAAGAAAACAGAGGATCTCCCAACCGGGGAAGATGTCTCCCGGGAAAAAGGGAAAGAGAAAGAACCGGCAGCAACAGAAACAGCAGCATCCACCGGGCTTCTGCATATTTATTGGGGAGAAGGCAAAGGGAAAACCACCGCTGCCCTGGGGCTGAGCCTGCGGGCGGCAGGAGCCGGGAGAAAGGTCTGCTTTTTGCAGTTTTTAAAAGGAGAGGGCTCGGGGGAACGGAAGATCTTAAGAAGCATTCCCCAAGTGGAGCTGCCGGCGCTGCCGGAATCCGTCAAATTTGTGTTTGCCATGAACCAACAGGAAAAAGAAGAAACCGCCGCTTTCTGCAGGGAGCTGCTGAACTGGGGAGAAAAACGCCTTTCCCAGGGATGGGGATTGGTGGTGCTGGATGAAGTTTTAGGGGCGGTGGAAACCGGACTTCTTTCGGAACAGGAGCTTCTGGAACTGGTGCACAGGCAAAGGGAGCAGGGGTATCCGGGGGATCTGGTATTTACCGGCCGGAAACCGCCGGAAGCTTTAAAGGAACTGGCCCAGTATTCCACGGAAATGGTGTGCCACCGGCATCCGTATCAGCAGGGGCTGGAAGCCCGAAAGGGAATTGAGTATTGAATTGCCTTTCGGGTCGGGAGCAGACGATTTCTCCATGGTTTTCCGCTTTTCGAAACAAAACCCTCTGCGGATAGGATTCCCGAAAAAAATTAAAAAAATTTTAAAAAAAGACTTGCTTTTTCAAAAAGGATGTGATATTATATCAAAGTCGCCGGTGAACACGGTAAGTGAGAGCCGGAGAAAATTGAAGAGTCGGTGTTGATGACGGTGAGGGTCCACCTGTTCCCATCCCGAACACAGAAGTTAAGCTCACTGGTGCCGAAGATACTTGGCTGGCAACGGCCTGGGACAATAGGAAGACGCCGACATCAAAAGCAGCCACCCAATAGGGTGGTTGTTTTTTTGTTTTCCGGGGTTTTTCTCCTCTTTCTTGGGAAGCAAGCGGGCTTGTTTGCCAAGCCCAGGACTTTTGCCTTTTCGTTTCGGGTTCGGATAGCTTCAAACGGTTTGGGATTACTCATCCGGCTATCTCGCCCAACCGCTGGCCGATGAGGCAGGTAGACAGTGACCGTTTGTCCAGTTGGCCGGCCGGACGCTTGGATGGCTTAATGGCTTAACGTCTGAACAGCTTAACAGCTTAACGGCTTTGGTGTTTTACTTATTTATCCGCTGGCCGCTTGCCGTTAAAGCCTTATTTTTTTAACAGGATTGTAAACCTTATTGAAAATATAAGTTGACAAACAAAAGGGAAACTCTTATAATGTAAACAATACGATAGATGAAGGTTTACAATTAGCCTGTGCTTTCCAGCAATATCCCACGATTTCATCTCATAATCCATGAAAAGGAGCACCGAAAATGAAACAGAAACAGATTTATAATATGGTCCTCTGCGCTCTTTGCGCCGCCTTGACCTGCGTTTTGGCGCCTTTGAGCGTTCCTTCTTATAATCCGGATGTGCCCATCAGCCTTTCCACCTTTGCGGTGATGCTCTCCGGAGCGCTGCTCACGCCCCGATATGCTTTTTTGAGCCAGGTTTTATATGTGCTGCTGGGCCTTGCCGGACTGCCGGTGTTTGCGGGCTTTGTAGGCGGAGCGGCGATTTTTGCCCGGCCTTCCGCTGGATATGTTTTCGGGTATATTCTGATGGCTTGGGTGGAGAGCCTTTTGTTCTGCGCCTTTGGAAAACAGCGGAAAACCCTTAAAGGACAGATGGGTGTTCTGGTTCTGGCTATGATTGCCGGCGTTTTGGTCTGCTATGTGGTGGGGACCATTTGGTTTATGGCGGCTATGGGAATGCCCCTTTGGAGTGCCCTGGTGCTGTGCGTTATCCCCTTCCTTCCCGGGGACGGCATCAAGATTGCCGTCACGGCTTTGGCGGCGCCCCAGCTTCTCCGGGCGTTCCGGGCTTTGGAGAACAAGGCCTTTTCCCAAAAGGACCTTTCCCGGGAGCCGTAAACCCGGCGGAAAAGTCTGTGGAAATCGTTTCGGAAGCCTTCCTGCAAAATCAACCGGATCCTTTCTTCTTAAAAGGGGAGAAAGGACCCGGCTTTTTCTTTTTTGCAGGCAGGCAATGACAGCGATGCGGTGGTGTGACGATGCGGTGGTGCAGCGGCGCAGCGATACACCGGGCGGTATGGGATGGCGGGCGGTAGGCGTCAGGTGTCAGGCAAAAAACGGAAAACGGAAGGCAAAGGGTGGAAGGTAGAAGATGGAAGGTCTTTGCGGCATGGGAGAAGTCTTGATTCCGGGGGATACCTAGCCTGGAAAAACGCCGGAAAAAGAGAAGTCTTTCCCTTAAAAAACAGAAATGACGACGAAGAACAGGAGAGAAATGGGGCAAAAACAAGAGAAAACGAGAGATAGGCCGGAAGTAAATTAAAATAATACGATTTTTCTCTTGACACCGGAAACAAGGTGTGGTACTATCTATAAGCAATCAATGCTGAGAATTTGTATAGAAGTATGCAGGAGGTAAACGCTATGTCCACGTATATGCCCAAAAGCGGCGAAATTGACCGCAAGTGGTATGTGATCGACGCCGCCGGAAAGCCCCTTGGCCGTGTAGCGGCTCAGGCTGCGGTTCTGCTCCGCGGCAAGCACAAGGTCACTTTTGCTCCCCATGTTGACTGCGGAGATCATGTGATCATCGTAAACTGCGCGCAGGCAGTTCTCACCGGCAAGAAGCTGGAGAAGAAGTATTATTATCATCACACCGGCTGGATCGGCCATCTGAAGGCCGTTCGGTATGACACCCTTATGAGCCGGAAGCCCCTGAAGGCTATGGAGCTGGCTGTGAAGGGTATGATCCCTGACAACACCATCGGCCGCGCTGCCCTGGGCAGACTCCGCCTGTTTGAAGGTGCGGAGCACAAGCACGCCGCCCAGAAGCCCGAAGCCTGGGAATTATAAGGGAGGTATAGAACTATGTACGAGAAAGCACCTTATTTTTACGGAACAGGCAGAAGAAAGTCTTCTGTTGCCCGGGTTCGTGTTTATCAGGGAACCGGTAAAATCACCATCAACGATCGTTCCATCGACGATTATTTCGGCCTGGAGACGCTGAAGCTCATCGTTCGTCAGCCCCTGGTGCTGACCCAGACCGACGAAAAGTTTGACGTTGTCTGCCGCGTAGCCGGCGGCGGCGTGACCGGCCAGGCCGGTGCTATCCGTCACGGCATTGCCAGAGCGCTTCTCCAGTATGATTCCGAGAACCTGCGGGCTCCTCTGAAGAAGGCTGGATTCCTGACCCGTGACCCCAGAATGAAGGAACGCAAGAAATACGGCCTGAAGGCTGCTCGTCGCGCGCCTCAGTTCTCCAAGAGATAATTTCCCGAAGACTTGCCCGTTTTGCCCGTTCAGTTGGTTTGTCTTCAAAGGCTTCGCTTTCCCCGGAAGGCGGGGCCTTTTTTTTGAAGAAAAGAGAGAATTTCAAAAATTCTTCGGAAAGCGGCAACGTGCCGGGAAAGGAATGAACAAAGATGAATTCATTTGTATTTGAAAATAACACCAAGGTTTGTTTCGGAAAAGGCTGCGTGAAAACCCATTTGCCCCAGCTTCTTCAAAACTATGGGCCCAATGTCCTTCTGGGATATGGCGGCGGTTCCATTAAGCGCAGCGGCGTTTACCAGGAGATCCGGGAGATTTTGGAGCAGCAGGGAAAAACCGTGACGGAATTTTCCGGCATTATGGCCAACCCAACCTATGACAAAGTGCTGGAAGGGGTGCGGCTGGTAAAGGAAAACCATATCCACCTGATCCTGGCTGTGGGCGGCGGTTCGGTTATGGATTGCTGCAAGGCGGTCTCTATGGGAGCGGTTTACCAGGGAGATCTGTGGAAGGATTTCTGGGCCAATGTGGGAACAGTGGATTTCGAGCCCCTGCCTTTGGGGGTGGTGGTAACGGTTTCCGGCACCGGAAGCGAGGTCAACGGAGATGCGGTAATCACCAACGTAGAGGAAAAGATCAAAACCGGCAGGGATTATATCGGCTGCAACCCTCGGTTCGCGCTGCTGAACCCGGTTTATACCTACACAGTGCCCCGGCGGCAGATGATCTCCAGCGGGTTTGACATTCTTTCCCATATTATGGAGATCTATTTCAGCGAGCCCCAGGGTGAAAATGTTTCCGACGGCATTTCCGAAGCCTTGATGCGCAATGTGATCCGCAGCCTGCGCATCGCCAAAGAGGACCCGGAAAACTATGACGCCCGCAGCGACCTGATGTGGGATGCGGCCATGGCGGAAAACCGGATTATCAAGCTGGGCAAACGGCTGGACTTCCAGTGCCACCAAATGGAGCACCAGCTGGGCGCCTACACTGACTGCAGCCACGGCGAAGGTCTGGCTGTGCTGCACCCGGTGTATTACCGGCATATTTACAAGGAAGGGCTGGAAAAATTCTATGCCTTTGCGGTAAACGTATGGGGCATTTCTCCCCAGGGGAAAACCAAAGAGGAAACAGCCCTGGCCGGCGTGGAAGCCTTGGGGGCGTTCATCGAAGAAATGGGGCTGCCCACTACTTTGGGGCAGCTGGTTCCCGGGAAAGAACTGGATTTGGAAGCTATCGCGGCTTCCTGTGTTCTGGCTCCCGGCAGCTTTAAGAAAATGACCCATGAAGAAATTTTGGAGATCTTCCGGGAATGTTTGTAAAAAAAGAGCCGTAACCGTTTACGGAAGGTTTTGCATATTTGTGTTCTTTTAAAGACGGCACAGCGCGTTTCCCTATCCGAGGATTTAAAAACTGGATGGAAGAAAACGCGCTGTTTTTTATTTTTTTTGAAACCAAACCCAATACCATACCGAATATAGAAACAGAGAAGGGGGGAGAGCATGGAAGAAAAGCGAGAGCAGAAATGGATCCGGCGGGTGCTGCGCTGGGGGGACCGAAAAGCCGCCGGGGAGCTGGTGGAGCTTTATTACCAGGATATTTTCCGATTGGTGGCCCGCCAAACCGGAGAGGACCGGGAAACTGTGCTGGATCTGACCCAGGAAGTGTTCCTGAGCATGCTCACCTCCCTTTCCGGATACGACAACCGGAAGGCGTCCTTCCGCACCTGGCTTTATCGCATTGCCACTCACAAAATCGTGGACCGTTACCGGGGCCGGGAATATAAAATGCAGCGCAGCAGTGTTCCTTTGGAGGAGGATCTGCCGGATGCGTTTCAGCCGTTTTTCCAGGCTCTGGAAGAAGGGGAGATCACCCGGGAGATTCTGGAAAAGATCCGAAATTTTCCCGGAGAGACCCAGGAGATCCTGCGTCTGCACATTTTTGCCCGGCAGACCTTTGAAACCATTGGGGAAAGCATGGGGCTGCCTTCTTCCACCGTGAAGACACGGTATTACCGGGCAGTGGAAAAAATTCGAAAGGAGATGGAAATATGACCAATCTTCAGCCCCCTTCCAACGGGGAAATGCGCCGGGAGATCCAGAAGATCCTGGATCGGGCCGATCTGCAGGACCGGCGGTTCTTCCATTCTCTGCTGGGAATGGTGCGGCGTATGGGGCTTATAAACCCATTCCGGGGCGTGCTTTGGGCGCCGGGACTTTGCCTGCTTTTGGGAATCGGCGGATGGCTTTGGTTCTCGGTTCTGGGAGTGAGAACCCCACAGGATTTCCGTGGATTTTTAAGCTTTCTGGTATTTTTCCTTCCCTTGGGGCTTACCGGCATCAGCCTTTTGGCCTGCACGGCGGAAAAACGGCAAAACCTTTGGGAAATGAAGGCGGTTTGCCGGTATAACGACAAGTATCTGCTGGCGTTCCGGATGCTTTCCATGGGCGTTTTTGGGCTTTGCTCCATGGGGATCCCCGCCTTTTTCGTGCCGGGGCCTCAGGCAGCTCAATTGTTTAAGGCGTTTCTTGTGGGTTCCCTTTCCTTTTTCCTGTGCGGGGCGTTTCTGATGGCGGCGCTGCGGTTTTTGGATGAAAAATGGTTCTGGGCGGCAGTGGTGGCCTGGAACGGTTTGGGACTGCTGCTGTTTGCCGGGTCGTGGAAGTATCTGACGGAGTGGATGGAGGGTATGCCCTTGCCTCTGGCTACGGCCGGTGCTGTGGCGGGCGCATTTCTCTATATTTGGCAGACAAGGCAGATGGCCTTGTCCTATGAAAAAACGGGAGGTTTTTGGAAATGTTAAGTGTTCGGCATGTGACCAAACGGTATGGGAATTTTACGGCTTTGTCCGACATATCCCTGGAATTCGGCAACGGCGTGTACGCGCTTTTGGCGCCCAACGGCGCCGGCAAAACCACGCTGATGAAAATGATGGCCACCCTGCTTTTCCCCACGGAAGGGGAGATTCTTTGGGAAGGAACGGAGATCAACCGCCTGGGGGCAAAATACCGGGAAATTCTGGGCTTTTTGCCCCAGCAGTTTGGCTATTATAAGAATTATTCCCCCCAAAGCTACCTTTTGTATCTGGCGGCTCTGAAGGGAATGGAGAAAAAAGCCGCCAAGAAAAAGATCAATGAAGTTCTGGAGCTGGTAGCTTTGGAAAAGGACGGAAAAAAGAAAATGCGGAAATTTTCCGGCGGTATGCTCCAGCGGGTGGGCATTGCCCAGGCGCTGCTTAACGACCCCAAGCTTTTGATCCTGGACGAACCCACCGCCGGCCTGGACCCTAAGGAGCGGGTGCGCTTCCGGAACATGATCTCCGCGTTGGGCCGTGATCGGACGGTGATCCTTTCCACCCACATTGTTTCGGATATTGAGAGCATTGCGGATCAGGTGATCCTGCTGAAGGATCATCAGGTAATCGGCTGCCGCTCCGTAGAGGAGACCTGCGAAAGGATGCGGGGAATGGTGTATGAGACCCGGATCCCCGAAAAGGAATGGGATACGTTCCAAGAGAAACATTTGGTGTTGGGAGAAAAACCGGAGCACGGGGAAGTGCTGGTGCGGTATGCCAAAGAGCCAGGAGAGGTGGAAAAGCCCGGAGAACAAGGGCAGACCCAGGAACAGGCGGTGGAACCCAACCTGGAGGACGTGTTTTTGTATCTCTACCGGGACGAGAAGAAAGAGTGATTCCCTGAGAAACGGAATTTGCCCGGGCGCCGGTGGGCGCGACGATGGGAAGGATCACGGGTGCATCCGTTTGATCAAAGGAGGGAATGGGATGTTTGTTTTTTGGGAGGAATGTAAATATATTCTGCGGGGCCGGTTCTTGTGGATCGCAGCGATTTTGGGCATGGTATTTGCTGTTTATTATGTAAACGAAAGTTACAGGAATTTAGGGGAGGAAATCTACCGTTCCTATAGGTTTACAGAGCAAAACGGGGTTTCCTTTGAAGAAAAAGACATAGAAAAATTCCTGGAGGGTTTTCTGGAAGATCATTGCAGAGCCCAGGATTTAAAGAACGAATTGAAAGCTGCCGGAATCCAGCAGATCACTGCAAAAGACATTTTGGATTATGCCATGGAGAGGGAGTCTGCGTTTACGGATCAACTCATGGAGATTCAAAGCCAGGATGATGAAGCTTTTTCTGAAATTGTCAACGACTTGTTTCCTTTTGTGGACATTGCCTATGGAGCGCTTCGCCGTAATTTGGAAGAGTATGACGTTATGGAGCAGGGAGAAATCCTCCTTGAAAGCAGAAAGCTCCCTGTTTCCGGCTGGAAACGAGAGCGTCTGCTGGACGGTTTTCGGCAGCTGGAAAAGCGTGCCCGGGAAATTACAGAAAATGGAGAGAATCAGCAGTTTCTTCCCTACAGCTTGTCCATGGAGAATAACATCTATTGGTTTTCCAATCAATTTTCCAGCAACGGCGCTTTAGGCTTTGTGTGGGCTTTTTCCATGGTGCTGGCGGGGATCATCGCGGCTCGGAGTCTGGGAAGCAGCTATATGAACCATATGTCCGGCGTGCTGTATTGCGGAAAGCCGGGAAGAAGGCTTGCGCTGAAGAAGACGGCATCGGTTCTGGCGATGTCCGGCCTGTGCTATCTGGTGCTTTCTCTGCTGGCAACCGGGTACTGCGTGTTTATGTTCCGGCTGGATCTGTACTGGGATGTACCGCTGGCCTCTATGATACAGTATGCAGGTCCGCTGATTCCCCGGTTCCCCGTTACCATTGGGGGCTACTGGTGGTTCCAGATGGGCGTGGGGCTGGCTTCTGTGCTGATCCTGGCACTGCTTTTCTCCGGGGTTATGGTACTGACCAAGAGCTTTTATGCCGGTTCAGCCATTTCGGTGGGGATCCCTCTGCTTCTGTTGGGAGTGATTCTTAGTGTTCCGGAGGCGCAGAACTGGTTTTTGCTGATGGGCAGCCCTGTTGGTCTGTTTTTGAATGCAGGCAAGTTTTTGCGGCAGGACTTTTTGTTTTCCATTCTGCCCCATTTTGAGGGGATCATGCTGCTGATCTGGGCCGGACTTGTGGGCGTTCTGGCTGCGCTGGGGTTTGTCCGCTTCCGGAGGACGGCGCTGTAAGAAGATTCCCCAGACTGTCTCCCTTCTGCAGAGAGGTTTAAAGGGATACCGGGGGAACTCTATGGTTATAAAAACATACGGGCAGCGGATGTCGGCCCCATTGGCTAAAGGAGGAACCATATGTTTATTTTTTGGGAGGAATGCAAATACCTTTTGCGAAGCCGGATTCTATGGGCCGTTGTGCTTCTGGGAGCGCTGGCGTGCGCTTTTTTCAGCTATACCAATTGGGACTTTAACCGGGAATCCTTTGAGCTTTCCCATGGGTTTGCCCAGGAACACGGCCTTTCCTTTGGAGAGGAAGACGTGGAAGCGTATGCAAGCTATTATACGGAGCATTCAAAGGAAGGGCAGGCCCTGGGGGCAGCCCTGAAAAAAGCAGGGCTGGAGAAGCTCACCTTCCAGGAAATCCAGGCTTACCAGAAGGGGGAGGCTCCGGAAATCAGCCAGAAGCTGGAGAAACTGTATGAAAGATCGGAGGAAGATTACTGGACGGTGGTCCGCTATATAGACGCTTTACAGCAGCCTTGGTATCTTTTCGAAGACAACAGCATCGAGAAGATCCGGCCTTCCCAGTGGAGTGAAAACCGGATAGACGAGCTGGAAAACCGGACGGTGCCCCTGAATCCCGGGACGAAGGAAAAGCTGACGGAGGCTTTTCAGCAGCTGGAAAACCGGCTGGAAGAAATCCGTGAAAATGGGGAAAACCATCAATTTCTGCCCCTTGGCCGAAATATATCCGGAAACAGCAGCTGGTTTGAATCCCAGTTTTGTTCCATGGGGCTGGGGTTCCTTTGGCTGGTGGCCTTTGCGGCGGCTGGGGTTGCCGCCGGCCGGAGCCTGGGAGGAAGCTTCCTTTCCCATATGCAGGGGACTATCTACACCGGAAAGCCCGGCAGACGCCTTGCCATGCGGAAGCTTTTGGCGGTTTTATGTGTTTCCGGAGGGATCTACCTTTTGCTGAATTTGATGCTGACGGTGTTTTATATTTTCCTGTTCCGGTTAGATCTGTACTGGAGCGTTCCCCTGGCCTCTATGGTCAGCTGGAGCGGCACGGTGGTGACCCGCTTCCCCATTACCGTAGGGGGATTCTGGTGGTTCCAGTTGGGGGTAGGACTTGCCGCGGTGCTGATTTTGGCGCTGTTTTTCTCGGCTTCCACGGTGCTCACCAAGAGCTTTTACGCCGGGGCGGGAATTTCCGTAGGATTTTCCCTTCTGCTGCTGGGGATCATTCAAATGATCCCTGCGGCCCAGAATTCTTTGCTGCTGATGGGCAGCCCCATGGGTCTCTATCTGAATGCGGGAAAATTTTTGCAGAGAGAGTTTCTTTTCTCCATTCTTCCGCATTTTGAGGGGATTTCCCTTTTGGTGTGGGGCAGTTTGGCGGCGGTGTTTGCGGCACTGGGATTTGTGCGGTTCCGGAAGGCGACGCTGTAATCCCTTTATAAAGACACTTTCCCGGGGTTTAGGATATTCCGGCCGAAGGGGGAGAATTTTTCCTCCACGGAAGGCCGGGAACTTCCCCCAAAGCCATGCTGCAAAACAGCGTTTCCTAGAGAAAAGGGAAGGGGATATGTTACATATGCTTCGTATGTTTCGGTTTCAGCAGGAATGCCGGTATCTTCTGCACGGACCCCTGTTTTGGTGGGCGGCGGCCGCCGCGTTTCTTTTGGCATGGGCAGGGCGGAACTTTTTCTGGGCGGGAATGCTGGCTGTAACAGCGGTTTCCGCCGGGCGCAGCCTTGGAGGCAGCTTTCAGGAAAATCTGCCCGGAATGCTGTATACAGGGAGCCTGGGAAGGAAGCTGGCCTTTTGCAAGCTTCTTTCCGTGCTGGTGGTTTCCGCCGGGTCCTACGCAGCCCTGAGCCTGGCTTTTTCCTTTGGGATGGGAGTTTTTCCGTTTTCAGGAGGCTTTTCCCCGGGAATTTACTGGAACGGAGGGGGTTCCGGTCTATGGCAGTCCGGAGACGCTCTGTTCTGGATGGTGCCCTGGGGGCAGGGGCTGCTGGCGGTTTTAACAGCGGGAGTTTTGTTCTCCGGATGTTTTCTGCTTCTGGGGAATCCTTTTTTCGGTATGGCGGCAGTTTTGATTCCGGGGTTTTTCCTGTTTCTGCGAATGATGGATCTCCCCTTGGAGTACCACGGCCTGCTTTGCTGGCTGGCTGGATCCTGCGTTTTTTTAGGGCAGAGGTTCTGGAGGTTTTTTCGGATGGATCTATAAAAATAAGCTTCCCCGTAGATTTTTGTTTCTGTCTGTAGTAGTATGATACATGGCGGGAAAAACAGGCTTTGGAGGCTTGCTTCAAACAGAGCGCTTTTTCTGAAGGCACAGTGCCTTTCGGAACAGCCAGGAAGTTTTTCTTCGCCGGAATTTTTGCGTTTGGATCAGGGAGGAAACAAAATGGAATTTTACGCGGAGATCAAAATTCGGGGGGACGCCTACGGCAGAGGCTTTTCCAACGGCCTTTCCTTAACCGGCAGCGCCACCACAAACGGGCTTACCGTTTTGGAAGAACGGGAGGACTGCACGGTGTATACCGATCCCCGGGGATACCGGCTGGAAGCCTTTCACCAAAAACGGGGCGATGTGGTGGACTGCAAATGCGTGTTCTACAACCATTCCCAGGAGCCGGTGACTTTGGAGATGCTTTCCAGCTTTGCCCTTCGGGGGCTGGAAGGGGAGAATCTGTATCGGATTCAGTCCTTCTGGAGCGCGGAGGGGCGGGTTCTGCGTCAGAACCTGCTGGATCTGAATCTGGAAGTTTCCTGGGCCAAGTTCGGATTCCGCAGTGAGAAATTCGGGCAGGTGGGCTCCATGCCTGTGCGGAAATGGTTCCCCTTTGTGGCTTTGGAGGATCCCAAAACCGGGACCTTTACCGGAGCGCAGCTCTACTGCGCTTCCAGCTGGCAGATGGAGCTGTTCCGCAATGGGGATCCTCTGCAGCTTTGCGGCGGCCTGGCGGATCGGGATTTCGGCCATTGGTGTAAAACCGTGCAGCCCGGAGAATCCTTTGAAACGCCCCGGGCGGTGGTGGCCCAGGGGGATTCTTTGGAGCAGCTTTGCCACCGGCTGGTGCAGGCCCAGACGCCTAGGATCGCTCCTGTGGACAGGGATATGCCTATTATTTTCAACGAGTACTGCACCACCTGGGGCAATCCTACTTTGGAAAACCTCACCAAAACCGCTAAAAAGCTGGAAGGAACCGGGGTGCGCTATCTGGTGATCGACGCCGGATGGTATAAGATCCCCACCGCGGATTGGGGCACCACTATCGGAGACTGGAACCCCAGCCGAGAGCTGTTCCCCAACGGCATCCGGGAAGCTACGGACATGATCCGTTCTTACGGGATGATCCCCGGCCTTTGGTTTGAGATGGAAGTCACCGCCAAGGACGCCCAGGCCTATCACCAAACGGAGCACCTTCTCAAGCGGGACGGCGTGCCCCTTACGGTAGGCCCCCGGCGTTTCTGGGATATGGAAGATCCCTGGGTGCAGGACTATTTGTCCCGGAAAGTCATCGGGCTGCTGCGGGAAAATGATTTCGGCTATGTGAAGATCGATTACAACGACGCCATCGGCGTGGGCTGTGACGGCGCGGAAAGCCCCGGAGAAGGGCTGCGCCGGAAGATCTGCGCCAGCCAGGATTTCTTCCGGAAAATGGCCCGGGAGCTGCCGGAGCTGGTGATCGAAAACTGCTCCAGCGGCGGCCATCGCCTGGAGCCCTCCATGATGGAGCTGGTTTCCCAGGCCAGCTTCTCCGACGCCCATGAATGCACTAGCATTCCCGTAATCGCCGCCAACCTGCACCGGGTGATTCGTCCGGAGCAAAGCCAGATCTGGGCGGTGCTCCCCAAGGACGGGGATATTCACCGGATCCATTATCTCCTGGCGGCCACCTTCCTGGGAAGAATGTGCCTGAGCGGAGAGATCTACGATATGCCGGAAGAGCAGTGGCAGGATGTGCTCTCCGCCATGGAGCTGTACAGAAAGGTCTGCGGGATCATTCGGGACGGATACACCCGTTTTGTGGAATGCACGGCTCACAGCTACAACCATCTGGAAGGATGGCAGGGCGTCCTTCGGGAGAAGGGGGATGAGGCCCTTTTGGTGGTGCATACCTTTGCGGGAGGCGCCCATCCGCCGGTGGAAAAATGGACGGAAGGATACCGGGTGGCGGAGCGCTACGGCGACGCATTGGACGGAGACTTCCAGGCGGCAGTGTTCCGGCTGGAAAAAATCTAAGGGAATTGTTAAGCCGTCAAGAAGGCAAGTGTTTAAATCTTCAAGCCACCAGACTGCTAAGCCATCGGCCATAGGCCATCAGCCATCAGCCGTCAGCCGTCAGACTGAAAGGAAAGGCCTCTCTCCGGCCGGGGGATAGCCCGAGGCCATTTTCAGAAAAATTAAAAATTAAAAAAGCCATGGACTTTCCGACAGGTCTGTGGTATGATACAAGGCAAGGATTTCCAAAGGCGAAGGAGCCGGAAGATCCGATACATATTCGGTTTGCAGAACGGTGTGACAGCGCTGTCCGTTTCGGGCAGCGCTGTTTTTGTTTGCCGGGGAAGGAAAGCAGGCGCAGCAGGCAGATAAAAACAAAAACCGGAAACCAGCAACAGGCAGCAAGCCAACAAGCCAACAAACCAACAAGCAAACCGCGAGGAGTGGGACTATGGCAGAAACAAAGAAAAATCGTACAGTGGCCCAGGTGTTGGTAGAATGCCTGGAAGCGGAAGGGGTGGACATGATCTTCGGAATTCCGGGAGAAGAGACCCTGGATCTGATGTTCGCTCTGAAAGAAAGCAAAATTCGGTTTATCCCCACCCGCCACGAGCAGGGAGCGGCCTTTATGGCGGACGTATACGGGCGGCTTACCGGAAGAGCCGGTGTCTGCCTGAGCACCCTGGGCCCCGGCGCTACCAATCTGGTCACCGGCGTGGCAGATGCCTACCTGGACGGAGCGCCTTTGGTGGCCATTACCGGGCAGGTAGGAACGGACCGGATGCAGCTGACAAGCCATCAGTATCTGGATCTGACGGCTATGTTTGCCCCCATTACCAAACGGAGCAAAATGGTGGTTTGTCCGGACATGGTGGCGGAAATCACCCGGCTTTGCTTTAAATACGCCGAGTGGGAAAAACCCGGTGCTACCCATATCGATCTTCCCAACGACGTGGCCAAAATGCCCACATCCTGTCGTCCGCTGAAAAAGCAGGAATTTTCCCGGCGATATGCCAGCCCGGAGTCCATCCATAAGGCGGCGGAAGCCATTTCCAAGGCCCAGCGGCCGGTGATCCTGGCGGGAATCGGGGCGGTTCGCGCCAAAGCTTCCCAGGCGGTAACGGAAATGGCCAACCGGTTGCATATCCCGGTGGTAAATACCATGATGGCCAAGGGAATCATTTCCATGGACGATCCCTATAGCATGGGCACACTGGGCATTCCCCAAAAAGACTATATAAATCAGCTGTTTGACCAGGCGGATCTGGTGATCGGCGTAGGGTATGACATTGTGGAATGCAGCCCCCGGAAATGGAATACCCATCCCATGGAAATCATAGACATCAGCGCCCGGTTTACGGAAGTGAACCGCGCGTATGAACCAGAAGTAGAAGTGATCGGAGATATTACAGAGAGTATATACCAGATCCTGCGGATCGCCCATCGGGAGAAGGAGCCTGTCGGCGCCTTTGCCATCGCCCGGCAGATCTGGGAAGATTTCAGCCAGATGGCGGAAGATAACAGCTTCCCCATGAAGCCTGCCCGGATCCTGAAGGACATCCGCGAGGCCTTAGGGGAGGAGGACATTCTGGTTTCCGACGTAGGCGCCCATAAAATTTGGATCGGCCGGAATTACCCTTGCTATAAGCCCAACACCTGCCTGATCTCCAACGGCTTTGCCAGCATGGGCTTTGCCGTACCCGGAGCCATTACCGCCAAGATCCTGAACCCGGAGAAAAAAGTGCTGGCGGTAACAGGGGACGGCGGCTTTATGATGAACAGCCAGGAGCTGGAAACCGCTGTGCGGGAAAAGGTACCCTTTGTTACGCTGATCTGGGAGGACGCCGGATACGGGCTGATCCGTTGGAAAGAAGAGGAGCAGTTCGGAGATTCTTACGGCGTGGAGTTTTCCAATCCGGACTTTCAGGCGTACGCCCAGGCTATGCACTGCAAGGGATACCGGGTGAAAAGCGCGGAAGAATTCCTGCCGGTGCTGCAGGAGGCTTTAGCCCAAACGGTGCCCAGTGTGGTAGTGGTGCCGGTGGATTACAGCGAGAATATGGCCCTAAGCCACCGGTTGGAAGAATATTTCACGAAGAAATAAACGGCAAAATAGCAAAGGCTTAAAATTGCCCGGGAAATGGCGGGAAAAATACGGCGGATTTCTTTTCCTTTCCTCTTTTATTTTTCTGCAAAAGCTTGTACAATAGAGGGGAAAACAGAGAAACAGGCTTCGCAAACGGCGAAGCAGAAGGAGGAGACTATGCTGAAAGGAATCCCACCGATTTTGTCCCCGGAGCTGCTGAAGACCCTGTGTGAAATGGGGCACAGCGACCGTCTGCTGCTGGCAGACGGCAATTTCCCTCTGGGCAAGCTGAACCCGGATGTGAAGGTGATCCGTATGGACGGCCACGGAATACCGGAACTTCTGGAAGCCATTTTGACCGTTTTCCCCCTGGATCACTATGTGAAGCATCCGGTGACCATGATGGCAGTCATGGACGGGGACCCGGTGGAAACCCCCATCTGGGATGTGTACGGAGAGATCCTGGGCCGGCTGGCCGGACCTCAGGGGCAAGATGTGGAGCACATTGACCGTTTCGAATTTTACCGCCAGGTAAAGGACGTATACGCCGTAGTGACCACCGGGGAAAAAGCGCTGTACGGCAATATTTTGCTGCAAAAAGGCGTGGTTTGAGTTTAAGGAAAAAGCAAGGGATCCGAACTCGGGAGGGTTTGGGTCCCTTTCCTTTTCCGGCGCCTTGTTTTTTCTTTTTTTCCATGGTACACTGAAAAAAACTCCCGGGTAATTCCCCGGAAGGGCCTGGCCCTTTCTGTGGGAAAACGGCAGCGGCCGCACCGGCGCAAAGGATGGAAGAGAACACATATGGCAAATAAACGATTTTCCCACGGGCTGACAAAAAACCAGTGCATTCCCCTTACTATAACCGGCTACACCGCGGAAGGAAGCGGCGTGGGCCGTTGGGTTCCGGACGAGGCGGAAACGGTAGATACAGCGGCAGCGGAAGAAGCATCCCTGCGGCCGTCAAAGGAGCCAAAAGAACCAAAAGAAGAAGGGCAAGCAAGGCAAACAGGGCAAGCAGGGCAGCGGGGACTGACGGTGTTTGTGCCCCGGGCCGCCAAAGGGGATCGGCTGCTGGTTCGGATCGTAAAGCCGGAAAAAACTTATGCCTTTGGGATCATCCAGGAGATCCTGGAACCTTCTCCGGACCGGGTAGCGCCGGACTGTCCCTTAACGGGAAAATGCGGCGGCTGTGTATACCGGCATATTTCCTATCCGGCGGAGCTTCGGGCCAAGGAACAGCGGGTGCGGGACGCCATGGAGCGGATCGGAGGCCTGGAAAACGTGACCATCCGGGAGATTATGGGAAGCCCGCATTCTCTTCGTTACCGGAACAAGGCCCAGTTCCCCATGGGTTTGGATGAAAACGGAGAACTGGTCATGGGCTTTTACGCCCCCCACACCCACAGGATCATTCCCTGTCGGGACTGTCTGCTGCAGCCGGAAAGCTTCCGTTTGGCCATGGAGGCGGTGACCCTTTGGCAAAAGGAGACGGGGGCCTCTGTTTATAACGAATCCACCGGCCAGGGGCTTTTGCGGCATTTATACCTGCGCTGGGGCCAGGAGACCGGAGAAATTTTGGTTTGTCTGGTGGTAAACGGGCAGCGGCTTCCAAAGGAAGACCGGCTGGTAGAACTTCTTCGGCAGCAGGTGCCGGGGCTGCGCAGCGTGGTGCTGAACCAAAACCGGGAGAACACCAATGTGGTGCTGGGGAAGGCGTGCCGTACCCTTTGGGGGGAGGACAGCATTGCCGACCGGCTTTGCGGCCTTACGTTCCGGATCTCACCTCTTTCCTTTTACCAGGTAAACCGGGAGCAGGCCCAGCGGCTGTATCAGAAGGCGGCGGAATACGCAGGCCTTACCGGCCGGGAGACCCTTCTGGATCTGTACTGCGGCACGGGAACCATCGGTCTTTCCATGGCAGCTCAGGCAGGAAAGGTGATCGGCGTGGAAATTGTGGAGCCGGCGGTGAAGAACGCCCGGGAAAACGCCTTGCGCAACGGGATCACCAACGGGGAATTCTTCTGCGCAGACGCGGGGACGGCGGCTTTGGAACTGGAAAAACGAAGCATTCGCCCGGATGTGGTGGTTCTGGATCCGCCCCGGAAAGGCTGCGCGCCGGAATTGGTGGACACGGTGGCCCGGATGCAGCCTCAGCGGGTGGTGTATGTTTCCTGTGACCCGGCTACCCTGGCCAGGGATCTCCGGCGCTTCCAGGAGCAGGGGTATTTTACCCGGGAAATGACCCCTGTGGATATGTTCCCCAGAACGGCCCATGTGGAGTGCGTAGTATTGATGTCAAAAGTCAAAGAATAAGATAGCGAAAAAGTGTAGAAAACAAGGAATTTCCGGGAGTCGGGGCTTGTCATAAGACAGGTTCTGGTTCCCG
>CALWUW010000014.1 GCA_944384815.1 uncultured Clostridia bacterium
ATCCGGAGAACCCGCTGCTGGTTTCCGTTCGTTCCGGTGCCCGCGCTTCCATGCCCGGCATGATGGACACCATTTTGAACCTGGGTCTTAACGACGTGGTGGTGGAAGGCCTGGCCAAGTTCACCAACAACCCCCGTTTTGCATATGACTCCTATCGCCGTTTCATCCAGATGTTCTCCGACGTGGTTATGGAGCTCTCCAAGAAGCGTTTCGAAGAGATCATCGACCAGCTGAAGGAAGAAAAAGGCGTCAAGATGGACACCGAGCTGAATACGGACGACATGAAAGAGCTGGTAAAGCGCTTCAAGGCGTTCTACAAGGAAGAAAAGGGCGAGGACTTCCCCTCTGATCCCAAGGTTCAGCTGATGGAAGCCGTTCGCGCTGTGTTCCGTTCCTGGGACAACCCCCGCGCTAACGTATACCGCCGCATGAACGAGATCCCCTATGATTGGGGCACCGCCGTTAACGTGCAGGCCATGGTATTCGGAAACTCCGGCGATAAGTCCGGCACCGGCGTTGCGTTCACCCGTAACCCCGCTACCGGCGAGAAGGCTCTGTTCGGCGAGTATCTGATCAACGCTCAGGGCGAAGACGTGGTGGCCGGCGTTCGTACGCCTTCCCCCATTTCTCAGCTGAAGGACGATATGCCTGAGGTTTACGAGCAGTTTGCCCAGATCGCAAACCGTTTGGAGAACCATTACAAGGATATGCAGGACATGGAGTTCACCATTGAAAACGGCAAACTCTACATGCTGCAGACCAGAAACGGCAAGAGAACCGCTGCTGCTGCTCTGAAAATCGCTGTAGACCTGGTGGACGAAGGCATGATCGACGAGGAAGAGGCTGTTCTGCGCGTAGAGCCCAAGCAGCTGGATTCCTTGCTGCATCCTCAGTTCGACGCTGTTGCCGTAAAGAAGGCCAAAGTTATCGGCAAGGGCCTGGCTGCTTCTCCCGGCGCTGCCTGCGGTAAGGTTGTTTTCTCCGCAGAAGACGCTAAGGAATGGCATGAAAAGGGCGAGAAGGTTGTTCTGGTTCGTCTGGAAACCTCTCCCGAAGATATTGAAGGTATGGTTGTTGCGGAAGGTATCCTCACCGTTCGCGGCGGCATGACCTCTCACGCGGCTGTTGTGGCCCGCGGCATGGGAACTTGCTGCGTATCCGGCTGCGGCGAGATCGTTGTGGACTATGCCAAGAAGCAGTTCACTCTGGGTGGCCTGACCATTAAGGAAGGCGACTACATCTCCATTGACGGCTCCACCGGCAACATCTACGCGGAAGCGATTCCCACCGTTGCCGCTTCCATCTCCGGCGACTTCGGCCGTTTCATGGGCTGGGCGGACAAATACCGCAAGTTGCAGGTTTACACCAACGCTGATACGCCCCGTGACGCCAAGCAGGGCCGCGCATTCGGCGCTGAAGGCATTGGCCTGTGCCGTACGGAGCATATGTTCTTCGAAGAGAACCGCATTAAGGCCATGCGTGAAATGATCGTTGCGGATAACACCGAAGATCGTAAAAAGGCTCTGGCCAAGATCATGCCCTATCAGCAGGGTGACTTTGAGGGCCTCTATGAAGCCATGGAAGGCTGCCCGGTAACCATTCGTTTCCTGGATCCTCCGCTGCATGAATTCCTCCCCACCAAGGAAGAAGACATTCAGGAGATCGCTAAGGAGCTGAACATCACCACCGAGCGCCTGCATGAAGTTATCGATAGCCTCCATGAGTTCAACCCCATGATGGGCCATCGCGGATGCCGTCTGGCTGTTTCCTATCCGGAAATCGCCGAAATGCAGACCACTGCTGTGATCAACGCCGCTATCAACGTAACCAAGAAGGGCCAGTATAAAATTGAGCCCCTGATCATGATTCCGCTGGTAGGCGAAGTGAAAGAGCTGAAGTTTGTTAAAGACGTTGTAACTTCCACTGCGGACAGACTCATCAAGGAAGCCGGCATCGACATGAAGTACGAAGTAGGCACCATGATCGAGATCCCCCGCGCTGCTCTCACTGCAGACGAGATCGCTCAGGAAGCTGAGTTCTTCAGCTTCGGCACCAACGACCTGACTCAGATGACCTTCGGCTTCAGCCGTGACGATGCAGGCAAGTTCCTGGATTACTACTATGAGAACAAGATCTATGAGTCCGATCCCTTTGCACACCTGGATCAGAAAGGTGTTGGCAAACTGGTGACGATGGCTGCCGAGCTGGGCCGCAAGACCCGTCCCGAAATCCATCTGGGCATCTGCGGCGAACACGGCGGAGATCCCACTTCCGTAGAGTTCTGCCACAACGTAGGCCTGAACTACGTTTCCTGCAGCCCCTTCCGTGTGCCGATCGCTCGTTTGGCCGCTGCTCAGGCTGCTGTTAAGGAAAAGAGAGCGAAATAAGTCTGAGATAAAGAAGACTTTTGCTTCTCCCTTAAAACTAAAAAAAGAGCTCAACAGAGAAATCTGTTGAGCTCTTTTCTTATGCTATGAAAAAAGCCGGGTACAAAAACGGAAAGTCGTTTCCCTTATAAAAACGCCCGTCCGTCTCTGATCCGGCATAGATCCGGAAAGGGGAACCCTTTTTCTGGAAAGCTTAAAATTCATTCTTCTGGTTTCTTTGAAACAGCGCCCCAATGGCGTCCCCTGGCTTTTCCTGCAGGAAAAGCACCCGATATACCGCTTCGCAAATGGGCATTTCCACATTCAGATCCGCTTTTATTTTCATGACCGCCTGCACGGTATAATAACCTTCCGCCAGTTTATCCATGGTCTTTCCCTGCACAAACATTTCTCCAAACTGCCGATTATGACTGTGGGGTGAAAACAAAGTAGCTTCGTAATCTCCCAAGTGGCACAATCCATAAGCGGATTCTCGGTTGCCTCCCAGAGCAGAAATCAATCTTCCCACTTCGTTGGTTCCTCTGGCCATTAAAGCGCCTTTAAGGGAAGAAAGCCCCATGCCGTCCAGCATTCCCGCTGCGATCCCCACCACATTTTTCAAGGCGGCTCCGATTTCGTTTCCAATCAGATCCGTTCCGTAATAAAAACGGATCAAGGGACTGGAAAGTGTTTGCACCAGTTGTTCCTTAGCCTCTTGGGAATGGCTGTCGATCACCATACAGTTAGGCTGACCCTTGTAAAAATCCTGCACGTGGCCGGGTCCCAGCCAAACGGCCACGGCGTTATCAGAAGCCACATGGCGTTCCACGATCTGAGACAGCCTCTCCCCGGTTTCAATAGCGATTCCTTTCATACACAGGACAATGATTTTTCCGGAAAGATTATACGCCTCCAACTGCTGCATCAAAGCATCTAGGTTTTGTGAACCCACAGAGATGACCACGATCTTCTGCTGGGAAACCAGGGATAGATCCTGGGTCAGCCGGATCCTTTCCGGAAGAGTCACATAACCGTTCTCCCGGTTTTGCAGCAGCCGCTCCATATTGGAGGAACCTTTGCGGCCGTATAATGTCACCCTATGCCCGATCCGATCCAAATACCAAGCGATAAAGCTTCCCCATCGTCCGCAGCCAATCACAAAAAAACTTTTTTCTTGCTGATTTGTTTCCATACTTCACCTGCTGTATTTTCCCACATTTTTATTTAAGGAAAACCTTTTTTGTACTAAAAATAAAGTCCCAGAATTTTAATTTTCAGAAACAATTGTATATTTTCTCCTTTCTCTTGTCAACTTGCTTTCTTATATCCCTCATATTCTTATTCATTTCAAGGAATTAAAAGATATTTTCCCAATGTTCTCCCCTATTCTCCTTCTTTTTTTCTTGACACTTTCCCTATTTTCATGCTATATAAGTATCGGTTTCAAAACAGATGTAGAATTGAAACGGAAAGGAACGAATTGACTTGCAGGAAGCTATTCTCTCTTTTATTGACGCCTTCGGTTATTGGGCCGTTTTTCTTCTGATCGCCGTAGAAAATATTTTTCCCCCTATCCCTTCGGAAATCATTTTAACCTTCGGAGGATTTGCCTCTACTTATACCTCCATGCACGTCTTAGGTGTGATCTTAGCCGCCACCGTTGGTTCCTTTGTGGGAGCCATTGTGCTTTACGGGATCGGCCGCATTTTTACACCGGAACGATTGACCAGGCTGATTTCCGGAAAAGTGGGAAAAGCGCTGGGATTTAAGCCGGAAGATGTTACCAAAGCGGAAAACTGGTTTCGGAAGCGGGGCTATGGTTCCGTTTTCTTCTGCCGGTTCGTTCCCATTGTCCGCAGCCTGATCTCCATTCCTGCGGGGATCTGCCAAATGCCCTTTCTCCGCTTTTCCGTGTATACTATTTTGGGCTCTTTGATCTGGAACAGCGTTTTGGTCCTTCTGGGGGCGGTTCTGGGAGAATCCTGGGAATCCGTGCTTTCCTTCTTCGACGCGTATTCCTACGTTGTAGTGGCTATCTTAGCGGTGGTCGTTATAGCCGGCTGTTTCTGGTTTTGGAAAAAGCGAAAAAAAGGCTGAGCTTTTCAAAATTTCAGTTTAGCGCAAACCACCCCCGCTTGGCTGCTATATGATTCCTGCCGGATGCTGAATGCCGAATCTCCTTTGTGCTAAGCGTATTTATGGAAAAAACTCCCTGAACGCAGATCAATCTCTCTGCATTCGGGGAGTTTTTATTGGATTTTCTCTTTTTGATCTTCCCTTCGCATCGCAATTCCATAAGACGGCCTATAGGGCTATGCGAAACGGGAATCTTGAAAGCTCACGGTACTTAATGAACAACCGGCCACTCACCCGGCTCATGGGAAGCGTCGTTAAAATACACGTCATACCAAACCAAAAATACGAAAATGGTCCAGATCTTCCGGTTGTTATCACATTTTCCGTTTTTATGATCGTCCAAAATTTTCATCAGGGCATCCGTATGGAAAAATTGCTTTGCAGTTTCACTGCAGAAAGCTTCTTTTACTAAATTATAGTACTTCTCTTCCCGCAGCCATACACGGGTGGGAACCGGGAATCCCAGCTTTTTCTTGGAAGCGGTTTCCGGCGGCAGACGGCGCAGCGCCGCTTTCCGCATAGCGTATTTGGTATTTTCCGAATTCACCCGAAGGCGCCGGGGGATCCGGGAAGCCACAGCAAACACTTCTTTATCCAGGAAAGGAACCCGAAGCTCCAGAGAGTTGGCCATACTCATCCGGTCAGCTTTCAGCAGAATATCTCCCACCAACCAGACGTTTAAATCTACATACTGCATCTTGGTAACATCGTCCTGCTCTTTTACTCTGTCGTAGAACGGGCGGGTCAGTTCCTGGGGACGGGTGCAGGGGATTTCCTCTTTCAGCAAGCTCTTTTTCTCCTCCATGGTGAACATGGAACAGTTTCCGTAGAAATTCTCCTCAATGGGGAGAGCTCCCCGGATCAGGAAATTTTTCCCCTTAAAGCGGAACGGCAAGGCCTTGGCTACAGCTGCCAGCGCTTTCCGCAGGAACAGGGGGAGCTTTTGGTATCCTGCCAGGTCATCCGGCTCATGGTAAATATTATAACCGCCGAACAGCTCGTCCGCGCCTTCTCCGGAAAGAACCACCTTTACATAGTCGCTGGCAATTTTGGAAACAAAATAGAGCGCAATGCAGGATGCGTCCGCCAAAGGCTGATCCATATGATACTGCACCTTCCGGATGTTTCCCCAATATTCCTCGGGGGTGATCACTTTATAGTGGTGCTCCACATCAATTTTCTCGCTGAGCCGTTTGGCCCAATCGATTTCATTATAGCGGTCCCCGTTATCAAATCCCACGGTGAAGGTTTTCTGGCCGCTGAAATAGGTAGAAACATAGCTGGAATCCACGCCGCTGGAAAGGAAGCAGCCCACTTCCACGTCGCTGATCTTGTGAGCGTTTACGGAATCCTCAAAGACTTTGGCAATGGCGTCCACGGCTTCTTCCTCTGTCATGGATTCCTCCGGGTGGAAAGTAGGCTCCCAATAGCGGTGGGTTTCCACTTTGCCGTTCCGGAACCAAAGATAATGGGCCGGCAAAAGGCAATACACGCCTTCAAAGAACGTTTCCGGGGGCGGAGAGTATTCAAAGGAGACGTAGCGGTCCAATGCCCGTTTATTAAATTTCTTCTCAAATCCCGGGTAGGCCAGAATGCTCTTGATTTCCGAGCCATAGATCAGATTTTCTCCCACCTGGGCATAGTGCATGGGCTTGATCCCGAAAAAGTCCCGGGCGATAAAGAGGCTTTTCTCCCGGCGGTTCCAAATGGCAAAGTCGAACATGCCCCGCAGTTTATTGGGCAGCTCTTCTCCCCATTCCTCAAATCCGTGCAGCAGCACTTCCGAATCCGTCTGGGTGGTGAACACATGCCCTTTTTCCAGCAGAATCTCACGCAGCTCCCGGTAATTATAAATCTCCCCGTTAAACGTGAGGACCAGGTTTTGATCTTCATTAAAAATCGGCTGATCGCCGGATTCCGTAATATCGATAATGCTCAGCCGACGAAAGCCCATGGCCACATGGTCGTCTGTAAAATAGCCAAAACTATCCGGCCCCCGGTGGGTAATCAGATCCGTCATCTTCTGAAGGACCTGCTGTTTATTTTCCCGATCCAAAACCTCGCCGGCAAACCCACAAATTCCACACATAAATTTTAATTCCTCTCGTTATTTCTTTCCGCCTGAACTGCAGGCAGAGTCCTTGCTTTATCCCCGGGCGTACCTTTCCATGATCTGCGCCGCCGCCTTCTGGTCCATCCTTAGAAATCCCGTCTCCGCAGGCGCAAACTGTCTGGCTACTTCCCGGACTTTCTCATACATAGTAAACTTGGTTGTGCGGCGCAAAGCTTTTTCCGAGCCTTCCGGCAAAAACAGGAAGTCCATCCGGTCCTTCTCCGGGTCAGACTCCAGATACACCCCGCTTCGAATTTCCACGCCGCTTTGACGGGACAGCACCTGCACCATAGCATATTTTACCAATTCCACGGCGCGGTCATCCAACCCATTTTCAAAAATCAGGATTTTCTCCCGGAATTCTTCCGGAGAGGAAACAATTCGCTTGCGCACCTTTTCCTGTTCCGAAGCTTCTTCCCACTGAGGGAACGAGGCGCCGGGAGGCAGAAAATACAGCATATAGCCATAACGGCGATCGCTGTATAGGCAAGGATACAAAAGCTGAGAAATGCATCCGCAAGCCGGACATTTCCAGCTAAAAAAAGTCTCCTGAAGGATCTTCTCCTTTTCTTCAGCCGAAATATCTCCCTGAATCCCAGTATGCAGGACAATCGGCACACATTCCCCACAATTAGGGCACACAATGCTCTTTGTAAGATTTTCTCCCAAAGCCGGGCCCTCCTTTCCCAAATTGCGCAGCATGGTTTTCCGCTGTTTTCGCGGCTGCATTCACAGGTGTTTTTATTATAGCATATCCTCCGGGAAAATAAAACGCCTACCCTTCATTTCTCAAAAGATTTCTTTTTCATCCCCGTTCATATCCGCAATTTACCCGCCGTTCTTTCTTTCTGTATGTATTCCATGCAATTTTGGAGAAAAGTTACAGAAATGGTACTGTTATTTTTTAAGAAAATGCAGTATAATACAGGCAAGAGCATTCCGGACGTGTTTACCGGAAACCCGGTTTTTCCGGGACTTTAAAAAGGGGGTTTACGTATGAACTTTTTCCAAACCATAAGCGGGCAATTTTCCAAGGCCTTTGAATTTGTAGCAGATAAGAACCATAAAGCCGCTGTTGTGAACCGCCTGCGTATTGTCATTAAAAACGAGCGTGAAAACGCCTCCCGAGCCTATGTGGCGCTGGGAAAATACTATATGGAACACCTTCGGGATCCGGAAAATGAAACCACAGAGCGTCTCTGCCGCTCCGCAGAGGACAGCGAACGCCGGATCCGCAAAGCCTTTGCCAAAATGGATGAGATCTCCAGCGAATCCGCCGGAGAAGAAGACGTAGCCTCCTGCGCATCCTGCCAGGACGCTGTCCGCCGCTCCCGGGTCTTTTCCATTACGCCTTCCGAATTTTTCACAGGGCGGAAACGCGCCTATATCCTCCCCCATTGGGACGAAGAAAAATAAACGGAAAGTGAAAAACAGAAAAGGATCAAAATTATGACGGAATCATCGAAAAAAGTACTGGTTGGTATGAGCGGCGGCGTAGACAGTTCAGCCGCCGCTTTTCTTCTGCTTCAGCAGGGTTACGACGTAACCGGGCTGACGCTTTTGCTGCGCTGGGATCAGCAGTCTCCCGGCAATTCCAAAGATGTGGAAGACGCTCAAAAAGTCGCCCAGCGCCTGGGAATCCCCCACCGCACTTTGGATCTCTCCTCTTTATTTCGCCGTACGGTAGTGGATCCGTTTGTGCAGGCCTATGAAGCAGGAAAAACTCCCAACCCTTGCGTTCTGTGCAATCGAAGCATTAAATTCGGTGCGCTTTTGGACTATGCCCTGGCGGAAGGTTTTTCGTATGTGGCCACCGGGCATTATGTGCGGATCCTTCCGGAAAACGGCCGCTGGCTTTTGTATCGCTCCTCTTCCCCGAAAGATCAGAGCTATATGCTCTATTCTCTCAGCCAGAAACAGCTCTCTCATGCGCTGACACCTCTGGAAGGCTTAAGCAAGCAGCAGGTTCGGGAGCTGGCGGAAAAAGCGGGGCTGACTGTGGCCCAAAAGCCGGACAGCCAGGAGATCTGCTTCATCCCGGATAACAACTACAAACGCTTCCTGGAAACGTATACCGGAAAGGCGCCCGCTCCCGGGGATTTTGTTTCGGAAGACGGAACCGTTCTGGGAAAACACAAAGGAATCACCCATTATACCATCGGCCAGCGGAAAGGATTGGGCATCGCTTTGGGGCAGCCTGCCTATGTGACCCGCATCGACCCTGTGCAAAATCAGGTAACACTGGGTTGGGAAGGCAGCCAATACCGTTCTTCCCTGCTGGCAGAGGACCTGAACTGGATCCCCTTTGACCAACTGGAAGCGCCTATCCGCTGCCAGGCCCGGATCCGATACCACGCCTCCGACGCTCCCTGCCTGGTTACCCCGGAAGATTCCGGGAAAACCGTCCGGGTGGACTTTCAGGAGCCCCAGCGGTCCGTCACTCCCGGGCAATCCATTGTCTTTTATCAGGGAGACCTGGTGCTGGGAGGCGGCATCATTTCCCAAAGCCTTTAAGCGAATCGTCTCTGCCCGGTTAAGGCAAACCGCCGGGCAGAGATTTTTTATTCTCTTTTTACTGTGGAATATGCCGGATTTCGTCCGATTTTTCCTTGCTATTTGTGGAAAATTATTGTATGATGAAGATGTGCAGATTACCGGATTTTCGGGCTCCCGGGATGCTTCCGGGAAAAGGAACACACCGCCGGAAAACGGAAAACTGCCAGAAAGGAGCTTCTTTTATGGCCTCAAATCATCCCCCACGGGAAACACAGGAGCCTGCTTCATCCAAATACGCCGCTTTAGCCGGTGCCTTGCGGCGGCAGATCCTCCAGGGGCAGTTTCAGGCCGGAGACAAGCTCACTTCGGAAAACCGTCTGGCGGAGCAATACGGCTTAAGCCGGCAAACAGTGCGTCAGGCTCTCTCCCTTTTGGAGCAGGAAGGCCTCCTGCTTCGGCAGCGGGGAAGCGGAACATATGTAAACTACGCTCCCCTTAAAACGGAGCGGACACACACTGTAGGCGTAATCGCCACGTACATCAGCGATTATATCTTCCCCTCCATTGTCCGGGGAATGGAAGAAGAGCTGACCGCCAAGGGATACCATATCACTTTGGGCGTCACCAAAAACCGAGTGGAAGAAGAAGCCCGGATCCTGCGTTCCTTTTTGGAAGGCGGAGTGGATGGTCTGATCGTGGAAGGCACCAAAACCGCCTTTCCCAATCCTAACCTGGCTCTTTACCGGCAGCTGGAAGCCAAAGGGATCCCGGTTGTATTTTTTAACGCTTATTATCGGGATCTGCCCTCCGTATATGTGGTCACCAATGACCGGAAAAGCGGATGGGACGCAGCGGAATTTCTCATCCGCCGCTGCGGCTGCAAAAAGCTGGGCGGGATCTTTAAATCGGATGACAACCAGGGGCACCAGCGCTACGCCGGCTTCTCCCAGGCCATCCTGCACCACGGCTGTCAGCTGGACGATGACGCCGTGCTTTGGTATACCACGGCGGATCGGGAATCCTTTTTCAGCGATGCTGCCATGCCGGCGGTTTTTTCCCGGCTGAAAGGCTGCGACGGCGTCGTCTGCTATAACGACCAGATTGCCTGCCGGCTGATCCGGGCTCTGCAGGAGCAGGGCCTTTCGGTTCCGGAATCGGTAAGTGTGATCGGCTTTGATAACGACGGCATTTCCCAATATGGCCCTGTGCAGATCACTACCTTCCACCACCCCAAGGAAGAAATGGGGATGGAGGCTGCCGGGCGCCTTCTTAACATGATGGAAGAGGGGGCAAAGGTTTCTCCTTTGGTTATGGATATGCCCCTCTTGATCCGGCGCTCTACCCGTCAGGATGAAACCGGTGAAATTCTTGGGGCGAAGCGGAGAAACCCGTGAAAAACTCTTGATTTTTTCCGGATTCTATACTACACTAAAGGCGATAAGTTGTACATACAACTTTTCCATATTTCGTACTCTATTTTGGCAAACTAATTTACATATTTTAAGGAGGATTTGTTGAGTATGAGCAAGTACACAATTGGCATCGACTACGGCTCCCTGTCTGGCCGCGCCGTTCTGGTGGATGTTTCCACCGGCGAGGAGCTTGCCTCTTCCGTCTATGAGTATCCCCATGCTGTTATGGACACGGAACTTCCCGACGGCACCAAGCTGGGCCACGACTGGGCTCTGCAGCACCCCCAGGACTATCTGGATGTGCTCTCCCACACCATCCCCGCTGTCCTGAAAGAAGCCGGCGTATCCAACGAGGACGTTATCGGCGTAGGCACCGACTTTACCGCCTGCACCATTCTTCCTGTAAAAGCAGACGGAACGCCCCTTTGCTTCCTGCCGGAATATAAAAACCGTCCCCATGCTTATGTAAAGCTGTGGAAGCATCACGCTGCCCAGGACAAGGCAAACAAGCTCAATGAGATCGCCGCGGAAAGAGGCGAGCCCTGGCTGAAGAACTACGGCGGAAAGATCTCCTCCGAATGGGCTATCCCCAAGATCTGGCAGATCGTGGACGAGGACGAAGAGATCTACAACGCTATGGACCGCTTTGTAGAAGCAGCGGACTGGATCATCTGGCAGCTGTGCGGCAAAGAGACCCGCAACTCCTGCACCGCCGGCTACAAAGCCATGTTCAATAAAAAGCTGGGCTATCCCTCCGACGACTTTTTCAAGGCGCTGGATCCCCGACTGGAGCATGTGATCGATGAGAAATTCGGCCGTGAAGTAACCGCTTTGGGCGGCTGCGCCGGCTATGTTACGGAAAAAGCCGCGGCTCTCACCGGCCTGAAAGTGGGCACCGCTGTGGCCATCGGCAACGTGGACGCTCATGTGTGCGTTCCCGCTGTAGGCATTGACGGCCCCGGAAAAATGCTGGCCATTATGGGTACCTCCACCTGCCATATGATGATGGGCACTACGGAAATTCAGGTTCCCGGCATCTGCGGCGTTGTGGAAGACGGCATCCTCCCCGGCTACTTCGGCTATGAGGCCGGGCAGTCCTGCGTAGGCGACCATTTCGCATGGTTCATTGATAACTGCCTGCCTGCTTCCTATTATGAGGCAGCGGAAAAAGAAGGAAAGAACATCCACAAGTATCTGCGTGAAAAAGCCCAGCAGCAGAAACCCGGCGAAAGCGGCCTGGTGGCTCTGGACTGGTGGAACGGCAACCGTTCCGTGCTGGTAGACGTAGACCTGATGGGCATGATGCTGGGCATGACCCTGCAGACCAAGCCCGAAGAGATCTACCGTGCGCTGATCGAAGCCACCGCTTACGGCACCCGTATGATCGTAGAAAACTACCGTGAAAACGGTGTTCCCGTGGAAGAATTCTTCGCTTCCGGCGGCATTTCCCAGAAGGACCCCATGACCATGCAGATCTATGCGGACGTTCTGAATATGCCCATTAAGATTGCCGGCTCTCTGCAGGGCCCCGCTTTGGGCTCCGCGATCTTTGCCAGCGTAGCAGCCGGAAAAGAAAAGGGCGGCTATGACGATATCTTCGAAGCAGCCCGGGCTCTGGGTAAGGTAAAAGACACCGTATACACTCCCATTCCGGAAAATGTAGAACTCTACAACAAGCTGTTTGCGGAATATCGCACTCTGCATGATTATTTCGGCCGCGGCGCCAACGATGTGATGAAGCGGCTGAAGGCTCTGAAAAACTCCCTGTAAGTTTTTCAGAAGTCCGGTGCCAAATTTGGCGCCGACAGTTTGCCCGTAATCTCCCGCTTTGGGAAGCCGGGCTCTGCTATCAGGGTCTGTTTCCAAAGGCTTCCCAAAGGAGAATTTTATGAACATAAAGCCAGGTATAAAAATCTGGAATTTTGAAAGGAGAAATCTTGCCATGAACAATGCTCTGAAAAAATATGAATTCTGGTTTGTTGTAGGCAGCCAGGATCTGTATGGACCCGAAGTGCTGCGCACCGTTGACCAGCACTCCCAGATCATGGTGGAAGGCTTCAACAATGATCCTTCCATCCCCTGCACGGTAGTATTCAAGCCCGTTGTGCGCAACTCCAATGAGATCTACGCTACCCTGACCGCTGCCAACGCCGATCCGGCCTGCGCAGGCGTGATCACCTGGATGCACACCTTCTCCCCCTCCAAAATGTGGATCCGGGGCTTCAATGCGCTGCAGAAACCTCTGCTGCACATCAACACCCAGTTCAACCGGGATATCCCCTGGGATAAGATCGACATGGATTTCATGAACCTGAACCAGTCCGCTCATGGTGACCGTGAGCATGGCTTCATCACCGCCCGTATGCGTCTGCAGCACAAGGTGATCTCCGGCTACTGGGAGAGCGAAACCCTGCGCACCCGCATGGGCAAATGGATGCGGGCCGCTGTAGGCGCTTATGAGAGCCGTCAGCTCCGTGTTCTGCGAATCAGCGACAACATGCGTGACGTAGCCGTAACCGAAGGCGACAAGGTGGAAGCCCACATTAAGTTCGGTTGGCAGGTAGACCATTACGGTGTAGAAGACATCATCCGCATGGTAGAGGCCGTCACCGAGGAAGAGATCGACGCCAAGATGGCGGAATACGCTACGGTTTATGAGATGGATACGGACAACATCCAGGCTGTTCGGTATCAGGCTCGTGAAGAAGTGGCTTTGGAGAAATTCATGGAAAAAGAAGGCTTCGGCGCTTTCCATACCAACTTCCAGGATCTCCAGCAGCTGCGTCAGCTGCCCGGCCTGGCCGCTCAGAACCTGATGCGCAAGGGCTATGGCTTCGCCGGCGAAGGCGACTGGAAAACCGCCGCTCTCTGCCGTATTATGAAGCTGATGACCCAGGACTGCGAAAAAGGCACCGGCTTTATGGAAGACTATACCTACAATTTTGATCCCGAAAACGGCATGAACATGGGCGCCCATATGTTGGAAGTCTGCCCCAGCCTGGCTGCGGAAACTCCCAAGATCAAGGTTGTGCCCCTGGGCATTGGCGACCGTGAGGATCCTGCCCGTGTAACCTTCAAAGCTCAGAGCGGCCCCGCTGTTCTGGCTACTATCGTGGATATGGGAGACCGTTTCCGCATGATCGTCAACGACGTGGAAGGCCAGGTGCAGGAACATGATATGCCCAACCTGCCGGTAGCCGGTGTGCTGTGGAAGCCCCTGCCCAGCCTGGAGACCTCTGCGGAAGCATGGATCTATGCCGGCGGCGCTCACCACTCTGTGATCAGCTTCGCCATTGACGAAGAAGTTCTGCGTGACTTTGCGGAGATCATGGATATTGAATATATCCATATCGGCAACGAGACCAACATCAACGAGCTGCGCAAAGAGCTGACCTGGAACGATCTGGTCTGGAAACTGAAGAAATAAGCCGCCCTATGGGTGCAAAGAAAGCCTCTTTCTGCAAGGGGCTTTCTTTGCGGCGGTCTGCCGAGCAAAAACAAATAAGGAGTGAACCCTATGCTGGAAGAACTGAAACGTAAAGTATGCGAAGCCAACAAGCAGCTGCCTGCTCACGGGCTGGTGGTTTTCACCTGGGGAAACGTGTCCGGAATCGACCGGGAATCCGGGTTGTTTGTTATTAAGCCCTCCGGCGTGGAATACGACCAGCTGAAGCCCGAGGACATGGTGGTAATGAACCTGAAGGGCGAAAAAGTAGAAGGCGATCTGAATCCTTCTTCCGACACGCCTACCCACTGTGAGCTGTACAATGCTTTCCCCAACATCGGCGGCGTTGTGCACACCCATTCCCGCTGGGCCACCGTATGGAGCCAGATGGGCCGGGGAATTCCCGCTTACGGAACCACCCACGGAGATTATTTCTACGGAGAGATCCCCTGCACCCGGAATATGACACCGGAAGAAATTGCCGGAGAATATGAAAAAGAGACGGGAAAGGTCATCGTAGAGACCTTCCAGGGAAAGAACCCGGATTATATTCCCGCTGTGCTGGTAAAATCCCACGCTCCTTTCACCTGGGGCAAGGATTGCTTCGACGCTGTTCATAACAGCGTGGTTCTGGAAGAGTTGGCTATGATGGCCTGGCATACGGAAGCTTTGCAGTCCGGCCAGATCGCTACCATGCAGCAGGAGCTTCTCAACAAGCATTTCCTGCGCAAGCATGGCGCCAACGCCTATTACGGCCAGACAAAGAAGCTATGATGTAAATCTTTTGTTCTTTAAAAAAGGCACCTGTTTTCAGGTGCCTTTTTCTTGTGCTGATTTTGGATTGCTTTTCAGTCCCACCTTTTCTTCATTTTCGCTTCTTCCAAACTTTTTCTCACTTCCCCAATCTCTTGATTTTTTGGAGAAATCGTGGTATTATAAGCGAGCAATCAAATGAAAAAGGGGAGCCTGCCCGGCAGGCTGAGAGGAAGCAGCGGCTTCGACCCGTGACCTGATCCGGATAATGCCGGCGTAGGGAAATACAGCGTTTGATCTCCCGCTTTTGGGCTGCCTGCCGATTGCGGCGCCGGATATTGCGGCTCTCTGAGATGAAAAACGTACGATCTGTATGACACGGAGCAAAGCCCATGGCTTTGCTCCGTTTTTCCCTGAAAGGAGCTCTTTTATGGAATATAAAACTCAGATGGAAGCCGCCAAAAAAGGGATCATTACAAAAGAAATGCGGATCGTGGCGGAAAAGGAATATTTGGATCCGGAGCAGATCCGGGAAAAGGTGGCATTGGGGCAGGTGGCCATTCCCTGCAATGTTCGCCACACCTCCATTTCGCCGGAAGGCATTGGTTCCGGTCTTCGCACAAAAATCAACGTCAACCTGGGCATCTCCGGCGATTGCCGGGACTATACCCAGGAATTTGAAAAGGTGAAAATCGCCCTCCGGTACGGCGCAGAAGCCATTATGGACCTGAGCAACTACGGAAAGACCAACACCTTCCGCCAGCAGCTGATCGAAATGTCCCCGGCTATGATCGGCACCGTGCCCATGTATGACGCCATCGGTTATCTGGAAAAAGATCTTTTGGAGATCACTGCCGAAGATTTTCTGAAAGTTGTGGAAGCGCACGCCAAGGAAGGCGTGGACTTTATGACCATTCATGCCGGCATCAATCGGAGATGTGTGGAAGCCTTCAAGCGTCAGAAGCGAAAGATGAACATTGTCTCCCGAGGCGGATCGCTGCTGTTTGCCTGGATGGAAATGACCGGCAATGAAAACCCCTTCTATGAGCACTACGATCAAGTGTTGGAAATCCTCCGGGAATACGATGTGACTATCAGTCTGGGAGACGCCCTGCGCCCCGGCTGCATTGATGACAGCTCCGACGCCGGCCAAATTTCCGAGCTGATCGAGCTGGGCAACCTGACCAAGCGCGCCTGGGAAAAGGACGTGCAGGTCATGGTGGAAGGCCCCGGCCATATGGCTATGAATGAGATCGCCGCCAATATGCAGATGGAAAAGCGTCTCTGCCACGGAGCGCCCTTCTATGTCCTGGGGCCACTGGTAACGGACATTTTCCCCGGCTATGACCACATCACCTCCGCCATCGGCGGTGCCATTGCTGCCGCTAACGGCGCGGATTTCCTTTGCTATGTTACCCCCGCTGAACACCTTCGTCTTCCGGACGCAGGAGACGTAAAGGAAGGGATCATTGCCAGCCGCATCGCCGCCCATGCGGCGGACATTGCCAAGGGCGTGCCCCATGCTCGGGATCTGGACGCCAAAATGGCTCAGGCCCGGCATAAGGTGGACTGGGACGCCATGTTTGAAGTGGCGGTGGATCCGGACAAGGCCCGTACTTATTTTGAAAGTACTCCGCCTGCAGACCGGCACACCTGCTCCATGTGCGGAAAAATGTGCGCCGTGCGCACCACCAACCTGATCCTGGAAGGGAAAAAGGTAGAATTCTGCACAGAAAAATAAGGGTCCCGCAGGATCCGGAGCCGCCAAACCAAACAGCCGCTCCGTTCTTATATACAAACCCGCCTCAGAAGGTTCTGAACAGGCAAAGGGGGAGCTCCCTGGGCCTGGCGCGGAAATAAAATACATATGCGAGGGAGCCCGTATGCCGGGTTGAGAGGAAGCCAGCGCCAATGACCGCAAAGCTTCGACCGTTTTTCCCGTTTTCCGGGAAGCTGTTTGCAAGAATGAAAAGATAAAAGGAGAAACGCCTTTTATTTGCTATGGCCTACAGCCTACAGTCCACAGGCCACAGGCAGAGCCTCCTTGCAAGCGCAGTAAGCGGTCGTTTTTCCCGTTCCAGCACCTTTCAAAGGCACTGGGGCTTTCCCGCTTGTAGGCTTCTCCATAGGAAAACGGAGATTTCTGATTGGAGATGTCTTTATGAAACAAGCAAACGCACAAACCCTCACCAAAGCTCCGTCCAAAGCCAAAGTCTCTGTGCTGAAAATGGTCATGCTGTCCATGTTGGTGGCTATTGGCGTTGTGATCTCCCCCATTTTGCGGGTGGAGTCCCCCTTTGGAAATATGTGCCCCATGGCGCATGTGATCAACATTGTCTGTTCTGTGCTGCTGGGGCCCTGGTATTCCCTGCTTTGCGCTACGCTGATCGGCATTTTGCGTATGCTGCTTATGGGTATTCCGCCTCTGGCGCTGACCGGCGCCGTCTTCGGCGCTCTTCTCTCCGGATTGTTCTATCGCTTTTCCGGCGGAAAAGTTCTTTTTGCCGTTCTGGGCGAAATTGTAGGCACAGGAATTTTGGGCGCCATTCTTTCTTACCCTGTGATGACCCTGCTCTGGGGTTCCACCGGCCTTACCTGGCTTTTTTACGTTCCCTCCTTCCTGGCGGGAACTTGCATCGGCGGCACCATCGCTTTTATCTTTCTTCGCGCCCTTCGCCGCACCGGGCTGCTGCTTTCTTTACAAAAAACACTGGGAGCCAAAGTTTATGACCGATAACGTTCTTTCTTCGGAGCCTGTTTTCGCTCCGTCAGTTGCTTTCCGGGATGAAACGGAGCCGGCGGGTTTGATCCGCCGGCTTTCCTTTCTCCGAAACGATCTTCGGAAAACAAAACCTTTGATCCATTGCATCACCAATCCCATTTCCATTAACGACTGCGCCAATGCGATCTTGGCCTGCGGAGCCCGCCCCATTATGGCGGAGCACCCTTTGGAAACGGAAGAAATCACCCTTTCCGCCAAAGGGCTGGCTTTAAATCTGGGAAATATCACCGACGCGCGAATGCAGTCCATGAAGATTTCCGCGGCGGCCGCCTGCAAAGCCGGTATTCCCTTTGTATTGGATGCGGTGGGCGTGGCCTGCAGCCACCTTCGTCTTTCCTACGCCCGGGATCTGATCCGCCAGTCTCCCCCTTCTCTCATCAAGGGGAACATTTCGGAACTGAAAGCTCTTTGCGGTGCTTCCTCCCATGCGGTGGGCATTGACGCGGGAGAAGCGGACCGCATCACAAACGAGACTCTTCCCCAGACCCTTAGCATGCTTCAGGAATACGCCGGCAAGCAACACTGCACCCTGCTTTGCACCGGCGCAGAAGATCTGGTAGTGGAACCGCAGCGGGTTCTTGGCATCAAAAACGGATGCCCGGAAATGAGCCTTCTTACTGGGACCGGCTGCATGGTCAATGTTTTGGCCGCCTGTTTCCTTACCGTAGGCTCCCCCTGGGAAGCCGCCGTACTGGCTGTGGGGCTGATGGGCATTTGCGGGGAAGCTTCCGCCAAAGCTCCCGGGCCCGGCTCCTTCCGCGCCCAGCTTCTAGACGCATTATATGGCCTTTCCGACCAGGAATTTATGGAACGCCTGCGTCTGGACTTTCTCACCCCCTGATTTTACCTTTGAAATCTTGCCGGAATGCCGGAATCTAAGGAGATGTTTATACATGGCCCATCAAAGCACACAAAAACCGGATGTGACCCTATATCTGGTAACGGACAGCACCGGGCTGGAGGAATCCCAATTTCTCCAAAAAGTAGAAAGCGCCTGCCGGGGTGGTATCACCTTACTGCAGCTGCGGGAAAAGGAACGTTCCGGTCGGGAATATCTGGAACTGGCACAAAAAACCAAAGCCATTACCGACGCTTACGGCATTCCTCTGCTGATCGACGACCGGGTGGATATTGCCCTGGCCGCGGACGCTGCGGGAGTCCATCTGGGCCAGAGCGATCTTCCCCTTTGGGCCGCCCGTAAGCTTTTAGGGCCCCATAAAATTCTGGGTGCCACCGCCAAAACCGTAGAACAGGCGTTAAAAGCCCAGGAAGAAGGGGCTGACTATCTGGGAGTAGGGGCTATTTTCCCCACAACTACAAAAGTGGTTACTGTTCTCACCAAAGTGGAAACGCTGGCGGAGATCTGCAAAACTGTTTCCATCCCCGTTGTGGCCATCGGCGGACTGAATGCCCAGCGCCTTTCCGTTCTGGAACAGGTACCTGTGGCGGGTGTTTCGGTGGTTTCGGCCATTATGAAGGCTCCGGACCCAGAACAGGCTGCCAAAGAGCTCAAGGAAAGAGTTTTGGAACTTCGGAGAGGATGCGGCCGATGAACCCGGATTTTATTGTTATGACCATCGCCGGCTCGGATTCCGGCGCGGGAGCAGGGATCCAGGCCGATCTGAAAACTATTTTCGCCTTTGGCGGCTACGGAACCTGCGCCATCACGGCGCTGACAGCCCAAAACACCCAGGGGGTAAAACAGGTGCTCCCTGTCTCCGGCGAATTTCTGCGCTGTCAACTGGAAACTTTATGGGAAGATCTTCCGGCACAGGCGATAAAAATCGGTATGTTGCCCCATGAGGAAAGCACTCTGGCCGTGGAACGCTTCCTTCAGGAACACCCGGAAGCTCCCGTGGTGCTGGATCCGGTGATGGTTTCCACCAGCGGCACCCGGCTTTTGGGAGAAAGCGCTCTCAACGCGTTGCAGGAGAAGCTGTTCCCCAAAGCCACTCTGATCACCCCCAACCGGCCGGAAGCGGAAGTCCTTTGGGGCAGGACCATAGGCAGCCGTGAGGAAGCGGAAGCGGCCTGCCGGGATATTTCCCAAATCTTCGGTTGCTCCGTGCTGCTGAAAGGCGGCCATTTTCAGGAAGATGCTTCCAGTTCTGCGGATTTCCTCTGGGATAGAAAAAACGGGAAAATCACTTGCTTTTCTCTTCCCCGGATTCTTTCCCAAAACTCCCACGGCACCGGATGCACCCTTTCCTCCGCCATTGCCTGCGGACTGGCGAAAGGGTTCTCCCTGGAAAAAAGTGTGGAACAGGCCAAGGCGTATGTTTTCGGCGCTTTGCAAAACGGTATGGATCTGGGAAAAGGAAACGGCCCGCTGAACCATGGATATGCGCTGAAAGCTCCCTGCCACGGACGCGATTAAGCGTCCGTTTCTTTTTAGGCGCCTATTGCGCCTTGCCGCAAAAATAAGTATACTCAAAGAAAACAATTGCAAAGGATGTACTTCTATGCCGCAAAACGGAATTCTCCCCTCCGCCTTTTCCCCTAAACTTTCCGTGTTTTATGCGCATATTCAGGAAGGCGCCCGGCAAAAGGAAATCCCTCTGGAAGAAGCGCTGGAGCTGGTTTACAGCTGGGGCGCCAGAGGTGTGGATGTGGAATACACGCCCCAGCTGGATGTTTCCGCCCTTGGGAAAGCCCTCCGGTCTGCCGGATTTTCGGTTTCCTGTTTGTATGGTTTTTATGACTTTTTGCAGGATCCCCGGGGAGAGAAAGCCTTCCCGCAGATCCAGGCCGCTTTGGAGCTGGGCGCCGGCACGGTTATGCTGATCCCCGGATTTTATAAAGGAGATCGGGAGCAGGAGTGGAACTCCATGGTGGCGGCTATGGACACCGTTTGCCAATACGCGGCAAACCATAAAGTGGCCGTGGCGGTGGAGGATTTCGACCACAGCGCCAGCCCTACCTCCACCTGGGAACAGATCCAGGCTCTTTGCCAATCTCTCCCCCTTTTAAACGTAACCTTCGATACGGGGAATTTCTTCTACAGCCAGGAGGATCCTTTAACCGCCTTTCACGCACTGAAGGACAGGATCGTTCACGTGCACTGCAAAGACCGCTCCCTTCAGCCGGTCCCCTGCGAAACGCCCACCCTCCGGCCGGACGGCACAGCCATGTTTTCCTCCCCTGTGGGAACCGGCTGCATTCCCATGAAAGAGATCTTTTCCCTTCTGCGCTCCCAGGGGTATCAAGGGTATCTGACAGCGGAGCATTTCGGCTCCCTGTGCCAGATGGAAACCCTTCAAAAATCCCTGCAGTGGATGCAGGAACAGATACAGCTATAGTAACAATTTTCCCCATAGAAAAGGCCCTGAAGCGGGTATCCTCCCGCCGCAGGGTCTTTTCTTTTCATTCTATATTATTATATAAAGCATCTATATTCTATAAAGCAGCAGAGCAAAATCCCCGAAAAACGAAAGCTGCGAAACTGAGAAGCTAGGGAGGAGAAATCAGAAAATCAGGGAACACGGAAGCGGCAAAAATCGGGAAATGGTAAATCGCAAATCGTAAACCGTAAACCCTAAACAGCAAACCAAGAAATCCACACCCCAGAGACCCGGAATTTCAGGGATTTTCAGGATCCTTTCTCGCTTTTTCTTTTTCCGAAGCTTTAAACCGTACCGGCAGTCTTGGCTTCCGGAGACAGGCGCCCAGGCCCTTCCCGGCGCTCCCAGTCTTTATATAAGAACAGCGCCACTACAGCTGCCAGCAACTCCGCTGCCGGGAAAGACACCCAAACCCCCGTAGCTCCCATTCCCAGCGGGCCGGCTAAAAGCAGAGCCAAAGGCGGGATCACCAAAAGCTGACGAATCAGCGAAATAGCCAGGGAACGTCCGCCCTTCCCCAGCGCCTCGAATACACCGGAAAAAACTACGCCAACGGAAGACACCACAAACCCCAAGCTGATGATCCCCAGAGCCTGTACGCCGCTTTCCAGCAGTTCTCCCTGTGCCTGGAAAAGCCCCATGATCTGCTGGGGCGCTAAAAGGAACACCAGTGTCCCCGCTGCCATCAGCAAAACCGTCACCAAAGAGCTGCATTTCACCGTCTGTTTCATCCGATCCCATTTTCCCGCTCCGTAATTATAGCTTACAATGGGGCGCATTCCCTGAATCAAGCCGCTGCCCGGCATATAGACAAAGGTCTGCAGTTTAAAATACAGCCCCAAAATCGCCACGCCGACTTGGGAAAGCCCGGCCAAAATCCCGTTGAGGATCCCCACTAAAATAGAAGGCAGGGACATCATAATAGCTGAGGGAATGGTCACGCTGTATATATCCCGCAAAATTTTACCGTTTAACTTAAAATTCCGCAGGCTGAGATGGATTTCTCCGCTATGCCGTACAAAGCAGAAAAAGGAAAGGGAAGCCGCCGCGATCTGCCCCAAAATCGTGGCCACCGCCGCGCCCTTTACTCCCATGCCCGGAAGGCCAAAGGCTCCGAAAATAAAAAGGGGATCCAGCACAATATTCAACCCTGCTCCAAAGGCCTGCATGGCCATGGGGAACAGCATGCTGCCCATAGCCTGAAACATCTTTTCCGTATAAAGATGAAACATATTCCCGAAGGAAAGGCACAGCACAATAGAGCTATATTCATACCCCATTTTCAGGATCTCCGGATCCTGGGAAAACAAAGAGAGAAACGGACCGCTGCCCAGCCATCCGATAATAACAAACAATATGGAATGCAGAAGGCTGAAATAAAAGCCATGAGCCGCCGCAGAATCCACCGCTTTTTGATTTCCGGCTCCTAAGTTTCGGGCAATGCAGGCATTCAGCCCCACGCCAAAACCCACCGCTACCGCCAGCGCCAGATTTTGCAGGGGAAACGCCAAGGAAACAGCCGTTAAAGCATCCTGGCTGATTTGGGCTACAAAGATGCTGTCCACAATATTATACATGGACTGGATCAGCATAGAGATCATAGGGGGAATTGCCATCCGCATTAAAAGGGGAAATACCGGACGGGTTCCCATAGGGTTTTCTATGGTTGTCTCCAAACTCAAGTTTGCGGCAGCGGCACCTTCCGAAAAACCGCTTTTACTTGGATTTCTTTTCATAGTTTCTGCCATCCTCCGTTTCTTGCCAGGGCCAGGGCTTCGCTCTCTCATTGCGCACGCAAAAAGAGGCCATATATTTCTCTGTTTAACTCAGAAACAGAAAAATATATAGCCTCCTGCTTAAGTACACAGGCACGTCTTCGCTTTGCGGACATATCCGAAAAACGAATTCCAATGCGGGCAAGGCCTATTCTAACATCTCTCCTGCCCAATGTCAATGGGGCAATTCATTTTCAGACCGATTGTACAAACCGCAAAAATGCCGCTTTTCCCTCTTCCGTACGTTTGAAAACGCCTGCGTCCTCCAACACCCGGGCAAACACCAGCCCGGTTTCCCATTCCACCACGGAACGGGGATCCTGCCGGGAAAAATCATAAGCCCCGCGGAAACCTTCCACCCAGTCCGCGTGCTTTTCCGTCATCGGGTCTCCCAAAAGCGATCTGCCCGCTTCCAGCTTGGCAGCCACCGCCTCCAGCTCTTCCTTCAGCCGAGCCGGCAGCACAGCCAATCCCATGACTTCAATTAAGCCAATGTTTTCCTTTTTAATGTGATGCAGCTCCTGATGGGGATGGAAAACGCCCAAAGGATGCTCCGGCGTAGTTATATTATTCCGGAGAACCAGATCCATCTCAAAATCCTCTCCCCGCTTTCTGGCAATAGGAGTTATGGTGTTATGGGGCTCTCCCTCTGTTTCCGCGAAAATAAAAGAAGATTCGTCTGTGTAGGCTCTCCAGGCTCCCAGGATCCGGTCCGCCAGATCCGCTAAACGCTTCGGATCTTTTCCGGAAATCCGAATCACAGACATAGGCCAGCGAACGATCCCAGCCTGAATGTCTTTAAACCCTGAAAACTGCAGAACGGTCTCCACCGGCGCCTTTTCCATGGCAAAGGTATACCGTCCGCCCTGAAAATGTTCATGGGAAAGGATGGATCCCCCTACAATGGGAAGATCTGCGTTGGAACCTATAAAATAATGAGGAAATTGCTCTACAAAACTTAGCAGCTTTTGAAAACAAGATTTATCAATCTGCATAGGCGTATGCCGGCTGTTAAACACAATGCAGTGCTCGTTATAGTACACATACGGAGAATACTGCAGGAACCAGGGCTCTCCCTCCACGATGATAGGAATGGGACGATGATTCTGCCGGGCCGGATGATTCACCCTTCCGGCATATCCTTCATTTTCCGGACAAAGCTGGCACAGCGGGTATCCTCCGGTGGGAAGGGTCCTGGCTGCTGCGATGGCTTTAGGATCTTTTTCCGGTTTGGAAAGGTTGATGGTAATATCCAAATCGCCGTATGGCGTGGAAACCATCCATTTTTTATCTTTGGCGATACGGTCACGACGAATATAGTTGGTATTCTGGCTGAAAGCATAATACCAGTCTGTAGCTTTTTCCGGAGAATCGCCATAGAATTCCCGGAATTTTTCCATCACCTGGGACGGTCTGGGCGTAAGGCGCCCCATAAGCATGGTGTCAAACAGATCTCTATAAACCACAGAATCCTCTTTCAAAAGCCCACGGGCACAAGCATTGTCTGTAAGTTCTTTCAGCAAATCACTTACTTTTACTTCTTCCTTTTCTTCTATTATAGGGTCGGAAAAAGAGTCCAGCTGCATTGCTTCCAAAAGAGAATTGACTGCCCATATTTTCTCACAGGGCTCAATCAATCCGTTTTTCTCTGCATAATTTACCAGTCTTGCGATGGCTTTATCCACCATATTCTGCCGCCTTTCTCGCCGCTTTGGCGAACCTTTCTTTCTCTTGCTATTATTATAAAGCTTCCTATTCCTTTACGCAAGAATCTTCACTCAACCCCTAGGTTTTTTCTTTGGAATTTTAAAAAGGCAGTGCCCGCAGGCACTGCCTTTTTCCCAAAAAATATCTTATTTGGCTTCGAACTCTTCTTCGCAGATCACGCCACCTTCATTGTCCGTATAACGAACAATAACTGTCACGCCTTCTTCTTCTACAATAGCCTGAACGCTGCTGGCCACAGTCTCAAACGTGCTGGCCTGGGATTCCATGCCAGCTTCCAGAGCTTCCGCAAGAGTTGCTTTCTCTTCGTCGTCAAAATCTTCCTGGAATTCATAGATATACACCAGCGCCGAGCCTTCCGCAACGACCTCAATATTCATGCCCTGTTCCTTCATGGACTCGATCATGGGCTTCAGCTGCTCCTGGAGAATATCGGAATTGATGTATTCTTCCAGAGTTGCAAATTTTCCGGTGGATCCACCCTCTTCGGAGTCTTCAGAAGACTCTTCCGGCTCTTCTTGGGATTCTTCCGATTCTTCAGACTCTTCCTTAGATTCTTCCTTGGACTCCTCCTTGGATTCCTCTGTCTGGGAAGATACCTGAGAATTGTCTTCCTGCTCAACAGTAGGAGCCGTGGAGCAGCCGGCGAACACAGAAGCAACCAACAAAGTCAGCGCAATCATACTTGCCAATAATTTTTTCATAAAAGTATGCCTTCCTTCCTCAAATACCGCTTTTGCGGAAAAATTAAACCCTTTGCATTATAGCGCCTTCTTTTCTTTTTTGCAAGTGGTTATCCGCAAATTTTATGTTTTAGCGCACCGAAAAAATTTCTATTCTTTCGCTTTTTATGGTATACTATGAAATATCTTCTTAAAATTCATTATTCACTTTTTGTTTTTATGTTTAATCAGGAAAGGAAAATTTTAATGGAACGAAATGTCCTTCTTTTGGGAACCGGAGGGACCATCGCCTGCAAACAAACTGCCGACGGTCTTACTCCCGTTCTCTCCTCCGATGACCTTTTATCGTACATTCCGCAAGCCAGATCGTTTGCCAAAGTAGACACTATCCAGCTCTGCAACGAGGACAGCACCAATATGACCCCCGCTTACTGGGAGCGCATTGTTGAGGCTATTTCCCGCTGTTATGACCGGTATGACGGTTTTGTGATCTGCCACGGAACGGATACAATGGCCTATACCGCCGCCGCTCTTTCTTATATGATCCAAAACTCTTCAAAGCCTATTGTGATCACGGGCGCGCAAAAGCCTATCAACATGGATGTTACCGACGCCAAAACCAACCTTTCCGACAGTATTTTATACGCTGCGGACCCGGATTCCCATGGGGTCCATTTGGTGTTTGACGGAAAAGTCATTGTGGGGACCCGGGCAAAAAAAGTCCGTGCCAAAAGCTACAACGCCTTTAAAAGCATTAACTTTCCCTATCCTGCCATACTGCAGGACGGACACATTATCCGTTATCTGCCCTCCACTCCTTACACAGAGCCCGTGCAGTTTTATAAACACATGGACCCGCGGATTTGCGTGCTGAAGATGATTCCCGGAGTGGACGGAAACCTTCTGGAATATGCTTTTTCCCAATATGACTGCATTGTGGTGGAAAGTTTCGGTGTGGGCGGCATCCCCGCTTCCATATCCCAGGCATTTTATCGGCAAATGACTTCCCAGACCCAGAACCCCAAATTTGTAGTCATGGCTACCCAGGTGGAAAATGAAGGAAGCGACATGGCGGTTTACCAGGTAGGAAAAAAGATCAAGGAAGATCTGGGGCTTTGGGAAGCCTACGACATGACCTTGGAAGCCACTATCACCAAAATGATGTGGATTCTTTCTCTTTATAAACAGGGAAATGTTTCTTATCAAGAAGCAAAACGGCTGTTTTATACAGAGATCCACCATGATCTTTTGTTCCCTACCTACAAATTTTCCGTTTCTCCTTCCAAATCTTAAATTTGTAAAACTTAATTTTTATTATTATTTATAAATTGTGACCGACATATGACCAACACCCTCTATACCGGAAACACAAAAAGGCAATAAAAACCAACTTATAATTTATGTTAACTGTGTGGAGGGAATTGAAATGAGAAAAAAGCGTGTGTTTTGCTCATTTGCATTAGTTTTATCGATTGTGATGAGCATTTTTTCTGCCAGTGTGTTGGCAGCCAAAAACTGGAACAACCAGATGCAGCAATTTGGTTTCGGCGAAGCGGAGTTTTACCGTACATCGGACGGGACCTTTACCACTCAGCCCTCCGGAACAAAATACTACGCTTTGTCTTTGGAAGGCCGTCAATTTGCTGCTGTAAAACAGGGAACCTGGAGTTTGGTTTGGACACCGGAAGAGCTTTCCCAGCAGGAACAGGATGCCCTTTGGGACGCTATTCTTTCCTCTCCCACCCAGCTCTCCCCTGGAAAAGGAACCCACTACTTCTGCTATGGAATAGGAGCCTTTACAGTAGATGAAAAAAATGGGGATACATATTACGTTGCAGAGATAGAAAATGTTTTGTATCTTCTTGCTCCGGAAGGCAGAATCAGCCATTTCTACGGATCTGTAACACAAGATGCTTCTTCCAGTTCTGAGGAAAGCTCTGACAATAGCTCCGAAAACAGCTCTGAGAACAGCTCTGAGAACAGTTCCGAAAACAGTTCCGAAAACAGCTCCGAGAACAGTTCCGAGAACAGCTCCGAAAACAGCTCCGAGAACAGCTCCGAAAACAGCTCCGAGAACAGCTCTGAGAACAGCTCTGAGAACAGTTCCGAAAACAGCTCTGAGAACAGTTCCGAAAACAGCTCCGAAGAGATCATTCCGGATGAATCCGTTCCTTCCGCAGCTCCTTCTTCCAGCACACCTGTAACCTCTTCTGAAATTCCTCAAAGCAGTGAGACAATCGAAGAAATCCCGGATGAAGATACACCTCTTGCGCCGCCTACCACCGGAGAAATTGCCAATTATCTTCCTGCCGTTTCCGTTGTGATGGCAGGGTTCAGCCTCTTAGGCTTGCTGCTTTGCCGGAAAAAGGACTCTGCGGAAAATACAGATCAGTAAAACTACATAGGTTAAAAATACCAGAGCGAACGCCATGAAATTCATGGCGTTCGCTCTTTTTGCATAGTATTTTTAAAGGACTTCTTTTCTGCAGAAAACACACAAAAAAATTATTTCTCCTAATAGGTAAATTTTATTATGAATTTAGTATAAAAACTATTTACTTTTTTAATATATTGTGTTATTATAACGACAGATAATAGCTGAAACGTTTCATCTCCTGAAAGAATGGGGAGAGAAGCAGAAAGAGACTTTCGATGACGATTAAGGAAATTGCCCGTCGGGCGGGCGTATCCGTTGCAACTGTCTCCTATGTATTGAATGGCACGGGCTCTGTAAGTGAAGAAGTTCGTCAGCATGTTTTGCAGATTGTTAAAGAAACAAACTACAGAAAAAATATTTTAGCCAGTAAGCTCAGAACCAACAGCAGCAATATTCTGGGAGTCATTGTAGAAGATATCACCGTATGGACTTCCGCTCGAACCATTCAGGGAATCGGCGATTTTGCCGAGCAACATAACAAGAATATTTTGATGACCGATCTGGCTTTAAATTCCAAGATCGGAAAAAATTTTCATAGAATTCGGGAGTACAGAGATACCATAAATAAAGAGATCGACATCCTTTTGGGAAGCCAAGTGGAAGGAATTCTGTATGTAAGTATGCATGATCGGGATCTTTCTCATATTTTGCCCTCCTTCAGTCATCCTTTTGTTCTGGTAGGGTGTTATGCGGAAGATTTTCACTGTGTTACCTATGACAATACCAATATTGCTTATTCCATCGGAAAACATTTTATTGAGAACGGTCACACTCGTTTCGGTGTAATTTCCGGCCCTTCCGGTTCGCGGATTTCTTGCAAGCGTCTCTCCGGATTTACCAGGGCCCTAGCGGAACAAGGTTTTTCCCTTCCGCCTGCCTATATTTGTAGCGGTGATTGGGAATATGTCTCCGCAAGGCAAGCGGCTTTCGAGCTTTTAGCTTTGCCGGATCCCCCTACCGCGATTTTTGCCATGAACGATTTGATGGCTGCAGGAGTTTTGTCTGCGGCACACCAACTGAATTTAAAAATTCCTGAAAATTTGGAGATTGTTGGATTTGACGATCAGCAACTTTCTCAATATTCCGTTCCTCCTCTGACTACAGTTCAAGTTCCCTTATACGATATGGGGAAAGAGGCAGCCGCACAGATCTATGTGTTAAGGGAATCCAAACCTCAGAGGCAAAGTCAATTCATCTTGCCTTGCAGATTGCTTCATCGGGGCACGACTCGGTTCTGATGACGTATGGTGTATGATTTCTTCATCTTCAGCTTTGTGGAAATGTCGGTAAATGGAGAAGAATGAGTATTTGTAATAAAACTATTCTTCTCACTTAATATTCAACCGTGCAGGAAACGGTGAAAAAGGAGGATCTATATGAAAATCAAAAAATGGGCTGCTTTGTTGCTGGCATGCTTTATGACGATTGGTACATTCAGCGCTTGCAACAACCAGGGAAGCCAGAGCGGTGGCGAAAGCGGTGGCGGAACCGGAGAGGAAATCAAGCTGACCTTGACGCAGTGGTCTCCTCCCAGTGAGGATGACGAACTGAATCTTTACAAGCAGTTCGAAAAAGCCAACCCCGGTTACAAAATCGAGGTTATGGTCATTGCGGAAGACCAGTATTCCTCCACCTTGAATCGTATGATCAGCACCAATACGGCGCCTGACATCATCACCGCCTGGGAATGTGACATCGGCAGTTTCGTATCCAACAAAAAGGTTATTTGCTTGGACGACTATCTGGCCAAATCCGAAGAGATCGATCCGGAAGAATTTATCCCTGCTGTAAAGGAACTGAGTTCCTCCTTTGGCGGCAACTATTGTCTGCCTTGGGGCTATGCTTCTGAAATCCTGTTCTACAACAAGGATTTGTTCGACGCCGCAGAAGTGGAATATCCCACCAATGACTGGACCATGGACGATTTCGTGGCGGCTGCTGAAAAGCTGACCATCATCGAAAACGGCAAGGTAAAACAGTATGGCTGTGATACCCTTTCCTTCGTAGGCGGTTATTGGTCCGGTATTGGCGCTGCCGGTGACCCTGTTTATCAGGATGGCAAACTGACTATCGGCGAAGGCGCCAAGAAGTTCCTGACCACGCAGAAATATCTGGTAGACAATCAGTTCTCTCCTGCTCCTTCCACGGACGGCGGCGACCTGTTTGCTTCTGGAATGGCTGCTATGACCCGTACTGGTAGCTGGTTCATCGGCAGCTACAAAGAGTTGGAATTCAACTGGGATATCGCTCCCCAGCCGAAGGACGTTCGTTTCTACAACAGCCTGCACACCGGTTTGTGGTGCATCCCTGAGACCACCAAGAATAAGGACGCCGCTTGGACGGCTCTGGAGTGGTTCATGAGCGAAGAAGGCCAGAAGATCAACTCCAAAGGCACCAGCAATCCCTCTGTGATTCAGTCCATCGCCGACCAAGGCGACTGGAAAGTACAGGGAACCAACGGCCCCTCCAACTGGGATGCTTTTGACGTGATCTCTGAATCCGGTTCGTTTGGTTATGTTTGCGCTCCCGCCGGCTTGACCGGAGAAGCAGTAAAGGAATTTGAAGCTGCCATTCTTGGCCAGAAGTCCATTGACGATGCTATCGCCACTGTACAGGCCAAGGCCGAAGATTTCGAATGACTTTAACTTCGGGGAAGACGGCTGATCCAGCCGTCTTCCCCATTCTTTTTTAATCCGTCTGCGCTTGTTTTTCTGATTTTCCTCCCGGATGAAAATCAGTAACCTTCAGGAGGTGACTTTCTTGTCCACTACAAAAGCAATACAAACGAAACAAGCTAGAAAGCGTAAGATCAAAAACGCACTTTCTGCATACGCATTTCTCTCCCCATGGATCATTGGATTTCTGCTTTTCTCCGCTTACCCCATCGTCTACGTGTTCACCATGAGCTTTACAAACGCTACCATGATGAACAGCGGAGAATTCGTTCAATTTGACAATTACATAAAAATGTTTAACGATAGTGGCTTCTGGAAATCCCTTTGGGTAACGTTGGTCTTTTCCATTTTCTCCGTAATTATCACCATCATTTGGGCGTTTTGCCTGGCAATGCTTCTGAACGCGCAGAAGCGCTTCAACGGATTTTTCCAGTTTGTTTATTTTCTGCCTGCCGTAGTTCCTTCTGTTGCCCTGGCATTTTCTTTCCAGATGATTTTCGCCAAAGACACCGGTATTTTCAACTACATGATCGGTTCGGTAACGGGAAGCAATTTTTCTCCCAACTGGTTATACGATGAAACGCTGGTTTATCCTACTGTATTTTTCATTATGCTTTTCACCTATTCTACCGGCCAGATGATGTTGATTTTCCGTTCGGGGTTAAAGGAAGTTCCCAGAGAATTGTATGAAGCAGCTTCTTTGGATGGCGCTTCTGCTTTCCAGAAATTCCGGAACGTAACATTCCCTTCCATCTCCCCGATTTTGCTGTTTAACACCGTTATGGCTTCCATCGGCGCACTTAATGGCGCGTTTGCCATTTTGTTCCCCTTGACCGAGGGCGGCCCCAACGGAGCCACAAATGTATTGAGCCTGAGCTTGTATCGGGAAGTTTTCCTGAACAACAGAATCGGATATGGTTGCTGCTTGGCTGTCATTCTGTTCCTGCTGGCTGTTGTATTTGCTTCTGTACAATTTGCCATGAGCAAAAAATGGGTCTACTACGAGAACTGAGGAAAGGAGAATTTTTATGCGTACAAGACATGCGATTCATGCATCTTCCGTTGTCCGGGTAATTGTGATGCTCTTCATAGCGATGATTACCATTTTTCCTTTTCTCTGGATTTTTTCCAGTTCTCTGAAGACAAATCTGGAGATCAGCCAATTTCCTCCTACTTTGCTCCCCAAAGATCCACAATGGGAAGCATTTGGCAAACTCCTTACCGGTGATTTGTTCTGGCAATTTTTGAGAAACACGCTGCTTCTGATCATTGGAAATACTGTGGGAACCCTGATTTCCAGTTCTTTTGTGGCTTATCCGCTGGCACGTCTGAATTTTCCCGGGAAAAATCTGGTTTTCTCCATCATTGTAGCTACCATGATGGTTCCCGGAATCACGCTGATTACTCCCCAGTATATGATGTTCAATAATTTTGGGTGGCTGGATACGTTGCTGCCTATGATCGTTCCCGCTTTCTTTGCCTATCCTTACAATGTATTTCTGTTCCGGCAGTTCTTCCGCTCCGTGCCGAAAGATCTGGATGAAGCCGCTTACATTGATGGATGCGGAAGAGTGGGAATGCTGTTCCGAATCTTGCTTCCTTTGAGCAGGCCCGTATTTATCACTATTGGCATTTTGTCGGCTGTATTCTGGTGGAATGAGCTGACACAGCCTCTAATCTACGTCAACTCGGATACCTGGAAGCCTTTGACCGTTGCTTTGATGACCCGGTTCAAGTTCTTTGACGAGGGCCCCAACACGGTCACCTGGAATTACCTGATGGCAGTTTCCGCTTTGATGATCCTGCCTCCTATTGCTTTGTATCTCTCCGCTTCCAGATATTTGGTAGAAGGAATCAAAACCTCCGGTATGAAGGGATAATCGCCTGTAGTGCCTGGAGAAAATAAGGGAAAGGGATGTATAGAAAATGTCCAGACAAAAGAAACAAGTTGTTTCTCCGCTTTACAGTGTGCTTCCGCAAGGAGCTATCCACCCAAAAGGATGGCTTCTGAGGCAATTACAGCTGCAAGCGAAAGGAATCCCCGGAAGAGCGGATGAATTTTTCTTTAAGGGAGAATTCTGGCTGGGAGGGGACGGCGCCAAAGATCCTTCCCGGAAGCCCACGGATATTGGCAGCAGCCACATTGTAGTAGGCTGGCTGGCCAGTATGGTGGAAATGGCGTGGCTGCTGGATGACCCTGTGCTGAAAGAAAAAGCACAAGGGTACATTGAGTATTTGATCGGCAGCAGCCGGCCCGATGGAAGTTTTGGCCCTACCGGACCGCAGGACAGTTTGTGGCCGGATGTAAACAATGAAAATGTTTGTTACGAAGGCGCCCGGATCCAAGCCGCGGGAATCCTGCTTTCCTATTACGGCTATACCGGAGATCAACGGGCTTTGGATGTTTGCAAACGATTTATTCTGGAATATTACGGTAAAAACTACAAACCTGGCTCCTATACCTGGTTTAACAATATCGGTCAGAAATCCATCCGGGGTTTGGCTTATACCTTATATAAAATGACCGGGGACGAGGCGTATCTGGACGCTGTAGAAGCGCACCTGGCCTATGAGACACCGGAAAGTGACTGGAAAACCGGCCTTAAAAACAAGGATCCCAAATGCACCCATGGCGCCGTGTTCGGCGGGCTGGGAAATGTAACCCAAGATTATCTGTTCTCCGGGGATGAGGACTGCAAAACCATCATTGATGAAGCCATCCGTTGGCTGGACGAGACCCAGGGGCAGGTAGGCGGTCATTACACTGCCCATGAGTTCATTGCTTCCAAAAACGGCCGGGACCCCACCAACGGCAGCGAATGCTGCCCCATTGTAGGGCATATCGGCTCCATGCTTTCCTTGTTCTCGGTATTCGGAGAATCCGGCTACGCAGACCGGGCAGAAGAATTGGTCTTCAACAGCGCCGCCGCCTTTATGACAGGTGACACCTGGGCCCGGCAATACGATCAGCAGGTAAATCAGGTGCTTTGCACCGTTAGCAAAAGAAGATTTGATAACCGGGATGATGCCAACACCTTTGGAATTGACCCTCATTATCCCTGTTGCAACGGCACTGTGGGACGTCCTCTGCTTTCCTTCATCCGCAATCAGTGGCTGAAAACGAAAGACGAAGGCTTGGTGGCTCTTTCCTATTGCCCCGTCACCGTGGAAACCACATTAAAGGGAGCCAAGTTCCGCCTGGACGTAGAGAGCGAATATCCCTTCCGGGGAACCGGGCTGCAGTTTACCGTACATACCGATCGTCCCGTGGAAGTTACTCTGTATTTACGGGCTCCGGGATATATCGGAGATTACGGCGAGCGAACCGCCGTGCAGCATGACGGTGAGATGCATAAAATCGAACCCGGCACGTTCTATCCTCTGCGCCGCGTATGGCAGGACGGAGATACGTTCCAGATGAACATTCCCATGAATACCAAGTTTATCCGCCGCAGTGAGGACGCCACTGCCGTAAAACGCGGCCCGCTGTATTACGCGCTGCGGATCCGGGAAGCCTATCGGCAAATGAAATATAACTACGAAGGTTCTGCGGATTGGGAGATCTATCCCGCCAGCCCCTGGAATATGGGTCTGTACACCACTTATCGAGCCGCCTATGCCTCTATTACAGAAGAGCACCATCCCATTCCTTCCCACCCCTGGAGCCATCAGGAAGAAGTGCTCTGGAACGAGGAAAACCATCGGTTTGAAGTCAACCGGGAACCGGAGCCGGTAATTCTCCATGTGCGTGGAAGAAAGATCCTGAACTGGGATCTGCATAAGATCTACAATATGTCCGGCCCCATTCTTCCGGAAGAAGAACGGATCTACGGTGAGGAAGTGCAGTTGGAGCTGATCCCCTATGGATGCACCAATTTGCGCATTGCCGAATTCCCGGCCATTGAATGATTTTTATGGCTTTTCGCTGAAAGCCGCAAAAGTTGACAGCACAATAAAAACCAGCCCCTGTTGGATATCCAACAGGGGCTGGTTTTTCATCTTTTCTCTTCAGGATCAATACCGGCTGCGAACCACATAGGAGGTATGCAGCAATTCATGAGCCTTATGGCTTCCCGGCTCTCCCAAAAATTCTTCATACAGCTTCTTGATCTGGGAATTTTCATGGCTCTTCCGCAAAGTCATCGCCTGATCTTCGTCATACAGAGCCTTGGCACGCAAAGCCTTTACATTGTTGAAATTCCAAACCGAGGCCGGCTGAATGGGCTGTCCGCCGCCATTGACGCATCCACCCGGGCAGCACATGATTTCAATGAAGTGATAATCCGCTTCTCCTTTTTTGATTCGGTCCAGAATGGCAGCCGCATTTTTCAGACCGCTGACCACTGCAACTTTCACGTCCATACCGGCGATATGGTATACCGCTTCTTTGAAGCCTTCCGTTCCACGGATCTCCTTATATTCGATCTCTTCCACACTGCGGCCTTCCAAAACGTCCGCTGCTGTACGCAGCGCCGCTTCCATTACACCGCCTGTAGCGCCGAAAATTACGCCGGCACCGGTGAATTCACCCATAACATCATCGAATTTTTCCTCCGGCAATTTACGGAAGTCCAGGCTGTAAAGCTGGATTAAACGAGCCAATTCCCGGGTGGTGATAGCAATATCCACATCGGCGATCTCTTCTCCGGCCGCGTTCATATCGTCCCGCTTCACTTCGAACTTCTTGGCGGTACAGGGCATTACGCTGACCACAACGATCTTGGACGGATCAATGCCTTCTCTCTGGGCAAACCAGGTTTTCACCATGGCTCCCGTCATCTGCTGGGGAGACTTGCAGGTAGAAAGATGGGGCAAAAGCTCCGGATAATAGTGCTCGCAGAATTTGATCCAGCCGGGAGAGCAGGAAGTGATCATAGGCAGAACGCCACCATTTTTCACTCTCTCCAAAAATTCGTGGGATTCCTCCATAATGGTCAAATCGGCGCCGAAATTGGTATCAAACACTTTATCAAAGCCCATCCGCCGCAGAGCCGCCACCATTTTTCCTTCCACATTGGTGTCGATAGGATAACCAAAGCTTTCTCCCAAAGCAGCGCGGACAGCCGGCGCGGTCTGCACCACCACATATTTTTCCGGATCCGCCAAAGCTTCCATCACTTCGCCGCACTGGTCCCGCTCTGTCAATGCGCCGGTGGGGCAAGCCGTGATGCACTGGCCGCAGGAAACGCAGGATACCGCACCCAGCGGCTGCTCAAACATACAGCCGATATGGGTATCAAATCCACGGCTGTTGGGGCCGATCACCGCCACATGCTGATTGGCGCAGGCAGCTACGCAGCGGCGGCACAAAATACACTTGGAATTATCCCGCACCAAGTGTAAGGTAGAATCGTCATAGGTGGAATCCGGCATGGAGCCCTCGAAGCGATCCGCTGTTTCCACGCCCAATTCCTTACACAGTGCCTGCAGTTCACAGTTCCCACTACGTTTGCAGGTCAGACAGGACCGGTTGTGAACGGAAAGGAGCATCTCCAACGTCATTTTTCTGGATTTCAGCACCTTGGGGGTATTGGTAAACACTTCCATCCCCTCATTGACCGGGTACACACAGGAAGCCACCAGAGACCGCGCTCCTTTAACCTCCACTACACACATACGGCAGGCACCGATCTCATTGAGATCCTTCAGATAGCAAAGAGTAGGAATTTCAATTCCCGCTTCCTTTGCCGCCTGCAAAATCGTGTAATCCGCCGGCACAGAGAGGGGCATGCCGTTTATTTTAACATTCACCATATTCATTGCAGTTGGCAGCTCCTTCCTTATCGCTTCGAAATTGCGTCAAATTTACATTTTTCCATACAGGCGCCACACTTGATACATTTTTGTGTATCAATCACATGAGGCACCTTTACGCTGCCGCTGATAGCTCCCACCGGGCAGTTCCGGGCACAAAGCGTACAGCCGCGGCATTTCTCGGGGTCGATCACATAGTTGGTCAGAGCCTTGCAAACGCCGGCCGGGCACCGCTTTTCCGTAACATGGGCGATATACTCATCCCGGAAATACTTCAGAGTGGACAAAACCGGATTGGGGGCCGTCTGACCCAAAGCGCACAGAGAATTTTCCTTCAGGTAATAGCAAAGCTCTTCCATCCGGTCGATATCTTCCAAAGTGCCGTTTCCGCTGGTGATCTTATTGAGGATCTCCAGCAAACGGCGGGTGCCTACCCGGCAGGGCGTACATTTGCCGCAGGACTCATCCACGGTAAATTCCAGGAAGAATTTGGCAATATCCACCATGCAGGCAGTATCGTCCATAACGATCATGCCGCCGGAACCCATCATGGCGCCGATGGCTGTAAGGTTATCGTAGTCGATCTTAACGTCCATTTCCGAAGCGGGAATACATCCGCCGGAAGGGCCGCCGGTCTGGGCCGCTTTAAACGTATGCCCATCCGGAACACCGCCGCCGATTTCTTCAACAATTTCCCGAAGGGTGGTGCCCATAGGTACTTCCACCAGGCCGGTGTGTTTGATTTTTCCGCCCAAAGCAAACACTTTGGTGCCGGCGGAACGCTCCGTACCAATGGAGCGGAACCATTCCGGACCGTTGAGAATGATCTGGGTCACATTGGCCCAGGTTTCCACGTTGTTTAAAATGGTAGGCTTCTGAAACAATCCCTTAAGAGCTGGGAATGGAGGCCGAGGCCGGGGTTCACCGCGCTTTCCTTCGATAGAAGTCATCAAGGCTGTTTCTTCGCCGCATACAAAGGCGCCGGCGCCCAAACGAAGGCTGATGTCAAAATCAAAGCCGGTGCCGAAAATATCTTTACCCAGCAATCCGTATTCGTGTGCCTGATCAATGGCGATCTGCAGCCGTTTTACGGCGATGGGGTATTCCGCACGGATATAGATGTAGCCCTGAGAAGCCCCGATAGCATATCCCGCAATGGCCATGGATTCCAGAACCACGTGGGGATCGCCTTCCAGGATGGAACGGTCCATAAACGCGCCCGGGTCACCTTCGTCCGCATTGCAGCAGACATATTTCTGGTCCGCCGCATTGGCCGCCGCAAAACTCCACTTCAGACCGGTGGGGAAACCGGCGCCGCCGCGTCCCCGCAGGCCGGAAGCTTTCATTACGTCGATTACTTCCTGGGGCGTCATTTCCGTAAGGACTTTTCCCAAAGCCTTGTAGCCATCCACCGCTATGTATTCATCAATGTTTTCCGGATTGATCACGCCGCAGTTCCGCAGAGCAATTCTCTTCTGCTTGGAATAGAACGGCGTTTCATTCAGGGATTTGACAGCCTGGTCGTCCACCACCGTTTCTTGATACAGAAGCCGCTTAACGATACGACCTTTCAGCAAATGCTCCTCCACAATTTCCGGGATATCCTCCGGCTTCACCATGCTGTAAAAGGAGCCTTCCGGATAAATAATCATAATGGGCCCCAATGCGCACAAGCCGAAGCAGCCCGTCCGGATCACGTTCACTTCTTTTTCCAGCCCCTGGGCTTTGATTTCTTCTTTTAAGCGCTGAATAATCAGCTCGCTGTTTGAGGAAGTACATCCGGTGCCTCCGCAAACCAGTACGTTTGAACGATACATGTTACAGCCTCCTTAGTTGGAACCGGCGCCAATGGTGAACTCCGTCACCACATTGCCGTTTACCAGATGATCGTTAACCACCCGAACCGCTTTTTCCGGCGTCATTTTCACGTAGGTGACTTTGCTTCCGTCCGCCGATACCACTTCCACCACAGGTTCATACTGGCAGATCCCGATGCATCCTGTCTGGGTCACCATCACATTATGCAGATCCCGCTTGGCAACTTCCTCCACAAAAGCACTGAGGACCGGGCGGGCTCCCGCAGCGATCCCGCAGGTGGCCATGCCTACCTGTACACGAAATTCCACGTTTTCCTCGGAACGTAAGCCGATCTGTGCCCGAGCCTTATCCCGGATGGCCTGCAATTCTGCCAACGACTTCATATCTCATTTCCTCCTTCGATGTCTTCCATATGTTCTTTTAAATAGTCTCTCAGCCACTGAGAGACTTCCGGAGCGTTCAGCGGCGTTTCCTCGCCCAACAAATTCCGAAGCTCCCGGGTATCCAGAACAAATTCCCGCTGCCCTTTTTTCCGGAGAAAGACAAAATCCCGATCCGGATTACAAGTGATCAGCAAATGAACAACGCCTCCAATATCTCCCAAGGGGATCATATCCACATGGGAAGGAACAAATTCTGCCTGAAGGGATGTTCCCTTCCCTTTTTCGGAACGGATGGAAAAAGAACCGCCCGTCATTTCCGCTTCCATTTTGAAAAGAGGGATCCCCATTCCCACCTTTCGGGTGGTCCGGGTGGTATAAAAAGGATCCACCACGCTTTGCACCTGCTCCGGCGTCATGCCGCAGCCGTTATCTTCCACAAGGATCCGAAGCCGGTCTGCTTCCAGATCCTCTTCCACGGAAATCCGAATCAAAGCGGCTTTGGCGGAAATGGAATTCTGGGCAATATCCATCACGTTTAATGCCAACTCACGCATTGCCGGATTTATATTTTTCCAGAATGCCGTCCACATCTTCCGGAACCAGGCGGCCATACACTTCGTCGTTAATGGTCATAACCGGCGCCAATCCACAGGCTCCGATGCAGCGGCAAGCCGTAAGGGAAAACAAACCATCCGCCGTACATTCCTCCGGCTGGATCCCTAGATTCTTTGTGATCTGCTCCAGAACCGCCGCCGCGCCTTTTACATAACAGGCTGTCCCCAAACATACGGAAACGTTATATTTTCCTTTGGGTGTCAGCGAAAACTGGGAATAGAACGTAGAAACGCCGAACACTTCCTCCAAAGGCACTTCCAAACCTTTTGCGATCATTGTCTGCACTTCCACAGGCAGATACCCATAAATTTCCTGGGCTTCCTGCAAGCAAGGCATAATGGATCCTTTTTCGTTCTTATGCCGCGCAATAACGGCTTTCAGCTTTTCTTCCTGCTCCGGCGTACCGGAAAAGGGCAGGTTACTGATTTTCTTTTGCATTACTGCTTCCTCCCTAACAGACTTTCTAATGTTTTCTGAAAAAGCCCGGCATTTTTTCGGCTCCCCATCCCTTCTTTTTGCATAAAATTCCTAAAAATGCAGGGCTTGCACCTACCTACAAAGTTCAGTATATCATAACTTTCCGTTAAAATCCAGAAAATTATGTTCGTTTCTGTTAAAAATTATTCAAATTCATCCCGTTTTTTAAGCAAAATAATAACAAAGTTTTTTTCATAAAAGTCCGCTTTTTTTGCATTATATTTCTATTTTCTAAGTCTTTTTTCACAAATTGACGATCTTGATAAAAAATCATTCTCACATCCAACGTATTTCACGAAGTGCTATTGTTAAAAAAACGACAATCTTGCTGTGTTTGCTGCTTTTCTCGCAAATAAAACTTCTTGAAATCCTATTATCCTTGTAGTATGATAGGAATAAGGAGGAGAAATGTATGCTGATTTCTACAAAAGGGCGTTATGCCCTTCGCGTTATGGTGGAACTGGCCGGTTTTGAAAAAGAAGTGTATGTCCCCTTAAAACAGATCGCAGACCGGCAAAATATTTCGGAAAAATATTTGGAAAGCATTCTGGTGATTCTGACCAAAGCCGGCATGATCGACGGCCTTCGGGGCAGAAACGGGGGATACCGGCTGAACCGGGACGCCTCCCAGTATCATATAGGGGAAATTCTTCGCCTAACGGAGCCTTCTCTGGCCCCTGTGGCTTGTCTTTCCTGCGGGTCCAATCCCTGTGAAAACGCCTCTTCCTGCAAAACACTTCCCATGTGGAAAAAGCTGCAGACCCTCATCGGTGAATATCTGGACAGTGTTTCGCTGGCGGATCTTCTGGAACCCGGTTCTCCGAAATTTTTAGAATAGCCCTTCCGGACACTGCTTACAGCTTACAGAGTGTCCTTTTTCCTGTTGACAAAAGGCGGATAGGTTTATATACTTCAATTACCTACTAATGCGATAGGTTTATAGCAAATTTCCACTTGTGAAACGGTTCTTTCCCATTTTTGAAGATGGTTTTACGATTCCTATTGATACTTTCTCAAAAAATAAGGAGGTTTCGAAAATGCCCGAAACGATTTATACCAGCTCTCATCAACTGATTGGCAATACGCCTCTGCTGGAACTTACCCATACCGAGGAAGCAGAAAATCTTTCCGCAAAAATCTTTGCCAAACTGGAATATTTCAATCTCACCGGCTCTGTCAAAGACCGGATCGCCAAATCCATGGTAGAAGACGCCGAAGCTAAAGGTCTCCTGAAAAAGGGATCGGTGATCATTGAGCCTTCCAGCGGAAATACAGGCATTGGGTTTGCCGCTGTAGCTTCTTCCAAAGGGTACCGCATGATCGTTACCATGCCGGAAACCATGTCTGTAGAACGGCGCCGCCTTCTAAAGGCATACGGAGCAGAGGTAGTCCTTACAGAAGGCTCCAGGGGCATGAAAGGCGCCATTGAAAAAGCGGAGGAGCTGGCCCGGGAAATCCCGGAAAGTTTCCTCCCCCGTCAATTTTCCAACCCTGCCAATCCGGACGCCCATCGAAACGGCACCGGCCCGGAAATTTGGAGGGATACACAGGGAAACGTGGATATTTTTATAGCCGGCGTGGGGACGGGAGGAACTATTACCGGCGTGGGGGAATATTTGAAAGAAAAGAATCCGGAAATTCAAATCGTCGCTGTGGAACCGGCTTCTTCTCCCGTCCTTTCCGGCGGAGCTCCCGGCGCTCATAAGATTCAGGGGATCGGCGCCGGATTTGCTCCGGATGTGCTGAACCGGCAAATCTATCAGCAGATCCTTCCTGTAAGCAATGAAGACGCGCTCTCCACCGCCAAATCCATCTGCCGTAGAGAAGGGATCCTGGTGGGGATCTCCTCCGGCGCGGCCGCCTGGGCTGCCATAACCCTGGCGAAACAGCCGGAAAATTGGGACAAGCGCATCGTGGTTTTGTTTCCAGACAGCGGAGACCGTTATTTCTCTACCGACCTGTTTGGGGAATGATGTTCCATACGATTTGCTGGGTAAAAAAAGGACTTACAGCCTCACTCCGGCTGTAAGTCCTTTTTTATATTCTCCATTGCACCTTGCTCTGCCTTCCGTCTATTCCCGTCCCCAGGGGACGGTTATATCCCCGTTTAATACTTCCATCAGGCATTCCGGCGAAAGCTCCGGAAGATCCAGCCAAGGGGCAGGATCCTGCATGGTTTCCAAAGAATGGGCATCGGAATCTAAAAGCAGCAGCATAGATTCCAAAGCCGGGCACTGCTTTAAGAGCTTGGGAATATCCCCTCTGGCTGTAATTTCCGCAGCGCAAAATCCAGCTTCCTCCGGAAGCGTTCCCAAACTGGCCAAAAGGCTGTAGGATCCTTTGTCAATATGGGCCGGGAACGCCGCACCTCCCAGTTTGCGGGCAAACGACGCCCCCTCACAGGCGGAAATATCCGCCGCCGCAATGAGAAGATTCCTTTCTTCATCCAGAAATCGATCCTCTTCATCCAGCACCAGCTGCCGGCCGAAAATATCCGGCCGGTTGGGAATGGGAAGCCTGCGCTGTTCCACATACTCCTGAAACAGCAAAGCCTGCTCCACAGAAGGAAACAGGCACACCATGTGGGCTTCCTCGTTGGTGCACAGTTCCATTCCCGGTATCACGCAGATTCCCGCCCGTTTTCCCGCTTCCACTGCCGCAGGCACATTCCGGCAGGAATTATGATCTGTAAGAGCGATCATCTGAAATCCCAGCAAAGCCGCCATGTTCACGATATTGCAGGGAGTCATTTCCTCATCGCCGCAAGGGGATAAGCAGGAATGAAGGTGCAAATCATACTGCACCTTCATTTTTCTTCCTCCCGGAGCCATTCTCCCAGCCGGAGAGCGGTTTCGTACGCCCCCTGCTCTACTCGCAAAATGCAGATTCCCTCCGTTTCCGCCCGGCTTTCCGCATTTTTATCCAGGGGCGCATTGTCTGTCAAAACAATGCAGGCGCCGTCTTTCAGGGAACAGACCGCTACGGCGTTCAGATTCCCCATCACCGTCATCCAGGCTGCGCCTTCCGGCAGCCGGGCCATTGCCCAGCTGAGAAGATCGCACACATATCCCGTCTGGATTTCCCGGTCCAAGTCCCCCTGCACCAGGCACTCCGCCTGTAAAAATTCCGCCAGATCCCGGACTTGCTTTTTCTCTTTTTTCATTCCGGTTCTCCTTTCCCGGAGGACTCCGTTTTTTCCCATTCCTTTCGCATGGTTTCCGGGACGAATCCTCCTATGGATCCCAGCGCGCTGGCCATGCTCCGAATTTCCTCCTTCAGCACAAAGATGCAGTCGCTTTCCCGGGCCTCTCCCCGCACCACGTCTTCTGCCAGGGCCCGGCAGGAAGGCGCTCCGCAGGAACCGCAGTCCAACCCGGGGAACAGACAGGTGATCCGGTCAATTTCTCCCATCATTCGCAGCGCTTCTCCCCGATCGCTGGAAAGCTTCAGAACCGGCTGGTATTCCAGATCCTTTTCCCAATAGGGAACTTCCTCTTTCCCTTTCTGCAAATGATTTCTGGAAACCGGAAGATACCGGCGAAGCCGCTGGAGCCTTGCTTTGGCCACATATGCGTTCTCTACGCACAACACACCCCCTACACAACCTCCGGCGCAGGCGTTCAGCTCAATAAATTCCAGTTCGCGGATCCGATCGTCTTCCAATTCTTCCAGCACACGGATCACATTTTCCACGCCGTCCGCCGCCAGGTACTTTTCGTTCAGCAGCGCCGCGCTTTCTCCGCCGCTGGAAGCCCATCCCACCCCAATCACGCCGGAGTGCTGCAAGGGCTCTGTTGCCTCCAAATGCTCCATGGCGTCGGTAAGTTTGGGAAAAATCTCACTGATGGCAATGGCTCCGTCCACCTGGGAACAGGCGAAGTCCAACGGAGCACGAATATCCGTAACTTTGGCCGGGCAAGGCGTAATAAAGAAGATACCGATTTTCTCCCCGGGAAGGCCGGTCCGTTCCATGGCCTCCTGCCGGGCTATTCTGGCCGCGGTCTCCATGGGGGAAGCCAAAGGCAGCACATGGCTGCACAGATCCGGAAACCGGACCCGAATCAGCCGCACCACCGCCGGGCAGGCGGAGCTGATCACCGGCAGCTCCAATTTTCCCTCTTTCATCAGCAGCCGGGTGGCTTCGGAAACCAATTCCGCCGCCCGGGAAACTTCAAACACATGGTCAAAGCCTATGCGCTTCAGCCCGGTGAGCACAATATCCATATCATTTAAGTGATTAAACTGCCCATAAAGCGCCGGCGCAGGCAAGGCCACTGTATAGGAAAAGGATTTGAGGGCTTCCATATGGTCATACTGCGCCTTTTTAGCGTGATGGGGGCATACGCGGATACACTCCCCGCAATCAATACATCGCTGGGAAATAATGCAGGCTTTCCCTTCTCGTACCCGGATGGCCTCTGTGGGGCATCGTTTGATACAGTTGGTACAGCCCATACACTTCTGGCTGTCCAGCGTCACCGAATGAAAAAATTGATCCTCTGCCGCCATACGATCTTCCCCCCTTTTTTCTTATGGCTTCCGAAAAACTTTTGCTGCCTGCCCAAGGCCTGAATACACCCAAGTCCTATTCTCCGCTCTCAGGCGAAAACTTTCATATACAGCGTAGTCCCTACGCCTACTTCTGTTTCGATCCGCAGCTCATCGGTATATTTTTTGATATTAGGCAAACCCATCCCCGCGCCGAATCCTAAATTCCGCACAGTATCCGGCGCTGTGCTCCATCCTTTCTGCATGGCCTTTTCCACATCCGGGATCCCGGGCCCCTGATCCCTAAGGGTCACCCGGATCTCCTCCGGATCCATTTCCACTACGGCTTCTCCACCGCCGGCATGGATCACCATGTTGATCTCTCCCTCATACATGGCAATGGCCACTTTCCGAACCGCTTCCGGACTATATCCCAATTGCTTCAGCTTGCGTTTTACATCGCTGGAAGCTTCTCCCGCCCGGGTAAAATCATCCCCGGGAACTTCATATCGAAAGGTCAAAGCGCTCACAGAGAACCACTCTCCCCCCGCAGCCCGCCGGAATACAAAAGGCCGCAGGCAGTGAACATACGATACTTGGTTTTCAGCACAATAATGTCCCTAGAGCGCGCCAGCTCCAAAATTTCCGGATCCACTTCCTTTCCCCGGACAAAAACCACACAGCGCATATCCATCATTTCCGCCGTCCGGATCACCTGGGGATTGCACAGGCCGGTGAGCAAAAGCGCCTGGTCCTTCACAAACGCCAGCACGTCACTCATCATATCGCTTCCGCAGGCGGTTTTGATTTCCACATCCAGATTCTCCCCCACCAAAACTTCCGCCTCCAAAATTTGAGCTGCTTCTTTAACGGTCATAGACTCCCTCCTCACTGTTCCATTGTTCCACTGTTAATTTCCCTATATTTTTTGTTTAAAAAATAAAAATTCTAGGTATAGTATACCACACTTTTGGGAATACGCAAGGGAAAAACCGTTTTCTCCCGGTTTTTCCGCCTGGAGTTACGGTTTTATCCCCAACAGGAACGTTTTTGCCTGATTCCGCATACACTGGCAAAGGGAGTTTGCCTGTTTGGCGTAAAAAGAAAGGACTCTCCTTTTCTTTCCTGAGCCTTTCTTGCCCCCGTAAACTGTTCCGTTAGGAGGAGAATGGTATGCCCCGTGTTTATAATTTTTCCGCTGGTCCTTCCATGCTGCCAGAGCCTGTACTGCGCAGAGCTGCCCAGGAAATGCTGAACTACAAAGGCAGTGGGCAGTCTGTAATGGAAATGTCTCACCGATCCCCAGTGTATCAGGACATTCTGGAAACCACCGAAGCTCTTCTTCGGGAAGTGATGCAGATTCCCGATTCCTACCATGTCCTTTTTCTCCAGGGAGGGGCCTCCTCTCAATTTGCCATGGTCCCTATGAATCTGATGACTCAAAACAAAAAAGCGGATTATATTCTCACCGGGCAGTGGGCGGAAAAAGCCCAAAAGGAAGCGGCCCGGTATGGAGAAGCTAAAATTATTGCCTCTTCCCGGGAAAAGCAGTATGCCTGCATTCCGGATCTGGCAGCCGGCAGCTTTTCCCCGGATGCCGACTACTGCCATATCTGCCTGAACAACACCATTTATGGCACCCGGTTTTCCCGTCTGCCTTCTACCGGTGACGTTCCGCTGGTGGCGGATATTTCTTCCTGCATTCTCAGCGCTCCATTGGATGTTTCTTCTTTCGGTCTCCTGTATGCAGGGGCACAGAAAAATCTGGCGCCTGCAGGTCTGACTGTGGTAATCCTGCGAAAGGACCTGGTGGGGCAGCCTATGGAACAAACCCCTACCATGTTTCAGTACCACATACATATCAAAAACCATTCCATGTACAACACTCCCCCCTGCTACTGCATTTACATCGCCATGCTGGTTCTGAAATGGCTGAAGGAAGATATGGGCGGCCTGGCTTCCATAGAACGGATCAACCGAAAAAAAGCCTCGCTGCTGTATGATTTTCTGGATCAGTCCTCTTTGTTCCACGGAACGGCCTGTAAACAGGACCGCTCTTTCACCAATATCCCCTTTGTCACCGGTTCCCAGGTTTTGGATGCTGAATTTCTGGAATCCGAGGAACATACAGGGCTGATTAACCTGAAAGGGCACCGCTCTGTAGGCGGTATGCGAGCTTCCCTTTACAACGCCATGCCGGAGCAGGGCGTTGCGGCTCTGGTGGAACACATGGATCAATTTGAAAGAAAGCACAGGTGAGAGGTTATGTATACCAGGTATACCATCCAATGTATGGACGCTATTTCCCAAGCCGGACTTTCCTGCTTTCCCCCGGAATATCAGGTCACAAAGGAGGCGCCGCAGCCCCATGCTATTTTGCTGCGCTCTTCTTCCCTTCATGCCGCCGTCTTTCCGGAAAGTCTGTGCGCCATTGCCCGAGCCGGCGCAGGGGTCAACAATATTCCCCTGGAGCGCTGCAGCCAAAACGGCATCGCTGTATTCAATACGCCGGGAGCCAATGCCAACGCCGTGAAAGAATTGGTATTGGCGGGTTTTTTTCTTTCCTCCCGAAAGATTTTTCCGGCTGTGGAGTGGGTGAAAAGTCTGCAAGGAAAAGGGGAAGACATCAGCCGGTTGGTGGAGAAGGGAAAAGGGAACTTTTCCGGTCCGGAAATTCGAGGTAAGGCCCTGGGGGTTATCGGGCTGGGGACTATCGGGATTCAGGTAGCCAATGGGGCGCATGCTTTGGGCATGACCGTATACGGTTATGATCCCTATCTTTCTGTGGACGCCGCCTGGGGGCTTTCCCGCTCTGTGCAGCATGCCCGGACGCTGGAAGAAATTTTTTCCCTTTGCGACTATATCACCCTTCATGTCCCTTTGTCCCCGGAAACCCGGAATTTTCTTTCCCGGGAGAATTTACAAAAAATGAAGCCCGGGGTCCGAATCCTGAACTTCGCCAGAGGGGAACTGGCAGACCCTCAGGGCATAAAAGAAGCCCTGCAGTCGGGAACTGTGGCCGCCTATATTACCGATTTCCCCCAGGAGGAACTTCTGGATGTCCCGGGCGCCATCTCCATTCCCCATCTGGGGGCTTCCACTCCGGAAAGTGAGGAAAATTGCGCCCGAATGGCGGTAAAAGAACTGACGGAATATCTGGAGACGGGGAACGTGGAAAATTCCGTAAACTTTCCCCCCGTATCCATGCCCCGGGAAGGAACACGTATTTGCATTGCCCATAGAAATCTGCCCAACACCATCAGCCGTTTTTCAGGAATTGCCGCTGAAAACGGCATCAATATTGAAAATATGGCCAGCAAATCCCGGGGAGACTACGCCTATACTTTGCTGGACATTACCGGCTCCGTTACTTCCTCCACAGTTCAGGCCATTGGGCAGCTTAAAGAAGTCACTCGAATCCGTGTGCTTCCTTGACTCTTTTTGCCAAAAATAAAATTTTTCCTTTTGCGTTTCTCATTTCCTATTTCCTATTTCGGTGATTCATGCCAGGCCGCCTTTGATATCGGCATTTTAAAAGCGGCAGAGCCTTTTTCCATCAGGCTCTACCGCTTTCTGTTTTCTCTATACTAATCGTATTTTGTTCTATTATATTACTTCTTGTTGAATTTTTGGGCTGGAAGAAACTGTCTCCGAGGCAGTTTCTTCCTTTTCCATATTCTTCAGCTTTTTATATACCATAAAAATCATGGTAACAAAGCAAGCTGTACCGCCGATAAAGTTGGAAATAGGTTCTGCCAAAAAGACGCCGGAAGTTCCCGGGGAAACCAGCAAAGGCAGATACAACGTCAGCGGAATGACGATCATCACCTTTCGGAACAGCGAGAAAAATACCGCCTGCTTTGCCTTGCCTAAGGCCACAAATACAGCTTGACCGGCAAATTGCAGCGACATGGTGAAAAAGCCAAAATAATACATATGCATCACCGGCACCGCCAGCTTGGTTATGTCTCCATCCTGATTAAAAATGTGAATGAAAAACTCCGGAAAAACAGACAAACAAATCCATATCGCCACCGTGTATACAATACAGATCAAGGACATAAATCGGATCCCTTCCCGGACGCGATGATATTGCTTGGCGCCGTAATTATAGCTCATAACCGGCTGCGCGCTGTTGGTTATTCCGGAAACTGGCATGGAAATGATTTCACGAATGGAATTGATCACCGTCATAACCCCCACATAGAGGTCCCCTCCGTAGACTTGCAGGGTAGCGTTGCAAACGGTTTGCACGGCGCTGTTAGTCACGGACATGGTAAATCCTGTAAGGCCCAGAGCACAAATTTCCCTGGCCCGTTTCCACTGCAGATGAAAGCAGGAAAATTTCAGCCGAAGAATGGTCTTTTTACCTGTCAAAAACCGAAGCACCCAAAAAGCCGATAACGCTTGGGACAGCACCGTAGCAATGGCCGCCCCCTGAATTCCCATATGAAACACAAAAATAAAGAGAGGATCCAGAAGGATATTGGCAATGGCTCCGCAAAGCACCGTTGCCATTCCATAGGCGGCAAAGCCCTGGCTGTTGATGAAGCTGTTCATTCCCAGACTGATCATGACAAAAACGCTGCCGGAAAGGTAGATGGTGATATACTGATCCGCAAAGGGAAAGGTTTGGGGGCTGGCTCCAAAAGCATACAAAAGAGGCTCCTTCCATACCAATCCGCAAACGGTCAGCAAAATTCCGGAACCCACCAGCATGACAAAAGAATTCCCCATAATGGTTTCCGCTTCTTTTTCATCCCCTTTTCCCCGGGCAATGGTACACAGCGGCGCACCGCCCATGCCGAACAAATTGGCAAAAGCAATGACGATGGTGATCAAAGGCAGGCACAGCCCCAGACCGGTCATGGAAAGGGTGGCATTTTCCGGCATCCGCCCGATATAGATCCGATCCACAATGTTATAAAGGATATTTACCAGCTGAGCCAATGTCATAGGAATCGCCAAATGAATAATGTTCCCCGCTACACTGCCTTTGGAAAAATCCGTTTGATTTTTCTTTTCCTTTTCTTTCATTTCCCTGTGATGCATGCCTTTTCCTCCATTCACACACGTTATAAATCCGCATTCGCTGCATCTCTGCCGTTCATAATCCTGCGTATGTAGACTATTATAGCACATTCCTCTTCTAAAAGTACAGAAGCAGAGGGATGCCCTTTTTACTTTGCCGTCCTTTAGCGCACACGCAAAAAAAACCGCTGCCGAAAAGGCAGCGGTTTCGTTGATGCAAAAGAAATTACAGCAGTTCGATAATGGCCATTTCGGCAGCATCACCGCGACGGGGCCCCAGCTTGGTGATCCGGGTGTAACCGCCGTTGCGATCCACATACTTGGGCGCAATTTCTTCAAAGAGCTTGTTGGCAACTTCTTCCTTGGTTACGAAAGACATAACCAGGCGATAGTTGTGCAGATTCTTCTCTTTTGCGATGGTTATCATTTTCTCGGTCAGGGAGCGAACCTCCTTGGCACGAGTTACTGTAGTTTCGATTTTGCCGTTTTCAAGCAGGAAGGTTACCAAAGCGCGCAGCATAGCGGTTCTGTGGCTGGTGGCTCTTCCCAGTTTTCTGGTTCCGGGCATCGAATGTCACTCCTTTACCTCGTTGAATGGGTCTGACAGTTTATTCATCATCCTTACGGAGATTAAAGCCGAGGGAAGCCATCTTCCAGACGACTTCTTCCAGGGACTTACGTCCCAGGTTCCGGACCTTCATCATGTCTTCTTCCGACTTATTGATAAGATCCTCCACGGTATTGATACCGGCACGCTTCAGGCAGTTGAAAGAGCGAACCGAAAGATCCAGCTCTTCAATGGTCATTTCCAGAACCTTTTCCTTGCCCTTATCATCCTTCTCCACCATGATCTCCGTGTTGCTGCCCTTATCGGACAGATCCACAAAGAGATTCAGATGCTCAGTAAGGACTTTCGCGGCCAGGGAAACCGCTTCCTGCGCGCCAATGACGCCATTGGTCCACACATCCAGAGTGAGCTTATCGTAATCGATGCTCTGCCCTACACGGGTGGGCTCTACATTGTAGTTTACCTTGTAAACAGGGGTATAAATGGAGTCCACAGGCAGCTCGCCGATTACGGCGTTCTGCATGTTCTGCTTGTTCCGCTCAGCGGGAACATAGCCCCGGCCCTTATCCAGGGTCAGCTCCATATACAGTTTCGCACCTTCGCCCAAAGTTGCGATATGCAGCTCCGGATTCAGGATTTCTACCTCGCTGTCACATTTAATGGCGTCTGCTGTAACATCACAGGGGCCTTCCGCGCTGATCTCAACGGTTTTGGGGCCGTCGCAATGCAGCTTAGCTGTAAGGCCTTTAATATTCAGGACGATCTCCGTAACGTCCTCTTTCACGCCGGGGATGGTGGAAAACTCATGAAGAACACCATCGATTTTAATGGATGTAACCGCTACGCCCGGAAGGGAGGAAAGCAGCACACGCCGCAGGCTGTTGCCCAGCGTTGTACCGTATCCCCGCTCCAGAGGTTCCACGACAAATTTACCGTAGGTGCCGTCAGCAGAAAGTTCTTCCGTCTCAATTTTAGGCTTCTCTATCTCGATCATTAGCGAACCTCCTTCATGCAAAAGCAAACTTCTTTGCTATGGCGTTTCTCATGCTGTTTACAAACCAGCATTACTTGGAGTACAACTCAACGATGAGAGTTTCATCCACTGCCAGATCGATCTCGTCCCGAGTGGGCATAGCAACGATCTTGCCTTCGAAGGCTTCGTTGTTTACTTCCAGCCACTTGGGAACCGGCCGTGCGGAATTGGCTTCCAAAACAGCCTTGATCTTCTCGCTCTGACGGCTCTTCTCTTTGATGGAAACGACTTCGCCGATCTTGGTGAGATAGGACGGAATGTCAACGCGCTTGCCGTTGACGGTGAAATGTCCATGTACCACCAGCTGACGAGCTTCCGCTCTGGAAGCAGCCCAACCCATACGGTACACAACATTGTCCAGACGGCTCTCCAGAATGGTCAGCAGTTCGTCACCCGTCTTGCCTTCCTTCTTGGTAGCCTTTTCATAATAATCTCTGAACTGGCTTTCCAGAACACCGTAATAACGGCGGGTCATCTGCTTTGCACGCAGCTGCAGGCCGTATTCGGAGCTCTTTTTGCGGCCCTGGCCATGCTGGCCGGGGGCATATGCTCTGCGCGCAAGAGCGCATTTATCCGTGTAGCAACGAGCGCCTTTCAGGAACAGTTTCTGCCCCTCACGGCGGCACAGCTTACACACAGCATCAGTATATCTTGCCATTTATGGTTGCACCTCCTGTTTTCTGTTCCCGGTTATACACGTCTTCTCTTGGGAGGACGGCATCCGTTGTGGGGGATGGGGGTAACGTCTTTAATCATGCTTACCTCCAGCCCTGCGCCCTGCAAAGCACGGATCGCGGCTTCACGGCCGGCGCCAGGTCCCTTTACATACACTTCTACGCTCTTCATGCCATGCTCGATAGCCACTTTAGCAGCGGTCTCGGCAGCGGTCTGCGCAGCAAAAGGAGTGGACTTTCTGGAGCCTCTGAAGCCCAGCTCACCGGAGCTGGCCCAGGAAATAGCATTCCCCTGCGTATCCGTAATGGTTACGATCGTGTTATTGAATGTGGACTGAATGTGCGCAGCACCGCGATCAATATTCTTGCGCTCACGGCGTCTGCGGACAGTTGTACCTTTCTTCGCACCTTTCTGTGCTGCCATCTAAAATCCCTCCCTACTTACTTCTTCTTGTTGGCCATGGTCTTTCTGGGACCTTTGCGGGTTCTGGCGTTGGTCTTGGAACGCTGACCACGCACAGGCAGGCCCTTGCGGTGACGAAGGCCGCGGTAGGAACCGATTTCAATCAGTCTCTTGATATCGAAAGCAACGTCGCGGCGAAGATCGCCTTCCACGCGGCAGTTATGATCGATATACTCTCTGAGCTTGGCTGCATCGTCCTCGGAAAGATCCCGAACACGGATGTCAGGGTTTACTCCTGTGGCCTTGCAGATGTCGGTAGCGGTCTTGCGGCCGATACCATAGATATAGGTAAGAGCGATCTCAATGCGCTTGTCTCTGGGGAGATCGATACCGGATATACGCGCCATTATGGTTGCACCTCCAAATCCTTGTTCTGCGCCTTAACCCTGGCGCTGCTTGTGCTTCGGGTTCTCACAGATCACCATGACTTTACCCTTGCGCTTAATGATCTTGCATTTTTCACAAATTTTCTTTACAGAAGGTCTTACTTTCATTTGTGCGCCCTCCTTACAGCGAATCTTGTTTTGCCGGTTGGCTTATTTGGAACGCCATGTGATCCGGCCCCTGGTCAAATCATAGGGCGAAAGCTCTATGGTGACCTTATCCCCGGGGAGGATCCGGATGAAATTCATCCGAAGCTTTCCGGAAATATGGGCCAGCACTGTGTGCTTATTCGGGAGCTCTACCATAAACATGGCATTGGGAAGAGCTTCCACTACGGTACCTTCCGTTTCAATTACGTCCTGTTTTGACATTGATTAACCCTCCTCTAGCGGAACACGATCTTTTTGAGAAAAAGATCTGAGAGCGTTTCGGATTGCCCGGTTCGACTGCATGGAACCGGATTCCAGCACGGCCGTTGTCAGGGAAAGATGAATGCGGTTTTTGCGTTTTGGATGCTCCAACGACCTGCGTCGGCCGTCGCAAATCCACACATAGGATCCCTCCGTATCCAAAACCGTGAAAAAACCGCCTTTGTCGCGTCCTGCCTTGGCAAGGACAACGGCTCCTTTCACAAAGTCCATAATCGGCCTCCTTAGTCCGGCAGCGTCAAAATGACGGGGCCGTCGGAAGTAATGGCTACCGTGTGTTCAAAATGAGCGGAAAGCTTTCCGTCGGCTGTCACAGTGGTCCAGCCGTCTGCAAGCGTTTTCACATCGTAAACACCCTGGTTGATCATGGGTTCAATGGCAATGGTCATGCCCTGCATCAGGCGCACACCTCTTCCGGGTGTGCCGTAATTTGGTACGCTTGGATCTTCATGCATCTTCGCGCCTACTCCGTGGCCGACAAAGTTTCGTACCACTGAGTAACCGCGAGCTTCGACATACCGCTGCACCGCGCTGCCTACGTCGCCGATCCGGTTTCCCACCTGAGCGGCTTTGATACCTTCATAAAGGCTTTCCTGGGTTGTCTGCAGAAGTGCCTGCGCCTGGGCAGAAATCTTTCCGCAGGGAAATGTAAAAGCATTATCCCCTACAAACCCTTCATAGGTAGCTCCGATATCTATGCTGACAATGTCGCCCTCTCGGACGATCACGTCTTTGCTTGGTATGCCATGGATCACCACATGATTTACAGAAATGCAGGAGCTCGCCGGGAACCCGCCGTAACCGAGGAAGGTAGGGACGGCGCCCTGCTCCTCGATGTATCGGCGTGCGATTCGGTCAATCTCCCAGGTGGAGATTCCCGGCTGGACGGCTTCCCCGGCCAACCGGAGCGCCCGGGCGGCTACTCTGCCCGCTTCCCGCATGGCTGAAAGCTCACGCTTCGTTTTCAGTACAATCATGATTACGCCTTCAACGCTTCCAGCGTCAGCTTGGTTGTATCGGCCACTTCTTCCTGGCCTTCAACAACGGAAAGCTTGCCTTGTGCGGCATAGTACGCCTTCAGCGGTTCCGTCTGCTCGTGATAGACTTTCAAACGTTCGCTTACTGTATCAGGATGGTCATCCTTGCGCTGAACAAGGGTGCCTCCGCATTTCCCGCAAACGCCTTCCTTCTCCGGCTTCTTATAAAGCAGGTGATAGGAAGCGCCGCAGGCTTCGCAGACACGGCGCCCGGACATCCGTTGAACGATCTTCTCGTCCGGCACTTCGATATCGATCACCTTATCGATGACGATACCCATTTTGTCCAGAGCCTCGGCCTGGGGGATGGTACGGGGGAAGCCGTCCAGGATGAAACCGCCCTGGCAGTCTTCCTGCGCCAGACGATCTTTAATGATCCCGATAACAACTTCATCCGGAACCAGCTGACCGGCGTCCATATAGGACTTAGCCTTCAGCCCCATCTCCGTGCCGCTTTTCAGCGCTTCGCGAATAATATTTCCCGTGGAAATCGCGGGAATGTTCAAGGTTTCACAAATAATCTCTGCCTGTGTGCCTTTTCCGGCGCCGGGAGCGCCCAGGAGAATCAATTTCATAAAATCTTCCTCCAATCAGTCCAGGAATCCTTTATAATGACGCATCATCATCTGGGATTCCATTTGCTTCACCGTTTCCAGAGCCACACCTACAACGATCAGGATGGATGTGCCGCCCAAAGAGAGGCCGTGCATCCCGGTAAGTGCCCCATACACAATGGGCAGCAGAGCGATCAACGCCAGGAACAAAGATCCGATCAGCGTGATCTTGGAAAGAATCTTGGCAATGAAATCCGACGTGGGCTTTCCGGGACGGATCCCGGGGATGGTGCCGTTGCTCTGACGCAGATTATTGGCCATTTCCACCGGATTATACTGAATCGTCAGGTAGAAATACGCAAACAAAATAATCAGGAAGAAGTACAGCACGCTGTACAGCCAGCCGGTGGGAGAAAATGCGTTGAAGAAACCCTGCCAAAAGCTGTTTACATTGCTCCCCATAAACATCTGAATGGTACTGGGGATGGACAAAATGCTGCTGGCAAAGATAATGGGCATTACACCGGACATCGCTACCTTAATCGGAATATGGCTGCTTTGTCCGCCGTACATTTTACGCCCTACTACCCGCTTCGCATACTGCACGGGAATCCGGCGTTCGGAATCCTGCATGAATACGATAACCCAGATCACCGCCAGGAAAATCAGAACGAACAGCGGTACAAAGACGAAATACTGTCCGCTTCCGGAGGGATCGGCCACAGCCAGCTGGAAGAAGGCACCCAAGGTTTTCAGCGTGGTGGGGAATCTGGCCAGAATACCCGCAAACAAAAGAACGGAGATTCCGTTTCCGATCCCTTTCTGGTTGATCTGCTCGCCCAGCCACATCATCAGAGCTGTACCGGCAGTAAAGGCCAGAATGATCACAAACGCTACAAACACACCGCTACCGCCTCCACGGTACATAACGATCTGATTTCCATCCACACTGCTGTTATAAAGATAGAAATAATACGCCGTACCCTGAATGAGGCCCAGGATTACCGTTACATAACGGGTAATGGTAGAAATGCGCTTACGGCCTTCCTCCCCTTCTTTCGCCATTCTTTCCAGAGCCGGGATGGCTACCGTCAACAGCTGCATGATAATGGAGCTGTTGATATAGGGAGTCACGCCCATTGCGAAAAGAGTGGCGCTGGAGAAGGCGCCGCCGGAGAACAGATCCAGATAGCCGAATCCTTCTCCGCCCTGGCTGTTCACCAGGCTTTTCAGCGCTTCCGCATCCAGAAACGGAACCGGGATAATGGATCCGATCCGGAACACGATGATTACGAAAAGAGTAAACAGAAGTTTTTTACGCAGATCCGGGATATTCCAGGCATTCTTAATTGTCTTGAACAACTCAGATCACCTCTGCCTTCCCACCTGCTGCTTCAATTTTCTGCTTGGCACCCTCAGAGAAAGCGCTTACCTGAACGGTGAGCTTCTTCTCCAGCTTGCCGTTGGCCAGGATCTTAACGCCGTCACAGCATTTCTTTACCAGGCCCGCATCGATCAACGCCTGGGTATCTACCACAGCGTCGTCCTTGAATACATTCAAAGATCCAACATTCACAGCGATAATGGATTTGGCAAAAATGTTTGTAAAACCTCTTTTGGGAATCCGTCTCTGAAGCGGCATCTGGCCGCCTTCAAAGCCAGGACGCATTCCTCTGCCGGCTCTTGCTTTCTGACCCTTGTGGCCCTTGCCAGCGGTTTTGCCCCAGCCGGAGCCGTGGCCTCTACCGATCCGCTTAGCCTCCTGGGTGGAACCGGGAACTGCAGACAGTTCATGCAATTTCATTTGCTCGCACCTCCTTACGCGTTCTTTACCTCGATGAGGTGGATAATCTTGGCCACCTTGCCCTTAGTCTGCTCGTTGTCCGGCTGAACGGTTACGTCGCCGATCTTGTGCAGACCCAAAGCGTGGGCAGTTGCAATCTGGTCCTTTTTGCTGCCGATAAGACTTTTTACCAGCTTCACATGAATCTGTGCCATATTGCTACCCCCTTACTTACAGAATCTCTTTAACCGACTTGCCGCGGATAGCCGCAACTTCCTCGGCAGTGCGCAGCTGAGCCATACCGGCCAGGGTTGCGCGTACTACGTTGCAGGGGTTGTTGGAACGAAGAGCCTTGGTACGGATATCCCGGATACCAGCCGCTTCTACCACCGCACGCACCGGACCGCCGGCGATTACACCGGTACCGGGGGCAGCAGGCTTCATCAGCACTTTGCCGGCGCCGAACTCACCGATTACCTCATGAGGAATGGTGGAGCCGCGCAGGGAAATCTTGATCAGGTTCTTCTTCGCGTCCTCAATGCCCTTGCGGATTGCGTCCGGAACTTCTCCGGCCTTGCCGATTCCGAAGCCTACGGTTCCGTTTCCGTCGCCTACAACAACCAAAGCGGCAAACTTGAAGATACGGCCGCCTTTTACCGTTTTGGATACACGGTTAATGGCAACTACATGCTCCTTCATCTCGTCCTGCTGGGAACGAGGTGCATCAAATCTAGCCAAATGTATTCCTCCTTACTTAGAACTTGAGGCCGCCCTCACGGGCGCCATCGGCCAGCTCTTTGACGCGGCCATGGAAAATG
>CALWUW010000015.1 GCA_944384815.1 uncultured Clostridia bacterium
GCCGGGGGCATATTTCTTCCGAAGAGCGGCGCCGTCCGGCACCGCCAAAGGCGGTGGACAAGCCGGGGGATGCGAAGTATACGGAGTATACGCAGCACACTGTAAATCCCCGATGGTTCACCAAAAATCCCGAATGCGACAGCGTTCGGGATTTTTACCTATTCCCTCTTCCCTATTCACTATTCCTTAACCAATCCCCCTCCATTCGGGATTTTTGGAAAATAAGATGTAATAGGGAATAAGAAATAAGTGAGGAACGGGGTGCAACCATGGACAGTCCTCTTCTATCGAAGTCCAAATCCTTTGCTTTAGAAATTATTAAAGTATGCAATGAAATCAAGTCTTCCAAACGAGAAAGCGTCCTCACCAATCAGCTTATTCGCTCCGGAACCAGCATCGGCGCCAATATCCGTGAGGCCTTCTATGGTCATGGACGTGCTGATTTCATCGCCAAACTTCAAATTGCTTTGAAAGAATGATCTGAGAGCGAATACTGGTTAGAACTTCTCATTGAAAGCGGCTATTATAACGATTCTACCGTTCTGGAGCACTGCATTGAGATGAAAAAACTCTTAATTTCGTCTCTTAACACCGCAAAAAGGAACACAAAGTAATTGTCTGTACTGTTTCGATGACCCAAAAAGGACTGCGTAAGCAGTCCTTTTTTCTTCGGCGATGAAACCGTTTTTCTTTTTTAAATGGGAAATTGACTACTTTTTTGACTACTTTATAAATCGAAAACGCTCCTCCTGAAATCGGTTTGTAATTTGAAATGTGAATGAGAGGAAAAAGGATAAATCGGTTGCAAGAAATTCAATTGTAGAGTATATTAAAGCTGAGTTTTTTGATTAAAAAAGGAAGAGCGTAAATGGGGAGAAAACATATGAAAAAAGGAAAAAACACTTTTTTCAAAGAGCAGGTCAATTTGTTTTGTGCTTGCTTCTTGCGGTGAATTTGTTAGGAAGCGTTGGGTGTTCTCAAACCGAAGGGCTGCCGGAAACTTCCCAACTGGAAAGCAGCCAGCAGGAGCAGGAAGAACAAGAAGAATCGGGAAAACAGCCCCCGGAAGTTCCTGAAGGTGTGCGGATTATTGATTTAGGGGAAGACTTGGAATATTTTCAGGAAGGTATGGAGGAGCTGGAAGAAGCGATAGAAAATATGGAACCCAGAGTTTATATGAAAAACTGTGCTCGGGTGGATTGGTCCGATATGAATGTGAGGCACTTTTGGCTTTCCGGGATTCAGGACCAAATGAATGGATATGAAAGGGACGGAGAATATTTTTTTGAAGGGTATGTGTCCTTCACGTATAACTGCACGGCGGAGGAAATTCCGGAAATGCAGGCGGAAATTGATGAAACGGCAGAAGAAATCCTCTCTAAAATTCCGTCCGGCGCCGATCAGTGGGAAGCCGCCAGGATCATTCACGATGAGCTTTGCAGAAGGGTAACCTACGATCAGTCCCTGGAAGGAGAACATATCCGGGATATTTATGGTGCATTGGCGGAAGGTTCCGCTGTTTGCGTAGGATATGCCTATGCGTTTGATTATCTTATGGAAAAGGCTGTAAGCGATTCCTCCTGCAGCACTTTGGAAAGCGATGACCGGACGCACGCCTGGAATCTTGTAAGGTTCCAGGAAGGGGACGATGATTATGCTTTGTTTTTGGATGTAACGTGGGACGATACGGATCTGTAGGATAAAAACGGACAGGAGTATATCCTTCATGATTACTTTCTGACCACGCAGGAACAGATGGAAGCGTTAGGGAATTCCCATGAAATTGCGTACGATTGGGAGGTAAAAGACGGAACCAAATTCTTTTACCATGTCCATGAAGATTGTTACTTCACTTCCTATGATGAGAATCAAATCCTAGGGGCTTTTTCAAAGCAGATGCAGCAGGGAGAAAATATGCTGACAGTTCGGTTTGAAAAGGACGAGGATTATCAAAAAGCAAAAAATTGGCAGACAAACGATTGGAAGGACATGAATCGGATCCTATCGGAGATCGGGTATTTCGGCGGTTATCGGTTTTGGGCAAATGATACCATGAAAACCGTTCATGTGGGCCTATATGATTCCTGATAGGAAAGTGAAGAATTCCTTTTAAAAATTGTGATACATTTCCAATAAAATGTGGATTTTTCACATAAAATTATGGAAATTTCTTTTACCGGGATTGCTTTTGGTATCAAAATGAAATATGCTGAACATATCGTATTTTATTGGGAAAGGAAGATGGAAAATGTCTTCATACGCAGATGTAGGTGCTTTGCTGGAACGCTATTCCCGGGAAACAGTGGCTGGATGCGGCTGCGCTTTGGCTCAGGGAGGAGAAACCTTATACGAAACCTATACAGGTTTTGCCGATCGGGAAAACGAAAAACCTTTTGGCCCGGATACCGTTTGCCGTTTGTATTCTCTTACAAAGCTGATCACGGTCACCGCCGGAATGATCCTGTTTGAACGAGGGAAATTTCTGTTTACCGATCCTTTAGGGGAATATCTCCCCGGGTACGCTTCTCCAAATGTGGCCCATACCCGTATGGATGGGCGGGTATACGTGGAAAAAGCGAAGAAGCCTTTGCTGGTAAAGCACGCCTTTGCCATGCAGTGCGGATTGCCCTATCCCGACGAAACCAGCCTTACCGGGCGCTCCATGCTGCAGGTGCGCAAGGAGCTGAAGGAGAAATACGGGAAATATGATCTGGATACGGAAATCAAGGCCATGGCTCAAGTCCCGCTGGCGTTTGAACCGGGAGATCATTTCCTCTACGGATTCGGGCATGAGCTGGTGGCGGGGCTGATCCAGGCGGTTACCGGAAAATCTGTGGGCCAATTTATGAAAGAGGAAATTTTTGAGCCCTTGGGAATGACCAGCACAGGGTACCGTCATTTTGGGGATACCAAGGAACGCATGGCTGTGGTCTACACCAAAACGCCAGAAGGGGTTTTGATCCCTTCGCCCAACCAGTTTGATGAAAACCATGCTCCGGACGCTTTGTATGAAGGAGGCGGCGCGGGCCTGTTCTCCACCGTTCGGGATTACCTGCGGTTTACGCAGATGCTGGCCTGCGGAGGCGTTTACAAGGGAGAAAAGATCTTAGGCCGGAATACCATCAATCTGATGCGTCAGAACCAGCTTACGGCGGCGCAGCGGCAGGAAAATTTCTACGGTTGCTACCTGGACGGATACGGGTATGGCTTGGGCGTGCGGACCATGATCGACCCGGGATTCGGAACCAGCAATTCTCCTGTGGGTGAATTCGGATGGACAGGTGTGCTGGGAACATGGGCCTCCATCTATCCGGAGGAGCAATTCTCCGCGGTGTATATGCACCAGATGAACCCCAACGAGGAAGAATATCACCATCTTCGGGTACGGGCTGCCGTTTATGGCACGCTGTGAGAAAAGGTAAAGGAAAAATCTTTTTGCTTGGTACATAGCAGCGGACTAAGAATAGAAAAAATCAGTGTTATGAAAAAAGCTTCAGCCCGGGAAATACCGGGCTGAAGCTTTTGTAAAACGGCCGCTGTAATCCAATTGCCTGCTTTATACGCCGGCAAATCCAAATCCAATTCCCACAAGGCCGGAAGCAAGGATCCAGACAATGGGATGAAGCTTTTTGGTTTGCTTGATCCATCGGGTGAGGACCAGCAGGATAGCCGCCAGAACAACAGCTTTCCAATCCACCCACTGGAACCAGGGCAGAGAAGGCTGTGATACATCCAGAAATGTGGAGAAAGCCACCGTCAGGCCGGAAACAGCAATCAATGCCACAGAAGCGGGGCGCAGGCAAATGAAGGTGGAATTGACAAAACGATTTTGCCGGAAAGATTGCAGGAATTTGGCAATCACAAGGATGACAATAATGGAAGGCGCGATCAGCCCCAAGGTGGCAATGATGGCTCCGGGGATGCCTGCGGTGGTGAATCCTACATACGTAGCCATATTTACACCGATGGGACCGGGAGTGGATTCTGAAACCGCCACCATATCCGCCAACTGGGCATGGGTGAACCAGCCGGTAGCATCCGCCATATCACTGAGGAAGGGAAGAGTAGCCAATCCGCCGCCTATGGCAAAAAGGCCGGTTTTAAAGAATTCCCAGAAAAGCTGTAAAAGGATCATTGAGATTTGGCACCTCCTTTGGGCATCTTATGCAGGGCTTCCAGAGTAACACCCAGGATTCCCGCAGCCAGGATAAACAAAATGGGAGAAAGATCCAGGAACATGGCCACGGCCAAAATCACAAGGAAAATACAAAGGGTAAGGATGTTTTTGATGGCGCCTTTCCAAAGCTTGCATACAGCGTTGAAGATCAGCACGCAGACGCATACGCGGATGCCTGCAAAAGCGTTCTGTACCGCCGGAACATCCGCAAAATTCAGGATCAGACCTGCCAGAATGCTGATAATTACCAGGGAAGGAAAAACAACGCCCAAGGTGGCAACAATGCCGCCCAAAACACCTTTCTTTTTGTGGCCGATAAAAGTAGCGGTGTTGACAGCAATGACTCCCGGAGTGCACTGCCCGATGGCAAAATAGTCCGTCAGTTCTTCTTCGGTGGCCCATTGGCGGTTGTCCACCAATTCTCTTTGTAAAATAGGAAGCATAGCGTAACCTCCGCCGAAGGTCATTACGCCGATTTTTGCAAAGATCAGAAACAGTTTGCAGTAAAACAGCAAGTCTGATTCCTCCTTCATGATTTTTTTACAAATTTACCATTTGGAAGTATATCACATTTTCTTGCATATGCAAAAGATTTGTTTTATACTTCAGATATATATTTTTCCTATAGCGGGGAAGGAAAGGAAAGAAAGAATATGGATTTAAAGCGTCTCCAGTATTTTGTAACCGTAGCGGATAAGGGAAGCGTTTCCGCGGCTGCCAGAGAGCTTTTTATGTCACAACCGCCGCTTAGTATGCAAATTCAAGCGTTGGAAGAGGAAATGGGGATCCCTTTATTTGATAGAATGGGAAAAGGAATGAAGCTGACGGAAGCGGGAAAAACCCTTTACGATCGTGCCTGTACCCTTCTGGATCTCAGCCGCTCTTTGAAAAATGAGATACAGGATCTGCGTACCGGTACGGCCGGAACAATTCGTATGGGCATTGTATCCTCTTTATGCAATTCCTTTTTCTTTCAGTGGATCCGGAATTTTTGCGATCAGTATCAGAATGTTCGTCTGCAGCTCCATGAAGCCAATACGTATCAGCTTTTGGATATGGTACGGACCAATCAAGTGGAGCTGGCGTTTGTGCGGACGCCTTTTTCGGCGCCGGATCTGAAAATTCGGCCGTTTTTTCAGGAAAGGATTTGCGCTGTGGGCCAGGCCTCCTTTTTTGAGGGAGTGGAAGGCCCCCAGCTTTCTTTGAAACAGCTCTCCAAAATGCCGCTGATGCTGTACCGACGGTGGGAAAAATTTCTCTATCAGACCTTTCAGGCAGCTGCCTTATCTCCCAGAGTGGTTTGTATCAATGACGATGCCCGCACCACGTTGTGTTTGGCTGAAACCGGTTTAGGTGTAGGGATCGTTCCCCGCTCCATTCTTCATGGCTCCATGGAAGGTATGCGGTTCTTTCCTTTGGAGAATCCGGCGCTTTCTTCCCAGGTTTGCGCTGTGTTTCGGGAAGATGTATATATGTCCCGGATTACTCGGAATTTTCTTCAGTTTATTCCCGGGGTGCTGCAGGATACGGCAGAAATGCAAGAAAAAACTCCCCCAAAGGAAGAAGACAGGACGGGAAAAAAGCCTGCTGTCCTTTAACCTTTGGCTAAAAGGAAGCAGGCTTTTGATGCTGTGAGATGCAGAAACATAGATGAAGTCAGCGGAGCTGTACAGAAGCAAGAAAAGTTTCCCGAGCGCGGGAAAGCGCATTGGTTGTTTCTTGGCCGCAAAGCAAAGTTAAAAGAACAGTCCCGCTTTCCGTATCCACTAAATACTGCGTCACCAGGGAAGTCGCACCGCCTTTTACGATGGTGTACTCCATGGTATAGGAAGGGTGATCCTGAAATGTTCCTTTGACAAAGGAGGAAAAGGTGGCTTTGTTAAACCGGTGGGCATATTCGCTTTCGAAATCCTTCTGGGTATAGGATTCAAAATTAGGGTCCTTTTCATATTCCAAAACGGAAATCGTGCTTACATCGGTGGGATAGGTTTGGGGTGTTAAAATCACCATGGTTTCCTCCTCCCGGCAATTCCATCCTTCCGGAACAGCAAAGGAAAAATGCTGGCCCCAATAGGTTTTTCCGTCGGGAGAAAGGCCGGAAGTTTGTCCGGAAGAAGATGATAAGGAAAAGGAGCCCTCTGGGGGATCGGATTGGCAGGCCCAGGCACAGAAGGCCAGAGAAACCGCCAGTACACAGCTTAAAAATCGTTTAGCCATAAACAGTCTCCTTCCCTTACATTTTGATTTTCCCTATTATGAGGGACAAAAAAGGGAAAAGTAAAGGAAGAAAAATTACGGGAATCAAATTTCAAAGTTCTTGTTTTCTGCCAAAGAAAAACAGTAGAAAGAGCATTGGAATTTATTCGCACCATTTTCGCCGCAGCAATTCTTTTTTCAGTTCTTCCTGAGATCCCTGGCAGTTTTTCAGAAGAAGAAGCTGCTCTTCCTCCGGAAGAGAAAGAAAATATTGCTGTGATTCCCCGTCCAGATTCACGCTTAAAGCAGCCGGATTCCATCTGGCAGGATAAGTGAGACTGGGGTTCTGAGACGTAAGAGACGGGTTTAGAAACGGATAGGAATATTCCATACAAACGCCTCCTTTCCGGGAGAAATCTCCCCTTTTAGCATTGCCGGAAACAGCTCCCGCAAACAAGGGAAAAATCTCCTGAAAAGGAGACCCATTCCGGGAAGAATGGCTTCAGCGTTGCATTTAGGCAGGAAAGCGGGTATAATAAGGGAAATCGCAGGAAAAAAACGGAAGTTTGTTTTTTCAGCGCTAAAAAGCACAGGGATTGCGGATGGACCTGCTTTTCCGTGGCCGCTTCTGCCTGAAAAGCCGAAACGGAATACGGAAGCAAAAGAGCAACCCGGGGCAGGAATAGAGGTTTTGGTTTGGACAAGTATAGAAAGCTGCTCTCCAATACGCTGATCTTTGCCATCGGCACATTCAGCTCCAAGGCATTGGTTTTCTTGCTGATGCCCTTGTATACCCATGTTCTGACCACGGCGGAATACGGCGTCACCAATACCATTGTGGACATGGGCAATCTTTTGATTCCTTTGATTACCCTGGGAATCATCAACGCCATTATTCGGTTTGGCTTGGAAAAAGAGACGCGGAAAAGCGATGTGTTTTCCACCGGCTTTGCTGTGATCCTGTTGGGCACGCTGCTGTTGCTTTGCCTTCAGCCTGTGCTTACGGATCTCTTAAGCCCCCTGATGGTGCTGATGGACATGGATCCCCAAAATATTTCCAGAAATTTACTTTTGCTGATTGCGTTTTCTTTTATGTCTGCCATGCGTTCTCTGTGCCACCAGTTTGTGCGGGCCCGGGGCATGGTGAAGCTTTTCGCGGTAAACGGAATTGTAAGCACGGCGCTGACTATCCTTTTCAATGTGCTGTATTTGGTTACGTTCCGCTGGGGCGTTATGGGCTATATTATGGCCATTATCACCGCGGATTTCTGCTCGGTGATCTTTTTGTTTGTCTGCGCGGATCTGCATAAATTCCTGCATTTCCGGGGCCTGAATCTTAAGGTTTCCAAAGCGATGCTTCGGTATGCTTTGCCGCTGATCCCCAACACGATTTTTTGGTGGGTCACCAATATTAGCGACCGTTTTATGGTGGCAGGATTTTTAGGGCAGGATTTCAACGGCCTGTATGTGGCGGCCTATAAAATTCCCAGTGTGATCATTCTTTTGGCGGGGATTTTTTCTGATGCCTGGCAGATGAGCGCGTTTACGGAGAAAAAGGGACGGGATCGGTTCTTTACAAAAGTGTTCGTCACCTATTCTTCTTTCTTGTTTATGGCTGCCGCGGGGGTGATCCTCTTTGCTCGGGTGATCATCCGCGTCCTGGTTTCTAACGAATATTATCCCTGCTGGGAATATGTGCCCATTCTGGTGGTGGCCACAGTCTTTACCTGTATGGTGGATTTTCTTGGCACCATTTATATGACGGAGAAAAAAAGTATGCATTCCATGCTGACAGCGGCTGTGGGAGCGGGAATCAACATTCTGCTGAATCTGCAGTGGATCCCGCTGTACGGCGTGAACGGAGCCGCCATGGCCACTTTGGCCAGCTACATGATGGTGTTTGTGATCCGTGCGGTGGATACCCGGCGGTATGTGCGGATTCGTTTCAGCTGGCTTCGGATCCTGGTGAATTTTGTGCTGGTCATGGGGGAAAGCCTGCTGATGATCCGGGAAGTTCCCCTTTGGCCGCTGTGGACGGCATTGGTGACTTTGCTGCTGTTGCTTTTGAATCTGAAATATGTTTTTTCCGGGCTGCAGCAGATCCTTCACCGGCGGCAGCAGCAGTGAAGGCGTTTCAAGGACAAGGAGAAATGTATATGAAAAATATCCGGCTTTGTATTTTTGATTTGGATGGCACTTTGGCGGATACCCTTTGCTCCATTGCCTTTTTCGCCAATGAAGCCCTGCTTTTCTGCGGGCATAGGGGGATCCCTCTGCAGTCCTACCGGTATTTGGCGGGAAACGGAGCGGACGCCCTGATGCGGGGTATGCTGAAAACCACCGCAGGGGACTATACCGAGGAAGATGTGCTTCAGCTGCGGGCGGTGTACGACAGGCTGTACGAAAGCGATCCCCTTCGGGAAACAACGGCATTTCCGGGTATGACGGAGACGCTGGAAGCTTTGCGGGCAAAAGGCATTTTCTTAGCCATGCTTTCCAACAAACCCCATAAAGTGGCGCAGGCTGTAATGGAAAAACTGTATCCTCAGGGGCTCTTCGCCCGGTGCTACGGGCAAAGGGAAGGGCTGGCCAGAAAGCCGGCTCCGGACGGAGCCTTGTTGATTGCCCGGGAGCTGGGAGTTTTGCCTGAAGAATGCCTGTACATAGGGGACACGGATGTGGATATGAAAACCGGCCGGGCTGCCGGAATGCGGACGGTAGGTGTCCTTTGGGGATTCAGGGACCGGCAGGAACTGGAAGAAAACCACGCGGATTTTATCATTGCTCATCCGGAAGATTTGTTGGGGCTTGTGGAAGAACAAACCAAATGAGGTATTTGGCTTCAACAAAAAGAAGACAGGAAAATCGATTTTAGATTTTATCAGAGAACATCGGCATAGCCGGCGGGATTTCCCGCCGGCTATTTTTTTGGAAAAAAAGCCGTGGATCCGTGGATACGTTTTAAAAATTTAAAATTTTTACGGAAAAGTTCAGGAAAGATCCAACGATTCTTTTTTTTCTGCCTTAAGGCCCCAAATGTCTTTCCCATATTCCAAAAAGAGACAGCGGGCTTTGACAAACCCGGACATCGGCCATCTTATATACTGATATGCAGAGAGATCGGAAAAAATACCGGTGCGGCGGATTTTTTCGTCGGATGCGTGATGATGAGGTGGAAATTATGGCTTTTCATGCGGCAGCACAGCGAAAGACAGCCGAAAATGCAGGCTGGAAACAGGCGGCCTATCCGTTGGTGAAAGGAGCGGCCAGGCAAAGCCTCAGTTTTGCGGCGGGTCTGCTTTTTTCCAGGGGAATCGTATTTTCCCAATGCGCTCCTTTCGGGGTGGCCGCTGTGGCGGCGGTTCCTCAGGATACTATGTTTCTGGGTATGTTGGGCGCGCTTTTTGGGTACCTTTTGCCGGGAGAGGGATGGATCCCTGCCCGCTATATGGTGGCGGTGCTTGCCGCCGTGGCTATTCGTTGGACGCTAAGTGATCTGATGCGCTTTCGGAACCATCCGGTATTCGCGCCGTTGGTTTCCCTGTTGCCGGTTTTGACCACAGGGCTGGCGGTGACAGGCGTCAGCGGCTCTTCCGCCAAAACCGTTTTGCTGACGGCAGCGGAGGCGATCTTTGCCGGGGGAAGTGCCTTTTTTATGGCCCGGACCTCCCTGCTGCTGGATCCGGAATCCCCGGCCGGCTGGGAGAGAAAAAAGGATGGAGCCTGGGTTTCCCAGGATGCGGCCTGTGTGATCCTGACGGTGGGCATTGCGCTGCTTTGCCTCTCCGGCTCCCGGGTGGGGGAGTTTTCTCCGGCGCACGTTCTGGCCATTGTTGGGGTGCTCCTTGCCGCGGCGTATGGAGGCCCGGCGGGAGGCAGCATCGCCGGGATTGCCACCGGCGTATGTTTTAGCCTGGCTACGTCGGGAGTCAGCTATCTTTCCGCCGGGTATGCCTTGGGCGGACTGACAGCGGGGCTGTTCAGCCCGGGAGGGCGATTGGCTTGCGCGGCGGCGTTTGTGATCGCCCACGGGACAGCGGCACTGCAGACTGGCAGCGTTTCTTTGGCACTGACGGGAATGTATGAGGTCACAGCCGCTACGGTTCTGTTTTTACTGATTCCGGAAAAAGCGGGGCAGGCGGCAATGGGCTTACTGCAGCCCCGAGAAAAACCATCCTATGCCTATTCTTTAGGAAAAGCCGCTGTAGGCCGGCTGGATCACGCCGCAAAAGCGTTGGAAGACGTTTCCAGGTGCGTTACGGAGGTTTCCGGAAAACTGGCGAAAGTAGATGCCTCGGACATTTCTTCCGTATATGACCGGATCGGGGAAAAAACCTGCCGCACCTGCGGAATACGGCAATTTTGCTGGGAGAAGGAAAAGGAAAGCACCATGGAAGCTCTGGGAGAGTTGACGCCTTTTCTTCGCCGCAGCGGGAAAGTGCTGCCGGAAAATTTTCCGGCGTTTTTTGCCGCCCGCTGTGCCCGACTGGAAGACGTCTGCCGGGCTGTAAACGAAAACTACGATGCCTTTTCTCTGCAAGAAGCTTCCGACCGTCGGGCTTCCCAGATCCGGGATTTGGTGGCGGATCAGTTTGTCACCGTCAGCAGCATTTTGGAACAAATTGCCGGAGATTTGGAAATGCAGGAACGGCTGGATCTCCAGGCGGCAGACCGGACGGAAGCGGTGCTGCGAAAAGCGGGGATACAGCCCTTGGAAACCGTTTGCCGGGTGGACGCATTGGGACGAATGTCAGTGGAGGGGAAAGTCTCTCGGTTGGAAAAAATCAATATTTCCAAAGCGGAGCTGGCACATCAGGTTTCAGCTGCTTGCCGCCGATCCTTTAGCCTTCCCGTTTTTCAGCCTGTGGGAGAAATTTGCTGGATTTCCTTTAAGGAACGCCCGCGCTTTCGCTTAAAAACCGGATCGGCTCAGCATAGTTTCGAAAACGGAACGTTTTGCGGAGACAGCCTGGAATTCTTTTTTGACGGAAAAGGATGTCAGTACGCCTTGATCAGTGACGGTATGGGCACAGGCGGAAGGGCGGCGGTGGATGGCGCCATGGCCAGCGGCATTGCTTCCCGGCTGCTTCAGGCGGGAATTTCTCCCGATGCGGCGCTGCGTATTGTGAATTCCGCACTGATGGTGAAATCGGGGGAAGAATCCTTGGCAACGCTGGATCTGTGTGCGGTGGATCTTTTTACGGGAAAAATAGAAATTTCCAAAGCGGGGGCGCCGGTTTCCTTTTTTCGAAAAGAGGGACGAGCTTTTTCTCTGGAAGCACCGTCTCTTCCGGCAGGAATTTTGCGGCAAGTGCGGTTTGCCAAATTGACCCAGCAAATGGAAGGGGAGGACCTGGTGGTTTTGGTCAGCGACGGAGCTTTGGCCGGAGGGAGCCAGTGGATCCTGGAGGAATTGGAGAAGTGGCAGGGAGATTCCCCCCAAACCCTGGCGGACCGGCTTCTTACTTTAGCGGTAGAAAATCGAAAAGACGGGCGGGATGACGATATTACAGTAGCGGTATTGGAGCTGGAAGCCTGCCGGAAATAGAAACGGGCATAAAAAGGCCTGCTTTTCTTTTGGATTTCCAAAAAGAAAAGCAGGCCTTTATAGAATCGCTCGGAAGTGCTTTCCCGTCAGGTATCCTGGGTTACGGCAGTATCCCGGAAGAACAGGGAAATACACCACAGAGCCGCCAAAGCCACCAGGGTATATACGATCCGGCTTCCCAAAGCGTCCTGGCCGCCAAACAATGCGGCAACCAAGTCGTACTGGAAAATGCCGATGGCACCCCAGTTGATGCCGCCGATAATTACCAGCAGCAGGGCAAGTTTATCCAGCATAATGAACCTTCCTTTCCTTGCGCCTTCCAAAGCGCAAGGTTAGTATGTGAGAAATTTAAAAAACTATGCGGTTTTTTCAGAAACGGATTTGCTGATTTTGGGAAATGCAAAGAAATGTTTTTCTGCGGAAACTCTTGACAGCCTTTTTTTACTATAGTATATTTATAAAAAAGGTGCCGAAAAATTTTCGGTAAAATATGGAAATGTGTTGATGGGGACGGATGGCGGAGCGGCCGTTTCAGAGAGCTGCCGGTTGGTGCAAGGCAGTGCGGTGTCCGCAGGAAATCACCCCGGAGCATGCGGCTGAACAGCCTTCCGGTTTTCGGATATGCCCAGTAAGCTTCGCACGGATCCCCTCCGTTAAAAGGGAGCGCATTGTTTGATGCGAAAAGCGGCCGGTTTTCCGGCAAGTAGAGTGGTACCGCGAGCAGTAGCCCGTCTCTTCGGAGGCGGGTTTTTATTTTTTGGCGCCCGGTGCAGAGCGTGCCTGCGCCCTTTGGGCAGAATTGGAGGAATGATCATGCAGCTGACAGGAGCACAGATTGTAATGGAATGCCTGCTGGAGCAGGGAGTGGATACGGTATTCGGGTATCCGGGAGGCGCTGTACTGAATATTTATGATGCGTTGTATGAATATCGGGACCGTATTCGCCATATCCGCACGGCCCATGAGCAGGGCGCTGCCCACGCGGCGGACGGATATGCTCGGGCTACCGGGAAAACCGGCGTCTGCATTGCCACCTCCGGCCCCGGGGCAACCAATCTGGTTACCGGTATCGCCACCGCGTACATGGACAGCGTGCCCATGGTTGCCATTACCGGCAACGTCAACCTGAATCTTTTAGGGCTGGACAGCTTCCAGGAAGTGGATATTACCGGTATTACCATGCCCATTACCAAGCATAATTTCATTGTGAAGGACGTCAATCACTTGGCGGAGATTCTTCGGGAAGCCTTTCAAATCGCCCAAAGCGGAAGAAAAGGCCCGGTGCTGGTGGATATTCCCAAGGACGTGACCGCTCACACCTGTTCTTTTGAACCCTGTGTACCCCCGGCTCCGGAAAAAGCCACCATGCCGCCGGAAGAAAAATTTGTTCAGGCGGTGGAACTGCTTTCCCACGCCCAGAAGCCGTTTATCTACTGTGGAGGCGGCGTGATCGCTTCGGAGGCCTCCCCGATCCTGAAAGAATTTGTGGAAAAGATGGACGCTCCGGTGTCTTGCTCTCTGATGTGTCAGGGAGGATTTGACCAGGAAAGCCCCCGGTATATGGGAATGCTGGGAATGCACGGAACCAATACTTCCGCCCTGGCCATTCAGAACTGCGACCTGTTTATTGCTGTGGGCACCCGGTTTTCCGATCGTGTGCTGTGCAACGCAGGGCTTTTTGCCCGCCATTGCCCCATTCTTCAAATTGATATTGACGCGGCGGAGTTCAATAAAAATATCGAAGTGCAGCTGAAGATCCGAGGGGACGCCCAGCGGATCCTGGAAGAGATCTGCCGCCGGTTGGAGCCCCAGGAGCATAAAGAATGGATGGAACAGATCCAAAGCTGGAAAGCGGAGTTCCCCCTGATGCAGAAAGGGGAAAAGGAAGAGGATGTGCTTCCGCAGGAGGTTTTGGAGACCCTTTGCCGCCTTACCGGCGGAGAAGCCCTGATCACCACCGACGTAGGGCAACATCAGATGTGGGCCGCTCAGTATTACACCTATAAACACCCCCGGCAGTTTATTTCTTCCGGTGGGCTGGGCACCATGGGCTTTGGTTTGGGAGCGGCTATGGGAGCTCAGATCGCCTGCCCGGAAAAACAAGTGATCAATATAGCGGGAGACGGAAGCTTCCATATGAACTGCAATGAGCTTTCCACCGTTTCTTCCTATGGAATACCGGTGATCGAGCTGGTGATGAACAATTCCGTTCTGGGAATGGTCCGGCAGTGGCAGAAGCTATTTTACGGCTGGCGTTTTTCTCAGACGGATGTGGAAGGCGTCACGGATTTCTGCAAACTGGCGGAAGCCTTTGGAGTGAAAGCGCTGCGGATCCTTCGCCGGGAAGAGATCGAGCCTGTGCTGAAGGAAGCGCTGGCCTGGAGAGGGCCTGTGCTGATCGACTGCCGCATCAGCAAGGATCTGAATGTGCTGCCTATGGTTCCGGCGGGAGCTTCTGTTGAGGAACCGATTCTGGAAATGTGAGGTGGAAAGGAATGGAAAACGCCAAGGAAAAAGAATATATCCTTTCGGTTTTGGCCAGAAACCGCTCCGGTGTTCTGCTGCGGATCGCCGGGCTGTTCAGCCGGAGATGCTACAATATTTTGAGCATCGTGGCTGCGGAAACAGAGAATTCTCAGTATTCCCGGATCCTGATCGTGGTTTCCGGGGATGACCGGATCGTCCGGCAGGTGGATAAACAGCTGAACAAGCTGGTGGATATTGAGCAGGTGGATGTTCTGCCCCGGGAAGGCGCCGTGGTGCGGGAACATATTTTGCTGAAAGTGGAGCGTACGCTGCAGAACAGTGAAAGACTCATCGAGATCGCCAATGTGTTCCGGGCCAACATTCTGAACGTGGAAAAAGATTCCATGATCCTGGAGCTGACGGGAGATGCAGCCACCATCAATTCCTTTATTGAAATGTGCAATCCTTATCATGTGCTGAAGATCCTTCGCACAGGTGCTATGGCCATGATGAAATAAGCGTTGCTTCTTTTGGCGCAGTTTTAAATTTTAAATAGAAGGGAAGTCTTGCTATGCTGACGTTGGACAAAATTTATCATGCGGCTTTTGTGCTGCGGGAAGTGATCCGTGAAACGGACCTGATCCCCGCTCCCAAAATCAATCCGGAAGCCCAGGTGTATCTGAAAACCGAGAACCTGCAGGTAACAGGCTCCTTTAAAGTGCGAGGAGCGTATTACAAAATGTCCCTTCTCTCTCCGGAGGAAAAAGAGAAGGGAGTCATTGCCTGTTCGGCGGGAAACCATGCCCAGGGTGTGGCGCTGGCAGCGCAGAAAAGCCATATCCCCGCCACCATTTGCATTCCGGACGGCGCACCTATCTCCAAAGTGGAGAATACAAAAAGCTACGGAGCCAAGGTGGAGCTGGTGAAAGGGGTATACGACGACGCCTATGCCCGGGCCTGCCAGCTGCAAAAGGAAACCGGCCTGACCTTTATCCATCCTTTTAACGATCCTGATGTGATCGCAGGGCAGGGAACCATTGGTCTGGAACTTTTGGACCAGCTGCCGGATGTGGAAGCCGTGATCGTCCCGGTAGGCGGCGGCGGATTGATTTCCGGCGTGGCCTATGCCATTAAATCGTTGAATCCCACCTGTAAAGTGTATGGCGTGCAGGCAGCGGGGGCTCCCAGTATGCAGCGTTCCATAAAGGAAGGCAAGCCTACGGAGCTTTCCGGCGTGTCCACTTTTGCCGACGGAATTGCCGTAAAATGTCCCGGCGATCTGACATATGAGATGGTGAGCCAGTATGTGGATGAAGTGGTCACCGTCACGGATGACGAAGTGGCTACAGCGGTTCTGGCTTTGATCGAGCAGCAGAAGCTGATTGCCGAAGGGGCCGGCGCCGTGGCTGTAGCGGCGGCTATGTTCAATAAGGTGGATATTAAAGGGAAAAAAGTGATCTGCCTGGTGTCCGGCGGCAATATCGACGTGACCATTCTTTCCCGGGTATTGAACCGCGGGCTTCTTAAATCCGGAAGAGTGGCGGATATGACCATCGAGCTGGCAGATAAGCCCGGCCAGTTAAAGGAGATCGCCACCATTGTGGCGGATCACGGCGGAAATGTGATCCATGTCCGCCATGACCACGGCGGCACGGATACGGACATCAACGGCTGTTATCTCAGCCTGCAGATGGAAACCCGAAACCATGCCCATATTGAAGAGATCCGCAACGCCATTGCGGCGAAAGGATATACCATAATCAGCACCAGTCGGATTATGTAAAAAATCAGAAAAGGAGATCTGCATATGAAAACCATTTATACGGAAAAGGCGCCTGCCGCCATCGGTCCTTATTCTCAGGCTATTGAGGCCAACGGCTTTGTATTTGCCAGCGGCCAGGTGCCGATCATCCCGGCTACGGGAGAGATCGCCCAGGGAGATATTACCGTGCAGGCCACCCAGGTGATGAAAAACATCGCGGCCATTCTGGAAGCTGCGGGAACCTCTTTTGACAAAGTGGTAAAAACCACTTGTTTCCTGGCGGATATGAACGACTTTGCCGCGTTCAATGCGGTATATGCTGAGTATTTTACCAGCAAGCCGGCTCGTTCCTGTGTGGCGGTGAAAACCCTGCCCAAGAACGTTCTCTGTGAAGTAGAAATCCTGGCTCTGGCCAAGGAATAAGTCTAAAAGAGATCCTGTTAAAACTGGATTTTTAAAATCCATCGGCGCCCCCGTTTTCCGCAAAGGAAAACGGGGGCGCTTTTCATAAGCAGAAAATCCGGAACCTCACAAAAGATAGAAATATCTTTCTTAAAAGATTATAAGAAAGAATTTTTGTGACCCGCCTGTGGCCTTGCCGGTGTATAACAGAAACAGAAGATTTACTTGACGCAAATCCGATGAATAGGAGGAAGCGTGTCTGCTTTGGCAGCTGACCGTTTTTCCGCCGGAGTGATTTCTCCGGAAGCGAATCTCCAGACGGAGCTTTCTCTGGTTCCTTCTTTTGAGGACGTTTTGGCGGCGGCAGGTACGCCGACGGCATCCGGAGAAGGCTGGGCCTGGTTCCAGGAAAGCAAGACCCTTTTTGTCACGGAAGATACCGGGGATTTTGGAAACGAGCAGGAAAGGCCCTGGGACGCATACAAAAAGCAGGCGGAAACTTTGTATTGCGCCGGCGCAGCGGGGCGGTACGCGTTTCAGAATTTTTCCGTTTTAAAAACGGCGGTGGTGTATGGCAGCGTGGCAGGTGATGCGTTTTCCACCGCTTCCGCTTTGACCGATGTAACCATTTCGGGAGCGGAAATCATTGAGACGGATGCGTTTATTTCCTGCAATGCGCTGAAAAATGTTGCCGCCGAGGATTGCGGTGTTATTAAGCGCCAGGCTTTTAACGGAAAATCCCTTCAGAAATTGACCATTAACGGATATGACTCCATTGAGAACTCTGCCTTCCAATACAATAGCACATCCCCTGTGGGAACGCTGGAGGTGGACATCACCGGAACGGGAACCATCAGCGGCAGCGTGTTTTACGGCCGTACGCTGGGAGATGTAATCATCCGGGGCGGCAGCCTGGGATTCTATGAGGAAACCTATCAGGGAAACGTGTACGCGTATCCTACCTTCTGTGATGCCTATTGGGGCCCGGATAAAACCTTGACCCTGGAAGGAGTGGAGGTCCCTGGGGAAAGCTTTAAGTGGAGCAATGCGCCGGATCATTTTGTAGCTAGGGACTGCTCCATTGGCATGGATGTTTTTGCCGATGCCAGCTATATGCCTTTTACGGTTGCGCTGGAAGATTGTACGGTGGAAGCGGGGGCGTTCCATTGCTATAACGGCAGCGATTTGCAATCGGTTTCCATTACAGGGGGATCTGTAGGATCCATGGCTTTCTCGGACAGCACTTTCCTGAAGACCCTGAAGCTGGAAAACGTAACCAGCATTGATAAATTTGCCTTTATGAACAGCGGCTTGGAAGAAGTGACCCTGCATGGCGACGGGCTCACCGTGGGGAACGCGGCTTTCTCCTACAGCGAAAATTTGCGCACAGTTATCGTTGACGGAAACATCAGCGTGGAGCAGAGAGCTTTTGTAGGCTGCCCGGTGGAAACGCTGGAATTCCGCAATTGTACCAAGATCGACGGAGCTTTCGGAGAATCGGTTCAGGACACCACGAAAGTCATTCTGCCGGATACTTTGGAAAGCATCAGCAAATCCGCCTTTACCAACTGCAAAAACTTTACGGGAACCCTGGATCTTACCGGTGTAAAATCCATTGGCGCCCATGCGTTTACCGGCTGCACCAATCTTACGGAAATCCTGGTGGATGACGATGCCCAGCTGGCCTATAGCGACATTTATCCTCAAACCATCGAGAATTGGGAAGAAAGAGTTCGGGCTATTCTGGAAGGCAAATTCCTTTTGGAAGCAGCTGATACCATTGAAGCCATTGCCGCCGACGGCTGGACTTCCGCCAAAACCGGTAAAGAAAACGGTACGAACTATGGAGATACTCAGCTGACCAAGGAAGCAAAATGGGCTGACGAAGAAGAGACTATCGCCGATGTGCAGATCAAAGCCTATTACACGGCGCAGAAACAGATGGACTTCGTCTTTGTGCTGGATTGCACCAATTCCATGTCCGTAGTGGGAAGCCCCTTAGAGGACCAGTATGCCAAGTTTTACGATATGCAGTCCAAGCTGCAGGACGTGACCACGGAACTGCTTTCTTCCGGAGACGCCTATGATTGCAGGGTTGCCTTTACCGGTTATGGGCAGAAGGCCGGATCCCAGCAGTTTACTTCCGGCACCTTCTTTGGAAAAGAACAGCTGGCAGAAGCCACTGCCTTCATTTCCGGCATTCCCAACTATAAATCCCTCACCAATATTTCTCTGGGTCTGGATGAAGCGTTGAAATTGGTTCAGGCCAATAAAGCGGAAGGCCGTTCCACTGCGGTCATCCTGATCTCCGACGGCACTCCCAATAAAAACGGTTCCTTTACCGGCTTTGAGGACGGCTATTACGGATACCAGGAAGCCCAGGCAATCCGGGAAGAAGGAGCGGAAATTTACGGTGTGCTCCATGCTATGAGCAGAGGCACCGTGGATGAAAGAGCCCAAGAGGTTATGAATACCATTTGCGGCGATTCCGGAAAATGCTTTATTTCCTACGATACAGAAGGCTTTGGCCAGGCTGTTAACGATGCTATCGTGGCAGTTTACGGAGAATATGTGTTGACGGATGTGGTGGATCCTGCCTTTACGCTGGATCCGGAGACCATCCAGGCTTCCGCAGGAGAAGTGACCGTCAGCCAGGATGGAAACGGAAACACAGTGCTCACCTGGAAGATCTCCGGTATGCCCTTTACCCTGCACACTCTGACGTTCCAGGAGACCCTGAAAATGGTGGACGGTTCTTATCCGTACGGCTTGTTCGACACCAATGAAGGGGACGCCGTGCTGACGGAAAGCGGCGATCCTGTAAATACAGTTCCCACTCCGCAGCTTCCCAGAGAAGGAACGGAAGAAATTCCCGATGAGTCCACCCCGTCCACACCGCCTTCTTCGGGAACAGAGGAAATCCCGGATGAATCCACGCCTTCCGCACCGCCTACCGGAGAAGGAGCAAGCCCTCTCTGGATGCTGGCAGGAACAGCCTTCCTGACCCTTTTAGCAGGTACGGCAGCGGTATGCAGACGGAAAAAGAGCTGCCAGGAATGATCCTGAATTTTCACCTCGAAAAAGAATAAGAAGCAGAAAATGATAAAACCGCCGGAGAAAATTCCGGCGGTTTTACTTTTGGATGGCTCCCAATAGAGATGAAGATGAAAAGGGTTTCTGATTTTCTTATAGTTTGATCCCATACATACCGGTAAGAGGATCCTGAAACAAAGCGATTTTGGGAGGATAGAACGTGAAGATAACAAAAAGGGCGGCAATCAGCAGCAAAAGGATCAGATAGATGCGGCTGTTTTCCTGGGAATCTTCGGAAGGAGATGCCAGGGCTTTGCTGCGTTTGCGAAAAAAGTATCCCCAACAGCCGGCAGTTCCCAGGAAAAACAGACCAATGTCCACAGGGGTAACGGTAAATCCTAAAATTCCGCTGTACGTATAAAACGGAACCACGATCAAGGCCATACCCAGCAAAATGGACTGGGCAGCAAATTTCCAAGGATATGGGTGCTGATGCCGGGTGAGAATCCATTCTCCTACGCAGAACAGGAACGCCGGCCAGAACAGCAGCTTTAAATGTTCCCAGACGCTTTCGTTTACGGCGCCTAAAACCGCCCAGAACCACCCGCCAAACCATTCATAGACAAAATGCAGCAAAACGCCTGCCACAGCAGTAAAAAGAAATCCCCAGAGACAGTTTCTTCGTATGTTTTTTTGTTCCATAGAATCCCTCCTTCTAGAAAAGAATATGCAGAAAATCGGGAAACATACGCAGGCAGTCAATTTTTTGGGAAAGCAGCAAATTTTAGATATAGAAATACCACCGGAACGAGCAATAGGACATTGACAACTTCTTTGGCTTTTTTTATAATACAGCCAGAATCAGGAAATCTTCTCCGAATCGCGGGGAAGTTCCTGAAAAATGGAGGAGTTTATATGGAAAAACAAGGAAAGAACACGGCTTGGTCCGTGGAAAAAGGCTATTACAGCCGGAGAATCGCTCCCAGCTGGGAAGAAGCGATGCTTTGCGGTAATGGTGAAACAGGCGCCTTGGTGATGGGAAATCCTTTGGATGAGAAGATCATTTTTTCCCATGAGAAGCTTTTTGTACCCATCCATCCCAAACTGCCCCCTGTAAACACAGGGGCGCATATGGAAGAGATCCGCGAAATGCTGCGCCGGGGCGAGTATCAGAAGGCGGCGGACTTTGTGGTGGAACTTTCTCATCAGGAAGGCTATGGCGCCAAACGGTGGACGGATCCGCTGCTTCCCGCAGCCAGTCTTCATGTGAAAACGGAAGCCGGCAGCTGGGAAGACTATGAAAAACGGCTGAGCTTTGAAACCGGACTTTCTACGGTTTCCTTTTTGGCGGACGGCCGCCAGGTAAAGCGGGAGTTTTTTGTTTCCCGGAAGGACGGCTTCTGCTTCCTGAAGATTTCTTCGGAAGCTCCTGTGAACGTTTCCGTATCCCTGGAAAAATTCCGGGAGGATATTCCGGAGGGGTACTGGCATCTGTATGACGAAGAAACGGCCATGACAGCGCCCGAGTATTCTTTCCTGGGCACATCCCTTTCGTATTCCAGAACCTTCACGCTGAACGGAGAAGGATACCGCTGCCTTCTGGATGTACAGGCAAAGGATGGAACGATCTCTTCCATGGAAACAGGGTTCCGCGGGGAAAACACCACGGAATTTTACGCAGTGCTTTCTCTGCGGCCGGGAAAAGCGGAAAAAGAAGACCTTGAGGAATTCCGGAAAACACTGGAACAGCTTCCTGCTTCTTTTGAGCAGCGGCTGCAGCGGCACGTGGAGATCCACGAGAAATTGTTCAACCGGGTCTCCCTGGAGCTGGACGGAGGCGAGGAAAGGGCGGTCCCTGCTGAAGAGCTTTGGGAAACGGCTCGTTCCGGTCAGGTGCCCAATGCCTTCTTTGAGAAGATCTTCTACGCCGGACGCTACGCGATTTTGTGTTCCAGCGGCGATTGGCCGCCTACTTTGCAGGGCATCTGGACGGGAACCATGCAGACTCCATGGTCTTCGGACTATACCCAGAACGGCAATGTGCAGACCGCCATTGCCGGGATGCTTTCCGGCGCTTTCCCGGAAGGGATGAAAAGCTATTTCCGCTACCTGGAATGGATGCTTCCGGATATGCGGGAAAATGCCCGGCGGATGTTTGGATGCCGGGGCATTCATTTGGCGTCCCGAACCAGCACCCACGGCCTGAATAACCATTTTGACGCCACCTGGTGCATGACATTCTGGACGGCCGGAGCGGCCTGGGCCTGCCGGTTCTTCTATGATTACTGGCTTTATACAGGGAATCGGGATTTCTTCCTGCAGCACGCTCTCCCCTTTATGAAGGAAACCGTGCTGTTTTATGAAGATTTTCTCCAGGAGGGAGAGGATGGTTTTTATGTATTTTCTCCTTCCTATTCTCCGGAAAACAACCCCCTGAACGTGGATTCACAAGCCTGCGTGAATGCTACCATGGATTTGGCTGTGGCGCGGGAAGTGCTGAACAATTTGATCCATGGCTGCACCACATTGGGCGTAGAGTCGGAGTCGGTAAAGAAATGGAAAGAAATGCTGAAAAAGATTCCGCCCTATCTTATCAATTCCGACGGAGCCCTGAAAGAATGGGCACTGGATTCTTTGGAGGATCGCTACGATCATCGTCATGCGTCCCACCTTTATCCTTTGTTTTACGGAGTGGCCAAGGAGTTCAGGGAAGATCCCCGGCTGTTTGAGGCCTGCCGGAAAGCATATGAAATCAAAATGGAACGGAAAAAACAGGAAGCCGGTGTTATGGCTTTTGGTTCCGTGCAGGCCGGTATGGCTGCCAGCCACCTGGGGGATGCTGAAACGGCGGAAACTTTGCTTACGGCTATGGCTTCCAATAACTACTATCCTACATTTGCCTCTTCCCACGACATGGGCCCCAGCCTTTTCAATGTGGACATCAGCGGCGGTGTGCCGGCTTTGATGATGGAGTGTTTGGCCCAATGTGAGGAAGTGGTCTCTTCAGAAGAAAAGATTGTTTCCTATAAGATTTTGCTTTTGCCCAGTCTCCCGTCTTCCTGGCCCAAGGGTGAGATTCGCGGTATGCGGCTGCGGGGCGGCTTTATTCTGCATCTTTGTTGGGAGGACGGGAAAGTGGTTTCCTATGACATTCAAAATCCTCTGAATCAACCGTACACCGTGGAAACCCGCTGATTTTCCCGGTATTTTGCGGGATGTATAAGATAAAGCCGGGTTTTCCGCAGGGAAATCCCGGCTTTTTTAGCAAAACAAAAGGAAACAATGGACATATCTTTTTTATGGAGGTGTATCTATTGAAAATTTGCTGCTTAATAGAAAATACAACGAAAGATCCCCGCTTTGTAACCGAGCATGGGTTGAGCCTGTATATTGAAGCGCTGGGACATCGAATTTTATTTGACATGGGCCAGTCCGGAAACTTTATTGGAAATGCGGAGAAGATGGGGATTGATCTGGAAAAGGTGGATATCGCAGTTCTTTCTCACGGGCATTATGACCACGGCGGCGGGCTGCGGCAGTTTTTACGGATCAATACGCAGGCCATGGTGTATGTCAGTCGGTTTGCTTTTGGGGCACATTATTCCTACTCCCGAAAAAATATCGGGCTGGACCCTTCCTTGCAAAGAGAGAAACGATTGGTCTTTGTGGGGGATACCTATTCTTTGGGAGAAGGGATGGAATTGACCAGTTGTGCCGGATATCCCCAAGTTTCTCCCATACATGATTCCGGCATGATTGTGCTTTTGGGAAAAATGGAAAGCCCGGAATCCTTCCGCCACGAGCAGTATTTGGTGTTGGAAGAAAAGGGAAAACGGGTGGTATTCACCGGCTGCTCCCACAAAGGGGTTTTGAATATTGCCTCGTGGCTTTCTCCGGATGTATTGGTGGGAGGATTTCACTTTAAGGATATACACCCGGAAGGCAGTGGGCGGAGCATTTTGGAAAATGCCGCCAACCGGCTTTCTGTACGGAACTGTCAATATTACACCTGCCATTGCACGGGGGAAAAGGCCTATGCTTTTCTGAAAGAAAGGATGGGAGATCAGCTTCATTCCCTTTCCACGGGAGAAACCGTGGTTTTGGAATAACTTTTGCCTGCGATCATATTCCATGCATGGGAAAACCGTTCCCGTTTTATGAATCAATCACTTGGGTTTCGGTTTCCATCTTGCTCAAAGTCGTAAAAAAGAGTACAATAGAAAGCACGGAATAACCGAAAGAGATTTCGGAAGGAAAACACAGAAAGTAAAGGAGCAAGCAAAAATGAAGAAAAAAGAAACCGTCAAAGATTTTCTGGTGATTACAGCAGGAACGGTGATTGTAAGCGCCGCGGTGTTCTTTTTTCTGATTCCCAGCTGTGTGCCGGTGGGAAGCATTTCCAGCCTGGCCATGGTTTTGGGCACGGTTCTTCCGCTGAAGATCTCCGTGATCACTTTTTTGCTGAATGTAGGGCTTCTGCTTCTGGGCTTCCTGTTTATCGGCCGGGAATTCGGAGCGAAAACCGTGTATACCTCTATTTTGATGCCGGTGGTTCTGGCCGGATTTGAGTGGCTGTTTCCCGGATATACCTCCGTGATGAAAGATCCCTTTTTGGATATGATTTGCTACCTGTTTTTGGTGAGCATAGGGCTTGCTTTGCTGTTCAACCGGAACGCTTCTTCCGGCGGATTGGATATTGTAGCCATGTTTCTCAACAAATACCTGCATATGGAATTAGGAAAGGCTATGTCCGTAGCGGGTATGTGCGTAGCTCTTTCAGCCGTGTTTGTGTACGATGCCAAAACCGTGGTGCTCAGCGTACTGGGAACGTATTTAAACGGCCTTGTGCTGGATCATTTTATTTTTGGAACCAACGTGAAAAAACGGGTCTGCATCCTTTCCCAAAAGGAGCAGGAGATTCGGGAGTTTATTTTGGAATCCCTGCACAGCGGAGCCACTATCTACGAGGCTTTGGGAGCTTACGACAATGCGCCTCATCGGGAGATCATTACCATTGTGGATAAAAATGAATATAAGCAGCTGATGAGCTTTTTGCGGAAAACCGATCGCAGCGCCTTTGTGACGGTTTATACCGTAAACGATGTGTTTTACCGTTCTAAAATCGCCGGAGCAAAGGACCGGCAGCTGTAATGCTTTGCGTGTAAAAATCCCGGGTTCTTCTTTTGAAGAACCCGGGATTTCTTTTTTAAGTCTGCCAATGGATTTGCGGGGATTGAAGCAGGGAGAAGATTTTCGGGGTGTTTCCGTCTTTTCCGGCCTTTTCCATGGAAACCGCGCTAATTTGGCTGTTTTCATAGGTGCGGTAGTAATAGATGCCCTTTTCCATATGGATGCAGCAGGAATAGGTGGTCATATCGCACTGGTTTTCCGGCGTACGCACGGTCCCTCGGATCATGGATACGCCTTCCAGAATATGAAAGAATTGAGAAATACATTGGTTTTCCCCCTGGCATTGGGAGTTCCACTTATAAAATACAGCCCGTACATACCGGGATGCCGGGGAAGCGTCTCCGGGAAGCCCTATGCTTCCCATGCCCTGCCCGAAGGGACTCAGGGAAAGAGCGCCCAAACGGTTTTCCGGGTAGGCGGAAGTAAGATTCAGATATTGCCGCAAATTTTCCTGATGGAAGGGAAAGGGCGGGTTGTTGGTGAGAACGCCTGCCGGGTCCGGATAGATATGCAGGCCGTCCCGGGTCTGCTCAATGACCAGCGCCTGACGGGCATCCGCCAAATGCCAGTGCAAAGGCGCCACCGGCAGTCCCGGCCGAAAAGGTGTGTCCACAAGCAGGACATTTTCCAGGATATTCCGGGCTTCTTCCACTGTGGCGCATTCTCCCAAAATGCGGGGAATAAGCTCATAGGGAGCCAGATTTTCTTTAGAGGGGGATGGGCAAGAGGCATACCAGGCGTTCCCGGGGAAATTCAGCCCAGCCATATACAGTCCTGCCTCGTTGGCGGCTTCTGCGTATAACGGGCAGCCGCCGTCCATGTGGGCCATGCCGATCATAGCGAAATGCCGGGGTATGGAGGGGCGGTGGTGAAAAGAAAATTCATATTCCCGGGGCGTAACAGCGATTTCCTCTCCGAAGGTATATTCCAGATCCAGATTGCGGCCGCAATAAAAACCGTCTTTTTGAAAAGTGAGGCTTGTACACATATGAAGCACCGATAGCTTTTCTGAAAAAGCTCCTTTCTTCAAATATAACACCAGGTAAGGATTAAAGGCGTGAACCCGTTGCGATATAAAAATTTCGGAAAATTCTTTACAAGTTTTGCCGGAATATTGCTTTTTATTCGATAAAAGATTTGAGAATAATATCGTGGCTATAAGCGCCGAATTGCCGGCCGAAAATAGTAAATCCTCCGGAATAGGGTGCATCCGGCTTTACGCCTACGCGAAACCGGAAAAAAGGATGGCTGCCTACCATTTCCTCAAAGGAAAGAGAGGAGGTCTTTTTCTGGTTGACGTAGCAGCCTTCTGCGTCGATCCGCAGGGAGACCCGAAAACCGTGGATGGGAAGGGAGCGCCACCAGCTGGGAGTGTACGTAGCTTTTTCCGGGTCTTTCCCTACCGGGATCAGCACACTTCCGGCTTCTTTTTGATTGATCCAAAAGGTGATATGGGAAAGGTCGTCCGTGATCTGTTCCCGGGTGCGGTAAGGGGGAATCACCAGGTTTTTATGGTCTTTGATATTGTGCTGCGCAGAGATTTCCAGCTCCAGCTCCAAAGCCGTAACTTTTTTATCCGCAAATAAAGCATCCACAGGGATCTTATATTCCACGTATCCGAAGGAAGTCCATACAATGCAGGCTTCTACCCGCTGAGGATCGCAGAAAACCGCCGGATCGTCCCATTTTTTAATGATACTGTTCTGAGAAGCCAGCCCGCAAGGGGACCAAGCCTCAAAATCAAAATAGTTTCCCACAGGGATACGGGTTTCATAGTATGTGGATTCTCCCGTACTGGATTTTCCCGGATCAAAGTTAAAAATCAGCCGGTCATAGACTTTGTGGCAAATGCGCTGATTTCCAATGGAACCGGAAAGGTACTGGCTCTTAATAAATCCGGCTTCTTCCAAAATGTTTACATGGGTAAGGACAGCTGTTTTGGAAAGATTCAGCCGTTTGGCCAAAGCCTGCACATTCATATCCTGATCCGAAAGCAAATTGAGAATTTTCAGCCTGGCGTCATTGGATAGAGCTTTGACCACCGGTGCTACGGTAAGCCCTTCAATATAAAGATCGTTAGACATGAATGATAAGAACCTCTTTTCCTGAATAATCCATAAAGTATAAAAGTATACGTGCGTTTATCAGCTCTATACTACCGCAAAAGTTCTGCGGAAGCAAGAGATTTCCCAAAGGCTTTCTATAGCGGACATTGGGAAAAAAATAATAAATTTGGGAAAAAAGTAACAAATTAAAAAATTATAACCAGAATTTGTGGAAAATTATTGACATTTCAGTGCATAAAATTTAATATTGAACTATAAAATACGACTGCGTTCTAAATTGTTAAATGAATTTTATGGAAATAGGGGGAAATACAATGGAGTTTAAGCCGGATTGGGAACAGGCAAAAGAACGGTTCCTTCAGTTTTGGAACAACGAGAACGAGGAAAGGGCGCTTTTGGCTGTAACAGCCCCCAATCGATTCTTTGACCGTCAAAAGTATTATGAAACCTACGATGTAGAACGTTTTGACGATACCGATGCGGAGTCCATCCGCCACTGGTGGTGCGATACGGAAGAAAATGTTCGCCGCAACGAATACCTGTTTTCCACCACCTTTTTTGGAGGAGAGGCGCTGCCCATAGCCTTTACCAACTGGGGCGCCATGGCGATGTGCTCTTTTTACGGGTGTCAGCCGGTGTTCAATAAAAAAAGCGTCTGGTACCATAAAGTCATTGAGGATTGGTCCCAGTGGAAATGGCAGCGGCAGGATAACGAATATCTGAAAGCCACGTTTGATATTACCCGGGCGTTTGCGGAAAACGGAGTGGGCCGCTATTTTGCCGGTATGCCGGAACTGGGAAGCGCCGGGGACCTTCTTTCCCTTATGCGTGGCATGGATGATCTCTGCCTGGATGTATACGATGAGCCGGAGGCTTTCCATCAGGCAGTGGATTTTCTCACCCGGGAATTTTTGGACCTGCAGGATCAGCTTTGGCCCATTTTGACGCCTACATCCGATGGAGGCAGCACGCTGCCCTGGATGAGCCTTTGGATGCCTGGGCGGGGCGGAAACCAGCTGGCCTGTGATTTTTCTTGGGTAATTTCCAATGAAACATTTCGGGAGTTTTTCTTTAAGGAACTGCAGGCAGAAGGCCGTTGGAACGATTATGCCACATACCATCTGGATGGCCCCCAGTGTATGAAAACCCATTTGGACAGTTTGCTGACCTTGCCGGAGATCAAGGCCATTGAATGGACCCCCGGTGCCGGATGTCCTCCTGCCAGCACGCCGGAATATCTGCCCCGCTACCGGCAGATTTTGGAATCCGGGAAGAAACTGGTTTTGGTGGCGGATCCGGAAGAAATTGATTTTCTCACAGCGAACCTTCCGCCTCAGGGGGTATTTATTAAAACCACCGCTGCCTCGGAAGAGGACGCCAAAGCGCTGCTGAAGATTGCGGAACGCAACGCAGCCAACTGGAGGAAAGAGCATAAGGGAGGAACGCTATGAAAGCGAAAGCCGTTTTCAGCAAGGATTTTGCCATAGGGGAAGCAGGAGCCAGACTGTATGGTTCTTTTTTGGAGCATGGAGGCCGTGCGGTATATGGCGGCGTGTATGAGCCGGACCACCCCAACGCCGATTCCCAGGGCCTTCGCCGGGACGTAATGGATTTGGTAAAGGAGCTGCAGGTTTCCGCCGTGCGGTATCCCGGAGGAAATTTTGTCTCGGCCTATGATTGGCGGGACAGTATCGGCCCCAAAGAAAAGCGCCCCGTTCGTACGGAGCTGGCCTGGCTTTCTCTGGAAACCAATCAGTTTGGCCTGGATGAGTTTATGGACTGGTGCAAAAAAACCGGCACAGAGCCTATGATCACGGTGAACCTGGCCACCCGCGGCATTCAGGAAGCCCGGGATATTGTGGAGTATTGCAATTTTCCGGCGGAAACGGATTTAAGCCGGGAACGGGAGAAAAACGGCCATAAGGAACCTTATGGGGTGAAATTATGGTGTCTGGGCAATGAGATGGACGGCGAATGGCAGATGGGCCAGAAAACTGCCGAGGACTATGGTGAGATCGCCAAGCAGGCAGCAAAGGCCATGCGGGCGGTGGATCCGGATATAGAGCTGGTGGCTTGCTATAACACCTGCCTGGGGATGGAGAACCATACGGATTGGGGAGACCGGGTGTTGGAGCGCTGCTACGACTATATTGATTATATTTCTCTGCATAAATATTGCGCCAACGAGGAGAAAAATACAGGGGATTTTCTGGCGTCCACCCTGGATATGGAAAAATACATAGAGGCGGCCATCGCTTCCTGTGACCGTGCCAAAGCCCTGGCCCATAGCCAGAAGACGCTGTATCTGAGCTTTGATGAATGGAATGTCTGGTATCATTCCCTGGAACAGGACGCCCACCGGGAGAAATGGCTGAAAGGCCCGGCGGTGCTGGAAGATATTTATAATGTGGAAGACGCCGTGGTGGTGGGGCTGAACCTGATCCTGCTGCTTCGTCATGCGGATCGGGTGCGCATCGGCTGTTTGGCCCAGCTGGTGAACGTGATTGCGCCTATTTTTACCCGAAACGGCGGCGAGGCGATCCGTCAGACCATTTTCTATCCCTTCCTGCAGGCTTCCCGTTACGGCAGAGGAACCGTACTCCGGGGGATTTTGGAGAGTCCTTCCTATGAATCCCGGTATGGCCAAACGAATTATTTGGACGCCACGGCCGTATATAACGAAGAGAAAGAAGAGCTTACCGTTTTTGCCGTAAACCGCAGCCAGGAGGAAGAAATGGAGCTGGAATGCAGCCTGCGGGATTTTGCTTTCCTGGAGCTTGTGGAGCATTTGGGGCTTCATCATCCGAATCGCTATGCGGAAAATACATTGGAGCATCCGGATACCTGTCTCCCCATTTCGGAAACGGGAACTTCCCTGGAGGAAGGCGTCCTGCGGGCAAAGCTGGCGCCGCTTTCCTGGAATGTGATCCGGATTCGTGTGCCTTCGGAGAAAAAGTAATAAACACAGAGCGGAACAGGAAGATTCCTCCAAGGCGAGGCTTCCCGTATTGGCTCATAGTTTCAGAAGAAAGGAGCAGCGGAAATGACACCCAGAGAACTTGTGATACAGGCCCTGGAACATAAAGAGACGCCCATTCTTCCCTACCATATGGAGTTTACGGCGCAGGCGCTGGAAAATCTGATCCGGTATACAGGGGATCCTCACATTGAGGAAAAAATGGGAAGCTGCCTTTATTATTGGCAGTATTGGGGATGGCCTACGGAGGTTCCCGGAAAGCCCGGCGTGTTTCGGGACGATTTCGGCGTGGAATGGGATCGAAACGGAGCGGATAAAGACATTGGTCTGCCTTTGGAATATCAGATCGAGGATCTGGAGGACTGCGACTATGTGTTCCCAACGGTGGACGAAGCCCGGCTGCGGGCGCAGTATGAGAAAATGATGCGGGAAAAGGGCGACCGTTTTTGCATGGCCGGCTTTGGGTTTGTTATGTTTGAGCGGTTATGGAGCCTGATGTCCATGGAGAATGCGTTGGTGAGCATGGTGGCCTGTCCGGAAGAGCTGGAAGCCTTTCTGGATCGCATTTGCGATTATTTCTCCCATTTGGTGGACATTGCTTTGGAATATGATTTTGACGGTATTTATTTCGGAGATGACTGGGGCCAGCAAAAAGGCCTGATCATGGGCCCCCAGCACTGGCGCCGGTTTATTCGGCCCCGGATGGAAAGATTATATGCCAAAGTGAAGAAAGCCGGGCTGTATGTGATACAGCATTCCTGCGGGGACTGCAGTGAAATTTTGCCGGATCTGGTAGAGATGGGCCTGGATTGTTACCAGACGTTCCAGCCGGAAATTTACGATATCAGCCGCATCAAAAAAGAATACGGGGATCGTTTGTCTTTCTGGGGAGGAATTTCCACCCAGCGCTGCCTGCCTTATGCCACGCCGGAGGAAGTCAAGAAAGAAGCCCGGCGCATTGCGGATATCCTTGGGCCGGGAGGCGGCTATATCTGGGCGCCTACCCACGCCATCGCTTTCGATGTGCCGCCGGAAAACTGTCTGGCGCTGGCTCAGGTGTTTCAGGAGCAAGATCCTAAATAAAAAACCGCACCCGGGCTTCCGGGTGCGGTTTCTCAAAATCGTCAGCGATTGCGAATATACGCGGAGATGCTTTTGAATTTTTCCAAAGATACTCCGGGCGGGCAGCTGTCGCTGTTAGCCAGGATAAAGGCGGTGCCGTCCAAAGTGTCACACAGATCCTGGGTTTGCCGCAGCAGTTCTTCTTCCGGGGCGTTCAGGAATACCGTAGGCTCCACACCCCCGATGAGAGCAATGTTGCTGGGAAGAAGGGGGCGGGCTTCCTGGAGGGAAATATTCCCTGTGGGGGGCGGAGAGATGGACTCGATGCAGTCGATCTTGGATGTGGCAAAGGTGGGCAGCAAATTCCGCAAATGCCCGCAGGCATGGTGAATGAAACGCTTTCCGCCGGCGTGGAGAATGTCGCACCAACGGTTGATTTCCGGCATAATGTATTCCGCAAACTGGAAGGGGGAGGTGTTTGTGGTGGAAGAGTCTTCCCAGGAGATCACAAACTCCGCCTTGGAGGCTGCGGCGATTTCCGCCGCCCGGATGGAAACGGTTTTCATGGCGTGTAAGGTTTCCAGCACCGTGTCCTCATAATCCGCCATGGCATAGGCCAGATTTTCTACACCCACCCAGTTTTCCAGCAAAGACTGGAAAGAAGATTTTCCACAAGGCGGAAGGAGGGGAACCAGCAGGGCTTCCTCCCCATATTGCTGGGAAAGTGTATCAAAAGCCGTGTAATTCGGTTCTAAAACCGTATGCTCCATAATATAGGTAAGGGTTTTGAAATCCTCTTCTTCCTTTAAGGGATGCCCCACCAAAAACCAGGAGTTGCTTGCCGGGGTGTAGCGATATACGCTTTCCAGGGTTCCCACAGGCGTTTCCTGGAACACGGTTTGCAAATCGCCGCTGGCGGTGCTGCGGGTCTGGCAGTTCTGAACGGACTTAGAATACAGGACCAGATCCTGCGCGCCTTCCTGGGACCAGGGATGGTGGCCCCGGATCAGAGGATCGGCTCCAATGGATTTTAAAAATTCCACTTCTCCCATTTTCTGCAGGGAGGGGCTTTGTGCGTCCCACCAATAGGCCAAAAAAGGTGACCAGGGGATTCGCGGAACAGGTTCGCCTTTTAAAGCGGCTGTCAGCAGTTCTTTTGCAGTCATACGCATTTCCTCCGTATCGCTTTTCCGGAATGTGTTCGGCAGAGAAAACCCTTTCCGGAAAGTGGTTTCTATCTTCAGTATAGATTGGTTTTAAAGGAATGTAAATTCAGATTATGAAGAACTATAACACAAAATTAAACAATTTCCTTTCTCCTACTCAAGAGGTAGTAGAAATCCCCCTGACCATGCCACCTCGGGTGACTATGCTGGGGCATACCATTTGCCGTAAGGATTGGAGTTTGGAGCCAAGAGTCCTGGGAGAATATGAGCTTCTGGTGGTTACGGAAGGAGAATGCTTCTTCACCGTAGACGAACAGGAGATTTTATTGAAGAAAAAAGAATATGTTCTGCTTCCTCCCGGAGTGAAGCACAGCGCCCGGTTGACCCAGGAAAAAAGCGGATGCCAGTTTTACTATGTGCATTTTTCTGCCAAATCCGGTTCCTGCTGGAGCACGGAGGATTTCTGCCTGCAAGCTTCCGCCATTCGTTTGGCGAAAGCTTCCGGAGAAGATTTTTATGTGATTTCCGGCCGTTTTTTCCGCAGTGCGGCTCTTTTGAAAAAAGGCAGTATCGGGGAAGAATATCCGGAAGTTACGGCTTGCTTTGAGCGGGCCATTCTGGAAAGGAACCGTCCTTTTATCAACACAGGAACCATGCTGGAATGTTACGTAAGCCAGGTTTTGTGCTTTTTGACCCGGAGCACGTTTAAGGTCCTTCAGATGGATTGCGTCTGGGAATCACGAGGAGAACTGCCTGCTGTGATCCAGGAAGCGCTGGAATACATCCACGAAAATCTTTCCGCAGGGCTAACGGTGCAGACTTTGAGCAGCTTTCTGCATATTTCGCCCCAGCATTTGATCCGGATGTTCCGAAAATATGTAGGAACCACGCCCGGGCAATATATTAACCTGCTGGTAGTGGAAAAAAGCAAGGAATACCTCCGGGATACCAACCGTACCATCAAAGAGATCTCTTATTTGCTGGGAGTGGATAACCCTCATTATTTCAGTTATCTGTTTAAAAAGATTGAAGGCATTCAGCCGGCGGAATACCGCCGGATTCACGACAGTCTGCCCAATACCTGATGGTATTGGGCAGATCGTTTTATGTTTTTAATTTTTCCCGGAAAGAGCGGGGGTTTTCTCCCGTGATGCGTTTAAATACTTTGGTAAAATAGCTCTGGTCCTCATAGCCTACCAGCTGAGAAATTTCAGCTAGGGAAAGCTCTGGGTGGCGAAGAAGCTCCTGAGCCTTTCCGATACGTACCTGATTCAGGTATTGGTTGAAGGTCACGCCAGTTTCCTGCTTGAAAATACGGCTGAGATAGGGCGGGGAAAGATAGACCATGGCAGCGGTGCTTTCCAAAGTGATATGGCTTCCGTATTGGCTTCCGATATGCTGCACACAGCGGTGGATAATGTTGGCGTGTTTGGCATCCAAAAAGGAGAAGGCATTTTCCATAAACTGATTGATCACATCCGAAAGCCAGACACACATGGCATCCAGGGACTGAAATTTCTGGATGGTGACAAAATTCTGCCGGTTTTGCGCCAAGATGCGGGAGCGGTCCGTGCCGTTTTCCGCTGTCACTCGGGAAATCAGCACCAAAAGCTCGTAGATCCGGCTTTTGATCAGCTCCAGATTTCCCCCTTCCGCAAACAAAATGGCGCCTAGCAGTTCATTCAGCAGACGTTGGGCCGTTTCCTTGTCCCCTCTGAAAATGCTTCGAAGCAAAGCTTCTTCGGTTTCAAAGGGGTATTCCGGAGCGGCATTTTCCCCTTTCAGCTCCAGGATATAGGAAGTGATCTGCCCCTGAATCTTCTCCGACCGTTCCGCGTGGAGCAGACGATTTTCTGCGGATACATTGTTCATAAACCCAACGGACATAAATAAAAGCATGGATAAGGAATTCACCTTTTCCGGAGAGATAAAGGGCACGTCCTCCAAAATTTGCCGGGCTTTTTCCAGGGCTTCTCCGGAAAGGTGAAAATTTTCTGTTAGCTCACAGTCTGTAAAATCCTGCTTTTCCACCATAATGAAAGGGCCCGCGGTAATTTTGGCAGCGCTGCCTTTGTCCCCTAAAATAGGAGAAACAAAGCAGGTAAGGCCCATAGGGCAGAAATAAATATATTGGCCTCCGAAACGTTCCGCTTCCCACATGCCGTAAATATGAGCATTGACACATTTTTCCCGGGGAAACTGCACAGCGGAGCACATTTTACAGCTTTCGCAGCCATAGCCGTATTCTGCCAGAATGGTTCCTTCCTTATCCGAAACCGTGCAGCCAAGGCCGGTGGAAGTGGAAAAAGCCTGGGCGCATTCGCAGGCTAGTTTTTTATCAAAGGTTTCCGATTTCAAAATTTCGCCTCCGTTTTCTGCCGAAAGGATTTGTTATGCTTTATTATGGTATGAACAGGTTTGGTATGTCAAGAATAAGGATAAATAAATACCAAAAGTGTTCGTTTAGTACAAGATAAAAGAAAAGAATTTTCGTATAGTAAAGGAGAAATAAACCGCCGGCGTCGGACGGAAAAATAAAGGAGAGGTTTTGTTATGAGTATTCTTACTGACATTTCTGAGAACCTGCAGCGTGGAAAAGCGAAAGTTGTAAAGGAACTGGTGCAGCAGGCTATTGATGAGGGAATCCCTGTAAAACAGATTCTGGACGAAGGCCTTCTGGATGGCATGAACGTGATCGGCGAAAAATTCAAGAACAACGAAGTGTTTGTTCCGGAAGTTTTGGTGGCGGCCAGAGCCATGAACATGGGTGCCACGCTTTTGAAGCCCCTGCTGGCGGAAGCCGGCGTAGAGGCCACCGGCAAGGTGTGTATCGGTACGGTTAAGGGAGACCTGCATGACATCGGAAAGAATCTGGTAAAGATGATGATGGAAGGTAAGGGCCTGGAAGTTGTGGATTTGGGAACGGACGTGGATCCCGAGACCTATGTGCGCACCGCTAAGGAGCAGAATTGCCAGATCATCTGCTGCTCCGCTCTGTTGACCACCACCATGGGCGTTATGGGCGAAGTGGTAAAGAAAGCGGAAGAAGAAGGCATTCGGGATAAGGTTCGCATCATGGTAGGCGGCGCGCCGGTAACGGATGCATTCTGCCAGCAGATCGGTGCGGATAAATATACCCCCGATGCGGCCAGCGCGGCGGACGCAGCGGTAGAACTTTGCAAATCTTTGGCATAACGGCGGGGGAAGTATGACGGGAAAAGAACTGATTTTTAAAACTCTTCGCCATGAGGCGACACCGCGGGCTCCCTGGGTGCCCTTTGCAGGTGTCCACGCCGGTCTGCTTACCGGAGCGGATGCCACCCAGGTTCTTACCGACGAGGAAGAGCTGGTAAAAGCTCTGCTGGAAGTCAACCGGCTTTATAAGCCCGACGGGCAGCCGGTGGTATTCGATCTGCAGCTGGAAGCGGAGATCCTGGGCTGCGACCTGGTTTGGGCCAAGGATTGCCCGCCCAGCGTTTCCACCCATCCCCTGGCGGAAACCATGACGGTTCCCTGCCGCTGCAAATTGCCTACAGCGGAAAAAGGCCGTATGCCTATGGTACTTTCCGCCATGCGGCGGATGAAGGAAGCTGTGGGAGAGACCACCGCCCTTTACGGCTTGCTTTGCGGTCCCTTTACTCTGGCCAGTCATCTCCGCGGCAATGATATTTTCATGGATATGTTTGACGATGAGGACTACGTGAAGGATCTTCTGGCCTTCTGTACGGACTGCGCCAAGCGTATGAGCGATCTCTACCTGGAAGCCGGTATGGACGTGGTGGCTGTGGTGGATCCTTTGGTGAGCCAGATCTCCGCGGATCATTTTGAGGAATTCCTTTCGGAGCCGTATACGGAAATTTTCCGGTATCTGCGGGAAGAAAAGAAGGCGTTCTCTTCCTTCTTTGTATGCGGAAACGCCACCCGGAATATCGAAGTGATGTGCAAAACCGCTCCGGATTCCATTTCCGTGGATGAAAACGTGGACATCCTGGAAGCCAAAAAGATCTGCGACCAGTACAATGCAGCCATCGGCGGAAATATTCCCCTTACGTCCATTATGCTGCACGGAACCCAGCAGGACAATATGAAGTATGTGGTGGATCTTTTGGAGCAGCTTCCGGAATACCGGAACTTTATTGTGGCCCCGGGCTGTGATATGCCCTACGCGGTTCCTGTGGAAAATGCTATCGGCGCCGCTCAGGCTGTCCTGGAAACGGAATCCGTCCGGCATATGGTGGAAAACTATGTTTCCCAGCAGGAGGATGTGGACGTACAGCTTCCGGATTATCAGAACCTACAGAAGCCCCTGGTGGAGGTTTGTACGCTGGACAGCGCCACCTGCGCGGCCTGCACCTATATGATGGGCGCGGCCAACGCGGTAAAAGAAGTGTTTGGCGACCGGATCGACATGGTGGAGTATAAATTTACGGAAAAAGAGAACATTGCCCGCTTTAAGAAGATGGGTGTCAAAAGTTTGCCCTCCATTTATGTGAACGGCGTGCTGTGTTTCTCGTCCATTATTCCTAGCCGGGATGAGCTGGTGGAAGAAATCCAGAAAGTACTGTAACGGATAGAGCATATAGGCTATAGGCTATAGGATATAGGTTCAGGCGGCCGTAGGGCGTGTTTGCTTCTGAAAAGAAGGTAGAACGGCTGCGGCCGCCTTTTTTAGGGATGGAGAAAGGGGAAATGTCATGATCCCCCTGTATTTGATCACAGGCTTTTTGGGCGCTGGGAAAACCACCCTGATGAAAAACTTGATCCGGCTGTTTTCTTCCGGGACGGTTCATCTGATTATCAATGAATTTGGCAGGGAAGGGGTGGACGGCGCCCTTTTGCGGGACCGCGGCGCTACTTTGTCCGAAATCAATAACGGCTCGGTATTCTGCGCCTGCCGGCTGGAAACCTTTGAGCAGGAGCTGGAGCGCTCTGCGGATCTGGGCCCGGATGTGATCCTGGTGGAGACCAGCGGCCTTTCGGATCCTACGCAGATCCTCAGCGTGGCGCACCGGCATCCCCGCCTGGAATACCAGGGAAGCATTTGCGTGGCGGATACCTCCCGGCTGACCAAAACCCTGGCCTGCGCCCAGGCCTGTTCCAGGCAGCTGGAAGTTTCGGAGCTGATCCTTCTTAATAAGGCGGATCTGGTTTCGCCCCAGCGGCTGGAAGCAGCCCGGGAACAGATCCTGGCCATTCAGCCCCACGCCCGGATCTATATCACCCAGTTCGGGGCCATTGAAAAGCAGTGGCTGGACGGCTTGCATCCCATAGAGAAGGAGCCGGGAGATTCTTCCATGGATATTACCCTTCAGAAGGCCTGGGTGCAGCTGCAGCCAAATTTAACGGAAGCAAAGCTTTTGGCGCTTTTGGAGCGTTTGGTCACCGGATCGGACCGAATCAAAGGCTTTGTGGGGCTTAAGGAAAAAAATGTTCTGGTGGACTGCACCGGAGAGGCTGTGCGTCTTCTCCCTTGGGACGGGGAGGCGGAAAACCGGTTGATGCTGCTGGCCGGAAAGGGGATGCCCCTGCGGAAAACCATTTTAGATGCAAAAAAGCAAGATGAGGAATGGATTGCAAAGGTGGAATGGGGATGAAGAAAATGTGGGAGGAAAGCCTCCTTCAGGGAGAGCTCAGCCGGGTAAAGGCACTGGAATTGCTGGAGCTGCCTACGGAAGGCCCGGAATTTGAAGCGCTGCTGCAAGCGGCGGATACATATTCTCGAAACACATTTCAGGGAAAGGGAAAAATTTTCGCCCAGATCGGGCTGGATTGGCAGCCCTGCAGCGGAGGCTGTCAGTTTTGCAGCTTAGCGGCTGCCTGCGGAAATCAGGAGGGTCCCTTTTATCGGGACCCGGAAGAAACAGCGGCTTTAGCCGGCCGGCTGGCCCGTTCCGGCGGGGAGGATATTTTTCTGATGACTACGGCGGATTATCCCCGGGAGCAATTTCTTTCCATAATAGCCGCCGTCCGGAAAGCGATTCCGGAAGGGACCCGTCTGGTAGCCAATACAGGGGATTTTGACCTTGCCTACGCCCGGCGGCTGAAAGAGGCGGGATGCACAGGCGCCTACCACATTTGCCGTCTTCGGGAAGGGGTGGACACCGCTATTCCTCTCCAGCGGCGGATGCAGACCCTGGAAGCCATACGGGATGCCGGGTTGGAACTGTATTACTGTGTGGAGCCTATCGGGCCGGAGCATACCAACGAGGAATTGGTGGAGGAAATGCTGCGAATTCGGGATTTCCCTGTGGGAGTTATGGCCGTGATGAAGCGGGTGGCTGTGCCGGGAACGAAATTGGCGGCAAATGGAGAGATTCCTTCCCAAAAATTGGCCCAGATCTGCGCTGTGGCCACATTGCTTTGCCGCCCTGAGCGTGCTATGGGTGTTCATGAGCCGGATCGTCTTTGCCTGAGATCCGGCGCCAATCAGATTTACGGGGAATACGGCGTGAATCCCCGGGATACGGAAAGGAACACCGAAGAAAACAGAGGCTATTCTCTGGAAAAAGCCCAAAAACTTTTGGAAGAGACCGGATGGTCCTGCCAAAAAGGAGGAGTTTGCAATGATTGAAGATCGTTTGACAGAGCTTACGAAACAAATTGAGGAAATGGGAGCCAACCATGCCGGATGGATTCCGGTGGAAAAAATTACCTTTGACCCCTATTTCCGCGAAATGTGCAAAGCCAATGCCTGTGGGAATTACGGCAAATGCTGGATGTGCCCCCCGGATGTGGGTGATATCCATGAGCTGATTCAAGAAGCCAAGCAGTTTCAGTATGCTATTGTCTATCAAACCATCGGCACATTGGAGGATAGTTACGATTTTGAGGGAATGATGGAGGCCGGAGGCCGTCATAACCAGCTGGCCCGCAAGATTTTTGACGCGTTTTCCCAGATGCCTTTTTCTCGGAAACTGCATTTGGGAGCGGGAGGATGCCGGGTTTGCCCGGTATGCGCCAAGCGGGAAAATAAACCCTGCCGCCATCCGGAACTGGCCATGGCTTCTTTGGAGACCTACGGCGTGAACGTTTCGGAGTTGGCCGCGTCCTGCGGGATGAAATACATCAATGGCCCGGATACGGTGACGTATTTCGGAGCTGTGCTTTTGACGGAGTGAGACCATGGCCAGATTAACCATAGGAGAAACCACCTTCCAGGTTCCGGAAGGAATATTGCTTTCCCAGGCGCTGTATGGGAAAAGCGCTTTGGAGATGCCTTGCGCCGGCCAGGGACGCTGCGGTAAATGCCGGGTTCGGGTGCAGGGAGAATTGACCCCTCCGGGAGAGGAAGAGAAAAAGCATCTTTCCCGGAAAGAGCTGGAATCCGGCATCCGCTTGGCGTGCCAGACCCGGATCCTGGGAGATTGCCGGGTGGAATCCCGAAAAGATTCCGCTTCCCAGATCCAGGGGTCCGGCCAGGAGCGGCCGGTGGAGGGAACGCCGCTGTTTTCCCGTTACGGCGCGGCGGTGGATGTGGGCACCACCACGTTGGCTGCCCGGCTGTATGGCAAAGAAGGTATGCTGGCCCAGGCGTCTGCCTTAAACCGGCAGAACCGGATGGGGGCGGACGTGATCTCCCGGATCGAAAAATCCCTGGCCGGTTATGCCGGAGAGCTGGCGGATTCCATCCGGCAGGATATTTCCGCTTTGCTGAAGGAAATGGCCGCAGAAGCAGGCATTTTGCCGGAAGAGATAGACGCTGTGGTGATCACCGGAAATACAGCCATGCTGTACTTTTTAACGGAAAGCTGCCCGGAGCCTTTTTCCCACGCGCCCTTTCAGGCGGACCGGCTGTTTGGAGAGACGGTTTCCGGAGAGGATCTGGAGCTGCCCTGCCCAAAGGCCAGGGTGTATCTTCCTCCCTGCATCTCTGCGTTTGTAGGCGCGGATATTACCACCGCTTTGCTTTCCAGCGGGCTTTGCAGCGGAGAAGACACAAAGCTTCTGGTGGATATTGGCACAAACGGCGAAATGGCTCTATGGCATAAGGGGGAGCTGTTTTGCTGCTCCACAGCGGCCGGCCCTGCCTTTGAAGGCGCAGGGCTTTCCATGGGCATGGGAGGCCGGGAAGGAGCCGTGGACCATGTGTCCCTTTCTCAGCAGGAACCGGGGGGAATGAAAGCCCACGTGATCGGTGACGGGGAGCCTATAGGAATCTGCGGCAGCGGCGTAATTGATGCGGTGGCCTGCCTTTTGGAGCTGGAACGGCTGGATGAAACCGGATATATGGAAGAGGAGCGGGAGGAGATCCTTCCTCCTGTGGGGCTGACGCAAAAAGACGTCCGCATGATCCAGCTGGCTAAAAGCGCCATTTGCGCTGGGTTGGAAACGCTGATGGAAACTCGGCAGCTTTCTCCGGAGCAAATAGGTGAGCTTTGCATCGCCGGGGGATTTGGAAGCTATCTGAATGTGGAGAACGCAGGCAGGATCGGGCTGATCCCGGAAAAATTGGTGCCGCGAGTCCACGTAGTAGGCAACGCGGCTCTTGCCGGCGCCTGCCGTTTGCTTCTTTCCCGGGAGGAAATGGAAATTTGCCGGGACATCGCCCGCCAGGCCCATACGGTGGAGCTATCCTCCAATCCTCTTTTTATGGAGAAATACACGGAGGGAATGTTCTTCTAAGGGTAAAAGAGCAGAAAAGCGAAAGAGCAAAAAGAGGATGCCTCTGATTCAGGCGTTTTGATCCGGTTAGAATAAACTGTGAAGAGAAAAAATTTGCGCTTTTGGGAGGAGGTCTGCAGGTGAAAGACAGAGAGATTTTGCGGGAACTGATCTGCCGGTACGCGGAAGCGGCCAACGCTCCCCGTAATCGGGAAGCTATGGAGGTAGGGCGGAATGTTAACGATCTGAAATCCAGCCGGCCGGCGGTTTTATTGGGAGAAATTCCCTGGCATGAGTTAAATGAAAACGGAGAGCTTACACTGCAGTGTCAGGATCCGTACTGGCACCCTTTGGAAGAAATGCTCCGGCGGACATTGTTCCAGAACCGGTATTTCCCCGGGGATATGATGATCGCACCCTATCTCTGGGTGGATAAGAAGATCCATTCCACGGGGATTGGCGTGGAGATCCAGGAAGAAATCCGGGTAACGGACCAGAAAAACGGGATCGTTTCTCATAAATACCAGAATCTGATCCAGAGAGAAGAAGATCTGGAAAAGCTTCACCCGCCGGTGATCTCCTATGACGAAGCAGGTACCATGGAGGATTTTTACCGCCTGGCGGATTTGGCGGCGGATCTGCTGCCGGTGAAGATTCGGGGCGCCGCCACCGGCTACGGCTTGGGTTGCACCAACTGGGATACCATTTCCCAGCTGATGGATATTGACACCATGCTGCTGCGGATGCTGGATGAACCGGAGCTGATGCACGCGCTGGTCCAGAAGCTGACGGATCTTTTCCTTTCAGAAATGCGGCAGTATGAAGAAATGAACCTTTTGGACGGGGATGCTCTGTATATCCATGAAACCCCGGCTTTGTCCCAGGATCTGGCCAGTGAACCCATGGACCGGCAGCACGTGAAACTGAAAAACGTGTGGGGAAGAGGGCTGGCACAGATTCTCTCCACGGTTTCCCCGGCGATGCACCAGGAGTTTGACATTGCTTATATGAAAAAGGCCATGGAGCCTTTCGGCTTGGTATACTATGGCTGCTGCGAGCCTTTGGACCGTAAGATCAAGATCCTGGAAGAGATCCCTCATTTGCGGAAGATCTCCATTTCTCCCTGGGCGGACGTAAATGTGGCGGCGGAAGTTATAGGAAACCGCTATGTGGCTTCGGTCAAACCTAATCCGGCTTTTGTGGCAGGGCCCAATCCGGATTTTGATGTGATCCGCAAAGATCTGGAAAACAGCATCCGTGCCTGCCGGAAAAACAATACGCCCTTTGAACTGGTGCTGAAAGATATCAGCACCGTTAGTTATCGTCCGGATACGTTGGTAAAATGGGAGCAGCTGGCCATGAGCCTTGCGAAAAACATGGATTAACAGGTGAGAGCCCTGTTGGCGGAAAGATGAAAAACCATAGTGTAACAGCGTAACGGCGTAACAATGTATAAGAAAAGCCAGTGGTGAAAAGTAAATATCCGGGGCCGGTTCTTTTGTTTTTAACAGAAGAACCGGCCCTTTTTCTGTATATGTAAGATTTGTAAAATACGGAAAACACAGAAAAAACACTTTACACAGGTTTAACATTGGCCGGATTTTAGATTTAACACAAAAACCGTATACTCACTACAGAACAAAAGAAAACGAGATGTAAAGGAGTTATCACATTATGAAAAAAGTATTGGCTGTGCTTTTGGCTGGCTTGATGCTGTGCGGCGCAGTAGCCTGCAGCAACAACGGAGGAACCTCTTCCGCAGCGTCCGGCACCACTTCTTCCGGAAGCTCTTCTCAGGCAGAGGAATCCAAGAATGAAGAAATCAGCGGCATTGTAAAGACCGGCGGTTCCACTTCCGTAGAAAAGGTAATGAACGCTTTGATCTATCAGTTCCAGGGGAACAACCAGGGCGTAACCGTGAACTACGAAATGAACGGTTCCGGAGACGGAATCCAGGGCGTAATCGACGGCAAGTATGAGATCGGCCATTCCAGCCGTGATCTGAAGGACGAAGAGAAAGAGGCCGGCTTGGTAGGAACTCCCTACGCAGTGGACGGCATCGCAGTTGTTATCCATCCGGACAACACCGTAGAAAACCTGACTCAGGAGCAGATCCTGAAGATTTACACCGGCGAGATCACCAACTGGAGCGAAGTAGGCGGCGCCGATGCTCCCATTACGGTTATCACCCGTGAGCCCGGCTCCGGCACCCGCAGCGCTTTCACCGAGATCGTAGGCATTGAAGAGATCGTTTCCACCGCTTCCGAGTGCAAAGACACCGGCGCTGTTCAGACGGCGGTTTCCCAGAACGCCAACGCCATCGGCTATATGTCCTTCTCCGATCTGGACGAAGAAATGGTGAAGGCTGTGAAGTATGAAGGCGTAGCTATCAGCACTGAAGCTCTGAAAGACAGCAGCTACAAACTCCAGCGTTCCTTCCTGCTGGTAACCAAAGAGGACGCGGAACTCTCCGCTGCGGCTCAGGCGTTTATCGACTTCATCCTCAGCGACGAAGGTCAGCAGCTGGTTGCGGATAACGCCCTGGTAACCGTGAAATAAGGATCCTTTCTGAAACTTTCCCATGACATAAACGGAAACTCGGGCATGCAGCGCTTGTCCGGGTTTTCCGCATGCCGGGAACTTTTGCAGGAAACATAGGGCCGGGCTCTTCTGCGGCGTCTGCAAAGAGACAGAGTCCGGCGATAGAAAGGTGGAAAACATAGTGCGGACAACGGGAAATTCCCAAACTTCCTCCGTGCACGGAAAAGCCCATACCAAGGCCATGGCTGAACGAATCATGGGTATGATCTTTTTTGTCTGCGGATTGATCGCTGTGATCAGCGTAATTTTTATCTCCCTGTATATGCTTTTATCCGGCGGCCCGGCGATTTTCAAAATCGGCCCGGCGGAGTTCCTTTTGGGAACCGATTGGGATCCTGAAAATGAAGTGTTTGGGATCCTTCCTATGATTCTGGCCTCTGTTGTGGCAACATTGGCGGCAGTGCTGATCGCGGTTCCCATCGGCGTGCTCACGGCTGTGTTCCTTTCCCATATTGCCCAGAAACGTCTGGCGGGAATCGTTCGTCCTATGGTGGACTTGCTTTCCGGAATCCCCTCGGTGGTGTACGGCCTTTTGGGAGCCATTTTGATCGTGCCCCTGATTTTCCGGCTGCAGGAAAGCCTGTCCATGCCTACAGGAGGATGTCTGCTGTCCGCCATTATCGTGTTGGTGATCATGATCCTTCCCACCATTATCAGCGTCAGTGAAACCGCTTTGCGGGCAGTTCCCGCTTCTTATTACGAAGCGTCCATGGGATTGGGAGCTTCCAAGATCCAGAGCATTTTCCGGGCAGTGCTTCCGGCGGCCAGAAGCGGCATCGTAGCCGGAATGGTGCTGGGAACCGGGCGCGCCATCGGCGAGACCATGGCGGTGATGATGGTAGCAGGAAACGCGGTAATCATGCCGGAACTTTTGAAACCGGTGCGGCTGCTTACAGTCAGCATTCCTTTTGAATGGGCCTATTCCAGCGGCATTCACAGAGAAGCTCTGTTTGGAGTAGGATTGGTTCTGTTTGTGTTTATTATGATTATCAACTTTACCTTAAATGGGATCCTGAAAAAAGGAGGGAAAGCGGAATGAAGACAGCCAAAACAGAAGGTTCGTCCGGGTCTCTGATGAAAAAACGTCGTCGTCCCGGAGATATGATTTTGTATGCCTTGATTTACTTTTTCTCCGCGGCCATTCTTTGCATGGTTCTCTACTTTGTGGGATACATTTTATGGGAAGGTCTGCCTATGCTGACGCCGCAATTTCTCACATCGGCGCCCAACCCCATTGAACATACGGAGGGAATTCTTCCTGCGTTGATCAATACTTCTTACATCATTCTTCTTTCTTTGCTGATCTCCGTGCCCATTGGCGTGGGAGGAGCGGTTTATCTCAATGAGTACGCGAAAAACAAGCGGCTGATCCGTGTGATCGAGTTTACAACGGAGACCCTGGCCGGAATTCCTTCCATTATTTTCGGTGTTTTCGGTTACGTGTTTTTCTGCACGGCGCTGAATCTGAAGGTTTCCCTGGTTTCCGGCGCATTGACCCTGACGCTGATGGTGCTTCCCACTATTATCCGAACCATGCAGGAAGCGCTGAAGGCGGTCCCCAAAAGTTACCGGGAAGGCGCCGCGGGCTTGGGCGCCGCTAAATGGTATACCATCCGCACTATTCTTCTTCCCGCATCCCTGCCCGGTTTGGTTACTTCCGTGATCCTGGCGGTGGGGCGTATTGTGGGAGAATCCGCTGCTTTGATCCTTGTGGCGGGAGGCGCCGCCATTTATATGCCCCGGGGAAATCTGTTTGAACAGCTGATGAGCTCCGGCGGCACTTTGTCTGTGGAACTTTACCGGTATTCCTACTCCCAGGGAAAAAACGACGTGGGATTTGGGATCGCCGCCGTATTGATGCTGATCGTTTTGCTGCTGAATTTAGTGACCCGCTATATCAGCCGCCGGCTGGAAAAAAAGTATCAGAAATAGGAGAGAGAATATGGAAAGTAAATTATATTCCCGGGATCTGCATTTGTATTACGGGGACAATCACGCGCTGAAAGGAATCAGCCTGGACATAAAGGAAAATCAGATCACCGCCTTTATCGGACCCAGCGGATGCGGAAAATCCACCTTTTTAAAGACTCTGAACCGTATGAATGATCTGGTGCCCAATGTAAAAATTTCCGGCCAGGTGATTTTGGACGGTGAGGACATTTACGCCAAGGAAGTGGACGTGACGCTTTTGCGGAAAAAGGTGGGCATGGTTTTCCAAAGCCCCAATCCCTTCCCTATGAGCATTTACGATAATATCGCTTACGGCCCCCGGCTTCACGGGATCCGCAAACGTGTGCAGCTGGATGAGATCGTGGAAAAAAGCCTGAAGGGAGCGGCCATCTGGGATGAAGTGAAAGATCGGCTGAAGAAGTCGGCTTTGGGGCTTTCCGGCGGCCAGCAGCAGCGGCTTTGCATCGCCCGGGCTTTGGCTGTGGAGCCGGAGATCCTTTTGATGGATGAACCCACTTCTGCGCTGGATCCTATTTCCACCATGAAGATTGAGGAACTGATGGCGGAGCTGAAAGAAAAGTATACCGTGGCTATTGTGACCCACAATATGCAGCAGGCCGCCCGTATTTCCGATTATACCGCCTTTTTCCTGGTAGGAGAGATGGTGGAATTCGGCAAGACGGACCAGATGTTCTCCATGCCCAAGGATAAGCGCACGGAAGATTATATTACCGGGAGGTTCGGATAATGAGAAATCGCTTTGATGAACAGCTGGAGCAGCTGCATGTGGAAATCATAAAAATGGGTGCTCTTTGCGAGACGGCCATCTCTGCGGCAGCCCAGTGCCTGCAAAAAGAGGAAAAGGAGCTTCAGCGCCAGGTGTTTTCCACTGACGCGGAGATCGACGAAAAGGAAAAGGAGATCGAATCCCTTTGCCTGCGGCTTTTGCTGCATCAGCAGCCGGTTGCCGGGGATCTGCGGCGCATTTCCGCCGCCATGAAAATGATCTCCGATATGGAGCGAATCGGCGATCAGGCGGCGGACATTGCGGAACTGGCGCCGTATATCGTGCAGAAAAATCTCAGCGGACGGGTGAAGATCGTGGACATGGCCCGGGCGGCTGTGGGAATGGTTACGGACAGCGTGGAAGCTTTCGTCCGTTCCGATCTGGCTCTGGCGGAAAAGGTGATCGAAGAGGATGACGCCGTGGATGCCTTGTTTGACCAGATAAAGGAAGAGATCATAGAGCAGATCCGCCGGCAGGACGTGGACGCAAAGGTATCCATGGATCTTCTGATGGCGGCCAAGTATCTGGAGCGGATCGGGGATCACGCAGTGAATGTGGCGGAATGGGTGCAGTATTCCATCACCGGCGTGCATAAAAGCAATGAACATCATCCGGATTTGTGATACAATACAGGAAAAGAAAAAAATGAGGTGAATGCCATGGGGCGCCGAATCTACCTGGTGGAAGACGACGGAAGCATCCGGGAATTGGTGACATATACATTAAACAGCCAGGGAATGGAAGCGGAAGGATTCGCCCAGCCTTCCGCCTTTTGGGAAGCAATGAAAAAAGAAAAACCCGCTCTGGTTCTTCTGGACATTATGCTGCCGGAGGAAGATGGGCTGAGCATTTTAAAACGGCTTCGGTCGGATCCGGGAACCCAGAAACTTCCTGTGATCCTGCTGACGGCCAAAGGAAGCGAGTACGATACGGTTTTGGGTCTGGACAGCGGCGCGGACGATTATATTCCCAAGCCTTTCCGCATGATGGAGCTGCTTTCCCGAATCCGGGCGCTTTTGCGACGGACGGAGGAATCTCCCTTGCTGGAATACCGCTTAGGGGATTTGTATGTCTGCCCGGCGCAGCATATCGTAAAAGTAAACGGAGAAACCGTTACGCTGACTTTGAAGGAATTTGAGCTGCTTTGTCTCTTTTTATCGGATCCGGAAACGGTTTTTACCCGCTCTCAGCTTCTGGACCGCATTTGGGGCTATTCCTTCGGAGGAGAAAGCCGTACGGTGGATGTGCATATCCGTACACTGCGGCAAAAATTAGGTGCGGCCGGAGACGCCATTGAGACCGTGCGGGGCATTGGCTATAAATTGAGAAGAACAGAGAGGGAAGGCGCATGACAAAACGGATTTTTTCCGCCATTGTAGGCGTGAGCGCGTTGGTGGTTGCGCTGGGCATGGCTCTGGTGGTGGGCGTGTTATACGGCCATTTCAGCGGTCAGCTGGAAAAGGAGCTGGAGAAAGAAGCCAGATACCTGGCTGTGGCCGTGGAAAACGGCGGAGCCGAAGTTTTGGAGGCTTTAACCGGGCAGCAGGAACGCATTACCCTGATCCAGGAAGATGGGACCGTGCTGTATGATAACCGGGCTTCTGTAGGTTCTATGGAAAATCACAAGGACCGGAAGGAATTTCAGGATGCTTTAAAATACGGATCCGGAAAGGATTCCCGGCAGTCCGATACCTTGTCGGAGCAAACGGTTTATTATGCGCTGCGGCTGAAGGATAACACCGTTCTTCGGGTTTCCAGCACACAGTATAGCGTGCTCTCTATTTTGTACGGTTTGCTGCAGCCTATTGCCTGCGTGATTGTAGTGCTGTTGGTGGTGGCGGGGCTGGTGGCTTCCAAAGCCTCTAAAAAGATCGTGGAGCCTATCAACCGCATGGATTTGGATCATCCGGAAACCACGGAGGCATATGATGAAGTGGCTCCCCTTCTCACCAAGATCCTTCATCAGAAACGCACCATCCGGGAGCAGCTTTTGGAAGCCAAAAGGCGGCAGGAACAGTTTGCTTTGATCACGGAAAATATGGAAGAAGGCCTTTTGGTAATCGACTCCAAAACGGAATTGCTTTCCTGCAATTCCAGCGCCCTGCGGCTTCTGGGGGGCAAGCGCTTGCCGGACCCCCAAAGTGTCCTGGCGCTGAATCGCAGCGAACCATTCCGAAAAGCGGTGGAAACTGTGCTTCAGGGCAATCACGAGATCCTTTCCATTCCCCTGGGAGGAAAGGTTTGCCGGCTGATCGTTAATCCCGTCTTCCGGGAAAAGGAAGTTACGGGAGCTGTTCTTCTTCTTTTGGACATCACCGAGAAAACCTGCCGGGAAGATCTGCGCAGGGAGTTTACGGCCAATGTTTCCCATGAGCTGAAAACGCCGCTGACTTCTATCTCCGGCTTTGCGGAGATCCTTCGTGACGGTTTGGTGAAAACCCAGGATGTGGAGCGCATTGGAGACCGGATCTTTACGGAAGCGCAGCGTCTGATTACCCTAGTGAACGACGTGATCAAAATTTCCCAACTGGATGAAGGCTGCATTCCCTATGAAAAGGAAACGGTGAATTTGTACCGGATGGGCCAGGAAATTTTGGAACGCCTGCAAAGTGAAGCGGAAAAAGCGGATGTAACGCTGCATTTGGAAGGCGGCCAGGCGGAGCTGGTCAGCGTGCCCTCTATTTTGGAGGAGATTCTCTTTAATCTGTGCGATAATGCCGTCAAGTATAACCGGCCGGGCGGAAGCGTGACCCTGAGCGTAAAAGAAACGGAAAAAGGCACGGAAGTGTTGGTTACGGATACGGGGATCGGAATTCCGGCTTCCCAGCGGGACCGGATCTTTGAGCGGTTTTACCGGGTGGATAAAAGCCACTCCAAGGAGATCGGCGGTACAGGATTGGGACTGTCCATCGTTAAACATGGAGCGGCCTACCTGGGGGCGGAGATCTCTCTGGAAAGCGTGGAAGGCTCCGGCAGCACATTCCGGTTGTTCTGGCCGGATACGGCGGAATAAAGAAGAAAGTAAAAGGCAAAACAAAGAGCAAGATCCCTCTCTATGGAAAGTGGGTTTCCTTAGAGAGGGATCTATTTTTTTTAGAAAAGTATCTGTGGAAAATCGGAAGGAAGCGTAGGAGAGCGTAGAAAGACAGCCTTTTAGGAAAGCTTTAGGAAAGCAGGAAATGGTAAAAGCTTGCGGGAAGAGGGGAGAGAGGGACTGCACAACTGCGGAATTTTAAAGAGGTTCCTAATGAAAAGCACTGCCATGAATGATAAATGACAAGTGATACGTGACAAGTGATAAGCAGGAAGCAAAAAAGGCAAGCAGAAAATCAGTAAAGTGATAAGCAGAAAAGCGACAAAGCCGTAAAACAGTAAAACAGTAAGACAGTCAGCGGTAGCGGCAAATAAGCAGGCATCACCCCAGGCAAACCGTAAACCGCAAGCGGCACACATCTCAAATGGTAAGGCGGGCGCAAGCCGAATCAGGTTGAAAAAGAAGCACGCTTACCGCATACCTACACACGGGGAACTAAGAAAAAACAGCCTGTATTCGCTATAAAGCGGATACAGGCTGAACGTTTAGGAAAAATGGCGCTCTCTCATCGAAGAACGTCAGAAGATACAGAAAAGAAAACCTAACAGATTTACGCTTGAGCACTTTCCGGCGTCAGGACCTCAGGGGCTTTCGTGTCCGGCGTATCGCTGGGCGTTTCGCCCCGATAGAGGATCTTCAGCAGAATAGGCGTGGCAATGGAGGAAACCATGATCAGCAGGATCACAGAGGTAAAGTACACCGGATCCATCATTCCCACAGCCAAACCTTTCTGAGAAACGATCAAAGCCACTTCGCCTCGGGTCATCATTCCTATGCCGACCTTCAGGGAATCCTTATTGCTGAACCGGCAGAGTTTCGCCACCAGTCCGCAGCCAATGATCTTGCCCACCAGGGCCACCAGAATAAAGCAAAGAGAAAACAGCAGGATCTCCGGCGTCAGGCCGTCAATGGTGGTTTTCAGACCAATGCTGGCAAAAAACACTGGGCCGAACAGCATGTAAGAGCTGACATCCATCTTTCTGGCAATGTATTTGGAATCCTGCACGCTGCACAGGATAATACCGGCCAGATAAGCACCGGTGATATCGGCAATGCCGAAAAATTTCTCCGCCATATAGGAGAGCAGGAAGCAAAGAGCCAGCCCATAGATGGGGGTACGGCGATGATGAGGATACCGGTTGCTCATAAATTTGAAGAAGAAGTAGAATACAATGCCCAGTACCGCGCTAATCACAAAGAACAGAAGGGTGTTGACGATTACCATTCCAGGCTGAGAATCGGGGTTCTTAAAGCCGATTACAAAGGTCAGCACGATAATGCCGATAACATCGTCTATAATGGCCGCGCTGACAATGGTGGTTCCCACTTTTCCTTTCAGATGCCCCAATTCCCGAAGGGATTGTACCGTGATGCTTACGGAGGTAGCGGTCATAATGGTGCCGATAAAGACAGCGCGGTAAAATCCGTCCGTTCCCACGGCATCCCAGCCGTAAAAGCAGCCGTAAAGCACAGATCCCATAACCAGAGGGAGAAACACACCGGCACAGGCAACCAAAAACGCGATGGGTCCCGTTTTCAGAAGATCCCGAATGTCCGTTTCCAAACCGGCCAGGAACATTAGGAGCACCACGCCGATCTCCGCCATGCGGGTCAAAAAGTCATTTTGTGCCACCAAGCCCAAGACGCTGGGGCCGATGATCAAGCCGGCAATGATCTCTCCTACCACTTGGGGAGCGTGAAGTTTTCCTGCCAGCAGGCCAAAGCATTTGGCGGCAACGATAATGATCGCCAAATCCTTGAAAATTTCAATTGTTTCCATAATCGTAATCCCTGCCTCTGTCTACATCATTTATTTCTAGGCTAGTGTATCACCCGGCGGCCATAAAAAAAGTTGCCATGGCAACAATCGTGTGCTATGCTATAATAAATATTTGTAAAAGGATCCTTTGAATTTTTAGATATTTTGCGGAGGCAGTATATGTGGACCCACAGATTGTTTGCCGGAATCCCAGAAAAAGATGTTTCTTCTTTGCTGCTGCAAATGGAGGCGTACACCCGAAGTTTTCGAAAAGGGGAGTACATTGTTTTGCAGGGGACCCCTGTTCATACATTGGGCCTGTTGCTTTCCGGAAGAGCGTTTATGGAGAAAGAAGATTTTCTGGGAAAAATCTATCTGTATTCCGAAGTCAGCCGTGAAGACCCTTGGGGAGTGAGCCTTTTATATCCGGCCCCCGGGGGCAGTGAATTCAGCTGCCGGGCCATTACCCCCTGCACGTTTTTGTTTATTCCGTATCCCCGCTTTACGGTGTCCACAAAAGAAGGAAGTGCGTGGGGGGCGGTTTTGCTGCAAAATTTTGTTAAGGTGGCCATGCTCCAGAACCATATTTTACTGGAAAAATTAAACCTGCTTTCCCGCCGTTCCCTGCGGGAGAGAATTTATCTGTATTTTTACAAATTGGCTAAGACACAATCCGGAGAAGGGGTGGCTTCGCCTTTGAACCGCACGGAGCTGGCGGAATTTCTCTGTGTCAATCGGAGCGCGTTATCCCGGGAATTGTTTCGGATGCAGGAGGAAGGAATTTTGCGGATCCAGAGGAATGTGTATTTTATTCGATTTCCCTGGGCCCCATGACAGGGCCGGCGCCTTTTTTCAAAGAAACAGGATTCCAGGGGAAATAACTGTTCTTTTTCGTTTTTTCTGGTATACTGTAGAAAACCGTTGCGGACAAGGTGGGGAAATTTTGCTTGAGGAGGGACCAATATGGAAAAAATAAGCCGGGAAGGGAAAGAAGCCGGGCAGGCGTCTTCCGGTAAGCTCTCAGGGCTTTTGCCCGTGGGCGTCTTTTTACTTTTATTTTTAGGCGGCGGCGTGTGGCTGAAAGATTTTTACGCCATGCCGGCAGTAGCGGCGTTTTTAGTGGCGCTGATGGTGGCTTTTCTGCAAAACAGAAAGCTGCCGTTTTCCCAAAAGATGGAAGCGGCAACCCGAAGCATGGGGGATGAAAATGTCATGGTAATGTGCCTGATTTTTGTGCTGGCCGGCGCTTTTTCCGGAGCGGCCCAGGCTGCCGGGGGTGTTACCAGCACGGTGAATTTCGGGCTTTCTGTTCTTCCGCCCCAGGTAGCGGTGGCGGGGCTCTTTGTCATTGGCTGCTTTATTTCCACCGCCATGGGAACTTCCGTGGGAACCATTGCCGCATTGACGCCCATCGCGGTGGAGCTGAGCCAAAAAACAGGGATCCCGGGGGCAATGTGTGTAGGAGCCGTGGTTTGCGGAGCCATGTTCGGCGATAACCTTTCCGTGATCTCCGATACCACCATTGCAGCCACCAGAACCCAAGGCTGCGATATGAAGGATAAATTTAGGGAAAACATCCGTATTGTTTGGCCGGCGGCAGTGGTTACATTGGTGTTGTTCCTGGTTTTGGCCAACCATTCTCAGTATGCCGTCCAAGGCGATCTGGATTACAATTTGATCCAGGTGGTGCCGTATCTGGTGGTGCTGGTGGGCGCCATGAGTGGTTTGAATGTATTTTTTGTGCTGGGATTAGGGACGGTGCTTTCTTTGGCAGCCGGTCTTATCACCCAGTCTATCCGCCCGGAAGACTTGTTTTCCGTAATGGCCAAAGGAGCGGATGGTTCCGGAGGCATTATGGGGATGTACGATATTACGGTGATCTCTATTTTGGTTGCCGGTATTATCGGGCTTGTGAAACTCAACGGAGGAATGGATTGGATCCTGCATGCCATTGGGAAGCGGATCAAAAGCCCCAGAGGCGCTCAGCTGGGCATTGCTTTGCTGAGTTCGCTGATGGACATTTCCACGGCCAATAACACGGTGGCCATTGTTATGGCAGGCCCTATCGCCAAGGATATTTCCCAGCAGTATGGGGTCCCCGCCAAACGGACGGCGTCTCTATTGGATATTTTCACTTCCGTGTGGCAAGGGATCCTGCCTTACGGAGCCCAAATCTTGTATGCTTGCGCAGGGGCAAGCGCTTTGGGATTGACCCCTTATCAGCTTCTTCCCTTTTTGTTTTATCCCGTGCTGATGGGTCTTGTTTCTCTGCTGTGGATCTTTTTCGGAAGCGGTAAGCGCAGCGGATTTCCGGAAAAAGCCGGAAGAAAATTTTAAGCAGGGAGAAGCGCCTGGTTTTGGACGGACCGTATAAAAGCGCCCTTGGCAGGAAAAGTATATTTTCACAGGAGGCGCCGGATTTGCGCCGGTATGTTTTGAATAAGGAAATAAGGAGATAAAAATATCCGGTAAAAGCAGAAAAAGCCCAGGGATCGGAAGGTTTTTCCTTCCGATCCCCGGGCTTTTTTAAGACGAAATGTGCTTTATGAAAATACCTGGGCCCATAAAATACCCACAACACCCAGGTGCATTTTTGAGATTTTCAGGCGATTTCAGAACTTTTACAGTTCAGGCGTATCCGCTTGGTTCGGCGCTTCCCGGAGAAGCCTCCGAATGGTTTCCAGAATGTTCCGACAGGAGGCGGAACGATCAAAGGCGCGGCAGTTTTCCGCCATTTCCCGAAGCTTTTCCGGATTGGTCAGTAGGGGGCGGATTTGGGCGGCACAATCCTGGGATGATTTTAGCGGAATGGCCATGCCGTGGCGGATCAGGAAATTGGCGTTGTCTTCCTCCTGCCCGGGAATGGCGTCAAATACAGCCATGGGGATCCCGGCGGCCAGCGCTTCCGAAACCGTAAGCCCGCCGGGCTTGGTGATCAAAAGGTCGCTCATATGCATAAAGTCAGCCACACGGTCTGTAAAATAGAAAAGCCGGGTATCCTTGGGGCTTCCTTTGATTTCTTTTTGGAAAGCGTCATAAAGCTTTTGGTTTCGCCCGGTGATCACGACGATTTGGAAGTTTTCGGGGATCTGCACCAGCTGGCGGTAGATCCCTAAAATATTGTTGACGCCGAAGCTGCCGGCCATAAACAGAACGGTGGGAAGATGGGGCGTGAAGTTAAATTCCCGAAGAAGGGAGGGCTTGTCACCTGGCGCAAAAAAAGCTTCTCCTACGGGAATGCCGAAAGGAAAGATCTTTTCTTCCGGGGCTCCCATTTCTACCATAGGCGCAGTCATATCCCCGTTGGCTGTGATGTAGGCGTCCACATTGGGAGCGATCCAGGCTTTATGAGGACCGTAGTCCGTCATGAGACAAAGCAAAGGGGTTTTTAGGACCCCTTTCTCTTTCAGCACGGACAGCATCTCCGTGGCAAAGGGATGGGTGGAAAGCACGGCATCCGGCTGTTCCTCTTCCAGGGTTTTCAGAAGCTTCTTGCTGAACTGCCGTGTAAGGCCGGACATCATATTGAACATGGGGGTCTTACGGTTGGTACGGGTGTAAAGAAAACCAAAAAGGCCGGGGGTATGCCGGACCATAAAGTAATATCCGTCACAGCATACGGTGTCCACAAAGCCGTTGATAAGCTTTAACGTATCGATAACCGTTACCTGATCCTCCGGAGAAGATTGGTGAATGTATTGCTCTAAAGTGTGAGCGGCCCGCATATGTCCGCCGCCGGTGGCTGCGGAAAAAATAACCAGTTTCATCTTTGGCACCTCCTGCCTTGCGGCTGTGCAAAAATAGAGGGAAACCCCATTTCCGGTGAAGCGTCGGGATTTCTTTGGAGTTATTATAGCATAAGTGCGCAAAATGGTAAATTCATAAATAGAATATTATAAACCTGTAACTTTACTTTATAAAGAAAAAAGGATATGATGTACACGGAAAATGCGTTTTCTGTATGGTGTGACGCGATATGGAAAATAGTATAGAAAAAGGATGGAGGTAGGGACATGGCAAAATACAGACCGTCGAGCCAAGAATTTGAAAACATTTCATCCAACTCTGGAAAAAACCGGAAAAAAACCGTCTGGATTGCTGTGATTTCTGCGGTTGTAATCATTGCTTTAGCGGTAACGGCTTATTTTGTGGTGCGCTCTGTGCAGGAAGCGGAAATTCGAAATGCCCATGAGCAAGAAATAGCGGCCTTGCTGGACACGGATACGTTTTATAAAGGAATTCGCATTAACGGGCAGGACGTAGGCGGCAAAACCCTGGAAGAAGTCCGGGAAAGCCTTGTAAAAGAGTATGAGGAAGAAGTCCGGGATTTTTGCCGGTTGGAGCTTACCTACGGAGAGAAAACCTGGAGTTTTGATGCCCAGGAACTGGGGATTTCTTTCACTTCCGAAAAGGTTTTGGAAGAGGCTATGGCTTACGGGCGGGAAGGAGACCGTGAGGAACGGTACAGAACCGTCATTGCCCTGCAGGAAGCCCCTGTGGAATTTGAGATCAGCTATACCCTAGGAGAAAATATTTTGACACAAAAAGTTGCGGAGATCGCCAAAGAGCTGGACACGGAAATGAAAAATGCCCAGGTGGAAGGGTTTAACGCAGAAACAAAAGCCTTCCAGGTTTCGGAAGGAACCCCCGGCATCACCGTGCAGCAAGAGGCTTTGCTGGCAACAATCCAAAAGGATCTGCAGGAAAAGAAACCGGCCGTGGAAGAAATTCCTGTAAAAGAAATTCCCGTGGAAGTTACGGCAGAAGAACTGCGGCCCAATCTGAAGCAGATCGGGTATTATGAAACGGTGGCTACCGCGGCATACAATTCCCGCTTTAACATGGGAAGAGCTTTGGATACGTTTAACGGAACCGTGGTGCAGCCCGGAGAAGTTTGTTCGTATCTGGGCGTTATTGGCCCCTGCGGCAAGGCGGAAGGATATCTTCCGGCCAATGCGATCTTGAACGGCCGTTTCGTGGCTTCTTACGGCGGCGGAATCTGCCAGTCCTCCACCACGGTATACGGCGCCATCCTTCGGGCAGGCATAGAAATTGTGGAGCGGAGCAATCACAGCATTCCGTCTACCTATTGCCCGCTGGGTCAGGATTCCACGATCAGCTATCCCACAACGGACCTGAAATTCCGGAATCATACCGAATATCCCATGTACTTCCTGTCCGGCATGAAAGGAAATGTATGCTGGGTGGCGGTGTATGGCTGGCAGGATCCTTCTTACGATACCATTAAGGTTTATTCCAAAACCACGGAAGTTCTCCCTGCCAGAAACACAAAGAGCTACGCTGTGGATAACACACTGAAAAAAGGCCAGGTGCGCTTGGATTCCAACGGAAGAACCGGATACCGGGCCAGCGCATGGAGAGTATATTTTAAGGACGGCCAGGAAGTAAAGCGGGAAAATTTGCCCTCTTCTTACTATCCGGCCAGCGGAGCCTACTATTCCTACGGCCCCGGTACAAAGTTGGATGAAAACGGAGTGCCTATTGTAGAGAGCGGTTCTTCCTCTTCTTCCTCTTCGTCTTCGTCGTCTTCTTCCTCCTCTTCGTCCTCTTCTTCGTCTCAGCCTTCTTCTTCGCAGCCGGAGTCTTCCCAGTCTTCCACTCCGGAATCTTCCAGCCCAGAAATTTCCTCTGAAATTTCTTCAGAAATTTCAGAAAACCCCTCCACAACAGAAGAAAATTGATGTATACTGTATCTGATAATACGATACAAGAAACCATTTGCCGCGGAGTTCCGAAAGGGGCCCGCGGCGTTGGAGCATAGTTGAAAATAGACTGTGCTTTAGAAAGGACTTCTGAGAATGGAAAAAACTCCCAAGATTAGTGTGATTATTCCCGTGTATAACGTGGAAAAATATTTGGGCAAATGCCTTTCATCCCTGATGGAACAGACTTTCCGGGACTTTGAGGTAATTGCCGTAAACGATGGTTCCACCGACGGGAGCTTGGAGATTTTGCGGCGGTTCGAGGCGGAATACAGCAATCTTGTGGTTTTGGATCAGAAAAACGGCGGCGTTTCCAGTGCCAGAAACAAGGCAATGGAGCAAGCCAGAGGAGAATATCTCTGCTTTGTGGACAGCGATGATTTTGTGGCGCCTTCCTATTTGCAGAGGCTGTATGAGCTTTGTACGGAAAATCAGGCGGATATTGCCTGCTGTTCGTATTACTTCCGGTTTGTGGAATGGGATTTTCTGATCCAGTATCCTTTCCGCTGCAAAGGAGTATATACCAGAAAGCAAGCCATTAAACGGCTCCTTCACGACTGTTCCCTGCAAAGTTTGCTTTGGAATAAGATTTATAAGCGCTCTTTGTTTGTGGAAAGCGGCGTGCAGTTTCCCAAAATGTGCTTTGAAGACCTGGCAGTTTTAAATCGGGTATTTGCGTGTGCGGATCGAGTTGCTATTACCAACGAGCCTTTGTATTATTACAATAAGCATAAGGCCAGCACGTTGGCGACTATGAACGCGAAAAAAGTAAATGACTTCCTCCGTTCCATTGCCATGGTTCGAACTTCTCTGGAAGAAAGCGGAGAGTTCAAAACCTATCGCCGCAGTTATTGGTTTTTAGCGCAGAAAACGTTCACCTGTTGCCGGTCGTATCTTTACAGGATGCATCGGGAACATAAAACAACCAAGGGGCTGCTTCGCAATTTGAAAGCATTGGCAAAAGGAATTGAGTATTGTGCAGGGGATTCCTTCCGGCCGGTGCATTACAGCCATGAATTCCCGGATTTTGTTCGGGAGCCTGGTTCCCCGGAACTTCTGGAGGAAGATTATATCCGCTAGGAGCTGTTGTTTGTATGAAATTTGGCCGGAGCAAATCCGTATTTTTTCAGGCGGCGCTGTTTGCCGTCACCGTGGGAATGCTGGTTTACTTTTGTGTTTCCGGCAACAATTTAATGCTGCTTTTGAAAAGTCTGCCCGGTTTGAGCCTGCTTTGGCTGCTGGGCAGTCTGTTTTGTACAGCGGGAAGCTGGATGGTGGAGACCCGCATTTTGCAATTGTTGCTTCGCTCAGCGGGGAAGGATCCCTGTTCGTTTTGGAAGACGTTTCAAGCGGTGATGACCGGGCTGTATTTCGGCGCTGTGACGCCGTTTGCGGTGGCCGGGCAGCCTATGCAGTTTTTGGCGCTGACCCGTCAGGGGGTCCCTTCCGGACGAGCTGTTTCCGCTTTGGCGCAGAAATTTCTGGTCTATCAAACTACGTTAGTAGTTCTTTCCGCAGGGATACTGCTGCTGGAAGGCGGTTTTTTCAGCGAAAATATTCCGGGGATCTTTACGCTGGCCTGCGTGGCGTTTGCTTACCAATCCGCAGCCATTGTGCTTTTGTTCTTTTTTACCCACAACCGGAAAGTCACCACTGGATTGATCCACTGGTTTTTGCGGGTGCTTACCAAAATTCGTTTGGTTCGTTCCCCGGAAAAGGTGGAAGAAACGGTGAACCGGCAGCTGGAGTTTTATTTGGAAGCCAACCGGACCATGCACAAGGACCACAAAACCAGCTTCCAGGTTTACGGATGGACGGTTTTGCAGCAGCTTCTGGTGTTTTCGGTTCCGTTTTTTCTCTATAAGGCTTTTTCCCATCCGGGATTTCCCGTGGTGGACATGATTTCTTCTCAGTGTGTGGTGACCATGCTCTCCGCCTGTACGCCTTTGCCCGGTGCGGCGGGAGCGGCGGAAGGAAGCTTTTTGGGTGTGTTCCGATTGTTTTTCCAGGAAGATGTTTTGCAGCAGGCTATGCTGCTTTGGAGATTGATCACGTATTATTCCTGCATTGTTGTAGGTGTGTTTTTTGCCGGTTCCTTGCGGAAAAAAGATCAAAAGGGAAGAAAAGCTGCTTTGCCCGGCCAAAGCGAGCCCTTTTCGGGAGGTAGTGTATGAAAGACGGATTTATTCGATGCGCTTGCACGTCCCCGGTTATACGGCCGGGGGATTGTCAGGGAAACCGGGAGTCCATTGGGCAGGCTCTGCGCCAGACGGCCCAGGCAGGGGCCAGTGTAGTGGTGTTTCCGGAGCTTTGTCTTACCGGCTATACCTGCGGAGATCTGTTCCGGGGAGAAACGCTGCTTAAAGGAGCGGAAAGGGCGCTGGAGCAGCTGATCCGGGATACGGCGGAGCTGCCGGTGCTGGCGGCTGTAGGTGTTCCTGTGGCGGCGGGAGGCCAGCTCTATAACTGCGCGGCGGTTTTTTGCCGGGGAGAGCTTCTGGGCCTGGCGGCAAAAACATATTTGCCCAACTATAATGAGTTTTACGAGGCCCGTCATTTTTCTCCCGCTCCGGATACAGAGTTGGAAGTGACGTTTTGCGGGAAAACGGTTCCCTTGGGGAACGATTTGCTGTTTTGTTGCACCACCATTCCGGATTGTGCGGTGGGTGTGGAGATCTGCGAGGATCTTTGGACCATGGTTCCCCCGGGAACCAACCTGGCTGCCGCAGGGGCGACTCTTCTTTTGAATCTTTCCGCCAGCGATGAAGTGGTAGGAAAAGCGGAATATCGCCGGCAGCTGGTGGCCATGCAGTCTGCCCGGCTGCTGTGCGGATATGTGTATGCCGATGCCGGCCGGGGAGAATCCACTACGGATCTGGTGTTTTCCGGTCATGACCTGATTGCGGAAAACGGCACGGTGCTGGGCGAGATCCCGGCCTTTTCCACGGCTCCTTTTTTAACGGCGGACGTGGACCTGCAGCGTATGCAGCTGGAACGCAGAAGGACCAACACATGGAAATCCGGAGGAAAAGCCCGGAAGATCTACTTTGCTTTGCCGGAAGAAGCGGAGGAAAAGAAGCAGTTGCAGCGCCAGATTTCCCCGCTGCCCTTTGTCCCTCAGGAAAAGGAAAACCTGGCGGGACGCTGCCGGCAGATCCTGACGATCCAGGCGCAGGGATTAGGCACCCGGCTGAAACATACGGGTTGCAAAAATGTGGTCATCGGGGTTTCCGGCGGGTTGGATTCCACCTTGGCGCTGTTGGTGGCTGCCCGGGCCTTTGCCGAGGAAGGGCTTTCCCCGGAAGGAATCCTGGCGGTGTCCATGCCCGGGTTCGGGACCACGTCCCGAACCAAAAGCAACGCCCAGCGCCTTTCGGAGCTTTTGGGCGCCTGCTTCCGGGAGATCCCCATTGGCGCCGCGGTGGAGCAGCATTTCCGGGATATCGGCCATGACCCCCAGGTGCAGGATGTGACCTATGAAAACGCCCAGGCTCGGGAACGCACCCAAATTTTGATGGATCTGGCAAACCAGACAGGCAGCATGGTAGTGGGAACCGGAGATCTTTCTGAGCTGGCCTTGGGATGGGCTACCTATAACGGAGACCATATGAGTATGTATGGCGTCAACAGCTCCATTCCCAAAACGCTGGTGCGCCATTTGGTGCGGTATGTGGCCCAGGAGACCGGCGGCGAATTGGGGAACGTGCTGGAAGATATTTTGGATACGCCGGTGAGCCCGGAGCTTCTTCCTCCGGTGAACGGTGAAATTTCCCAGAAAACCGAGGATATTGTGGGGCCCTATGAGCTTCACGACTTTTTCCTCTATTATCTGCTGCGCTTTGGATTTGGACCGGGCAAGATTTTCCGGTTGGCGGAAAAGGCCTTTGCGGGACAGTACGACTCCCAGGTGATCGGAAAATGGCTGGAAACTTTCTTCCGGCGTTTCTTTGCCCAGCAGTTTAAGCGCTCCTGCCTGCCGGACGGCCCGAAAGTGGGAAGCGTGACTCTTTCTCCCCGTGGAGATTGGCGGATGCCCAGCGACGCCAGCGCGGCGCTGTGGATGGAAGAAATCCGGGAGCTGAAGCAGCAGAAGGGATAAAGTGGAGGCCGTATGCCCAAAGGCAGCGGCTGAAAGTGAGCGGCTGCGCCTGAACATCCCGCAGCACAGGAACACGGAGCACAGGAGCACCGCAACACTGCCACACCGTAACACTGTAACAGTAACATAGGGGCGCAGAGCCAAAGGAATACAGGAAATTCCTTCCGACTTCTAAAAAAGATATTGACATATGTCGGAAACTGGTGCATACTTATTACGGACATATGTGGGAAACGAGGTGACGCATATGCCAAGGCCTCTTAAAAAGCGATATGTTTGCCATATGCCTGCAAACCAAAGTTTTTTCCCTGGGGAACCCCGGGAAGCGGAATGCGTTCGTTTGGCGGTGGACGAATATGAAACCGTGCGGCTTTTGGACCTGGAGGAATATACCCAGGAGGAATGCGCCCAGCAGATGGGCGTTTCCAGGACTACGGTCCAGGGAATGTACGATTCGGCCCGCCGAAAAATAGCGGACGCTTTGGTCAACGGGAAAAAGCTGGAGATCGCCGGGGGCGAATATGTGGTGTGCAATCGCTTCGGAAAACATTGCCCAGGAGGCTGCCAGAAGCATTGCGGGAAACATTCGGCACATTTGGCATATTTTCAGGAAGCGGAGGAATCGGAGAAATGAAAATAGCGGTAACGTATGAAAGCGGGCGTATTTTTCAGCATTTCGGCCATACCCAGCAGTTTAAGATCTATGAAGTGACAGAGGGAGAGATCCGCAGCGAAGCTTTGGTGGACGCGGCCGGAAGCGGGCACGGCGCCTTGGCAGGCTTTTTGGCGGCCCAGGGTGTGGACACGCTGATTTGCGGCGGCATTGGCGGCGGAGCCCAGCAGGCTTTGGCCCAGGCCGGGATTCAGGTTTATGGCGGAGCTTCCGGTGAAACGGAGAAAGCGGTAAAAGATTTGCTGGAAGGCAAACTGGTTTATGATCCTTTTGTGCGCTGCCAGCATCATGAGCATGCCCATGGAGAGGGCGGGCACAGCTGCGGAGATCATGGCTGCGGCCAGCATACCTGCGGGGATCATTCCTGCCATAACTAAGGCAAAAAGCCTGAAAGTTTTTGCCCATAAAAAGCCGGCAGACACAAAGTCTGCCGGCTTTTTTCATGGAAAAATGAAACCATTGCAAAACAGACGGACGACGGATTTCTCCAAAATTAAATTGCGGATTTTTTGAGAGATGTGGTATACTGGGGAAGATTTTGAAAAGCATCGAAAAAGTGGCGGGCCTTTTCTAAGGAATACAAGAAAGCAGGCGAAAACATGAACGAAAAGGAAGTATCGGAGATCCGGCGGCGGTTTCGTCCGGAGAAAAGCAATATTCGGGAAATTCGGGGCTGCTATGTGAACCAGCAGCGGGAGATCGTTTCCCGGTTTACCCAGTCTTTGGCGATCACTCCCCGGGAAGAAGCGGAAAATCTTTTGGCGCTTTTAAAGAAGACCTTATCCGGAACATTAGGGAAAAATCTTCTGGATCTTTCCTTTCAGACGTCCCAGGTGGTGGACAGCCCGGAACACCGGCTGCTGATGGCGCTGCGGGATTCTTCCCTGAAAGACGAGGACGCTGTGGAGACTCTGTTTCAGCAGATGGCGGAGTCCCTTTCCATGGAGGGGGAATACCTGATCCTGCTGGCGCAGGACACCTATGATGTGTTTTACCGTTCCAAGGATGGAGAGCGGCAGGAGGATGCTTCTTCGGAAGTGTTTTCCTATTTTCTGTGCAGCGTGTGCCCGGTAAAGACTACCAAGCCTGCGCTGAGCTTTGATATTCCCCAAAGCCTGTTTCATAACCGCAGTGTGGATTGGCTGGTGGCTCCTCCGGAAGTGGGATTTTTGTTCCCGGCTTTTGATGACCGCTGTGCCAATCTTTACGGCACTTTGTACTATACCCGGAACACAGGGGAAAATCATCCGGAGCTGATCCGCAGTCTGTTTCATTTGGAGCCTCCCATGCCGGCGCAGACTCAGCGGGAGACCTTCCAGTCAGTTTTGGCGGAAAGTTTGGGAGAAGACTGCAGCTATCAGGTGGTGGAAAGCGTCCACGGGCAGATCTGCCAGCTGATGGAGGAACATAAGGAAAGCAAAAATCCGGAACCGCTTACGTTCTCCAAGGAAACGGTCCGCACAGTGCTGGAATCCTGCGGGGTCCCCCAGGAACAGGCGGAAGTCTTTGAGGAAGCTTACACCCGTGAATTCGGTGAGGACACTCAGATATCTCCGGGGAATCTGGTGGATAGGAAACAGTTCCAGGTGCGCACGCCGGATGTGACCATTCAGGTGAATCCTCAGCGAAGGGATCTGCTGGAGACCCGTATCCTGGATGGTGTGCGGTATATTTTGATCCGCGCCGAGGAAGGCGTGGAGGTCAATGGCGTATCTGTCCGGATCCAGGAATGATCGCTTTCCCCTTGGGCCGCTGGGAGAATGCGTCTGAGAGCTTCAGAAAATTGTAAGATTTTCCTTCTTTTATCTCTTTAAGAATGACGAAAAATAGGGTAAAGTACGGTTAGATTCCGAAAAAGAAAACGAAAAAGATTACTTTTTGTATTTTTGTAGAATGATTATACGAAAAGTTTGTAGATTAAAGAGGAAAATCCTATGGAAAAGAAGAAAAATGGAAAAAGAGAAACCATGACACAAACGATGTCCCAAACAATGACGCCGGGAAGGATCCTTTGCCTGGTTCTGGGGATCTGCGGAGTTTTGTGGTTTTTGCCGCCCTTTGTCTGCGGCGTCTATAATATAGGCGGAAGTTTGGGAATGGCGATATCCGTAAGTTTTTTGGCCGGAAGCCTGCTTTTACCTTTGTTTGCCCCAGCCTGGAGCGAAACCGGGAAAAAATGGTGCAGAAGGATTTTTTACGGCGGGGTCTGCCTGGGCGGGGGATGGGTGCTTTTTTTATCCGGCTGCATGATTTCCGGCACCTTGCAGTCCCTGCCTCCGGAAGAGCCTCACACGGTGGTGATTTTAGGAAGCAAGGTCAATGGGACGGTTCCCAGCGCGGACCTGCAGCAGAGGATCCAAACAGCGGAAGCGTACTTGAAAGCTCACCCGGAGGTAAAGGCGGTGGCCAGCGGCGGAAAGGGCCAGGGGGAAGAGATCTCCGAAGCCAAAGCGATCCAAACCGCTTTGGTGGCTTCCGGTATTTCACCGGATCGGATTTTCCTGGAAGAACGATCTTCTTCCACCTGGGAAAATTTGCAGTATACCAAAGAAATTCTGGAAGAAGAAGGCTTAAGCCAGACGGTAGTGCTGGTGACGGATGAGTATCATCAGTTTCGGGCACAGCAAATGGCCAGGCAGCAGGGGCTGACGGCCTTTGGAGTATGCGCGCCAACGCCCTGGTACATTTTTTCAGCTTGCTGGGCCCGGGAACTTTTGGCCCTGACATGGTGGTTCTTCTTTTTATAAATTGTAATATTTTGTATGTTTTATACCAATAGGAATAGATTTAGTTGAAAAACGGACGATCCTGAAAGCTCCCGGCGCCAGGGAACAGCTTTGGGTGAGACCGGGAAAAAGGAACCCTTTCCCCAAGGGCTCCTTTTTCTTTTTGCGCCTTCTGTCCGGGAGAAAAATTGGGATTTTTATGGTTGTGGATTTACGGAAAAGAGAAAATAGTGTATACTAAATCTGATATGACCTTCCCTTGAAAAACAGCAGGGAAGGCGTGGGAAACCGGAAAAGAGGGAAAGCATGGAAAAGCTTTTGATCCGAAATGTCAGGATCTATGATCCGTCTCAAAATCTAAACGGTGTTCTGGGGAATCTCCTTTTGGAAGGAGGCAGGATCCTGGAAGCCGGAGCGGGAGTAGAAGATCCCCAGGCTTTGGTTTTGGAAGGGAACGGGCTTTGCGCCGCCCCCGGGCTGGTGGACCTGCATGTGCATCTGCGGGACCCCGGATACACCTATAAGGAAGATATTTTCACCGGATGCCGGGCGGCGGCGGCCGGGGGCGTGACGTCCCTGGTGTGTATGCCCAATACCAGCCCGGCTTTGGATTCTCCCCAGACCATCGCCTATGTGCTGGAACAGGGAGAAAAGGCGGACGCCCGGGTGTATCCTGCGGCGGCCATCACCAAAGGTTTGGAGGATAACGGTGGCCTTTGCGATTTGGAAGAGCTGGCCCGGGCAGGCGCGGCGGCCTTCAGCAATGACGGAAGGCCGGTGGTAAACTCTGCGGAAATGGCAGAGGCTATGGAAAGGGCAGCCGCTTTACACAAGCCGGTGCTTTCCCACTGTGAAGACCTTTACCTTTCCCAGGGAGGAAAAATGCATCAGGGCAGCGTAAGCCGGGAACTGGGGGTTCCCGGTGTGCCTGCGGCGGCGGAGGAATGCTGCACGGCCCGGGAGATCGCCCTGGCGGCGGCTTATCATGTTCCGGTGCATATCTGCCATGTAAGCACGGCAGGCAGCGTGGCCATGATCCGGGACGCCCGGCGGCGGGGAGTGAAAGTGACCGGGGAAACAGCGCCCCACTATTTTGCCCTGACCCATGAGGAGCTGAGAGCCCGGGACGGAGACTTTCGCATGAGCCCTCCCCTGCGGGAAACGGAAGATGTACAGGCCATTATTCAGGGACTGAAGGACGGAACGCTGCAGGCCATTGCTACGGACCATGCCCCCCATTCCCCGGAAGAGAAAGAGGATTTCTTAAAAGCCCCCAACGGGAGCATCGGCATGGAGACCTCTCTGGCCGCCGCCATCACCTATTTGGTGAAACCGGGGCACCTTTCTCTCCTGGACGTGATCCGGCTGATGAGCACATCCCCCGCCGGGATTTTGGGTATTCCCGCCGGGACCCTTGCGCCGGGAGCTCCGGCGGACGTAGTGCTGTTTGATCCGGAGGAAGCCTGGACGGTGTGCCCGGAGCAGCTTCACGGCAAAAGCCGCAACGCGGTGTTCAAAGGGCGCACGCTGTTTGGAAAAGTAAAGTATACCCTTTGCCGGGGAAAAATCGTTTTCAAAGACGCTTCCGGCGAAGCTTAAGACTTAGAAACGACTGAAGAATATACAGAATAACGGAATAACGGAGGTACAGACCATGTCCCTGGACAGAATGATTGAACGAATTGCCAAAATGCAGAACCCCACCGTGGCCGGTTTGGATCCCAAGCTTTCCTACATTCCCGGCTATATTCGGGAAAAAGCGGCAAAGCAGTGGGGGGAGCACACCCTGGAAGCGGCTGCGGCGGCTATTTTGGAGTATAATAAAGGGCTGATCGACGCGCTGAGCCCCATTGTGCCGGCTGTAAAACCCCAGGCGGCCTATTATGAGATGTACGGCTGGCAGGGCGTAAAGACTCTGGCAGAGACCATCGCCTATGCCCGTTCCAAGGGGATGTTTGTGATCACCGACGGAAAGCGGAACGATATCGGCACCACCATGGAGGCCTATGCGGCCGCCCATGTGGGAACCACCGATGTGGAAGGAGAAGCAGTGCAGGCCTTCGGCGGGGATGCGTTGACGGTAAACGGCTATTTGGGTTCCGACGGGATCGTGCCCATGTTGAAAGTATGCCGGGAACAGGACAAGGGTATGTTTGTGCTGGTGAAAACCTCCAACCCCTCTTCCGGAGAACTGCAGGATCAGATTCTGGAAAACGGAAAAACCGTTTATGCCACCATGGGCCAGTGGTGTGAGGCCTGGGGCAAGGAGCTTCCGGGAAAATACGGCTATTCCGGCGTGGGCGCCGTTGTAGGCGCCACCTATCCGGCGCAGCTGGGCGAGCTTCGCCGGGCGCTGCCCTCCACCTTCTTCCTGGTCCCCGGTTACGGAGCTCAGGGCGGCGGAGCCAAAGATGTGGCGGAAGCCTTTGATTCCAACGGTTTGGGCGCTATTGTAAACGCTTCCCGCTCCATTCTCTGTGCCTGGCATAAAACCGGCGCTGCCGAAGAAGATTTCGCCAAAGCGGCGGCGGAGGAAGCGGTGCGTATGCGGGAGGACATCCTCTCCCATATTGGGCAGATTCGGCTGTAAGGGAGGAACCAACGTGAAGAAATATGATGTGCAGTCCTGCCAGATCCTTTCCAAAAAGCAGCTGACGGAAGATATTTACGACGTAGTCGTCCGCACGGAGCTGGCCCGCATTGCCCAGCCGGGGCAGTTTGCCCAGATCTATGTGGAAGGGAAAACCCTGCGCCGCCCCATTTCCATTTGTGAGATCGGGGAGGACACCCTGCGGTTTGTATTCCAGGTGCGGGGAGACGGGACGGATCGCCTTTCCCACAGCCAGGTGGGAGAAAGCTGGAATATCCTGGCGCCTTTGGGCCACGGCTTTTCCCTAGGGGATCTTTCCCGGAAGGTCTGCTTTGTAGGAGGCGGGATCGGTGTTCCGCCGCTTTTGGAAGCCGCCCGGCGGTTTGGTTCCCAGGCCACGGTGATTACCGGTTTCCGCAATAAGGACGCTGTGATTTTGCAGGAAGACTTTCAAAAGGCAGGCTGCCGTTTGATCCTGACCACAGATGACGGTTCCGCTGGAGAACACGGCCTTGTAACGCAGTTTTTGCCGGAGGATTGCCAGGCGATTTTTGCCTGCGGCCCCACGCCTATGCTGAAAGCTCTGGCGGCCCAGGCGGAAAAGAAGGGGATTCCCTGCCAGATCTCTCTGGAAGAGCGAATGGCCTGCGGGGTAGGCGCCTGTTTGGGCTGTGCCTGCAAGCTGAAAACCCAGGAAAACCCTGCCGGATGGAAATACGGGCACGTATGCAAGGATGGGCCTGTGTTTGATTCCCGGGAAGTGGACTTTGAGTAAGGGGGAGACAAAATGGCGGATCTTCGCGTGAATTTGGCAGGGGTGGAGCTTTCCAACCCACTGATTGCCGCTTCAGGCACATTCGGCTTCGGCCGTGAATACGGGGAGTTGTACCCCCTTTCGGTTTTAGGAGGAATTTCCTGTAAGGGAATTACATTAAAGGAACGGCCGGGAAACCCGCCTCCCAGAGTGGCGGAAACCCCCGGAGGAATGCTGAATGCTGTAGGACTTCAAAATCCCGGTGTGGATCATTTTCTGGAAAACGATCTGCCCTGGCTCCGGCAGCAGGGAACGGCGGTGATCGCCAATATTGCCGGGAACACTCCGGAGGATTACTGCGCGATGGCAGAAAAGCTTTCGGATTCTTCTGTGGATATGGTGGAAATGAATATTTCCTGCCCCAATGTAAAACAAGGGGGCGTGCAGTTTGGCACCAGCTGCCAGGGTGTGGAAAGCATCACCGCCCAAGTTCGGAAATATTGCAAAAAGCCGCTGATGGTGAAGCTTTCTCCCAACGTGGCGGATATCGGTGAAATTGCCGCCGCAGCGGAAGCAGCGGGAGCGGACGCCATTTCCCTGATCAATACCCTTACGGGAATGCGCATTGATATTCGCACCCGGCGCCCCATTATCCGCAACAATACCGGCGGTCTGTCCGGCCCGGCGGTTTTTCCTGTAGCGGTGCGGATGGTATGGCAGGCAGCCCAGCGGGTGAAGATCCCGGTGGTGGGCCTGGGAGGGATCTCCACCTGGCAGGATGCGGTGGAAATGCTTCTGGCCGGCGCGGATGCTTTGCAGATCGGAACGGTTCTGTTTACGGATCCGTACGCGCCCATAAAGATTTTGGAAGGGCTGGAAGCCTTTTTGGAAAAAGAAGGGCTCCACTCTGTAACGGAGCTCACCGGGCAGGTACGGCCCTGGTAAAAAAGAGAAAGGCGGGAGCGGATCAGGTTCGCTTTCGCCTTTTTAAGGAGAACGGGTAAGGAAACAGAAAACAGGAGGCAGGAAACAAGAAGGGCGGAACTGCCCGGACGCTGATCCTGCAGGCCTGCAGGTCTGCAGGGCGGCCGAAAAATGCCTGCTGCCTGCCTTGCCGTGAAATCACAACGGAATGGTAGAGAAAGTAAGGGAGAACGACATGTATACCTTTTATGTACCGGTAAAACTCATTGGAGGAGAGGGAGCCATCTCTTCTCACAGGGAGCAATTTGCCGCTTTGGGAAAAAGCTGTTTATTGGTGACAGGCCGGCATTCCGCCAAAGCCAGCGGCGCTTTTCAGAATGTGACGGATGCTTTGGAATCCCAGGGGATTTCCTGGCAGGTCTATGACGCTATTGGGGAAAATCCCCTTTTGGAAAGCTGCCGGGAAGCGGGAAGAATGGCTCAGGCTTGCGGCGCCGATTTTGTAGTGGGAATTGGCGGCGGATCCCCCATGGACGCGGCCAAGGCTGTGGCGGCATTGGCCGGGAACCCGGAACTTCCCCAGGAAGAACTGTTTGCCTGCCGGTGGGAAAAAGAGCCTCTGCCCATTGTTTTGGTGGGGACCACCAGCGGCACCGGAAGTGAAGTCAGCCCCACATCGGTCCTCACTTGTCCGGACGGAAGAAAGCGTTCCATCACCCATCCTGCTTTGTTTGCCGCCGTGGCGTTCGGAGATCCTCGCTATACGTATACCATGAGCTGGAGCTCCACGGTAAGTACAGGCCTGGACGCCCTGTCCCATGCGGTGGAGGGGTATTTTTCTCCCAAAAGCAGCAAAATTACAGATGGTTTTGCGGAAATGGCCATCCCGGTTTTGTGGAAGCATTTGTATGCTTTGTGGAAGGGAGAAGAACTGACGGAAACCATGCACAGAGAGCTGTATGAAGCCTCTTTGTGGGCCGGATATGTTTTGGCTTCCAACGGAACGTCGTTCCCCCATCCTTTCGGGTATTTCCTGACAGAGCAGTTTCAGGTTCCCCACGGCAGAGCCTGCACCACGTTTATGCCGGCATTTTTTGACTGGGTCTCTCAAAAAGCCCCGAAAAAAGCGGGCAAAGTTCTGGAACTTTGCGGCTGCTCCGGGGAAGTGTTCCGGCAGGTGACGGGAGAACTCAGCGATACCGGATGGATCTCCATGACGGAAGAAGAGATCCAGGCCCTTCGGCCGCGGTTTACCGGGCTGAAGCACTACGGAAATGTGCCCGGAGGATATGATGCAGACCGGGCTCTGGATGTATATAAGAAGCTGTTCCTTAAAACGGCGGAGAAATGAAACGGGGGAGAAATATGCGCCATATGCGGCAGGAAGAAAAGGCCCAGGCGGAAAATTGCCGGGGGGATATGGCTTCCTATGCGGCTATCCCGCCTAAAAGGCCGGAAGACACCCGAATTCTTTTGGTGCGGCATTGCGAAGCCCAAGGTAACACCATGGGCGTGTTTCAGGGGCAGATCGATACGGACATCAGCGAAAACGGGGAAAAGCAGCTGGAACTTTTGGCGCTGCGCTGCCGGAATATGCCCATAGAGGTGCTGGTTTCCAGCCCGTTGAAGCGAGCGGTCAAAACCGCGCAGGCTTTGAACCGGTATCATGGGCTTCCCCTGGAAACCGACCCCCTTTTTGCGGAGATCAACGCCGGCGAATTTGAAGGGGTCCCCTGGAAAGAGCTTCCGGAAAAATTTCCGGAAGAAAGCCGGCTTTGGTATCAGGAACCCTGGAAATTCCGGGCTCCGGGGGGAGAATCTATGGAAGAAGTATATCAGCGGACCTGGAAGGGCGTGGAAGGCCTTTTGAAGCGATACCGGAGCAAATGGATCGCGGTCTGCTCCCACGGCTGTGCCATCCGGAACCTTCTTTGCCGGGCGTTGGGGCTTCCCTTGGAGAAAATCGGAGAAGTCCCCTGGATGGATAACACAGCGCTGAGTGTGCTGGAGATCTCCCCGGAGGGAGAGATCTCTGTGCCGGTTCTGGGAGATGCCTCCCACCTTTCTCCGGAAACCTCGGGTTTCGCCGGACAAAGCTGGTGGAGCGCGCCGGAAAATACACAAAGGAAGGAAAACCAATGAAAATTTTAGCAGTGGATCTGGGAAAAGCACGGACAGGCCTGGCAATTTGCGATCCGGAGGAACGGCTGGCATCCCCTGTGGGGACAATTACCGAGTATAATCCGGAAAAGCGGCTGGAAAAAGTGACCCAGAAAGCCAAGGAGTTGGAGTGCCAGGCGATTGTGGTAGGGCTTCCCCGAAATATGGACGGCAGCGAAGGCGAAAGCGCCGCAGGGGCAAGAGCGTTTGCTCAAATGCTGCAGGAAGCTACCGGTCTTCCGGTGGAATTGCGGGATGAAAGGCTGACCACCGTTTCCGCTCACGGTTTCCTCAGCGCCGCGGATAAGCGGGGGAAAAAGCGCAAGGCGCTGGTGGATACCGTTTCCGCTGTGCTGATTCTGGAAGAATATTTGCGGTATCGCCAAAACCAAAGGAAACGAAATCCGTAAGAAGCCCCAATATAGAAAAACAGCCCCAGCGCCGGTGTGAAAGCACAAAGCGCAGGAGCTGTTCTGTTTTTCTTTGTTCCAATCAGGAAATGGAAGGAGCGTTTTTCTCCGAGTTTTCTCCCATATAGAAAATGGCGGTTCCCCCGGGGCCGGTGTGGGTGCCCAGGATGGGACCCAGGTCATTGACCACGATCTTTTTGACTTTTACCCGGTCCTTGATCTGGCGGACCAGGTATTTCGCATCTTCCGGGGTATCGCTGTGAACCACGAACACCACTTGTTCTTCCGGATCCTGAATGGTGGCAGCCATTTTTTTGGCCAAGGTATCCAGGGATTGCTTCCGACCCCGGACTTTTGCCACGGCTACCAAATGGCCGTCTTTATCGCTGCTGAGAATAGGCTTGATGCCCAGCACTGTTCCCATTAAAGCGGCGGCGCCGGAGAGCCTGCCGCCCCGTTTTAAATGGAACAGGTCGTCTACGGTAAAATACTGGGAAAGAAAATGCCGATGATGATTCACCCAGGCGGCTACCTGCTCAATGGAGGCGCCTTTTTTCTTTTCCTGCACAGCGTAATATACCAGAAGCCCTTCGCCCATGGAATAAGCCAGGGTATCCGCCGCCAGAATTTTCCGTTCCGGGTATGCCTTTTTCAGCTCCTCAATGGCTTCCAAAGCCCGGGTAAAGGTTCCGGAAAGGGCGGAAGAAAAGCCGATATAAAGCACGTCCTTTCCTTCCTGGAGGTACGGCTCGAAGGTTTCCAGAAAAGTGACGGTATTGATCTGATTGGTTTTGGCGATTTCTCCGTTTTTCAGCCGGCGGAAAAATTCCGGGCTGGACATTTCCCGGGCGTCGGGATAATTATGATAAACTTCATCCCCGAAAACAAATTCCATGGGGATCACATGTACATCCAGTTCCTCCACAAGTTCCGGCGTAAGATCCGTTGTGGAATCCGTAATAATTTTAAAATCGGACATAAAATGCTCCTCTTTGCAGGCCCAAAATGCCGGGCCTGTTAGTTTTTATCTTTAGCCAAATAAAACAAGGCAATGGTTCCCGGGCCGGAATGGGCGCCGATCACCGGGCCGATGGTATGAATATAGATCTGTTTAACCGGGAATGCTTCCCGAATCTTTTCCGCCACATATTGGGCGTCTTCCTGGGCGTCTCCGTGGCTGATGCAAATGGTCTGCCCTTCCGGATGTTCGGCGGATTTTTTCATATGGGCCACCAAAGCGTCCAGAGACTGCCGCCGTCCCCGCACTTTTTCCATGGGGATCAGGTGACCTTCATCATCCACATGAAGAACCGGCTTGATGCCCAGCACGGTTCCGAAGAAAGCCGCCGCTCCGCTGACTCTTCCTCCCCGTTTCAGATGATTCAGATCGTCCACGGTAAACCAGTGAGCCAGTTTGTTCCGGTGAGTCTCCACCCAGGTTTTCAGCTCTTCGATGGAGAGCCCTTCCTTTTTCTTTTCGGCAGCCAGGTAAACCAAAAGCCCTTCGCCCATGGAAGCGGCCAAAGTGTCCACCACAATGACCTTTTGCTGAGGATATTGAGCGGAAAGCTCTTCCGCTGCCATACAGGCGTTATTATATGTGCCGGAAAGGCCGGAAGAAAACGCCATATAAAATACATCTTTTCCTGCTTGCAAAACAGGCTCAAAGGCTTCTACAAACTGAACACTGTTCAGCTGATTGGTGGTGGAGGATTCTCCCTGGCGGATCCGCCGGTAAAATTCTTTACTGCTTAGGTCCCTCTCATCGGGATAATTGAGATATGCTTTTCCGCCCAGCAAAAAGGAAAGAGGAATGATTTCAACCCCTATCTCCTGGATCAAAGCAGGAGAAAGATCCGTAGTAGAATCGGAAAAGATCACGTAATCGTTCATGTATTTCGCTCCTTTACAAGGATAACGGCGGAATTCCGTGGAAAATCCGCCTCTTATGTCCTCTATTATACATGGTTTTTAAGCAAGTGTCTATGATTTTCCACGGGAAAAACATATTCCGTGAAAAGATTTTTTTCTGAAATACAAAAAGCCGGCTGCTTCTTTTCCGGAAGCAACCGGCTGCATGTCTTAAAATCCCGCCCAGCCGTAATGTGCCAAAATAACCTGCCTACAAGAGACAGGTGGGTGCCCTCCCAACGGGTTTCCGCTCCCTTCGTCCGGCAAAAGCCGGGAGGTCTGCAGTCCGCCGCCGGAGACGAGCCCCCGTTTAAAAAAGTGTAGGGTTATTTGTGCACAGGTCCGCGAACCGGGCAGGGGGAAAGCTTATTCCTGCTCTTCGGGATCTTCTTCGTCCTCACTATCATACAGTTCCTGGAAGTGGGACTCAAAAACAGCCGCCAGACGATCCAGCAATTCTTCGTCTTCCACTTCTGCCAGCTGCTGCTCGCCGTTTTCTTCAATAGCTTCAAAAATAAAGTACATTCCTTCGGATTCCAGCTGTTCCTGAGGATCCTCAAAGGTGGGGAGAAGGGCATAGAAGCAACCCTCATCGTTTTCAATAACATCCAGAATTTCAAACTCGTGTTCCTGGCCTTCGTCGTCAATTAAAGTGATCAGATCTGCGCTGAATTCTTCGTTCATACGTTTTGTCTCCTTGCGTTTCTAGGAGGGGGAGAAATCCCGCTCCGGAATCTACTGTTATTGTATCTGGTTAAGGCTGTAAAGTCAATAAGGACGGGAAAAAAACAAGAGAAGGAATACTCCTTTTGGCAGAACCTTAGCTCTGCGCCTTTTTCTTCCATAGGTATTGGTGAAACACAGCAAGTATTCCTTATTTTAGAGGGAATACTCTGTATAAAGGGGAAAAAATAAGAATTCGGTAAAAACAGTAATAAAAATTAAAAAAAGTTTATAAAAACTATTGACAATGTAGATGAAGATATGCTATAGTATAGACACAGAAAAGAGAGGGAAAACCTTCAGAGAAGATCCCCAAAAAAGCCTTAAGCAGGCGGCGAAAAGGGCGTTTGCTGGAAAGCCAGAAGGCGTTTCCAAAAAGAAGAGGCTGATAGAGTGTACGAGGATTTGTAGACGAATTGGGATCAGGAGAAAGCCCTTTCGCTGAATGAAAAGAATGTGAGGTGAGTCCAATGGACAGCGAGCAGTTTCGTTCAGCAGTTGGCGGTCTGTTGGGCTGCAGCTGCTGAATAAAAGGAAAGCTTCCAAAATGTTTCGTTGGTGAAAGCAGCGAAACAGGATAAGGAAGCCGGTAAGGTAAAAATTGCCTTACGCAATCTTAGAGTAAAGGAATGAGTCCCAAGTACAAGTTTTTCGTAAAGCCATTTTTATGAAAGGACAGGGTAAGAGATTACGATCTGTTTTGAAATAGATGGTAGAAACGGAGAGCTTCAAGAGAGAAAAGGATAACACATCTTTTTGGATTCCTGTTTAAGCTTTTTTTAAAAGTGAGTTCCGGAAGGGATATGTTTTGAACCGAGAAGAAGATGGAATATGGATCCGGTCTCTTGAGGATGTAAACTTTGCTGAGGTAAAGCCAATGTACTGATTTGATCGCTTGTTTATAGAACAGGCAAAGGAAATCAGAAATCATAGAACTTGGATCTGAGAGGTACGAGAACCAGGGAGCACGCTCCGATTCATAGCAGGATGTGATGGTACGGAATGCGGAAGGGAAAGCGTGTAGTGCAGAAAAACAGAAACTTTGGTTGACAAGAGTGCTGTAGATGCAGTCCCGCAGTGAAGAGTTCGTATAAAACAAATCAATGAGGGGTTCGGACCGCAAGGCCGGAACCCCTTTTCTTTTTAGCAGGCGTCAAAAAAGACTTGTTTTTTTCCGCGTTTTTGTATACCATGAAGTGGAGAGAAATTTCTTTTGTCCGTGCGGGACCTTTATTGGAATGGAAATCCCAGTGCCCGGATATTCTATACGTGTTTCTTACAAACGCGTTTTTTACGAACACAGCGCTTAGCTGGCGGAAATGGAGGATTTACCCATGCAGGAAAAAGTATACGATGTAGTTGTGATTGGAGCAGGGCCTTGCGGCTGTACGGCGGCTCTGTATGCAGGCCGGGCGGGGCTTTCCGTTTTGGTTTTGGAAGCGCTTGCCCCCGGAGGGCAAATGGCAACCACGGACCGAGTGGAAAATTACCCTGGGTTCCCTGAAGGAATCGGCGGGTTTGAATTGGCGGACCAGATGTGTGCCGGCGCCAAACGATTCGGCGCGGTGTTCCAGTATGCCCAGGCACAATCTCTGGAGCTGGAAGGGGACGTTAAAAAGATCCATACCAGCGCGGGCGTTGTTTTGGGGAAAAGTGTGATCCTGGCCATGGGGGCAGCTCCCAGAGAATTGGGTCTGGAATCGGAAACGGCTTTGCGGGGCAGAGGCGTTTCCTATTGCGCGACCTGTGACGGTATGTTCTATAAGGATAAAGAGGTGGCTATTATAGGAGGAGGCGATACGGCAGCTGCGGACGCGGTCTATCTTTCCCGTATTTGCCGGAAGGTAACGCTGATTCACCGGCGGGATACCCTTCGTGCATCCCGGGCCTATACCCAGCCTTTGCACGCCTGCGAAAATCTGGATTTTCTCTGGGATACCGTTCCCACGGCCATTTTGGGAGAAAATGCCGTGGAAGGCTTGGAGCTGAAACACGTAAAAACCGGTGAAATTTCTCGTCTGGACTGCCAAGGTGTGTTTGTGGCTATTGGAAATGTTCCCAATTCCGGCCTGGTTCGTGGCCTTTTGGAATTGGATGCGGGAGGATATATTGTAGCGGATGATTCCGGCAAGACGGCTATTCCCGGCGTGTTTGCGGCGGGAGATGTCCGGAAGAAAACCCTTCGGCAGGTGGTCACGGCAGTTTCCGACGGAGCTCAGGCGTCCCTTTCTGCGGAGGAATACCTTTCTTCTCTTTTAGCGGAGAAGAAAGAGGGATAAAAAAGACGTGTTTTAGGTTACAGGTTACAGGTTTCAATACTTTTGAACGTTCATGGGGTAAAAAGTTTTTTCCAAGCGCTTTCTTAAAAAAGAATGCTGTTTTTTACCATCCCTCTTGCAAAAGAAAAATCAGTGTGGTATGCTGAGGACAAAATTTGTGTTGATTCCAATGCAAAGTTGCAAGTGAATAAGCGATCTGTAGAGAAGAATACGGTTTGAAATGCCAAGGAACCAGGAAACAGGGGAAATACGTACCTGGGAACAAGGCAAAGTAGATCAATAGGGAAGCCGGTGGGAATCCGGCGCAACCGCCATTACTGTATTTGAAGAGCAAAAGCCCATGGCCATTGGAGTTTTCTGAGAAGGCGGGCTTTGGCGAGAGCAGTTTTTCACAAACTGTCGGGATTCATAAGTCAGGAGACCTGCCGTATTTGGATTGGTTCGTACCTCTTGGGCTAAGGAAGAGTGCCGCCAAAAGTATGGATCTGATGTATGGGTGGTTTGTAAGAGCCGCTCTGTTCAGTGACGCTTTGGTGTGCTTTTCCGTTTGGAAAAGCACTTTTTATTTTGGGAGGAGGGTAAAACGCAGAAGTAGCTGCGGGGGAGGAAAATGTCAGCCCGCAACCATCCGGGAAGAGCCCGGGTGAAGAAATTTTCGGGAAATTTAAAGGAGAATGTAAAATGAAACGGTTTTTTAGCAGAACAGCATCGGCTTTGCTGTCCGTTTTACTGCTTATTTCTGTTTTTGCCGTAAACGTATCCGCCGAAGGGGGAGCATCCGGAGCCGCCGGAACCTTTACTTTGGTGGGCGATACAGCGCATGGCGATTCGGGGCACACGGCCTATTCCGTGTGGCTTCAGGATGTTCCCTTTACCATTGAGGAAGGGGATACTGCCCTGGAGGTATTCAAAGAGATCCTGACGGAGAACGGGTATGCGTATGAAGGAGATCCGTATATTTCCGCCATTACCACTCCCGGCGGTTGCCGGTTGGCTTCCGGAACTAACGGAAGCGCCAGTGGCTGGATGTACTACGTCAACGGAGAGATGGCCAGCGTAGGAGCGGACCAATATGTGCTGCAGGCTGGCGATCAGCTTCTCTGGATGTATGTGGATAATTGGGCGGACGATTCCCGTGTGGAAGGCGACCAGGTGGTAGCCGATACGGACGTGGTTCTTCCCTCCTACACATCTTCCTGGAATAGCTTCCGGGGAAATGAAAACAACATTGCCGTTTATCAGGGAAACACCCCTCTTACCCAGGATCAGGCACAGAAAGCCTGGAGTTTTGCTTTGAAACAGCCTTCTGAGTGGAGCAAAAATGTTTCCGATCCTATTTTTGTAAACGGCAATATGTATGTGGCCGTAGGCAGCGAATTGCTGGTGCTGGATGCGAAAGGAAATTGCCTGAAACGGGTTCCTTTGGCGGCTTCCATCGAATTTACCTGCCGCCCTGTTTATGGGGACGGCCGGATCTTGGTGCCGCTGCCTGGAGGACGGGTGCAGGCGCTGGCAGCAGATACGCTGCAGACCCTTTGGGTAACGGAAGAATTGCCGCTGTATACAGCGGCCGGAGGCACGGAGTATACCCATCAAACCATGGCCAGCCTGACGTATAAGGATGGCTATGTGTATTTAGGTACAGCTTGCGCAGACTTTGTGACCAGTTATGGTGGAACATACCTGTGCATCGAGGCTTCTACGGGGACCACCGTATGGAAGTATGAGAATACCCAGGCCGGTTACTATTGGGGTGGCGCTGTATGTGTAGGCGATGCGCTGGTATTTGCCGGGGATGATGGAAAATTGGTTTCCCTGAATGCGAAAACCGGAGCCAAGATCGCGGAGCTGGATTTGGGCGCCGGATGCCGTTCTACCACTGTATATGAAGGCGGAAACGTGTATGTGACCACGCTGGACGGCGCTGTGCATAAGGTAGCCATGCAGGCAGACGGTTCCTTCGGAGCCCATGCCCAGGCCTCCTTTGGCGCATACAGCACCTGTACTCCCGCTGTGTACGGCGGAAAGATCTATGTAGGCGGCTCGGATGCCAATTATAAGGGCGTTTTTGCTATTTTGGACAGCGAAAGCCTTAAAGTTCTTCAGAGTTATGAAGCTCCTGCGGACGTAAAATCGGCGCCGCTGGTGGCTGTTCAGGAAGACGGAACCGTGGCTGCCTATTTCACCAGCAATACAAGACCCGGCGCTTTGTATGCAGTGGAAGCGGGTAAAGAAGGCGTAAGCGTAGTCTTTACGCCGGAAGAGGCGCTGCAGAATTACTGCATGGCCAGCGTGTCCGCAGGACCTGACGGAACGTTGTATTACACCAACGATTCCGGCTCCCTGTTTGCTATCTCTATGGTAGAAGAAGAGCCGGAAAGCAGTTCTTCCGGTTCCGGCACGGAGTCTTCTTCCTCTTCTCAGTCCTCTGAATCCGGTTCTTCCGGCACAGGATCTGAATCTTCCTCTCAAAACGGAGAGAATTTCCCCACAGGTGAGTCTTCCTGGTCTATGGCCGCATTTGTGCTGTTGACTGTTTCTCTGGCCGGCGGCTTGCTTTGCCTGAGAAAATCGGAAAAAACGGCGTGATCCCGGGAAGATCCTTTAGGAAGACAAAATAAAGCTTTGTAAATGACAAAAACGCTTTGCCCCATAAAAGGCGGCAAAGCGTTTTTGTCTGCAGCTACGGTTCCGAAAGGAAAGCTTGCCATTTCCCGTGAGAAACGGTATACTTTAAAGGCGCCAGAGAGGCCAGCAGGAAAATCAAAGCCCTAGGAAAAGAGGAAAAGCAATGCATAAAATACGCCAGTGGTTTGATTGGACTTTTTTAAAATTTGTGCTGATCGGAATCCTTAATACTCTTTTCGGAACGGCTGTAATGTTTTTATTTTACAACGTTTTTCATCTGAATTATTGGATCTCCTCCGCTTCCAACTATATTTTCGGAAGCATTCTGAGCTTTTTTTTGAACAAACATTTTACCTTTCAAAACCGGGAAAAAAGCTCCAAAGTGGTTTGGAAGTTTATTCTGAGCATCACCATATGTTATCTTTGCGCGTATGGAGCGGCAAAGCCTTTGGCTCTTTGGATCCTTTCCGGAGCGCCGCAGAATTTGCAGGAAAATGTGGCCATGTTGGTGGGAATGGGCCTGTTTGTGATTTTAAACTACTTCGGGCAAAGATTTTTTGCTTTTAAGTCCGCCGCTCCCGCTGCTCCCGCCCCGTCCGGTTCTTCGGAAGAAGATGCTTCACGGAAAAAGGATAGCCAGTGACGATAGCTTCATAGTCTTACGGTCTTACGGTCTTACAGTCTTACAGTCTTACAGTCCTACAGCCTTATAGCCTCACAGCCCCACAGCCTCACAGTTTCACAGTTTCACAACCATAACCCCTGCAAGCAAGCCCACGGCTCCGCAGACCTTAAAAGCTTACAGGATTCCATAGTCTTTCAATACGCAGTCGGCTAACCAGAAAAAAAGGAGGATTTTGTATGCCGCCTGATTTTTCCCCTTATCAATATCCGTTTCCCTCCCGCAGAATGGTGCACTATGCTTCCCGAGGGATGGTTTCTTCCACACACCCCGCCGCGTCCAACGCCGGGCTTTCCATCCTGCACCAGGGAGGCAACGCGGTGGATGCGGCCATTGCCATGGCAGCGGTGCTCACCATTGTAGAGCCGGCAGCCAATGGCTTGGGAAGCGATAATTTTGCTCTTGTGTGGAGCGGGAACAAGCTTTACGGCATGAATTCTTCCGGGTGTTCTCCTGCCGCTCTTACATATCAGCAACTGACCCGAAACGGAGAAACTTCCATTCCGCCTTACGGTTGGCAGGCTGTAACGGTGCCCGGAGCGCCGGCAGGCTGGGCGGAGCTTTCCCGGCGTTTCGGAAAGCTTCCTTTTTCCAAATTGATGGAACCGGCCATTGATGTGGCGGAAAATGGGCACGCCCTTTCCGCGCATGCGGTTGCCAGCTGGGAAAGAATGTGCGGGATGTATAAGGAAAAGCTGGGGTCTTTGGCGGATCCCTTCGTGGAGCTTTTCAGCTGCCAGGGTCGGGCCTATCAGCCCGGAGAGATTTACAGAAGCCCCGGCCATGGGAAAACCCTGCGCCGCATTGGAGAAAGCAATGCCCGGGATTTTTATGAAGGCGAAATCGCGGAAGCCATTTGCCGTTTTGCCAAAGAAACCGGCGGTTATTTTACCAAAGAGGATTTTGCTTCCTATACCCCCACCTGGGTAGAGCCGCTTCGGGTGAATTACAGAGGCTATGACGTTTGGGAGCTTCCTCCTAACGGGCAGGGAATTGTGGCGCTGATGGCCCTGAACCTTCTCAAGGGGTATTCCTTTGCCCCCAGTGAATTCGGAACTTCCAGAACGCTGCATTTGCAGCTGGAAGCTTTGAAGCTGGCCTTTGCGGATGCTGCTCGGTATGTTTCCGATCCCAGCAGCATGCGGGTATCTCCCGAAGATTTGCTGAGCGAAGCCTATGCCGCGGAAAGGCGGAAGGAGATTTCCAAAACCCAGGCCCGGGATCCTCACCCGGGAACGCCTCCTTCCGGAGGAACCGTGTATTTTGCCGCGGCGGATTGCAGCGGCACCATGATCTCCATGATCCAGTCCAACTATATGGGATTTGGGTCCGGCGTTTGTGTGCCGGGATACGGCATTTCCCTGCAGAACCGGGGAGTGAATTTCTCCCTGGAAGAAGGCCACGCCAACGTGTACGCCCCCGGTAAACGCCCGTATCACACCATTATTCCCGGATTCCTCACCAAGGACGGAGAAGCGGTGGGACCTTTCGGCGTTATGGGTGGATTTATGCAGCCCCAGGGGCATGTGCAGGTGATTATGAATACATTGGATTTCCATATGAATCCCCAGTCCGCTTTGGATGCTCCCCGCTTTTGCTGGGAAAAGGGAAAAGCGGCGGCAGTGGAAGGCTTTAACGACGCGGTGATCCAGGATCTCCAGAGAAAAGGGCATCGGCTTCGCATCATTTCCCCGGGGGATGGCCTTACCGGACGAGGGCAGATCATTTGGCGTACGCCCCATAATACCCTTTGCGGCGGAACGGAACCCAGAGGGGACGGAACCATCTATTCCTATTAACCTGTGGTAAACTGTGTTAAGCTGTGCTGAACTAGGATTTAAAAACCCGGCGTTCTGAAAAGAACGCCGGGTTTTTGTGTTAAGTATGATTTTCAAAAAGGTTTGAGAAAAAGTTCAGAAAGGTTTCAGAAAGGTTTCCTCAGCAGGAACGGAGGATGCGAACGCCGTACCCCTCCATCTGCAAAGCGGAAAGTGTTTCTCCCGTTTCCACATCTTTCAGTTCCTTGGGAAGGGCCAGGGAAACCGATCCGGCATTGAAATTCTGGAAGAAATAGTATTCCACGCCGGTTTCCGGGTTTTTCCTGGTGTTCAAAGTCACTTTATGAGGCAATGCAACCGGGAAAGGCTGCAGGGAAAGCTCCCCGATCAGCGCGCCCAGGAAATCCTGGTAAAAATCCTCTCCCATACGGGCTGCCACATAATAGACCTTTCCTTTGCCAAAGGAATTTACGGTAAGAGCCGGCATTCCGGCATAAAAATCTTCCCCGTAAGTTCCCAGAGCCTGGGCCGTGGAAAGGTGCACCAGATCGCAAAGGTCCCCGGTGGTATACTCGGTTTTCATTCCCGGCAGAGGCTTCTGCAGCCGCATGGTGTTGCTTTCTCCGGGATACAAAGCGTCGATCTCTTCTGCACGAAGGCCGCAAAGCTCCATCATGCCGTCTCCCGGCATACCGCCCAGGAAGCAAAGATCGTTCTCATCCACAATGCCGCTCCAATAGGTGGCGACTAAAGTGCCTCCGTTTTCCACAAAGCGGCGGAGCTTTTCGGCGATGCCGCCTCGCAGCATATAGAGCATGGGGGCAACCACCAGTTTATAACCGGTGAAATCGCTTTCCATATCCAGCATATCCACATTTACGCCGTTTTGGAAGAAGGGACGGTAAATGGTCATCAGATCTTCCAAATAGCCCTGGCGGCCGTTGTGCAGACCTTGCATTTCACCAATGGCCCAGCGGTTCTCCATATCGTAGATCATAGCCGCCGGGGAAGTATAGGTAGTGGCGCAGATTTCGGAGGTGAGCTTTTTCAGCCGCTGGCCCACAGAAGCTACGTCCCGGAATACGCGGGTGTCGCTTTTTCCGTAATGATCCACCACAGCGCCGTGGAATTTTTCGAAGCTTCCCCGGCCTTTTCTCCACTGGAAGTAGAGAACGCTGTCCGAGCCATGGGCAACGGCCTGCATGGAAGCCAGCATGTGCATTCCCGGACGGCGCAGCTTGCACACCAGCTGCCAGTTGGTGGCGCTGGGGGAGGATTCCATCAGGATCCAGGGGCGGCCGGGATGAATAGAGCGCATCACATCGTGGGTCATGGCGATCCGGGCGGGAACGGTCTCCTCGTTTTCACTGTGCCAAAGAGGGTAGTTATCCCAGGAGATCACATCGCACACGTCTTTAAACTTATAGTAATTCAGGCCGTCATAAAGGCCCATCATGTTGGTGGTCACGGGGATATCCGGGTTTTCCTGTTTGAGAGGCTCCACTTCCGCTTTCATAAAGTCTACTGTCATTTCCGTAGAGAATCGCTTCCAGTCCAAAACCAGGTTGTGGATGCTTTGCTCGCCGTTATCCAAAGGCGGGAAAATCTGGCTCCAATCCATATAGGTGTGGCTCCAGAAGGAAGACCAGTAAGCCTGGTTCAAAGCTTCCAGCGTGCCGTATTTTTTCTGCAGCCATTTCCGGAAATTTTCCTGGCAGAGCGGGCAATAGCAGGAGCCGCCGTACTCGTTGGAGATATGCCAGAGGATCACGCCGGGATGGTGTGCAAAACGTTTGGCCAGGGCTGTGTTGATGCCCCGCACTTTCTCCCGGTAAATGGGGGAGCTGTAGCAGTGATTATGACGGTCGGAAAACAAAATGCGGCGGCCGTCCCGCTCTACCCGCAGTACTTCCGGGTATTTTTGCGCCATCCAGGCCGGACGTGCGCCGGAAGGCGTAGCCAGAATGGTGTAGATCCCGTTTTCATACAGCCGCTGGATAATGGTTTCCAGCCAGTCCAGCTGGTAGACGCCTTCTTCCGGTTCCAGCTTGCTCCAGGCGAAAATGCCCAGGGAAAAGGCATTGCATCCGGCTTCTTTCATCAGAGCGATGTCCTGTTCCAGAATGTCCGGCCGATCCAGCCATTGATCCGGGTTGTAATCCCCTCCGTGCAGCAGGACGGGAAATTTTGGGGTTGTGTATTGCATGTTCTTTCCTCCTTTTATCTGCGGAAAATTGAAACACCATGGGTAAATGGTGTAAGAAATTGATGGGGAAACTTCTTTCCAAAGCGTTGCAACTCAGCGGTTGGAGCGCCGCCAGATATGGAAGCTTTCCGCCTGGCGGATCAATTCCTCCCGGAATTGGGGATGAGCTACGGAGATGATGGCTTCCGCTTTTTCCCAGGTGGAAAGGCCTTTGAGGTTCACCTTTCCGTATTCCGTCACCAGATAATGGATGTTAGCCCGGGTATCCGTTACAATGGAGCCGGGATCCAGAATGGGAAGGATCCGGGATTTCAGCTCTCCGGTGTGGGTTGTGTAGGTGGAGGAGCAGCAAATGAAGCTCTTTCCACCTTTGGAAAGGTAAGCGCCCAGCACGAAATCCAGCTGGCCGCCAGCGCCGCTGATGGGTTTTACGCCGGAGGATTCCGCGTTGACCTGGCCGAAAATATCCACGTTTACAGCGTTGTTGATGGAAATGAAGGAATCAATAGCGGAAATGGTGCGCACGTCGTTGGTGTAATCCACCGGAGCGCTGAGCAAGCCGGGATTGTTGTGCATATAATCGTACAATTTCTGCGTGCCGGCGCCAAAGGCATAGGTTTGCAGGCCGGTGTCGATATTCTTCCGGGCGCCGGTAATTTTACCTGCCTGGGCAATATCTACAAACGCATCCACATACATTTCCGTGTGTACGCCCAGATCCTTAAGGTCACTTTGCGCGATCAAAGAGCCCACTGCGTTTGGCATACCGCCGATTCCCAGCTGCAGGCAGGCGCCGTTGGGGATTTCCTCTACGATCTGCCGGGCCACCGCGTGATCCACCTCGTTTACGGCGCCGGCTTTCAGCTGGCCGATAGGTGGATTGCTTCCCTCCACAATGGCCGAGACCTGGGAAATGTGCACGGCGTGCTCGCCTCTTCCCAGACAAACCGGCATATTGCGGTTTACTTCCACGATCACGGTTTTGCTGGTTTCACACAAAGCCGCCATGTGGGAAGCGTTGGGGCCGAAATTAAAGTATCCCTCTTCATCCATGGGCGCTACCTGGAACATAGCCACATCCGCCGGGCGAATGTTTTCCCGATAATACCGGGGAAGCTCCGAGTAGCGAATGGGGCAGTAGTAGGCAAGCCCCGAAGCGGCTTGTTTGCGGTCCGCGCCGGACATATGCCAGGAATTCCAGACAAAATGCTCCGCGGGATTTTCAATCTGGAAAACAGCGGGTACCCAAAGTAGCACACCTCCCCGGAGCACTACATCCTCCAGTTCAGGCATCCGCTTTGCCAGCGCCTGATCCAGGTCCACCGGCGTACCGGTGCACCATCCGTAATCCACCCAGTCTCCGGAACGGATCCTTTTTACAGCTTCTTCCGCAGTGGTTTTCTTCGCTGCATATTCTTCTATATAACCCATACTCCATTACTCCTTTTCAGCCCGCAGAGAAAGAGATTTTTCCGCTCTGCAAAGGCGACATTTTAATGGCTTCTTGGCTTGTTTCTATTATAGTATAGGGAAAAGGGAGGGTCAATAAAATTGTTATTTTATTAACAATTTAGCTATGTCCATTCAGCTATACCCATTTCTTGTTAGATGGAGTGCATTCCCATATAGTCCAAAGCTTCCCGGGCGGTGCGAACCAGATACTCCCCTGCCTCCAACGGATAGTTTCCCGCGGCGGTTTCCCCTGTGAGCATCAGGGAAGAAGCGCCGTCTAAAACCGCGTTAAAAATATCGCACACTTCCGCCCGGGTAGGCACGGCGTTCTGCTCCATAGAAGCCAGCATCTGGGTTACCACCATAAAGGGTTTTCCTGCCTTTTTGCAGCGCCGTGCAATTTCCTTTTGCAGCGCCGGAAGCTGCCAAAGGGGTTGGCAGTTGCCCAAATCTCCTCTGGCAATCACGATTTCATCTGCCAGTGGAAGAAATTCTTCCAGCTTGGAGACGCCGGAAAGATTTTCGATTTTGGCGAAAATGCGGATCTGGGATCCGCCTCTTTCGTCCAGGGCCTGGCGAAGAATTTTGAGATCTTCCGCTCCCCGGACAAAGGGCTGCATCACTCCCGTAACGCCCCATCGGGGAGCCAAGGATAAATTTTCCAAATCTTCTTCCGTCAAAGTAGGTGTGGGGATCTCCCGGCCTGTTACTGCGATGCTTTTCCGGGAGCGGAGAATGCCTCCTCGAAGAACGCGGCAAAGCCAGCCTTCCTCTTTGGGAGAGCAGGCTTCCAGCAGCAGACGTCCGTCATCTACCAAAAGCGTATCTCTCGGGACCAAGGATGAAAGGAGAATGGGAGGAACCGGAAAAGATTCTCCCCCTAAAAGGACCATATCGTTTTCCGTTAAGGAGAGAGGGGCGTCCAAGGTTCCCACCCGAAGTTCCGGCCCCTGCAGGTCGATGAGAATTTCCGGGGTGTATTGGCTGATCCGGGCCGCTTCCTGTAAAACAGAAAGCTGGTGGCCTCTTCCGGCAAGGCCGCCGTGGGATAAATTCAGCCGAACGCCCGTAATGCCTTTTTGAAACAATTCCGCCAGCAGTTCAGGGGTCTCACAGGCGGGCCCCAGTGTGCAGTAATAACGCATAAAAAGCGGCAACTCCTTCCGTACCGTAACAAAGAGAGGATAGTTTCAGCCTTCCGATGAAAAATCGTTCAGGATTGCTTGGGCCTGGCGAGCGATTTCCAAATGATTTCCTTTTTCCGCCACATATCGCAGGCAGGAAAGCATGGGTCCGGTTTCACCCTGCTGCTGGTAGCAGAGAAACAGCAGATACTGGATCTGTACCCGTTCGTAAAGGGAAGAAGCCCGCTGCAGATTTGCCGTCAGGCTTTCCTCACATCTCTGGGACTGGTGTGTCAAGACTCTTCTGCGCAATTCCAAAAGGTTCATCTGGCTGCGAAGCTTTCGCCCAAGGGGGGACTGTGCCGGCGTGTGAAAAATAAACTCATAGGCCGATTGAAACATGGGTTCCGCTTCTTCCGGCCGCCCGGCTACCAAAAGCATGGTGCACAGATTCATGTAAACCACAGGTAGAAGAGACGGATCCCGTTTAACTCTGGGATCTTCCAGAATCTTTTTGGAAAGAGCAATGCCCTTTTCGGTTTCGCCTGCGGAATAAAATCCTACAGCCAGATTGCTTCTGGCTGCGTTGTACAGCTTGCTTTTAGAAGAAAGGCGGCGCAGCAATTTCTCGTGGGCCAGGATATAGGGCTCCGGGTCGCAGCGGAGAAAAAGCGGTTGGCTGAGTTTGGAAAATTCCTGCAGTATGATTTTGCGCACGGTATAGGTAGCTGCCAATTCCGCCGCGAAAAACAACAAAAGCGTCAGGAAAGGTCCCAGATAAAAGAAACCGGCCACCAAAATTAGCAAAAGCAAAGCGCCGAAAAGCAGCGCTGCGCCGGCGGAACGTTTAAAACAAAACACAAGCAAAGAGATTCTTCCTTCCTATTTGGGAAATATTAAGAAAATTGGTTAACGGCTCAACAGGTCAACAGGTTAACAGGTCAACAGGTTAATGGGTTGACTGATTGACCGGTTGATCAGTCAATTAGCCAATCAAGGGAACAAGTCAAAAGGGCGACAGGGAAACCAAATCAACAGTTTTGCAGGATCCTGGCAAAAAATTCAGCCGCTTTTCCGATTTTCTCTTTGGGGATCCGTTCGTTCAGACCATGGATCTCTTTCCGTTCCTCTTTGGAAAGCTCCATAGCGGAAAAGCGGAATACATTGGGGCAGATCTCACAGAAATGCCGGGAGTCGCTGCAGGCTACCATCATGTACGGGGCGGCAATGGCTTCCGGCCAGGTGGAATGGATGGCGGAGCAAACCCGATCCCAGGCTTCTCCCTGGGAAGGAGAGCAGGGGGAGGGATCGCTTCCCTGAATTCGGCGCACATGGATGTCAGAATCCCCGATCACCTTCCGAATGTAGGCCTCGCAGCGGTCCATGGTGTCGCCGGGAATCATCCGGAGATTGGCTGTAACGCTGGCCTGGGTGGGAATGGCGTTGGGAGCCGGGCTTCCTTTCATCTGGGTGAAGCAGCAGGTGGTTCGCATGAGAGCGTTGAGTTCTCCTCCGGCGGCTTTGCAGATTTTTTTCAGCAAAGGCAAAAACAGCCAAAGATTGGCAAATACCAGGCGGAGACCAAAGGAAGAGTATCTCCCCAAAGTTAAAAACATCTCCTTGGCTCCGGGGGTAAGAACGGCGGGAAAGGGGTGCTTTTCCAAACGGCACACGGCTTTGCAAAGAGAAGCCACCGGTGTTTTTACAGGAGGAGCGGAAGTATGCCCGCCGGCGCTGAGAATGGAAAGTTCAATATCCATCTGCCCTTTTTCGCAAACTCCCACTACAGCGGTTTTTTGCTTTACCCCAGGGAACGCCCCTTCTACAATGGCACCGCCTTCGTCCAGAACCCATGCGGGATGAATACCGCGTTTTTTCAGGGTCTCCACAATGGCCGGAGCGCTGGGGCCCATGATCTCTTCATCTCCGGAGAAGGAAAAGTAGACATCCTGCTCCGGAGTAAACCCGGATTCCAGCAGCGCTTCCGCCGCTTCCAAAATGCCGCACAGGGTGCCTTTGGTATCCAGCGTCCCTCTTCCCCAAAGCACCTGGTTCTCGTCTATTTCGCCGGAGAAGGGAGGCTTCTTCCAGGAGGAAAGATCTCCCGGAGGCACTACGTCGTAGTGCGCCATCAAAATCATAGGGTTTTGGGATTTCTTCCCTTTCCAGTGGTATAAAAGCCCGGTTTCGCCGATGCGCTCCCTGGAGCAGACAGCGGAAACCCGGGGATACAGCGTGGAAAGAAGCTGCTGAAATTCCAGAAATGCCGACTCCTGAGAAAGAGACTTTTCCCGGGAAGAAACCGTGGGGATACGCACCATCTGCGCCAAATGCTCGGCAGCCTTCTCATAATCCACAGGCACAGGAGCCTGGGAAGAAGCAGGTTTTTCTTTGGGAACAAACAAAAGGGTTCGCAGCAGTACTACTAGCACTAAAGCTGCCAAAAGCAGAAGGACTCCGCCAAGGATCCATCCCAACATATGTTACACCTTCCCCTTTTTGTAAAGAATACGGGCGGCGCCAATGGCGATCAGAGCCCCTACGGGAACCAGTACGCTGACGGAAGACGCCAGAGAAGGAACCGCCGCAAACAGGGCGATCATTACCACAAGAGGGGCCACAGCCAGCTTCCAGTTTTTCGCCACATAAACGACGCCTAGGCCGCCGAACAATGCAGGCAAAATCATCTTAAAGGCAGGCTTTAAAGCGGGAGCCTCTAAAATGGGAGTGAGCTGGGTAAACAGAAGAACACCCAGAGCCAGGATCAAAGTGGTGACAATGGAGGTGGTGGCGATAGCGATGGTGGAGATCACTTCTCCCTCTTCGCTGCCGGGCTTTACTTTGGCCGCTTCCATGGCGTTAATGGCGGCCGGTGCTTTCAGGTTGGTGATATTTCCGGTGACAAACGCCAGATAGGTCCCGCCGCTGCCCAGCATGGGAGCGTAGGTAAATACTTCAATGGCACAGACTACCCAATAAATAGGCGCTACGCCCAAGAGCCCCTTCAAAACGCTTAAGGGATCCGGCCAGGCGCCGAAATAGATACACATGGAAACAGGAACCAGAAGCATCGTCAGCAAGGCGGAAATCATCCAGATCCGGCCGTACAGATGGGTCAGCTCCTGAAAGACGCCTTCTTTTTTGGAAGAAGATACAGATTTCATAGCAATCCCTCCTCGTATAATAAGTTTCAAAGTTAATAGTTTCAGGTATCAGCAGGCTATGAGATGCCCGTGATACAATAGCTGTAGGACAGCAGGGCCAAGTTCATGTACCTCCAGTTGAGCCACAAGGTTGCTTCGTAAGTTAGTCTGTTCCCCTGAGCCGGAAGTTAGCTGCAGACTCATTGGCTGTTTGCCGGAGGCAAGGCCGCCCTTTCAGCAGTGAGGGATATCGCATTGGCCTGCTCCGGAATGATTCTGATAAGCGAGGGTGCAGATGCTCCGGTTATCATGGGTATCTCAAAGCCTGCTGGCCTGAACTCTCCATGAGGGGAGGTGAAAATTGTGAACCCACTATTCGTTGGCA